>NZ_UWOK01000001.1:1441572-2162358 GCF_900573985.1 Campylobacter showae | reverse complement strand
TTGGTAGAAAAATCTTATCTTGCTTTTGGTTATATTTCCCGCTGCGTCAAGCGCCACGACGTCGGCGCCAAACGAGCCTGCTGCGCCGCGCCCAAGCTACTAGCGAGGCGAATAGCCGTCTTTTACGAATTGCTCGGGATAAATTTTATACCATAGTTTGTCTCGATAAGACCTTCTTTTAGCATTTCATCAGTCGCCTTTAAACACGACCGTCGCCCGCTCACCGCCTTTGGTGATGGCGTATGAGTGGTTTAGGATGTTTACGTCGGGTTTTTTGTTATCGACGGTGATTTTGACCTCTTTTTTTTTGCGTGTGCCGCAGGAAAAATCCCCCATGTTGCTAGTATGCCGTGGCCTCGAATCACGGATCTGTTGTAGTATCTTTTTGTGCGCCAAATCCCGTTTTCCGGAAAGGTTAAATTTAAATCCGACGAAGTCTCAGACGGCGCTTCAAATTTTTGAGTCAATAAATTTACGCGCCTTTTTCGTCCTATAAGCGAAATTTTAACCGATTTCACGCCCGCCTTCCGTCGGGGTTATTTTGATCGGTAAGAGGCGAGGTTAGATTCCAGTAAAGTTTGATCTGAGATAGCTATGCTCGGTGCTTCCGCGTTCCAAAACCTGTTTTTGAAGGTAAATAAAAAAAGCTAATCGCCGCAACTCAAAAGTAAAATAAATAGATGGCCGAAAAAATATCATTCCGAGATTGCCAGCGTCTTCTCATAAAAAATCTCCTAAAATCTTAAAGACGAACCGATTTTACTAAAAAAGCCGATAAATTTAAGGGTAAATTGCCGCCCCAATTTATAAAAGTTTCGCGTATTTTTCTGCTTCGCCCATCCATTCTCGCAGCTCGTCCCACTTCTCGTTTTTGATTAAATTTTCGCATTCGTTCCAGCTCTTTTTTGAAAAGGTCTATCGAATTTATCAAATTTTGCTTGTTTTGTTTAAAGATATCCGTCCACATCACTGGCGAGCTTTTGGCGATCCTGATCATGCCGTTAAATCCCGTGCCGCTTAGCGCGATGATATTTTTTTTGTTTTCCTTTTTTAGTACGCTGCTAGCTAGCGAAAAGCTGATGGCGTGGGGCAGGTGAGAGATGACGCTGGCGTGATGGTCGTGCTCCGCCGCGCTCATAAAAATGATCTTCATGCCTAGGTGTGAAAATAGCTCGACCGAGCGCTTGACGTGCATCTCGCCGCTTTCTTTAAAGTCGCAGATAGCTACGACGGCGTCTTTAAAAAGCCCAGAAAACGCGGCAGTCGGACCGGAGTATTCCGTGCCCGCCATCGGGTGCGCGGGGATGAAATTTGCCTGATGCTCTCGGGCACCGCTTCGATTATTTTTTGCTTGGTGCTACCAAGATCGACGATAGTCGTGTTTTCGCCGATACCTTCAAATTCTTTAACGATTTTGATGATGCCTTCGACGGGGATGGCTAGAAATATCATATCGCATTTTTGCTTCATCTGCTCAAGAGTTAAAATTCATGCACGAGACCGAGCTCAATGGCTTGTTTTTCGTGCTCTTTGTTTAGATCCATGCCGCTAACGCAGCTGATTAGTTTTTCGTTTTTTAGGCTAAGACCTAGCGAGCCGCCGATGAGTCCTAGGCCTACGATACCGATTTTCATAAATTCACCTTTTAAATTTATATTGTTTAAAAATAAAATGTGCTATTATACAGCCTTATCATCACTTTTAGGTTAAATAAATGAAAAAAAGCGTTTTTCTACTACTTCTGGGTGCTGTTTTGGCAAATGCCCAGCAGATAACTTCCATAAATTTAAAGGTCTTGTGCATCTGTCTCCAGAAACTGCAAAGGAGATAATGGGGCTAAAAGTCGGCGACGATCTAAACGGCGATAGTACGGATAGGGCGATCGCAAAGCTGTTTAGGCAGGGCTATTTCGACGATATATATATCGAAAACGAGGGCGGCGACGTAACCGTAACGGTAAAAGAAAAGCCTAGCATCGCTCGTATCGATATCAAGGGCGTAGTGACTAACGATAAAACCGCTATCGACGGGCTAATCAATATCAAACAAGGCAATATGTACGACGAGCTAGCTATCGAGCGCGCAAAAGAGCGCATCAGGCAGTATTACGAGTCAAAAGGATACTTTGACACTATCGTGGACGTAACAAAAGAGCCGGTAGCGGGCAATGAAAGCAGCCTTTTTGTCACGATGAACATAAATCGCGGCGAAAATATCATAATAGAAAACGTAAATTTAGTTGGCGCAAAGCTTTTTGATTATGACGACGTGGAGCCTGTGGTAGCGAATAAAGAGCGCGAATTTATGGGCTGGATGTGGGGTAGAAACGACGGTAAGGTTAAGCTTTTCGAGCTACCAAACGATCCTGCGAGAATCCAAGACAAATACTACCAAAAAGGCTACCTAGACGCCACCGTCTCAAACCCGTATCTAAACGCCTATATGGATAACTACACCGCAGACCTCACCTACTACGTGACCGAGGGCGAGCAGTATAGGGTATCTAGCGTAGATATCGAAGCGCCTGAGTTTTTAGAGCTTGATAAAGAGAAAATTTTAAAAGACTTTAGGCTAGAGAGCGGCGACGTGATGAACTCCGCTCGCCTAAGGCAAGACATGAAAAAGCTCGACGATATGGTAGCGGATAAGGGCTACGCGTTTGTAAGGATAAATCCAAAAACCGAGAAAAATGTCGAGGACAAGACTGTTAGTATCGTCTATGAGGTTTTACCGGACGAAAAAGTATATATAAGAAACGTGCAAATTTCAGGTAACGACAGAACCGTGGATAGGGTCGTTAGACGCGAGCTATACCTCACGGAGGGAAATTTATACAGTAGAACAGACCTGCAAGACAGCAAGGACGCTCTAAGGCGAACGAGTTATTTTGACGAGGTTGAGATCGAGGAGCAGCGCGTCGGAGCAAACCAAGTTGACTTACTCGTAAAAGTAAAGAGGCCTCCACGGGCTCGATCAGCGGCGGTATCGGCTACGGTAGCTCGGACGGTTTGCTACTTAACGCGAGCGTGTCTGATACGAACGTATTTGGTAGCGGCTTGAAAGGCGTCATAAGCGTAGATAGGAGCGATAACGAGCTCTCCGGGCAGATAGGTCTAACCAACCCGCGCCTTTTTGATAGCGAATATAGCCTTGGCGGCACTCTTTATGCTAACGACTATAGCTGGAATAACTACGATGAGAAATCATACGGTCTAAACGTCGTCGTAGGCAGAAAACTAACTAGAAATCTAAGCGCGTCTCTGGGTTACATCATAGAGCAAAGCCGTATCAGCGGGCTTAGCGACGTGCTAAAAACCGTCGGGTACAAAGACGGCAAGAGCCTAAAAAGCTCGCTCATACCGTCTATCACGTATAATAGCACGGATGACTACTACCTACCTCGCACCGGTATCATCGCAAGCACCAGCCTAGAGTTTGCGGGCGTGGGCGGCGACGAGAAATTTTTAAAGAGCAGAACGAATTTCAACTGGTATCAAGGTATCAGAGAGTGGGTGGACTACGACCTTATTTTTAGATTCAAATCAAGCTTTGGCAAAATTTGGGATCGCGGCTGGGTGCCTATCAACGAGAGACTATATCTAGGCGGCATCAGAAATCTACGCGGATTTGAGAGTAGAACCGTCTCGCCTAAAGTCAAAGTCGCCAGCGGTAGCTGGTACGAGACGGGCGGCGATACGTCGTTTAACAGCTCGGCAGAACTTAGCTTCCCGCTAATAGAGCGCGTAAAGATGCGCGGATTGCTGTTTGTTGACTACGGCGTTATTCGCGGCAGGATCGCAAACGTAACGGCGCCAGGCATCGTGGATTATATCGACGGACGTATCAGTAGATATAGTGCGGGCGCAGGTATCGAGTGGGTAACGCCTATGGGGCCGCTACAGCTAATCTTTGCCAAACCGCTCAAAAAGCAAGACGGCGACGATACGAGTACGTTTGAATTTACTATCGGACAACGTTTCTAATATTACAATAAAACGGCGTTTTGTGTGGCAAGACGCCGTTTTTAACTTTCTATCCCATAAATACTGCTTTTATCTCGATACAAATTTGTACTAAATTTTGCCTTATTTACGTTGCGATTTAATTTTATCTACAAAATCCCCAATCATCTAAACCGTCAAATTTGCCTCTTGCTTAAAAATATCAAGGTTTAAATTTAATTCGTCTATGATAGATAAAAGTTCTGAAATTTCCTTTTTTATCCGCGCGGCGTCCTCAAGGCTAGGCGGTAGCGAAAATGGCGTAGTTTCAAATCTATTTTTCGCTCCGTTTAAAAATAGATAAAATTTATCGTCCATAAACGCAGCGCTCACGCCCATCTCTCCCGCAAATTTTATCTTTAATTCGCGCAAGCGCTTCATGAATGCGGGCGTCAAAAGATACCTCGCTTCGACCTTGTCGTCCGTAAAAACCCTAAATTCATCGTTAAAAAGAGCATCGTCCATCTGCTCTTTTTCGCCTAAAAATTTAGTGTTTAGAGTGCGGCTTGCCACTATCGTTTGCCCGCTAAATTTCTTATCAAACTCGCAGACCAAGACAGAGCCGCTAAAGGCCTGCATATCTTTCATCGTCTCTCACGCAAAAATTATCACTCGGAAACTAAAAGCTTCTCATGGTTTATGATACACATGACTTCGTGAGATTAATTTGATATTGTTTGGAGCGAAATTTACGCCGTAAGGGTGCGGGTTTGGCGGGCAAGCCAGTAAAATATGGGCGTCAAATTTAAAAATTAGCCGCGCAAATTTTAGTATAATACCCCAAAATTTAACTAGGCGGAAGCGATGATAAACGACGAATTTTATATGTCTTTAGCCATAAAAAAGGCTTGGGAGTTTCAAATTTTAACCTACCCAAATCCAGCTGTCGGTTGCGCGGTTTTAGACGCCGGCGGCAGGCTTCTCTCGGTCGCCGCGCATAAAAAGGCGGGCTTTCTACACGCCGAGCCAAGCGCGATTTTATTGGCGCTCTGCGAAAAAAGCGAGGCATTTTTGAGCGATTTTTTACGCGATTATCATGCGGCTTCGGGCGTCAAATTTGAAAGCGCTGCAGAGCTTGAAAATGCGGATTTGGAGCCAAATTTCACGTATGAATACATCCTGCAAAATCACGGCGATCTGCTAAAGGGCGCCAAGGCCTACGTGACGCTCGAGCCCTGTGCTCACCGTGGCAAAACCCCGCCATGCGCCGAGCTTTTGAGTCGGCTAAAATTTGCCGAAGTCGTCATCGCTAGAGGAGACGAAAACGCCGTAGCTAGCGGCGGCGCGCATATCTTGCAAAGCGGCAGCGTAGCGGTCAAATTTGACGTACTACGGCGCGAAGCGGACGATCTGGTTGAGCCGTTTCTAGCGTGGCAGGGCGGAAATTTTAGTTTTTTTAAGCTCGCCCTTAGCGCAAACGGCGTCGCAGTCGGCACCGCGCAGAGCAAAATCATCTCAAACCTAGCCAGCCGCACGCACTCTCACCGCCTTCGCAGCGCGGCCGAGCTGCTAGTTATCGGAGGCGCCACCGTCCGCGCCGACCGCCCGAGGCTAGACACCAGGCTGATAGAGGGCAGCAAAAACCCAAACGTGATGATCTACTCGCGCGAGCGCGAGTTTGACGCGTCTATACCGCTTTTTGGCATGGCGAGCAGGAGCGTGCACGTAACAAGCGACATAAATGAAGCTTTCATGCCGCGCTTAACGATGTTTGAGGGCGGCGAAAACGCGCTAAAGGCCCTAGACGAACGCGTAAAATGGCTGCTGCTTTACCGCTCGAGCGAGTTTTTAGACGCGCCCGCGGTTAGGCTAAATTTAAAACTCAAACCGCTATTTCACGGCGAGCTTGGCGGCGACGTTTACGAATGGTATAGGATCGAGCAGGATTTGGGCTAGAGCGCGTCAAATTTAGCCAAATGATTTTGTAAATTTAAGGAGAAAAATGAAAAAAATAACGCTAAACGGAGCGAAATTTAAAGTCGCGGCAAACACGATGGAGGAGCTAAAAAACGAGGCTCTGGGCGATAAAAACGGCGAGATGTATAAATTTCTAGCCAAATTTAACGCTAGCGAGCCGGATATCTTTATCCTGGACGGCTTTGCGACGAAGGAAAATTTGGAGATAAAAGATGGCGCAAATGTCGTATTTATAAGGCGCGGCGTGATGCCTGGACGAGAGGTGCTAAAGGCCATGATCGCCTCCAGAAACAGCCCCGAGCTAAACGCGGCTCTAGCTAGCGGCTGCGTGGGCGTGGCGGGACTTGGCGGTCTTGGCTCAAATATCGCGCTAAGCCTTGCCCGCACGGGAGTCGCTAAGCTCGTGCTGGCCGACTTTGACGTCGTGGAGCCTAGCAACCTAAACCGCCAGCAGTACTTCGTCCGCCACATCGGCATGAAAAAAACGGACGCGCTAAAAGAGCTCATCGCCGAGGTAAATCCATTTGTCGAGGTGGTGACGCACGACGTGACGCTAGACGCGAGCAACGTCGCCGAGATTTTCGCGCCGTGCAGCATTATCTGCGAGGCCTTTGACAATGTCGCGGGCAAGGCGATGATGGTAAACGAGGCGGGCGCGAGCCTGCGGGACAAAAAGATCGTCGGCGCGTCGGGCATGGCGGGGCACTTTAGCTCAAATCTCATAAAAACGGTCAAATTCGCGCGAAACGTCTATCTGTGCGGCGATCTGCAAAACGCTGCGGGCGTAGGACAGGGGCTCATGGCCGCGCGCGTGGCGATCTGCGCAAATCACGAGGCAAACCTTGCTATTAGGCTTTTGATGGGGCTTGAGGAGGTTTAAATTTGACGGCGGCGACCTTTTAGCTTGCGCTCAAATTTAGCTTTAGCGAGTTTTTGATTGCGATAAATTTGAGTAAATTTCGTTGCGATAAAGTTAATGGCTTGCGTTTTGCCGTGTCAAAATTTAGCTTGCAAATCGGTTATTTATCGCATGAAATTTTGTAAATTTGCGTCTAATTTATATAAAATTTGACCAAATTTACTCGTCTGATTGCTTGGTTAGTTGTTTGCGTTTGGCGGACTTTACCGAAGTTTGTTTTAAATTTTATCGTGAGATTCAATCCAAATGAGCGCGCGCCTAACAAGAAGTCAAATTTTACCTACGCTACTTCATCTTCGGACGAAACGAGCGTTTTACGTCAAAGCCCTTGCCTGCGATTTTTATATCGTTTGGGATCGCGCCTGTTGGGGCGGAGGCGTCCTTTTTGGCGGACAAAAACTCCACTAGGCTTTGCCAGACGAAATCAGCATCCAGATAAAGCCCCATCGCTCTAAGTTGCGGATTTATCGCTACAAAGTCGGTAGTTTTCGTTTTTTTAAAAAGCACGATCGGCGCATTTAAAATCTCGTCTGCGCTTATCGCTTTACCGTCGCGAACGATGTTTTTTAACGATTTTTCGCAGGTGGCGCCTAGGGGGTATTTTATGTCGAGCAAAATATCCTCTCTCGTGGCGCGATCGCCTATCTGCCGAAACTGCGAAACGATATAGGCGCGAAAACCGTCGTTAAACGTCAAGATCCCAGTTTTGTTATCGGTTTCTTTAAGATCAAGGCTCGTGTAAATCTTACCCTGCGCGGCAAAAATATGGACCAAATTTTGGCCGATAAAGATGATGGAGTGCAGCAGGCGCGGAACTTCATTGATGTCGGTTTTGTTTAAATTTATAAATTTACCGTCAGTAAATCGGTAGCCGCCCAGTTTTCGCTCAAAATCTATTTGATCTATTTGGTTTAGTTTCCATAGCTCATCGGCGGCGACGAGAGTCGAGTTTCTGCGGTCATAGATTAGCGTCTAGTCAAGGCCGTATTTTGAGACCATAAAGTCGTAGTTGTCTTTAAATTTCGAGATTATTTTCACGGCGCGCCTTTAAATTTACCTCGCCTTAGTTTCAAAAAATGCCGAGATTAGCGAGTTTGCGCCCTGATTTATAAATTTTTGCATCGCTTTTTCGTAGACGGACGGCTTTGCCCAGACGGGCTCGGCCACGCCGCTTAGCTTTTCTAGCTCGGCGCGCGCAGAATAATAATCGCTCACCTCGTCGATGAGTCCGAGTTTTGCCGCATCGCGAGCGAGAAATACCCGCGCGTTGGCCCACTCTTTGCTTTTGTTTGCGTCTAGATTTCTATCCGCCGCCACGTCGCTTACGAACATCTCGTAGCTGGCGTTTACGAGCTCTTGCAGTTGCTCGCGCTCGATCTTGCTCCACGGGCGCAGAAACGTCCCCGCCTCTTTATACTCGCCCGCTTTTACGACTTGCTGCGAGACGCCGATTTTAGCCGCTAGCTCGCTAGCATCCGCGCCTTGCATTATCACGCCGATCGATCCGATGAATGCGCCCGGATTTGCTAAAATCTTGTTCGCGCCAGCGCCCGCGTAGTAGCTACCGCTCGTCATCGACCCGCCCGCATACGCGACCACGGGCTTTGCGGCGCGTAGATTTTTGATCGCTAGGTGCAGCTCGACGCTAGGCGCCAGCGCGCCGCCGGGGCTATCGATGTAGAGCAGCACGCCTTTGATGTTGGCGTCCTTGCGCGCGGCCTCGATCTTTTCTAGCGCCTCGTTTGCGTCCATGATCGCGCCTGAGAGGTTGATCTGGGTTAGGTTGGGCGGATTTACGCTCTCGCCTTTGCCGCTAAAAAATATCAAAAAGACGATGAGCAAAAACAACATCGCCTTAAAATACGTGTTTATGAACCTAAAAATCGCCGCGATCGGCGAGAAAATAAACTTAAAAAATCCCATTTTTTTCCTTTAAATTTGTCGTTTTCGTGAAATTCGGGCGCATTTTACCATTTAAATTTATAAATTTAGCTAGCGGGCGGGATTTAAGAAACGAGCCACAAATTTGAGCTTAAATTTAGCATTTTTATTTTTTCGCGCCAGAGCCTAAACCGTAAAATTCGGCTTAATCGTTTAAATTTACCTCCGCGCCGCCAACAAATAGCCGCTCGCAGCCTCTGGCATGCAAGATGAGCATGAGCGGTAGCTGCGCCGCGTCGGCGTCTGCAAAACCGCCGTATAGCGCGAGGTCGGCCAGCTTGCCCTCTTTTATCTCGCCTGCGTCCAAATTTAGCGCCTTTGCCGCGTTTTTTGTCGATGCTAGAAGCAAAATTTTAGCAAGCTCAAGCGGATCAAATTCGGCGTGAATGAGTAAATTTGCCCGCAGCTCGTCCAAGAAATTTAGGCTCATATTTGAGCTAAGCCCGTCCGTGCCGATGTTTATGTTTGCTCCCACGTCCAGCGCGGCGCGTAAATTTAGCGTGCGTTTGCTAAGCAGCCTGTTTGAAACCGCGCAGTGCGTGAGACTGTGAAGCTCCGGGTCAAAACCCGAAAAATCATCCGTCCAAACGCAGTGCGTAAAGAGCGTGCGAACGCCCGCAAACATCGCTACAAACGAGCTTGGCGAGTAAAGCGGGTACGCGGCGGGGTTAAATTTGCCCAGCCACTCTTTAAAGCCGCCCGTGCCGCCCTCTAGCCAGCTTTTTTCATGCTCGCTCTCCATAAAATGCGTCGAGACGACCAGCTCCAGCTCGCGGGCTAAATTTAGCGCCGCAGCGGCTAAATCAGGGTGCGTAGAGTAGGGCGAGTGCACTGAAACCGCAGGCGTAAAAAGCGGGCTTTTGCGCTTTTGCGACGCTTCAAAGCGGGCGGTGAAATTTGCCAAATTTTGCTCGAGCGCTGCTTCATTCGTACCTAAAATTTCGTTAAAAAACACGACTCGCCCGCCGCAGTTCGCGCACGCGTCCAAATCCCGGCCAAAGCTCGACACCGCTCCGAAGCTCGCCACGCCGCTACGCTGCATGGTTTTTATCGCAGAGGCGATGAGGTCATCGTTTGCCGCCTGCGAGAGCGCGCCGCGAGAGGCGATAACGGAGCTTAGCCACTCTAAAAAATCGCCGTAAACGAGGCTGGTTTTGTTCGCGCTAAATTCCAGATGTACGTGCGGATTGATGAAAGCAGGCGCCAAAACGGCATCCGGATACTCGAAAAACCGCGCATTAGGGTATCTTTTGCGCAGCTGCTCGGCCTCGCCAACGGCCTCGATACGCTCATCAAAAGCGACCGCCGCATCCTCTAAAACGGTAAAATTTTCGTCGCATAGCATTGTAAATTTTGGTTTAACGATGATCATTTTTTAAGCTCCTATTTTTCGTGATTGTAGCGAAAATTTAGCTTAAAAAATGTATAATCAAGGCTAAATTTAAATCCTTTAAAAGGCTAAAAATGGAAACAAAATCTAAACTAATGGTCATCCAGGGCCCGAATATCAACATGCTGGGCACGCGCGAGACCGATATCTACGGCTCGATGAAGATGGAGGATATCCACGCGCAGATGAAGCTTTTTGCCGAGCAAAACGGCATCGAGATCGAGTTTTTTCAGAGCAATTTCGAGGGCGAGCTAGTGGATAAGATCCAAGAGTGCTTCGGCGAATTTGACGGCATCATCATAAACCCAGCCGCCTATACGCACACATCTATCGCGATCCGCGACGCTATCGCAGCCGTCGGGCTTCCGGTCATCGAGGTTCATATCAGCAACATCCACCGCCGCGAAGAATTCCGCCAAAAAAGCCTCATAGCGCCGGTGACTGCGGGACAGATCGTCGGCTTTGGACCTGTGGGCTACCACCTAGCCATGATCGCGATTTTACAAATTTTCGAGCAGATAAAAGCCATGAAAGCCGCAAGAGCGGGCGAAAAAGCGGAGTAAAACGAGGCAAAATTTGAAAAATTTTATCCTAAAGGACGAAAACGCCGTATTTTACGAGTGCGGATACAGCTGCGACAACGCGATATTTTTGAGTCTTGCGGGGCGCAAATTTTTCCTCACCGATGCGCGTTATAGTATCGAGGCGCGCGAGCTTTGCAAAGATACCGAAGTGATCGAGGTCGAGCGAAATTTGATAAAAGACGCGCGACTATTTTTGCGAAAGGCAGGCGTAAAGGAGCTTGCGTATAACCCGTACGATTTTAGCGCGGGTGAGTGGGAAGCTCTGAGTAAGGGGCTTGGGATAAGATTTAAGGCGCGTGCGAATTTTTCGCAAATTTCGCGCATAGTAAAAAGCGAAGATGAGATAAAAATTTTAAAACGCGCGGCGCAGCTGGGCGCGGAAAGATTTGACGAATTTGCCGCGTTCGTGCGCTCTAGCGGCGAAGGCATGAGTGAGGAGGAGCTGTTTTTTAACGCCGAGCTCATCTTTAAGAAAAAGGGCGAGCTCGCGCTTAGCTTTTCGCCTATCGTCGCGATCAACGAAAACGCCGCCAAAGCGCACGCTCTGCCGAGCAAAAAGCGTTTGCGACAGGGCGATTTGCTCCTGCTTGATGCGGGGGTTAAATTTAACCGCTACTGCTCGGATAGGACGCGCACGGCGTGCTTTGACGAAAATTTTAACTTCGGCAAAGAGCAAAATTTTAAAAATGCCAAACGCCAAGAAATTTACGAAATCGTAAAAGAGGCTCAGGCTCTAGCGATCGCGGCGGTTATGCCCGGCAAAAAGGCGTGCGAGATCGACGCGGCGGCTAGGGATTTTATCGCCGCTCAGGGTTATGGCGAGGCGTTTTTCCACAGCACCGGACACGGCGTCGGAGTCGATATCCACGAGCTTCCGTTCATCTCAAAGCGCGGAGATACCGTGCTAAAAGAGGGAATGGTCTTTAGCGTGGAGCCGGGGATCTATCTGCCTGGCGAGTTTGGCGTGCGCATCGAGGACGTCGTGGTTGTGCGCGAAAACGGAGCTGAAATTTTATGAGGGTAGCGGGAGCGAGACGGTTTGATAAATGCCTCTTTTTCCCGAAGGTTTTTGATTTTAAACCGAGCTTTAAAAATAGCGTTATTTTGGGGCTCGGAGGCAATATCGGCGACGTGAAAAAGCGCTTTAATCGGTTGCATTTTAAACTCAGCCGTGACAGCAGGTTTCACGTCGTGGAAAACTCGGCGCTCCTTATCAACGAGGCGTTTGGGTTTAAGGAGCAGGCTGATTTCACAAATGCCGTAATGCTCGCGCAAACGAGCCTTGCCGCGAGGCAAATTTTAAAAATAACGGCAAATTTAGAAAAGCGTTTCGGACGCGTGCGAAGTTTTAAAAACGCGCCTAGAACGCTTGATATAGACATTTTGTATTTTAGCGGACGAAACAGGAATGATGCGCGGTTAACGCTACCCCATCCGGGCGCGCAAAGCAGGGCTAGCGTGATTTTGCCGCTTGGGACGATGAGGCGCGTTAGCAAAAGCGGAGTGAGATTTTAAAATTTAGCGGCCACAAAGCCTAGATTTGAAGCGGGAACGGAAAATGCATAGCCTTTGCCGCGACGATTTTGGCTAGAGGCGGCGAAATTTAGCGAGAAACGAAGGAGAAGATTTGGCGACGAAGTTTTATACGTTTACCGGCGAGAGCAGTATGGAGGCGCTAAAAAAGGCGCAGGCTCAGTGCGGTGAGAGGGCGATCTTGGTAACGACGAAGCAAATTCAGCCAAAGACGATAAACAAAAAGCCGCTTTATGAAATTTTAGTTAGCGTCGAAGAGGACGCGAGCGAGCAGAAAAAAAACCAGCCTCAAAAGCAAAATTTAAAGGGCTACGAGGAGTTTTTGCGCGCTCAGGCAGCAAAAGAGGAAAGGCCGCAAAAGATCATTTTAGACGAGCGCGAGCTTTTTGAAGTCGAAGCTCAAAGCGCTTTAGCTGCGGCAAATTTTAGCCAAAACTCCACGAGCTCAGCCTCGCAAAATCAAAACTACAAAACAGCCCAAAATAGCGGCGAGGACATACTTCTAAACATCTCAAAAGCCGCAAAGGAGATAAGCCAAATAGCAAATATAGAAACTATGCCAAGCCGCCAAGATCAAAACTACGATAAAAAGATAGACGACGTCGCAAGGCAGGTGAGCGCACTAAGCGAAAAAGTAAATATGATAGCCGATATGTTCTGGGAGGAGCGAGCGGGTGCTAGAAACAACCTAAGCATACCGCCCGAGTTTGCCGGTATCTACAAAGACGCCAAAAATAGCGGCATGAAAGAGGAACACCTAGAGCAGATAATGAAAATAACCGTGGAAAATATGTCGCCTCAGATGAAGGCTAATCCGACCGCGGTTAGGAGATATTTTAGCTCGCTACTTAGGAAGATGCTACCGTGCAGAAGCGAAGAGGACGATAGAAAACAAAAGATAATGATGCTGGTGGGGCCGACCGGAGTTGGTAAAACTACGACTCTAGCTAAACTTGCTGCAAGATTTGCGTATGGAGACGGTAAGCGCGTGAAAACGGGCATCATCACGCTTGATACCTACCGTATTGGGGCGGTCGAGCAGCTGTTTCAATACGCCAAGATGATGAAGCTTCCGATCCTTGACGTTATCGAAGTTGATGATTTTAAAAACGCTCTAAAGCAGCTAAATCACTGTGAGGTTATCCTCATAGACACCACGGGTAGCTCGCAGTACGATAAAGAAAAGCTATCAAGGCTAGAAAAATTTTTAAAAAGCTCGGATACGCATATAGACGTGCATTTGGTGCTCTCGGCAGGAGCAAAGATCGAAGATATGCTTGAAATTTACAACGGATTTAGCTTTCTTGACATCGATACCCTGATTATCACCAAATTTGACGAGACGAAGATTTTTGGCAACGTATTTTCCCTAGTTTACGAGACGAATAAGCCTGTTAGTTTTTTCTCCGTCGGCCAGGAGGTACCGGACGATATCTTGGTGGCAAAGAGCGAATTTTTAGTAAGCTGCGTATTAGAGGGATTTAGCAAGGAACATAATGAGTAATCAGGCCGAGAAACTAAAAGGCATAGTGGCCGCCCAAGCCAAAGCAAAAACTACGTATTTTATCGCTGTAACTAGCGGCAAGGGCGGAGTAGGCAAAAGCACCATAAGCGCAAATTTGGCTAACGTCTTGGCCAAAAGCGGGTATAGAGTCGCTCTTTTTGACGCGGACATAGGGCTAGCGAATTTAGACGTCATCTTAAACGTGCGCGTTAATAAAAATTTGCTCCACGTACTAAAAGGCGAATGTTCCTTAAAAGATATTTTGATCGAGATAAAGCCGAATTTGACGCTGATTCCCGGTGAAAGCGGCGAGGAGATATTAAAATTTAACAACCAATTTTTGTGCGAGCAGTTTTTTGCCGAGTCGGCGAACCTTGACGGGCTTGATTTTATCATCATCGACACGGGCGCGGGTATAGGCGGAAACACGCGGCTATTTTTAGAGGCCGCAGACGAGGTCGTGGTGGTTACTATGCCCGATCCTGCAGCGATAACGGACGCCTATGCCGTTATAAAAATCACTTCAAAAGATAAAGACAATCTTTTGATGGTTTTTAACATGGTGAAAAACGAAAAAGAGGCGATGAGGATATTTGAGCATATTCAAAAAGTGGCCAAGGCAAATATCGAAAATCCGCTAAATTTGGAGTTTTTAGGCGCTATTAGCGAGGATAAAAGCGTCTCAAAGAGCATAAAACAGCGTACGCTTTTTACCGACGATAGCGAATTTTGTCTGCCGAGCTTGGAGTTAAATCAGATAGCTCAAAGGCTTATTTCGAGATTGGAACAAAAAGTGCTTAAAGATGGTCAAGTCAATAGCTTTAGCGCCTTTTTTAGGCGCATGATTGAGCAATTTTAAATTTAGGATTTAGTTTTGAAAGCGGAAAATTTTATAGCATTTTTTACTGTTTGCGGATTTTTTACGGGAGTCGTTTTTTCGGCGTTAAAGTTAAGCGACCCGATACAGATGTTGCTTTATACTTTCGTGATTACGTTTTTCTTTTATCTCGTGATTCACGTTATCATAATGAACTATATCGACGTAAGATTATCTCTTAAAAAGAGATTTGATAAAGAGCAATACGAGCAAACGGCTGATTATCTTATCGGAGAACTAGCTCTTAGAGAAAAGCGTATAGATAATATATTAAGTAAGCTAGCTAGCGAAAATATCCTAATAAAACAAGCGCTAGGCAAAAATGGCGAAAGAAATGCAAAAGCCGCATAATCCTTATGCCTCAAATTTAAAAAAAGAACAAGACGAGGTTGTGCTAGCCTACACGCCCGCTCTTCGCGCGATGGCTTTTAGGCTAAAGGAACGCCTGCCCGCTCATATCGACGTTAGCGACCTGATCGGCGCTGGGCTGGAGGAGATGGTAAAGCTCTCCAGAAAATACGACAAAGAGCAAAACGACTCGTTTTGGGGCTACGCGCAAAAGCGAGTTTACGGCGCGATGCTTGATTTTTTGCGCGGGCTTGATGTGGTTAGCCGCTCGGACCGTACTTTGGTAAAGTCTATCGAGGCTTTAGTAAATGAGTATTTTAATAAATTCGAGTGCGAACCCGACGATGTATATATCGCAGAAAAGCTAGGTATCGACGTAGAAAAAGTAAGCGAAGCAAGGAACGTGAGCGCCGTCGTCGCCGTCCTAAACATCGACGATCAAATGGAGCTAATGAGCGAGGAGAATACGCTAGAACGGGTCGAAAAAGAGGATTTGATAGAAAAGATAACTCAAATTTTAAACGAATTTGAGGAACGCGATCAGCTCATCGTACAGCTTTATTATTACGAAGAGCTGAGCTTAAAGGAGATCAGCGAAATTTTGCAGATTACCGAGAGTAGGATCTCGCAGATACATAAGCGCTTGATGGAAAAAATAAGAAAAAAGCTTGAGGGTAAATAATGGCGGACATTTTAAGTCAAGAAGAGATAGACGCGCTACTAGAAGTCGTGGACGACGACGATGCTAGCGAATCTATCGGCGAAAAATCAAAAAAGAAGAACAGCAGCAGGTAATAATTTACGATTTTAAACGCCCAAACCGCGTGAGCAAAGAGCAGCTTCGCGCGATAAAGGGCATACACGACAAGCTTGCGAGGAATTTGGCTTCTCAAATTTCAAGCGTTATGAGAAGTATCGTGGAGATCCGTCTGCATAGCGTCGATCAGATGACGTACGGCGAGTTTTTGATGAGTTTGCCGAGCCCTACTAGCTTTAACGTCTTTTCGATCAAGCCGCTTGACGGCAACTGCGTTTTGGAGATAAACCCGAGCATCGCGTTTCCTATGATAGATCGCTTGCTAGGCGGTAACGGCGAGGGCTTTGAGACCAGCAGGGAGCTAACCGATATCGAGGTAAATTTGCTCGACGCAATCCTAAGGATGATGATGCAGCGCCTAAAAGAGAGCTGGTCGATGATCACCGATATGTACCCAAACGTCGAGGCTAAAGAAAGTAGCCCAAACGTCGTGCAGATCGTCAGCCAAAACGAGATCGTGATAATGGTCGTCATGGAGATCATCGTAGGCAACTCAAGCGGCATGATAAATATCTGCTATCCAGTTATCTATCTCGAACCGATCTTAAGTCGCCTAGCCAACCGCGATATAATGCTTGGCGAAACGAGCGCAAAAAAGAGCCGAAACAAAGAGCTAAAAACGCTAATAGGGCGCGCCGAGGTGCTATATGAGGCGATACTGGGTAAAAGCATAGTTAGCGTAAACGAGTTTTTAAATTTAAAAGAGGGCGACATACTGCGCCTCGACCGATCGGCAAACGACAAGGCCATCGTAACGATCGATAAAAAAGAGGTATTTTTGGCTGAGGTCGGACTACATAGATTTAGAAAATCTATCCGCATAGAAGAGCTAATCAGAAGCGATAAAGACGAGATCAAAAATATCCTCGAGCAGTATGAAGAAGAGCGCAGAGCAAAACTCATGAGCACTGAACACGAGGATGAGTACGAAGACGATGATATATTAGGCGAGGATGAAAACAATGAATGATTTTTTTAAAATTTTCGTAAACGAGGTAAAGGCTACGGTCGAAGGGCTAACGGGTAGGACGCCTGAAATAGGCGAGAGAAACGAATACGACGCTCCTAAGCAAGAAGGCATAAAGCCGCCTCTAGCCGTTGCAAACATAGCCGTTAGCGGCGATACGACGGCAAAGATGATACTAGTAGCCACGCCGGTGCTAATGAGCGCGATCGGCGAATGGATGCTTGGAGAAGAAGAGATCTCGCGCAACGAAAATCTAAGCGAGGACGAGCTAGATGCCGCTAAAGAGGTGTTTTCAAATATTATGGGCGCGTTTTCCACGAGCCTTGGCGCGCAAAAGGGCATGCCGAAGCTAAATTTCGAGGTCGCAAAGGTAAATTTCCTCGACGAGAGCGCAAATTTTGATTTGAACGCGTTTGAAAAAATATACGTCTATTCCGTTAAAATTGGAGACGTCAGCGAGCAAATAGCTATCGTGCTTGACTTTGCATTGGTGAAATTTTTAAATAAAGATCACAAAGAACCCGCCCAGCAAGCAGCTGCTTCAAAAGGCGATTTAAGCATCGAGGAAATGCGAAATATCGGGCTCATCATGGACGTGCGCCTGCCGCTTCACGTGCGTATCGGTTCAAAAAGAATGCTGCTAAAAGACGTGCTCACGATGGACATAGGCTCGGTCATCGAGCTAAATCAGCTCGCAAACGACCCGCTTGAGATCTTGATCAGCGACAAGGTCGTAGCTCTAGGCGAGGTCGTCATCGTTGATGGCAACTTCGGCATCCAAATCACTCAGATCGGTACGAAAAAAGAGCGCTTAGAGCAGCTTAGATAAGGTTAAATTTAGAAATAAGAGGCTAAATTTAGCCTCGCTTTAGCTCGGGCGCGCCTTTTCTTAAATTTGACGGCATTTACTCAAATTTGAGCGCAAAGCCACGGCGCGTAAATTTAACCCCGCGAGCGCAAATTTAACCGCAAAGAGAAATAATGGATGAAATTTTAAACGATCTGGCCAAATTTAGGGATTTTGCGACTTATAAAAATCCTAGCGTTACGTTTTTCGGCTCGGCTAGATTTGACAAAAATAGCAAATACTGTAAAATGGCTTTTAGCCTCGCAAAAGAGCTTGCCGACGGCGGTTTCGCGGTCGTTAGCGGCGGAGGGCCGGGCGTGATGGAAGCGGCGAACAAAGGAGCGTACGATAGCGGCAAAAGTCCGTCGATAGGGCTAAATATCGTGCTCCCGTTTGAGCAAGTGACAAATAAATACGCCACGAGCAACTTCGTTTTTTCAAATTTATCCGCTCGCAAATTTGCCCTCATCGAGCGCTCGAGAGCGTTTTTGGTATTTCCGGGCGGCTTTGGGACGCTTGACGAGCTGTTTGAGATACTGGTGCTCGCGCAAATCGGTGCTAAAAAAGCTAAAATTTTCCTCATCGGAAGCGAGTTTTGGGGTAAGCTCGATGATTTCATCAAAACCACGTTGATACACGAAAAAGCCGTCAGCGAGGAGGATTTGTCGCTTTATACGATCAGCGACGATCTGGACGCCGTGAGAGATGAAATTTTGCGGATTTTAGACTAGGCGAGTGCGCTAAATTTTATAAATTTTGAGGATTTTGCGATGTTTGACAGGATGCGAGATAGGATCGCTTTTGTGCTGATTTGCCTCGTTTTTATAGCTATTTGCGGCTGTGTCGCCCTCAAATTTGACGGCGCGCGCGTCCCTTTGTTGATTTTAGCCGCCGTAGTTTTCGTCACTGCGCTGGCGGCGCACATGATACATGAAAATTTAAAGCTAGATAAAGATCTAAAAGACGGCGAAACTCAAGACCAATAGCCACAAGCAGGCTTGACGGCTAGTTAAATTTGGTCGGTAAATTTGCCGAGTACTTATACTTGGCGCTCGGCGTTAAATTTTGATTTTTACGCTTTGGTTTTTTGAGCGGATTTGCCGATATGCTTGCCTTTTACTTCAAATTCGGTAAATTTAACTGCGTCATCGCCGTTTGAAAATTCTGCGTTGCCGTCTCGGCGGGTAAAATTCAGAGCCGAGCAAAGCGCAAAAGCTAAATGCTCGCTTAGCTCGCTATCCTTGGCTCGCAAATTTATAGCGTATTAAGCTAATTTTTATATAATCGCACCGAATTTATACGAATTTGCCTTATTGTGGGGCTAGGGCGAGATTTGTAAATTTACAAAACACTTTTACAAAAAATCACAAGCGATGAATCGTGAGACGAATTTAAGCGTTGCACGGAAATTTTTGCGTCAAGGCTAGGCATGTAGCCTGCCGCAGATCAAAAATTTCAAGCTCGTTTAAAGGCGCTCGCGAGGCGCGCTTGCTCCACAAAGGAAAGAAAAATGAAAATTTTAATGGCCATGAGCGGCGGCGTCGACTCCACCATGAGCGCCAAAATGCTGCTAGAAGCGGGTCACGAGGTCGTGGGCTGCTACATGAAATTACACAAAAAGCCCGGATATCATGAAAAAAATATCGATAAAGTCGCCCGCGCGTGCGGGTATCTGGGCATCCCTTATCACGTGCTTGATTTACAAGAGCAGTTTGACAGATACGTCTATACGCCGTTTGTTAGCTCCTATAAAGAGGGTAAGACGCCAAATCCCTGCGCGCTTTGCAACCACTTTATAAAATTCGGCGAGCTGCTAAAATTTGCCAAAAGTATCGGCTGTGAAAAGCTCGCCACCGGCCACTACATCCGCGTTCAAGATGGCATGATCAGAGTCGCCGCCGATCCTAGCAAAGACCAGAGCTACTTCGTCGCGCAGGTGCCAAAGGAGATAATCGCCGATATGATTTTCCCGCTCGGAGACAAATTTAAAAAAGATATAAAAGAGCTGGCAAAATCATTGCCGAGCTTTCGCGAATACGGCGAGCAGGCCGAGAGCAGCGAGATTTGCTTCGTCGAGGACACCTATATCGAGGTGCTAAACAAGCACTACGAGACCGACCTGCCCGGCGACGTGGTCGATAGCGCGGGCAGGGTGATCGGGCGGCACAGCGGCTACATGCACTACACGATCGGCAAGAGGCGCGGATTTGAGGTGTTTGGGGCGCACGAGCCGCATTTCGTGCTCGCTATCGACGCGGCAAATAACCGCATCGTCGTAGGCCCAAAAGAGGAGCTCGAGCGCGGTAAGATCGCGGTAAATAGCCTAAATTTGTTCGTGGATGAGAGCGAGTTTGACTGCGACGTCAAGGTACGCTACCGCAGCATCGGGCTAAACGCGCACGTAAAAGTGCTGGGTGACGGTACCGCCGAGATCGAGCTAAAGCAGAGCGCATTTGGCGTGGCTAGCGGGCAGCTCGCGGTATTTTACAGAGGCGAGCTGGTTATCGGCAGCGGATTTATACTGTAAATTTATCTTAAATTTGATCGCTTCAGGCGGTCAAATTCGGCTCTCTTGCCGAGGCGTTTGCGGTAGCGGCGTTTCGGCGAAATCTACAAATTTAACTTCAAATTTTACTGTTTGGCGACCTTTTTTATGCGCTTAAATTTATAAATAATCGAGTTTTAGGAGTCCAGTACTCACGATCTAAATTTGCCTTTTTTAAAATCGGCAATCGCTTTGTATATGGTTTGGTTTGTAGGAAAAGTGCCCTTATGGCCTCGTAGAGTAAAAATTAGTTTTACTGATTTGTATGCTCGTTAAGAGACTAGCCGCGAAAGATTGTTGCTCGGTTAGTAGGTAGGCTTAAATTTGCCAAAAAGAGTTACATTTAGATATGTTTGCGTAAAATTGGCTATAGAGTTGATAGGCGTTAGTCGTATAGCCGTAGGGAGCGGAAAAACTCCGCTCCACTTAAGATTACGCGTTAGTTATCTGGATATAGTTTATTCCGCCTTCGGTTACCGAGTTAGCGTTTAACAAGTCGAAATTTGAGATACCTGCTAGTTTAACTAAGTTATCGTTAGCATCTAAGGCCTTATTGCTGTTAGCGTCTCTTACTAGATACGTATCGTTACCGTAGTATACCGCATAGATAGTATTTGCCGCGGTAGAGCTTAGGCTACCTAGGGCATCGTTTATAGCGGTTTTTAGATCGGCTCTGCCGTCTACGTTTAGAGTTATTTTTTGTAACGTAGCTGCGCCTGCGCTACCTAGGCTTATCTTATCGCCTCTGTTTGCATCGGTGATTGTTATGTATTTGCTAGCGCTAGCATCGGTAGTAGAAGCTCCTAGGCTAAACGTATCGTTACCCGCTCCGCCGCTGATTTCAAATTTCTTATTAGCGGTTAATGCCGCAGTAGTGACGGTATCGTTGCCTTCGCCTAGGTTGACGGTTATATCGTGGGTTTGAGTAGTATTTCCGCCAAAGGTTACCTCGTCGTCGCCCGTACCGGTATCTACTGTTTTTAGCTTGGTATTTGCGGCATAGACGATACTTATGTCGTCTTTGGTAGACGAACCTTTGATTGACGATATTTCTAGTTCGGTCGATCGGATAATTATTTTATTCGTACCGCTTGCATTGTTGTAGCCGCTTAGATCGATTGATTTTAGTTTAGGCATGTAGCTTAAGTCTACCGTTAGATTTGAGTTATGATTTACGCCGCCGTCTATAGCTAGGATACTTGCGGGATTGGTTATGCCGCCTTTTATTGTCATGGTTTCAGTTTTATTGTTTGGCGATATTGACCATCCCCCCATTATCGTTCCTTTGATGTTTACGATGTCGGCCGTCGCATTCTTTTCTGCGGCACCGAGTCTGGCGTATATCTTTGTTACGTCATCTCCGACGTAGCCTTTGATATTAAGCGCTTTACCTGCACTTAAATATAGAGCTTTATCCCAATGTTGTCCTGGTTGCGATACGCGGCTGTTTACGGGTTCTATGACATTTGAGATGTCCAAATTTATATTCACTCCAGCCATATGAACACTATTTGAGCCAGAGTTAAATTCTGCATATTGCATAGCGTCAAAACTTCCGGTGCTTATATTTATATTGCCTTGAGATGCCAATATAGATCCGGTTTTTAGCTCTTTTAAGTTGTCTGCTTTTATAGTAATGCCTTCGCGACTGATAATTCTATTAAATTCTGCCGTAGAATCCAATCCGCTACCATTTATGTTTATTTTTGTCTCTTTAGCGGCCATGATGGCTTCGGCCTTAAATGTCTTTTGTCCGTGTGCTTTTAAATTTACGTTTTTCACCATCTGGCTTCCATTATGACCTATGCCTTTAGTGTATGGATGTATTGATGTAGTGTAGCCTATGGTTACGTCGCTATCTTGTATATCTGTACTTAAATTTATATTTACGTCGCTCTTTTTGTTATCATAGCCGCTATTTAGTCCTCTTAGCCAGCCTAGACTTACGGTTTTTTGATTTACGGCAGTTATATTTATGTTGCCGCCTTCGCCCACATCACCCCAGTAGTCGCCCAGCTTTAAAACGGCGTCCGTTATGCCGTAGTCTGCGGTAGCGTTTAATGTTAAACTTTTAGCTTTTATAGGCGCATTGTTGATGTCAAAAGGAAGGGTATGCCCTATGTCTGCGATACTTCCTGCTACGCTAGCTTTTAAGTTAAACGTCATATCGCCCGTCGCGGTTATTCTTTGGTTTGTACTGTTGTTTATATTTAGTTCTTTATATCCGCTTGCATTTACGGTAAAATTTCTTGCCTCGGCGTGTGATAGGAAATTTATCACGCCGTCAGTTATATTCGAATTTGAGGTATGATTTATGGTTATGTCGCCGGTTGTGCGCACGGTTCCTGCATTGTAGTTAGCCACAGACCCCTCTTGCGTAAATTTACTAGTCAGACTTACGTCTCCTGCTGCGGTTATATTTCCTACGGTTAACGTTTTTTGTCCTACGGCGCTTAGGGTTACGTTATTTACCTTTTTATCGTTATCTCTATCTCCTATCTCTCCGTACGTTACCGTAGAGTCCTCTTTATCCGTAGTAGATATTAGGCTTACGTCTCTAGTGGTATATATTTTATCGTTTGCAGCTACGCTTAAATTCTTTAATCCTTCGGCTTTTAAAGAAATATCTTGAACGCCTTGAAGAGGAACCGGAAGATAGGTCTTATCGCCTACTGCTCTAAGAGTTACGCTAGTGTCGTCGCCTGTACCTTTTAGATTGATTTTACTGATGCCGCTTAGCTTATTGTTTATAGTATAGTCTCCCTTTGTCTCTACGTTTAGAGTCTTTAGGTTGTAGGCATTCGTATCGTGGCTTCCCGAAGCGTTTAACGCCGTAATACTAGCCGTTATATCTTTATCGGTCTTATTTACTACGTTTAGCGTTTCAAGAGCAAATACGCTGTTTATATCTTGATAAAAAGTACTACCGTTAGCCGTAGTATTTTCTAGGGTAAAGTCTAGCTCTTTTACGGTATTTGAGACTACGCTTGCACTAGTAGTGCCTTGACTTGCAGGTACGTCGCTAGCGTTGGCTACTTTTACGTTTAGCTTTTCGGTTCCGTTTGCGGTTATGCTGCCGTTACCTTTTTCTATAACGAAATCTCTTATATCGGTACTATTGTTTATAGTTACGTTTGTAGAGTTGGTAGCTTTTGCGTTTACTTTTGCTATCTTAGAGTTAAGTATATTTACGGTAGCGCTAGTTCCGTTAATACCAAGCTCGGTTATCTCTTGCGCTCTTGTAAAGTCTAGTACTGAAGCGTTGGTGTTGATATTTAGTACTTCCACTCCCGTCATCTCTACGTGCTGGTTTCCGTTTATAGCGTCTATGAAGTTTACCGTATCCTTGCCGGCTCCTCCGTCGATAGGTATGATTCTTCCGCTGGCTCCGGTTACGTTAAACAAGTCGTCTTGTCCGCTGCCTTTTATGCTTTGAACGTATCCGTTGGCTTTTACGTTTGCAATTAGTTTATTGCCTTTATATTCGGTAGCGTCAAAGCTATATAGTCCGCTCGTAGTATCTACCGTTAGATCAGCCGTTCCTTTTATATGCATAGTCTTTATGCTTGCAACTTGATCCGGTTGTCTAATCGTATTTGATGTAAAATTAGTTAGCTTGCTAGCTCCTCCTACGGCGTTAATGGTTAGAGCTTCTATATGGTCTCCGTTAACGGTAGTTATGTTTATTCTAGCGTCTTTATCCATGTTTACATTATTTACGACGATTTCCTGGTTATCGTTGCTTCCGGCTAGTACGTCGGTATTATAGATTAGATTTAATCTTCCCGTATCGCCGTTTCCGCTTAGTTTTAGATCGTTGACTAAAAGTTTTACTTTGTTCTCCGGGTTAATAACGTCTACCTTATTCTCGCCGTTTAAGGTGATGGTTTCTAGGTTGTGGATATATTTAGTGTCAAATCTTAAATCGCCGTTGGTCTTGTTGGTCAAATTTAGATTCTCTATATTTTTAACCTCTCCGGTTCCGTTAGTCATTCCGTAGAAGTTAGTGTATAGATCTAAATTTAAAGTATCGTTTCCGCCTTTGCCGTCTAGCTTATCGGTAGCTTTAAACGTAGTTTGTCCTACGGTAGCAGATACGGCTCCGTTAAATACGTCTGATTTGCCTGTTCCGCTTACGTCGTTAGCGTCTGCTGAAAGATTGTGGATAGTAGGAGCTATAAGAGCGTCTATTTTTGCTTTTTGCTCGTCTAGGTTGGTATTATTAGTAGTCGCTATTATATCTTGGAATAAAGAGTAGTCGTACGCTCCGGTTTGATCGGCCGGAATATCTGCTATCTTCTCGGCCATATACTGAGAGATGGCTGTTTTATTTTCAAATACCTTAGCGGCTACCGGGTCTGCCGCTTTTGCTATAGCAGAAGTAGCTACTTCAAATAACTTAGCTACCGTATCTCCTCTGGAGTTACCTAGTTGAATGTGTTTTACCCAGGCGTTAATACCGTCCGGATCTTGAGAATAATCTTTACCTAAGATATTTTTATAGAGCATCTCCACGAAATCTCTATCGTGATCTATGCTGCCGTTAAAATAGGCTAGTGCCGCCGGAGAAGATAGCATGTCGTTAGCCATCTTAGCTATCGTACTGTTTGCTCCCGCGTTTACCCACGCGTTAAAGCCTGCGCCTTCGGGTGCGCGGTTAAATAACGCTACGTAAAGCTGTGCTACTTGCGCTTGTGTTACTGCCATTGAGGACTCCTTTTTAGTTACGGTTATAGGTTTAACGTTTTAAATACGATTTACGAGTTTAAAAAATAAGCTCAGCTAGGCTTAATTCGCGGGTAGATTGCGACGCCTAATCGGGTCTAGTTTTAGGATAAAATTTACTGCACCGAAATTATGATCGCACAAATCTAAACGCAGCTAAAGATACACTTATCTTTAGGCTTTAGCGTTTAAATCGCAAATCTTAATTTTAATGATATTTATAATTTTAACTAGATGCTATAAACTTAAAATCGATTTAAAAAGTCGGGGGATTATAGCGAAAAAATATGAAAAATAAAAGGTAAATTAAATTTTACTCCCCGAGTAGTTCTAAAAGTACCGCAACGTGGCTTAAATTTATATCTTTAGTCGCGGTTAATAGAGCGATTTTACCGTGCTTTTTTTCTAGAGTTTTTAGCTCGTTCAGTCCTACCGTCGCCTCTTTGTCTGCTAGTTCGGCCTTAAATTTAACTTTAAATTCCTCAAATCTAGCCTCTTTGTCCTCATGAAACCAAGATCTAAGCTCGTTTGACGGAGTAACCGACTTTAGCCATAAAAACGAGCAAAATATCTCCTTTTTCACTCCGCGAGGATAGAGTCTATCGACGAATACGCCGTAAAAATCGCTATTTTTATCGCCTTTTACAAAATCGTAAATTCTGAAAGCCTGAAACATTTTTGCTCCCCGGTTTGACAAATTTGATTCCGAATTTTACAGTAAAATCGCTATTTTATCGACTAGATTTTAAATTATCTCCGTAGTTTACGGGTACCAAGTTTTATCAAAAAGAGATCTTGCGCCGTATTTGATTTTTGTTTATTTACATCAAATATCGGCTTTAATTTTCTAAGAAACGGCGTTAATTTTTCGTACGAATTTGCCAAAATAACCGCTCTTTAATCAAAATCCTTGTAAAATTCGCCAAAAAAAATCGAGGCAAATTTATGCAAAAAAGTAAAAAAATCGCTCTTATTATCCTAGGCTCGCTCGCGGGCTTGTTGCTTATCTACACGCTCGCGGGCTTTTTAGGCGTTCCTTACGCGCTCAAAAATACGCTGCCCGCAAAGCTAAAGGATATGAACGCGAGCCTTAGCGTGGCGGAGGCTAAATTTAACCCCTTTACCTTCGAGCTAAACGTCACGCGCCCCGAGCTAAACACGACCGCGCCGCTTTTTAGCGCGGAGCAAATCGACGTCAAGCTTAAGCCTTTTTCGCTCTTTAAAAAACTCGCGGAGGTCGATATCTTGCGCCTTGAGAGCCCTAGCGTAAATATCGCTAGAGATAAAAACGGCACGCTAAATTTAGCTACGTTTTTAGACGAGTCAAACGCTACTAGCACCGAAAATAACGAAACTAGTAGCATAAATTTCGCTCTAAACAGCACAAAGATAATCGGCGGCTCGTTTGCCTACTCGGACGAGAGTTTAAAACAGCCGTTTAGCGCCAAATTTGAGGGAATAAACTACGAAATCTCGGGCATAAATACCGAGCAAAATAGCGCCGGTAAGCACGTTTTTGACGCAAACTCCACGCTAGCGCAAAAGCTAGACTGGCAGGGCGGCATCGACCTCTCGCCGCTTCGAGTTTACGGCGAGCTTAGCCTAAAGGACTTTAACGTCCGCCCCGTCGCTCTTAGCTTCATCGACACGCAAGATCTGCGCATAAACAGCGCGCTTATAAACGCGAAAACTAACTACGAACTAAGCACGGACGGCGGCGTTATCAAGGCTGCTTTAAAAAACGCCGCTTTAAATTTAAAGTTGTTTGAAGCACAGCTAGACGGGCAAAATTTGAGCCTAGAGGAGCTTGATCTGCCTGCCATCGAGGTAAATGCCGACGTTAGTGAAAAAAGGAGCTTTGCGGCCGATATTAGTGAGATAAAATTTAAAAATACGAGCTTTAAAGGCGAGGCGCAGGCAAATTTAAACAGTCTAAATTTAAGCGGAGTCGCGCTTAAGGCTGATATAAACGAAAAAGGCGATATAAACGCCTCTGCGTCGCTCAAAGCCCTGGGCGTTAGCGGGATAAACTTGACCGAAAAAAGCGTCGGCGAGATAAAGCTAAAAGACGCAAACGCAAGCGAGCTGGATGCTAAAATAAAAGGGCAAAATATCGCCGCTAGCCTAAAAAATTTGACGCTTAGCACCGCCTCCGCTCCCGTAGGCAAAAACAGTGCGGCAAGCCTAGAAAAGCTCGTTATAAACGCGCCTAAATTTACGCTGGAAAATAACGCTAGCGCCGCTTCTATCGGCGAGGTAAAAGCGCAAAAAATCGCGCTAAAAACAAAAAATAAAGAGCTCGCTACCATCGCCGAAATCGGCGTGAAGGACGCGGATTTTGATCTAGCTAAAACCGCGCTTCGCATCGAAAGCGTCAGTATAAATAAGCCTAAATTTACAACCGAATTAAAAGAAAACGGCGAGCTTAGCGCTATTAGCGAGCTTGGCTTAAACGGCGAAAAAACCGCCGCCAAAACAAAAGCAAAAAGCAAAACCGAAAGCGCAAAAAAACCTGCCAAATCTCAAAAAACGGCAGAAAAAAACGCCGCGGAAAAGAGCCAAAAAACCGAGCAAAAAAGCACTCAGAGTGCAAAGAGCGGATTTCAATTTAGCATCAAAAACGTCTCCGTTATGGGTGCCGATATCGGCGTAACGCATATTTTCGAAGGTCAAAAGATAGCGCACAAATTTGACGGACTAAATGTAAATTTGCAAAATATCAGCGAAAATTTAGCTGCGCCAGTGACCGCTAAAATCGACATGAAAAGCTCGCAAAAGCTAAATTTGGCTCTTAAGGGTAAAATCACGCCAGAGCCCCTAAGTATCGAAGCCGATATAAAACTAAACGACGCAAATCTGCCTCGCTACTTCGTCTACGCTAAAAACTATCTGGACGCGAGCTTAAAAAGCGGCGAGCTAAACGCCGAGCTAAACGTAAAATACGCCGCGGATGCCTCCGTAAGCGGCAAGGCAAACATCGCAAACATCGAGCTTGCGGACGGCTCTGGCGATAAGGTTTTTGCATTTAAAAATCTCAAACTATCTAAAATTTCGTTTGCGAAAAACTTCTTAAATTTAGAGCGCGTGACTCTGAGCGCACCGTTTTTAAAGGCGCATTTAAATAAAGAACGCGAGCTAAATCTAAGCAGTCTAGTGAAAAAGAGCGAGAGCGAAAAGGCGCAAAAAGCGGACGCAAAACAAGCCGCCCCTAAAAACGAAAAGCCCGTAGAGGCCGCAAAACAGCAGAAAAAAGAGGGCGAGTTTGACTTCGCTATCAAAAATATCCTCGTAGAAAACGGCGATGTAGACTTCTCCGACGCGTCGCTATTTATGCCGTTTGCGACCAAGATAAGTAAGCTAGAAGGCGTGCTGATGGATATCGACAGCACTCGCCCGACGATGGGTACGTTTGAGGGCGTAGTTGGCAAGAGCGGCTTTAGCAAGATCGGGCTCAAGCTACTGCCGTATGATCCTAAAAAGAGTACGGAAGTCAAATTTAGCTTTAAAGATATCGATCTAGTCGACGTCACGCCTTACAGCGGGCAGTTTTTGGGCTACAAGATAGAAAAAGGCAAGCTAAATTTGACTCTAAACTACGATGTTAAGGACTCTAAGCTAAACGGTAGCAACATCGTAAATCTAGACACGCTAACGCTTGGCGAAAAGGTCGAGTCTAAGGACGCGGTAAATCTCCCGCTGTCGCTTGCCATCTCGATCCTAAGCGATCAAAACAACCAGATAAACATCGATCTGCCGGTGACAGGCGATCTAAATGACCCGGACTTTAAATACGGCGGTATCGTCTGGGAAGCCGTAAAGAAGCTATTTGCAGACATCACGCTGGCCCCGTTTAGATTTTTGGGTAATATGCTAGGGCTAAGTAGCCAGGATCTAAACACTATCGACTTTATGCCCGCAAATGCCGAGCTCATCGTATCCGAGCAGGCCAAGATAGCTGATTTTATCAAGCTAACCACGGCAAAGCCTAAGATGAAACTAAGTATCACTCCAGCCTATTCTGATGTGGACGTAACGGCTCTAAAAAATGCGAAACTAAACGAAAAAATAAGCCAAACGATGAATCAAACCGGTAAAGACTACGCAGGAGCGCTCGCATCGCTAGCTCCAAAAGAAAAAAGCAGCGACGAAAAGGCGCTGAGAGAAGCTGCGCTAAAAAGCATCGAGGTGAAAAAAGAGCAGCTGCTAGAGCTCGCTAACGCAAGAGCTCAGGCTATTAAGACGGCCCTAGCGCAGGCGGGACTGGCCGAGGATAGGATGACTGTCAAAAAGCCTGAAAAAACAGACGTCAAGCAGGGCGAATACTCAAGCGTGATGATGGGCGTGGCGGACTAAATTTGCGTGGTTGCGGGTGTTTATTTCATCCGCACCATTTTTTGTTCACCTTGCTTGCGACAAAGGATTTTTGGGGTTAAATTTGCAAATTTGACCCGCCCAGACCCGCACCGCGAAAATGCCAAATTTGACGCTATATCCACTTTTAAAATCTCAAAAATCAAATTTAATAAAATTTATATGATTTTCCAATTTCATTCAAATTTTACGCAAATTTGGAAATTCATCTCAAATTTGGATAGAATTTTGCTTGCGCGATGTAAAATTTACGAAAGGATTTTTATGAAAAATTTTATACTTTTATTTGCAGCGTTCCTTTTTACGGGATGTTTCGGGCTGTTCGAGAGCTCACCGGAGGTCGCTCAAATCGAGGGCGGCAACGCCAAAGGCTACAAAGAAGTAATGCGCATCAAAGCAGACTGCTCCTCATGCGCTAGCGGCGGTCAGGATATCAAGATAAACGGCACGGACTACACTAGCGACGTCGCGATAAAATGCTGCATCGCTCAAAGCAGGATCGACACGAGCGCGGCCATCAAAAAAGTCTATATCCATAAAATAGCCGACGAAAGAGCTGCTGATAGCGGCATAAAATTTATCTCCAAAAACGGCGCGAAAATGCTCTATCCAAAAGAGCGTCTTGAGAGACTTTTTCATCTTTTCTTACAAGACGAGCTTCTAAACCGCGGCATCATGGTCGTGGATAGCCAAACCTCGCCTTACACCTACCGCGTAGATTTTGCGTTTACCGACTACGCAGCGTCTTATAGCGAACCGTCGCAGTATCTAAGCGCGGCGATGAAAGGCAAGCTAGGCGTCAAAAACATAAACAAAACCCGCGTGCTAAATATCTCCACCAGACAAGACGTGCGCAAGCTGGAGGCCGAGGACACGGAGGATTTTAACCTCTACGTCTACCTTCTGGTTAAACAAGCCGCCAACAAAGCCGCTGAAGAGATATCAAAACTATAAAGGAAAAGTATGAAAAAATTAGCTTTTTTCGCCCTTACCGCCGCGCTTTTTGCCGCGGTCATGAGCGGATGTTCGCAGCGCAGCTCGGTGTTAAATTTAACCCCGTATCAATCAACCTCAAACCAGATGGGCTACCAAAAAAGTATCCGCATAAATAGCATCGAGGACGCTCGCGCCAACAAAAGCATAGTCGCCACAATCACGGGCAGCAACGGTGACGTCAAAGAGTACGTCACGCTACAAAACAGCATCGAGGGCTGGCTGCAAGACGGCCTTAGCACCGAGCTAAAGCGCCTGGGCGCAAATTTGAGCGACTTTGGCGATATCGTCGTGGACGTGAGGATCGTCGAGCTTAAAGCAAACCTAAGCGGCTACTCCACCGACAACCTAAAGGGCTCGGCAAAGCTTGCGATAACGGTTCATAGAGGCGATCAAACTATCACCAAAAACGTCTCGCAAGAGCAGACTAAATTTGCCCCGATCCACACGAGCGGTGCGTTTAAGAGCTTTTTTGACGAGCTACTACAAGACATCGTAAAACGCGCGGCGATCCAAATCCTAAAAAGCTGATGAGATGCGCTAACTGCGGGCATCTGAGTCTGGGCGTGATCTGTAAAATTTGCAAAGATCACCTGCTCTCCTCGCCCGCAAGGACGCGCGTTTTGGACGGCGATTTTAAAATTTACAGCTTTTTTGATTACTCCGAAGTTAAAAATTTGCTCCATTCAAAGCACCTATTTCACGGCTCTTTCGTTTACGGCGCGCTCGCAAATTTGAGTTTTAAGATTTTTGCTAGCAAATTTAGCTTCGGCTCGCCGGTAAATGCCGTGCCGATCGATGATAAAACGGCTAGCGGCTACTCGCATACGGCGATCCTAGCTCGCGCGTTAAAAAGCGCGGAAATCCGTCCGCTTTACGCCTGTTTGCACGCGAGCTCAAACGTCAGCTATCACGGCAAGGATCTCGCCTTTCGCCTAAAAAATCCGCGAAATTTTAAGCTCTTAAAAACGCCTAAATTTCCGGTTATCTTGATAGACGATATCGTAACGACGGGCACTACGATAGACGAAGCCAGACGGACGCTGCAAAAAGCCGGCTGCGAGGTGCTTTTTGCGCTGACGCTTGCCGATGCAAAGTATTAAAATTTGATTCAATTAAGGCAAAATTTGGGCGCAAATTTGGCATTTTAAAACTAGCGAAGTAAAATTCTCAAACATCCCCAAATTTCGACTAAATTTAACTCAATCAAGCCAAGAAAAAGCATATCTATTTAGCAAGTTTTTATCAAATTTAAGCTAAAATCGGCAAGTAAATTTTAAGGATAAAAATGGAAGAAAATCTACTCAATCAAAATCAAGACATCCAAACCGTCGATATCGAGGAGTCTATAAAAACGAGCTACCTCGACTACTCGATGAGCGTCATCGTCGGTCGCGCCCTGCCCGATGCCAGAGACGGCCTAAAGCCCGTTCATAGACGCATCCTCTACGCGATGAACAACCTCGGAGTCGGCAGCCGCAGCCCGTACATGAAGTCCGCGCGTATCGTGGGCGACGTCATCGGTAAGTACCACCCGCACGGCGACACGGCCGTTTACGACGCGCTCGTGCGTATGGCGCAGAAATTTTCCATGCGCTATCCGGCGGTCGACGGTCAAGGAAACTTCGGCTCCATCGACGGCGACGGCGCGGCGGCGATGCGTTATACCGAAGCTAGGATGACGAATCTAACCGAAGAAATTTTACGCGATATCGAAAAAGACACGGTTGATTTTATCCCAAACTACGACGACAGAGAGACCGAGCCAGACGTCCTGCCTAGCCGCGTGCCGAATTTGCTGCTAAACGGCTCTAGTGGTATCGCCGTCGGTATGGCGACGAATATCCCGCCGCACAGCCTCGACGAGCTAATCGACGGGCTTTTGCTAGTGCTCGAAAATAAAAACGCGACGCTAGAAGAGGTGATGCAGTACATAAAAGGGCCGGATTTCCCGACTGGCGGGATAATATTTGGCAAAAAAGGCATCATCGAGGCCTACCGAACGGGGCGCGGCCGCGTAAAACTACGCGCCAAAACCCACATCGAAAAAAAGCCGAACAAAGACGTCATCGTCGTAGACGAGCTGCCGTATCAGACGAACAAAGCTCGCCTCATCGAGCAGATCGCCGAGCTGGTTAAAGAAAAACAGATCGAAGGTATCAGCGAAGTGCGCGACGAGTCCGACAAGGACGGCATCCGCGTCGTCATCGAGCTAAAACGCGACGCGATGAGCGACATCGTGCTAAATAATCTCTTTAAATCAACGACGATGGAGAGTACGTTTGGCGTCATAATGCTGGCGATAAACAACAAAGAGCCGAAGATATTTAACCTAATCGAACTTTTGAAGCTATTTTTAAATCACAGAAAAACAGTCATCATCCGCCGCACGATATTTGACCTAGAAAAAGCCAGAGCTAGAGCGCATATCTTAGAAGGTTTAAAGATCGCGCTAGATAATATCGACGAGGTTATCGAACTCATCAAAAATAGCGCCGACACGCCGAGCGCTCGCGAAGGGTTGGTAGCAAAATTTGGCCTTAGCGAGCTACAAGCAAACGCGATACTAGACATGAGGCTAAGCAAGCTAACTGGTTTAGAGCGCGAAAAACTAGAAGCCGAGCTAGCCGAGTTGATGGCCGAGATCGCGCGCCTTGATGAAATTTTAAAGAGCGAAACCTTGCTAGAAAAACTAATCAAAGACGAGCTGCTTGAGATAAAAAATAAATTTAAAGTGCCGCGCATCACCGAGATCGTGGATGATTACGACGATATCGACATCGAGGACCTCATCCCTAACGAAAATATGGTCGTAACCATCACGCACCGAGGCTACATCAAACGCGTGCCGAGCAAGCAGTACGAGAAGCAAAAACGCGGCGGCAAGGGCAAGGTCGCGGTAACCACGTATGACGACGACTTTATCGAGAGCTTCTTTACGAGCAACACTCACGACACGCTGATGTTCATAACCGACCGCGGACAGCTCTACTGGCTCAAAGTCTATAAGATCCCTGAAGGAAGCCGCACGGCTAAGGGTAAAGCGGTAGTAAATCTCATCCAGTTACAGCCTGACGAAAAGATCAAGGCGATCATCCCGACGACTGATTTTGCCGAAAGTAAATCGCTCGCGTTTTTCACTAAAAACGGCATCGTAAAACGCACGAATTTAAGCGAATTTAAAAACATCCGCTCTATCGGCGTGCGCGCCATCAACCTAGACGAGAAAGACGAGCTAGTAACGGCTCTAATCGTAGAAGGCGAAGAAGAGCCGATGAATCTAATCGACGAGCTTGGCGTAGAGACCGAGATAAACGAGATAGAGGCGATAGAAGCTCAGATCGACGAAGAAAATAGCGAGGAAAACGATGAGAACGCGGCCGAAGGAAGCGACGACAGCGAGAAAATGCTATTTATCGTAACCAAAAAGGGAATGTGCCTCAAATTTAAACTCAGCAAAGTCCGCCAGATGGGCAGAACGGCTCGCGGCGTGACGGGTATCAAATTTAAAGAAGCCGGCGACGAGGTCGTTGGCGCTGCCGTCATCGAAAACAACGATCAAGAGGTGCTAAGCATATCTCAAAAAGGTATCGGCAAGCGTACTACCGCAGAAGAATACCGCCTAACAAATCGCGGCGGAAAGGGCGTAATCTGCATGAAGCTAACGAATCGTACCGGCGATCTAATCGGCGTCGTAATGGTCGATGACGAACAAGATCTGATGGCTCTAACCTCAAGCGGCAAGATGATTCGCGTCGATATGCAAAGCATCCGCAAAGCCGGCCGTAACACCAGCGGCGTCATCGTCGTAAACGTGGACGGCGACGACGTAGTAAGTATCGCAAAGTGTCCTAAAGCCGACGATGGCGAGGATGAGAGCGGCGAAGAGACGCTAGAAAATTTAGAATGAATTTAGTGTTTTTGGAATACAATTTGCTAGTAAATTTGCAAACAAAAAAACAACTAAATTTAAAGGTTCAAGAATGAAAAAAATTACATTCGCGGTTTTAGGCGCAGTAGTATTTTTGACGAGCGGTTGCTCGTTTAACAACCCTTTTGCCTCCGACGACGCAACATCGGCAAAGCAAGACATCGTCATCCAAAAGGTCGATAAAGAAGACATCAGAAGCGTGATGAAACAAGAAAAGATGATATACGATATCGAACCGGCCGATGCGGTATTTGGCGCCGTGGGCGAGGGTATCGCTCCGACCAACACTGTCTCTCACGCCCAGTCTCTAGCACTAGCTAAACGCGCGGCCATCGCGGATGCGCACAGGCAGCTAGCCGAGAAACTCTACGGAGTCAAGATAAACTCCAAAGATACGGTTAGAGACGCGATGCTTAGAGACTCCACTATCACGGCTCAAGTAGCAGGCCTCATCAAAAACGCTTCCATCGTCGAGCACGACTTTAAAGACGGGCTCTACCGCGTCAGAATGGAAATGAAAATAGACCAAAACAAGTGGCAAGAAATTTTTGCTTACTGATTGCCGCTACGGCGCTTCTTTACGGCTCGGAGGAGTTTATCCTCTGGGCCAAAATCTCCACTAAAAATCACACTGTCGTTTACGACGATATCGCGCTTTCAAAGGCAATGGTTCTAAGCGAGCTAGAGTACGAGTATCTATGCGAAATAAACACCCCAAAGCAGCCCGCGCAAAGCTCGATGGAGTTTTTAAATCTACATAAAAACGAGCTTTTCGAGTGCTTTTTGTCTTATAAATTTAAGGTCGAAGATCGCTTCGTCCAGCGCAACAAAAATATGAACTCCGCAACCGACCTCACGCTGTTTCCCGTGCGTTTTACGGTGAAATTTAAGCCCTCTTCGGCTATCATAAGCGTATTTAAAAACAAAGAGTAAAAGATGAACATCGTAATAGTAGAAGACGACATAAATATGCGCAAGTCCTTAGAGATCGCGCTTGGCGAATACGACGATCTAAAAATCAAAAGCTACAAAAGCGCAGTCGAGGCGCTTAAAAAAATGGGCGAGGACGTCGATCTCATCATCACCGATATCAACATGCCCCAGATGGACGGGCTGGAGTTCATCAAGCGCCTGGATGGCAAATTTGACGTCATCATAATGACGGGCAACGCGACGCTAAACAAAGCCATCGAGAGCGTGCGCCTTGGCGTCAAGGACTTCCTCACGAAGCCATTTGACGCGCAAACGCTGTACGAAGCGATAAAAAGGGTCGAAATTTTACGCCGCAAACTACCCGCTGCGAGCCTAAAAGCCGCGCAAAACGGGTCAAATTTACAGGCCGATTCGACCGATTTCGTCGCTAGCTCGCCAGCGCTTGCTAATGCGTTAAATTTAGCCTCTCGCGTCGCAAAAACGGACGCCTCGGCGATGCTAATGGGCGAGAGCGGCGTGGGCAAGGAGCTGTTTGCTAAATTTATCCACAAAAACTCGCCGCGCAAGGACGGCCCGTTCATCGCGATAAACATGGCCGCGATCCCAGAAAATTTGATAGAAAGCGAGCTTTTCGGCTTTGAAAAGGGCGCATTTACCGACGCTTCGGCGATGAAAAAGGGACAGTTTGAGCTAGCAAGCGGCGGCACACTGTTTTTAGACGAGATCGGCGAGATGCCGCTAAATCTGCAGCCAAAACTCCTGCGCGCGATCCAGGAGCGCGAGATCACGCGCCTTGGCGCCACAAAAAGCCTCAAAATCGACGTTCGCATCGTATCTGCGACGAACGCAAATCTGCCTGCCATGATTAGCGAGGGTAAATTTAGAGAGGATCTGTTTTACCGCCTAAACACCGTACCCGTCGCCATCCCGCCGCTAAGAGAACGCAAAGAGGAAATATTGCCTATAGCCGAGCGCTTTTTAAGGCAAAGCTGCGAGGAGTTTAGCCTCGGCGCAAAAAGCTTTTCCGAAGCGGCGGTAAAGGAGCTAGAAAACTACGATTTTCCGGGCAATATCCGCGAGCTCATCTCCGTCGTGCAGCGAGCCGCGATTCTTAGCGAAGACGAGGAGATACAACCGGGCGATCTTTTTTTGCAGGCTCGTAGCAGAAAATAGCTTAAATTTAAGCTTTACGCGAGTAAAATAAGCAGAATTTTAGTTTAAATTTAGTCGGCCGAGACGGCGACGCTGAAAATGCGGCGTGCGACTCGTCAAATTTGAGCGGCAATTTTGAATATAAAAGAAGTTAAATTTAACCGCAAGGTCCGGTCAAATTTAAAATTTGGACGCAAATTTAGCAAAAACAGGCGCATGCGATTTCCTGCCGAAAAACCAAATCAACCTTTTGGTTTGCGTCTGATTGCGACGAGACTACGCTACGAGGAGTATGGGATCCAACCGATATGGTTGATCGCAGGGCGGCTTTGCCGACCGAGAAGTTAAAAGAAAGCCAAAAATAAAAAGGAGCCAAAAATGAGAAAATTTAACGTTGCCGTCGTGGGTGCGACGGGCGCAGTCGGAGAGGAGCTTTTCCGCGTTATGGAGGAGGTTGATTTCCCGGTAGGCGAGCTACTACCGCTAGCAAGCGCGAAAAGCGCGGGCACTCAAATAGAGTTTAAAGGCAAAAACTACAAAGTCGTGGAGCTCACCGAGACGGTTTTTGACGAGCACGAGATCGACATAGCGTTTTTTAGCGCGGGCGGATCAGTATCGGAAAAATACGCCAAATTTGCAGCCGCCAGCGGCGCCGTCGTGATCGACAACACCAGCCACTTTAGGATGGACGCGGACGTGCCGCTAGTCGTGCCCGAGTGCAACCCGCAGGATATCATGCAGTGGAAAAACCGCGGCATCATCGCCAATCCAAACTGCTCAACCATCCAAATGGTGCAAATTTTAAAACCGCTAGACGACGCGTACGGCATCAACCGCGTGGACGTCTCGACCTATCAGGCGGCTTCCGGTGCGGGTAAAGAGGGCATGGAGGAGCTGGTCGTGCAGCTGCAAAAGTTTTTCGAGTTTAAACTCGACGAGTGCGAGCCAAAGGTGTTCGCGCACCAGCTAGCGTTTAACGTCATCCCGCACATCGACGTATTTTTGGACAACGACTACACGAAAGAGGAGATGAAAATGGTCAACGAGACCCAAAAAATCCTCCACAAAAATATGGAAGTGAGCGCGACCTGCGTGCGCGTGCCGGTGCTTCGCAGCCACTCAGAGGCTATCACGATTCATTTTGATAGAGACGTGGACGCCGCAGCCGCTCGCGAAGTCCTGCGCAAGGCGCCTAGCATCGTAGTCGTGGACGAGCCCGCCGCAAAAAAATACCCGATGCCAAGCATCTCAAGCGATACCAACGAGACCTACGTCGGACGCATCCGCACGGACAACTACCGCAAAAACGTCCTGCATCTATGGTGCAGCGCCGACCAGATCCGCGTGGGAGCAGCGACTAATGCCGTAAGAATCGCGCAAAAATGGATAGAGATGCAGGAATAATCGCCCCGCGTTTTGTTTAAATTTACCGAATTTGCGCTTTGGTTTGGCGGGCGTGCCTTGCCTCGCTTTGGTGTAGATTCGGCTAAATTTTGTCTAAATTACGTTTATCTTACTTGAGCATAAATTTAGTGTAGGTTTTGCGCGTGGGTTAGTTTTCAGCTCTCTTGTCAAAGCCTTGCAAAGCTTGGATTTTCAGGCTAAATTTTGATTATTTTAGAAAATAAAACCGTGTTTTTGTCGTATTAATTTTTTGATCTGTACACGATCTTTTGTAAATTTCACATATACATTTACCTGCATCTTTACGATAAACAGTTACAAATAGGTCTTAAATTGCTATGCCATCTTGAAGCACAATTTGCTTAAAAATTTTAGAAAGTAAATTTGCTTTACCCATATACTTTAAATTTGTGAAATAAAGCTAAAAATATATAAAATGCTATCAAAAAAGGATACTTGGATCATGAAATATACAAGCATTGTAACTCCTAACGATTTGGCACGATATGCAGATACGCGTGAGAGCGGAGGAATAATTCCCGAGCTTATTTGTCGACTTATCAGACAATCGGCAGCTAATATAAGCGAGTGCCGCATACCTTACGGTGATGCCGTAAATCAACCCGGCATGGACGGCATTGTAGATTGCGAGACCGGATTTTTTGAATTTGTTCCTGCGGGGAAATCATATTGGGAAATAGGCACCGGAAAAGATCCTCAAGAAAAAGTAAGTAGTGACTTTCAAAAAAGAACCGATGAATTGAGCGATGAAGAACGGGCAAATTCCACTTTCGTCTTCGCTACTCCGCGTTCGGCCGAAGCAAATGGTTGGAATGAGCCAAAACAGAGGGCTTGGATCAAAAGGCAGCAAGGTAAAGGATGGAAACGAATTATAATAATAGATGGAGTAAAGCTAGCGGATTGGCTTAGAGAATTTCCCGCTATCGGTAAGTGGATGGCTTGCAAAATAGGAATTTCGTCAAATTTAGGTGATATTATAACCCCGCTTGAACACTGGAATTTAACTCAATCTAAATTTAAAAATTGCAACTTGATCCAGTCGCAATTTAATGGGCTGGCTTTTCCGCCCGAGCTTTTTACCTCTTTTCGCGATAAAGCTTGCAGTGCGCTTGAAACCATCTTTTCGGGCGAAACCAAAAAGCTCTTTATTATTGCTGAGAGTGAAAACGATGTAGACGATTTTGTGGCGGCTTATCTTATGACGCTTGAAAAAGAAAAGGCACAAAAATATGCAGATAGGTGTCTTTTTATAAAAGATAAAGATACATGGCAAGCAATATCCGAGTTGCGACGATCACATGTATTGGTTGCTAGCCCAAGGCTAGGCTTGGATGATGAACAACAAAATTTACTTGCGTTAGCCATAGAAAAAGGGCATGGAGTGATCGCGCCGTTTTGCGATGCCCCATCAATTGGTAATGACGATGTTATAGACCTTAAAAGTCCTCCATCATATCAGATCAAAGAGATACTGACGAAAGCGCAGTTCCCAGATGCTCTTGCAGATGAATTTGCTAAAATAGGAAATAGGAGGCTGTCTGCACTTATGAGGTATCTCGCAGGAGTCGCTGCACCGTCGTATGCGAAACGGAATACTGCTCGCGAATTGGCAAAAGCCTGCTTAATAGGTCGTTGGGACGATAGAAACGAAGCGGACGTTAAAATTATAGAAAAATTTATCGGCAAAAGTTATAAAGAATGGATGGAAAAATTTATAGTTGATGCTCTGCGTCCAGACTCTCCGCTTACTTTGATAGAAGGAAAATGGAAAGTTATTTCTCGTGATGAGGTGTGGGATGTCCTTGAAGGCTTGATCTCAAATGATGATCTAGTTCGCTTTAAGAATATGGCGATTTCAGTTTTAGAAGAAAGAGATCCGGCGCTTGATCTGCCAAAGGAAGAACGATACGCCGCTAGCATTTATGGAAAACAATTAAACTATTCGCAAAATATTAGAAAAGGAATTTCTCAAACGCTTGCTTTGATGGGTAGTCGCCCCAAAGCGCTTAGTAACTGCTCTTGCAATGAGGCTTTAAACACTGTAAATTTTATTGTGCGCACATTGCTTGATGGGGCGGATTGGGAGCGATGGGCGAGCATAGATTACTACTTACCGCTTCTAGCAGAGGCTTCACCTAGTGAATTTCTTGACGCTGTAGAGTCGTCATTGGTCGATATTTCGAATTCCTCTTTTCATAAAATATTTGAACAAGAAGGAAGTGGGATCGAAGGTCGTAATTATATGTGCGGCCTGTTATGGGCTCTTGAAAAGCTGGCATGGTCTCCTGATTATTTATCAAGAGTAGCGGTTGTCTTGGCAGATCTTGCCTCTATTGATCCCGGCGGATCTTGGGCAAATCGTCCTATAAGATCGCTTGTGAATATATTTTTACCTTGGCATGTGCAAACTGCCGCAAAATTTGATAAAAGAAAAGCGGCGATCAAGGTCGTGATAAAAAATCAACCTAAAATCGGATGGTCCCTGCTGCTAGAGTTGCTTCCGAGAGAATGTCAAACCACAATCGGAACTTGCCGCCCTATTTGGAGATATTTTATCCCGCTAGATTGGAAGGATGGTGTATTTCGAAATGAATATTTGGAGCAAATTGCTGCCTTATCCGAGCTTATGATTGATTTAGCAAAAGAAGACGTGGATAAATTTATTGAGCTTATAGAAAGGCTTTCAAATTTACCCAAAAATGCATACGATTTTATTCTTGATTATTGCTTGTCAGATAGCATAATAAATTTGCCCGAAGAAAAACGCGATTTAGTTTGGGAAAAACTTGATGAGATTGTGCGTCGCCATAGAAAATTTTCTGATACTAACTGGGTATTGCCCGAAGAAGAACTTTGCAAAATCGAAAACTTAGCCGATAGTCTTGCGCCATCTTCGCCGGAAATAAAATATCGTTATTTATTTAATGGCATAGTTTTTGAGTTATTGGACGAAGATGATAGCCATGATAAACAAATAGAAAGGCTCGCTAAAAAACGCAATTCCGCTATAAAAGAAATTTTGGACAGTGGAGGTTTGATAAAGTGCATAAATTTTGCCAAAAAAGTAGCTTCGCCGCTTAATGTAGGTCGAGCTTTGGGCGAGATAGAATATGATTTGGTTGAAAATGAACTATTGCCAACATTTCTTGATTCAAATGATGAAGTTGAAAAGCAGGTTTTAAGCGGGTATGTGCAGATCAAAATTTATAAAATCGGCATCGATTGGGTTGATATGATTATGCAAAAAGATTGGTCTTTAGAGCAACGCGCTAAATTTCTGTTGCTTTTACCTTTCAATGAAGAGGTATGGGAAACGGTTTCTAAATATTTAGGAGAAAACAGCGAGGGTTTGTACTGGAAAAATATTAGAGTTAATCCTTATGAATCAGGCAGCGATCTAAATGAAGCAACCGAAAAATTGCTTACGCATGGGCGCAAAGGTGCGGCCGTTATCTGCGCTGCTCACAGGACAAATAAAGCCGAAATTAATGAAGCCCTAGCGGTTCGTTCACTTATCTCTATTCTTAATAGCGAAAGTGGCATGCAAGAACTCACCAACTATAGCTATGTGACCTATGATGTAGTTGAGCTAATTAATCGCCTTCAAAAATCAAAAACCATAGATCAAGACGCGCTACTTAAAATCGAATTTAATTTCTTTCCTTGGTTAAAAAGATTTTCAAGAGAAAAATCCCATACCGCAATCGAGAAAAAACTCGCTTCTGATCCGCAATTCTTTGCCGATATGATTGCCCTTGCCTTTCGATCCGAGTATGACAAAAGAGACACTACTAAAGAAATAGATGAAAATAAACGCTATCTGGCCCAAAATGCCTACGATATTTTATATGAATGGAAACTTTGTCCAGGAGTTAAAGAAGATGGAAAATTCGACGAAAATGCATTTAAAGAGTGGGCCAAAGAAGCCAAAAGGATTACCGAAGAGACGGGGCATATAGGAGTTGCTAGGCACTATATCGGACAAAGCTTAACCTACGCGCCTGCTGATCCGGGCGGGCTTTGGCTACATAAAGCCGTGGCCGATATTTTAGATGAGCGGGATGCCGACAAAATACGCTCCGAATTCACGCTCGCGCTTTTTAATCGGCGCGGAATGCATACCTTTACTTACGGGCGGGAAGAGCGAGAGCTTGCTAAGAAAAATCAAGAAAAAGCCGAAGCCCTTGATGCGGAAGGTTTTACTAGATTTGCAGCAGCTATGCGCAAGTTTGCCGAGCAGTATACAAAAGAAGCGGAAATGGAAGAAAAAAGAGATATTTATGAAGAATACGATTAAATTTGATTTAAATTTCTTATTTTAAGCATGGCTACTGTTTGTTAAATTTGAGTCCTAGCTTTAAGGAAAATATTATAAAATACGCGTTTATTTTTAAACAAAGGAAATTAATGCGTAGAGCTTTTGAAAAAATCCTGCTCTTTAGCAACAACTTCACGCTCTTGCCCGTAGTGTTCGGCTTGCTCGGCGCGATCGTGCTTTTCGTCATCGCCAGCTACGACGTGGGCAAGGTTTTCGTCACCGTTTATCACTACTTTTTCGGCGATTTTCACCCGGAGAACTTCCACTCCGACGTCGTCGGCGAGATCGTGGGCGCGATCGACCTCTACCTCATGGCGCTCGTGCTTTACATCTTTAGCTTCGGCATTTACGAGCTGTTTATCTCCGAGATCGAGGAGCTCAAGCAGTCCAAACAGAGCAAAGTCCTCGAGGTGCACTCGCTAGACGAGCTCAAGGACAAACTGGGCAAAGTCATCATCATGGTGCTTATCGTTAATTTTTTCCAGCGCGTTTTGCACGCAAATTTCACTACGCCGCTTGAGATGACCTACCTTGCGGCCTCGATTTTGGCGCTTTGCTTGGGGCTTTATTTCCTACACAAGGGCGAGCACTGATGCCATTTGCGAGCCTGGATTCGGGCTCGCTTTTTAAATTTCGATTCAAATTTTACCGCTTCGCTATATGTGAATAACCTTTAAATTTCGCCTTTATCATTAAGTTTTATTTAAAAATTTTGCCAAATTTAAAGCTATATAAATTTAAGGTCTATTTTAGCGATAAATGCCGATCTTAAGGGCTTTAGAGATTAAATTTAAGATTACAAAATTAACCAAAATAATATAAATTATTTCACTTTTCACTCCGTGAAAAAAGCGTGAAAAGTTACGTTTAATTTCAGTCTTTTTTGAGTAAATTTGACGCAGTTAAATTTGACCGGCATAACCCGCATCTTTACGGCATAAACCAAAATTGATTTGAATTTTCGGGTTGTAAATCGGGAGTTAAATTTGACGCTTAAATGGGTAAAATTTAAAAACGGCGCACGCTTACCGCATACGCCGCCAAGGGGTAATTTTTATCAAAATAACGGCCAAAGCGCCGCATAAAATCAATCAAATAGCGAATTTACGCTTTCGTTATGATACACGCGTCTGATCACTTCGCCAAAAATTGGCGCGACGCTGAGCACTTTTATCTTTTCGTTTTCCTCGCGAAGCGGTATCGTGTCGGTTACCACAAGCTCGTCTAGCGCGCTATCTGCGAGGTTTTCATAGGCTTTACCAGAAAGCACCGCATGCGTGCAGCACGCCATCACAGAGGTTGCGCCGCGCTCTTTAAAGACTTTAGCCGCCTTTACTATCGTGCCGCCCGTGTCGATCATATCATCGACTAGAATCACGTCCTTGCCCGCCACGTCGCCGATCACGTTCATTACTTCGCTCTCGTTAGCTTTTTCGCGGCGTTTATCGACGATGACGATATCCAGATTTAGGGCTTTTGCGACGCTTCTAGCGCGCGCGACGCCGCCGATATCGGGGCTAGCGATGATAGGATTTTTGAGATTTTTATTTTTGATGTGGTCGTTAAAGATGATCGAGCCGTAGAGGTTATCGACCGGGATGTCGAAAAAGCCCTGAATTTGGCCCGCATGAAGGTCGATCGTGACGACGCGGTCGATGCCCGCCGTTTGCATCATGTTTGCCACGAGTTTTGCCGTGATAGGCACGCGAGGAGCGGCTTTGCGGTCTTGGCGCGCGTAGCCGAAATACGGCACCACCGCCGTTATCGAGCTAGCCGAGCTGCGCTTAAGCGCATCTGTTAGGATCAAAAGCTCCATCAAATTTACGTTTGCAGGCGCGCAGGTAGGCTGGACGATGAAAATGTCCTTGCCGCGTACGCTCTCGCCGATCTGTACGCTGATCTCGCCGTCGCTAAAGCGCTTGATCGTAGCTTCACTAAGCGGAAGCGATAAATAGTGCGAAATTTTCTTTGAAAACGCCGGATTTGCGGTGCCCGAAAAGATTTTGTAACCTCTCATAACGATTAACCTTTGTAAAGTTTTTACTAATTTTACCGAACTAAAACTTAAATTCGTAGATTTTTGCGGATAAATTTTATCTTTTGTATGCTCAAATTTGAGCTTTTGACGCGCTAGTTCGGGCTGCAGACGAAATAATCTTTTTAAAAATTTTGCAGCCCCGACTGCCGTGGCGGAGCTATTTTGAGTCAAATTTTATCTCTAGTTTTAAAATATCGCGAATTTATCTCGCGTCAAATTTGACTAAATCAAATTTAACATTTTCGCAGTGCGGGTTCGGGCGAGTAAAATTTGCAAATTTGACGCGAGATAATAAAAGCAGCTGCGAGCGCAGCAAAAACGCTCGCGAAATGCCGCTAGTCTATCTTTAAAACGCTTAAAAACGCCTCTTGCGGCAAATTTACTTTGCCGATAGCTTTCATGCGCTTTTTACCCTCTTTTTGCTTTTCGAGTAGCTTGCGCTTACGCGTGATGTCGCCGCCGTAGCACTTGGCGGTTACGTTTTTACCCATCGATTTTACAGTTTCGCGAGCGATGATTTTGTTGCCGATGCTGGCTTGAATAGCCACCTCAAAGAGCTGGCGCGGCACGATCTCTTTCATCGCTTTTACGAAATCGCGTCCTTTGGACTGGGCTTTGGACTCGGGCACTATGATGGAGAGCGCGTCCACGGTCTCGCCCGCGACCTTGATATCAAGCTTCACTAGATCGCCCACGCGGTAGTCGCTAGGCTCGTAATCAAAGCTCGCGTAGCCTTTGGTGCTCGATTTTAGCTTGTCGTAAAAGTCCATCACGATCTCGTTCATCGGGATATCGTACTCGAGCAGCACGCGCTCGGGCGTGATGTAGTCCATCTTAGTCTGCACGGCGCGGCGGTTGTTTAGCAGCGTGATGATGTTGCCCAAAAACTCGCTAGGCGTGATGATTGTGGACTTGACGTAGGGCTCTTTGATATGCTCGATTTTATTGACCGGCGGGAGCTGGCTCGGGTTTTGGATGCGTAAAATTTGACCGTCGGTTTGCACGACTTCGTATGTGACGGTCGGAGCCGTGGCGATGAGATCGAGGTCAAATTCGCGCTCCAAACGCTCCTTGATAACCTCCATATGCAGCAGTCCTAAAAATCCGACGCGAAAGCCAAACCCAAGCGCTACCGAGGTTTCCGGCTCGTAGCTGATCGAGCTGTCGTTTAGTTTGAGTTTATCCAGAGCGTCGCGCAGATCCTCAAATTTATCCGTTTCGATCGGATAAAGTCCCGCAAATACGAACGGCTTAGCCCGCTCAAAGCCGCCGACGGGCTCTTTTACGGGGTTACGAGCTAGCGTGATCGTGTCGCCCACCTGCACGTCGCTAACGTTTTTTAGTCCCAGCACCACGATGCCGACCTCGCCAGCACCCAGCCTCGCCGTTTTTATCGGGGCGATGGGGTTTGGATACATAAGATCTAGCACGATATGTTTTTTGCCCGTGCCCATGACTAGGATTTCGTCGTTTTTCTTTAGCTCGCCGTCATAGACGCGCACGAGCGCCAGCGCGCCCAGATAGTTGTCAAACCAGCTGTCGTAGATGAGCGTTTTTAGCGGTTTTTCCGCTTCGCCGCCGGGAGAGGGAATGCGCGTGATGATGGCTTCTAGCAGCTTTTTGATGCCGATGCCGCTTTTAGCGCTGACCTCGATCGCGCCGCTACAGTCAAGCCCTATAACATGCTCAATCTCGTTTTTTACGCGAGCTGGATCGGCGGCCGGAAGGTCGATTTTATTTATGACGGGGATGATTTCGAGGTTATTTTCTAGCGCGATATAGACGTTTGCGATGGTTTGAGCTTCTACGCCTTGGCTGGCATCCACTACGAGCAGCGCACCCTCGCAGCTAGCTAAGCTACGGCTTACCTCGTAGCTAAAGTCCACGTGGCCCGGAGTGTCGATCAAATTTAGGACGAAATTTTCGCCGCCAAGCGCGTAGTTTAGGCGCACGGATTGAGCCTTGATCGTGATGCCGCGCTCTTTTTCGATGTCCATTGTGTCCATGATCTGCGAGCTCATCTCGCGGTCGCTGACGGCGCCGCACTCCTGGATGAGGCGGTCTGCGAGCGTACTTTTGCCGTGGTCGATATGAGCGATGATGCTAAAATTTCTGATGTTTTTCATGAAATCCCTAGTTAAATTTTGGGCGATTGTATAAAAATTTTCGTTAAAGTAGAGTAAATTTAGCTTTCGTTAAACGGGCGGCGGCTTGCGGCGGGGGATTTGGAGTAAATTTGACGCGGATTCGGTTCGTAAAATTTAACTTAAATTTTGAAGTCTTTCGCGCACGGCGCAAATAACGACGCAAAGCGAATACAAAAAATAAACATACGCCGCCAGCGGAGCAAAAGCTAAAAATCCCGAGGCGTAAACTAGAGCGCTTAGGCCGTATGTCGCGTTTGCGAGCGCGGGTATATGATACGTCCAAAGCTCAGGCTTTTCAAAAGGAGTGTCGATAGCGTTGAAATACAAAGCCAAATTTAGCGCTAGCAGTAGCAAAAATATATAATCTTTTTTCATAAAAGAAAAAGCGGCGCAAACCAAGGCTACCGCGAAATTTAACGCGATGAGAGAAACCATATAGCTACCGCCCGCAAAGGCGCAAAGAAGGCCTAAAATCGCGATTAATACATCTTTTTTCATATCTAAACTACCACCTTTTTAGCTCTTTTAGATTTTGCATAGCGCATAAATTTTGATTTATTTGCCCGCTAAATTTTCGCTCAAATTTTAGTGATGATGCCCCAAATGTCCGCCCGTATCGCTTGATCTTACTTCGCAGATGAGCTCGCCGTCGCATTCGTTCTCGCTGCTTTCAAGCTGCAGCGTCGTGTGCGTGATGCCCAGATGCTCCATTTCGTGCGATATTTCAGCCATGATCCGCTCCGCTTCGCGCACGCTCAGCTCGCCGCTGACCACGATGTGCGCCGTGAGCGCGTTTGCGCCGCTTGTTATACTCCAGACGTGCAGGTCGTGCACCGAAAGCACGCCGTCCACGCCCCTGATCTGCGCGACGAGCCCGTCCAGACACACGCCCTTTGGTGAGCCTTCCATCAGGATGTTTAGGCTGTCTTTTAGCATGCTCCAGCCGCTTTTTACGATGAGCGCGGCCACGAGCGCGCTAGCCGCCGCGTCCGCCCAGCCCCAGCCAAAGCACATCATCAGCAGTGCCGCCGCGATCGCGCCCACCGAGCCTAAAGCGTCGCCCAGCACGTGCGCATAGGCTCCGCGCATATTGACGTTTTCACTCACGTCGCCGCCGCGCAGCATGTAGAGCGCCACGACGATGTTTATGGCAAGTCCCAGCGTGCTGATAGCAAGCATGCCCGCGGTGGCTACTTCGGGCGGGTTTCGGAAGCGCCTGGCCGCCTCGATGACGATCAAAACGGCGATCGCGACGAGGGCGAGGGCGTTTATCGTCGCGGCTAAAATTTCGATCCGCCTGTAGCCGAAGGTCTTTTGCAGATTGCCTTTACGTTCGCCGAATTTAAACGCAAACAGCGAAAGTCCGAGCGCCGCGGCGTCTGATAGCATGTGTCCGGCATCGGAGAGTAGGGCGAGCGAGTTCGTCGCGAAGCCGCCCGCAACCTCGATCAGCATAAAAGTGAATATAATCAGGAAGGAATTTCTCAAAACGACCTTGTTTGACGTGTGCGAATGCGCGCAATGGGCGTGATTTTCGTGCATTTTGACCTCGTTTTTCGGCAAATTTTAGGTACATTATACCCTAAAAAAGCGCTTAAATTTTAGCCAAATCCCCCTCTAACTCGACGTTTACGCGCTTGCCTATGTCTTTTAGCTTACTAAACTCTTCCACTAGCCTCGGCGCGTCGTCAAGACTGATCGCAAACGTCCATAGATAGGTAAGCACCGAGTAGATGTGACCCGCATTTGCATGATTGCTCGAGAGTAAAAATATCGCCAAGCTAAAAATCGCCGCCGCACTCGCGCCGATGATAAAAAAACTCATCGCCTCTCTGTTTGAGATGCGGATACGAAGCTTTGATAGCACGTCGTAGTGGCGCTTTAGCGTGCGCTCATCGCCTGCGCTTATGCGTCCTGCCTCGCGCTCTAGCTGGTTGTTTAGCTTGAGATACAAGCGGTCGTTTTTGGCGATGTATTTGGGTAGTAAAACTCCAAAAACCGCGAGCAGGGCAAAAACTGCCAAACCTACGTAGAACTCGATAAATAAAAGCATGATCGCCGAGCCGAAAATCGAAACGACCGAGGTGAAAAACACGGGAAAATGCTGCTCGAAAAAATCCACGAATTCGCGAGATAAATTTGCTCTTGCGATTACGGCGCTTTCGTCTTTTGCGGCTCTTTTTTCGTTCATTATCACGCTTACGGCAAGTCCTGCATATATCCTAGTAAATACCTGCGTATCCACACGCCGCCTAATCGAGCCGAGTCCCCAGCCTACGAACACTAAGCCCGAGTAGCTAAGCGCCATAATCGTGTCGCCGGCTACGATGGCGTTTATGGCTATGCCTGCTAGTACGGGATAGACGAGAAATAGCCCGTTTTCCGCCAAAACTAGACTAAACGTTAAAAACAGTTTTTTAAAATTTTTCTTTGCTATGAGCGTTAGCGTCTTAAATGCGCTATTTTGCATAAAAATCCTTCGGTTAAAATGGCGCGGATTTTAGCTGATTTTAAAATTTGCGTCAAATTTTTTTGAAAATTTTTGTTGTAACTCTTGACATTACAACAAAAATTTATTATACTTCGCTCATCGGTTGTAAGTTATAGCATTACAACAAAAATTTCTAAGGAGAAAAAGATGTCAAACTACAAGATCGTTTCAACGAAAAATGCGCCGAGAGTCGAGCTAAAAGACGCTCTAAATTTAAGCGGCTGCGAGCTTTCTATCAACGAGCTTCCCGCAAACGCAAGCGTGCCGTTCGTGCATTCGCACAAGCAAAATGAGGAGCTTTATTTGGTGTTAAAAGGCGGCGGTACGCTTTTCATCGACGGCGAGGAGAAGGCGGTGGGCGAGGGCGATGCGATCCGCATCGATCCGGACGGCAAAAGGTGCTTTAAGGCGGGCGCGCAGGGGATGAAGTTTATCTGTATCCAGACCAAACGCGGCAGCCTGGAGCAGTACACTAACGGCGACGGCGTGATAAACGAGGATGTAAAGCCAAGCTGGCTGTAAATTTACGCGGCAATAAAAACAAATCAAATTTAAAGGAAAACAATGAAAATAGCAATCATCGGAGCAAACGGCAAACGGGCGTAAATTTAGTAAAAGAGACCCTAAAATAAGGCTACGACGTCACGGCGATCGTACGAAACAAAGAGTATAAAAATGGCGACGTCAAAGTGGTCTATTAAAGATGTTTTTGAGCTTAGCAAAGCCGATTTGGCGGGCTTTGACGCCGTTATTAGCGCATTTGCGGCTTAGAGCGACGAGACTTTTCCGCTTCATAAAAAAGTAGCAAAACACCTCGCAGACGCGCTTAGCGGTACGAAAACGAGACTACTAGTCATCGGCGGCGCCGGTACGCTGCTTGTGGACGACAAAGGTACTATGGCTATGGATACGCCGGGCTTCCCGCCTGAGTATATGGGCGTGGCAAGGGCGGCTGCGGAGTCGTTTTTTGAGCTAAAAACCAAACCTGACGTGCTTTGGACCTACGTTTCGCCTGCGGGGGACTACGACGCAGATGGCGCTCGCACCGGCAAATACGTGCTCGGTAACGATCACGTCATACTAAACTCGCAAAACGAGAGCTACATCAGCTACGCCGATCTTGCGATCGCGATCATTGACGAGCTAAAAAATAGAAATTTCGTGCAAAAGCGCTTTACCGCAGTCGGCGAGAGGGCGTGAGTTTAAAATTTTGCGTAATTTAGCTAAAATAACGCCGCACGAAACTAACGTGCGGTTTTTAAATTTAAATCAAGGCTGATTATGCAAATAGGACAAAAATTTTCCATCGCTATACATATATTGCTTAGCTGCGAGTTTTTTAAGGACGAGAAAAACACGAGCGAGTTTTTGGCCGGTACGATCGGCACGAACCCCGTCATCGTGCGAAATATCATTAGGCTTTTAAAATCGGCAAATTTGATAAACGTAAGCGCGGGCACGGGCGGGGCGAGCCTAGCTAAAAAGCCTGAACAGATCACGCTTTTTGATATATTTTCGGCGGTAAACGAGGGCGAAAACGACATCTTTAAAATCCACAAAAACTCGCCGCCGCCTTGTCCGCTAGGAGGTAGGATCGAGGCGCTTTTGACGCCTAAATTTGCCTCTGCGCAGCAAGCGATGTTTGATAGCTTGGCGGGTGTAAATTTACAAAATTTGCTAGACGAACTGGCGGCTAAAAACTAAAATTTGCGCCTTTTAAAATTTTCTCGCTTTAAATTTAATCCGTAATTTAAAAAACAGAAGTGTTTGTAGTTTAAGAAAAATTTACTTATAATTCACGGATTAAATTTAAAGGAGATTTCGTGCAACCAAACGCTAAACGCGGAATAATTCAAAAATATTTCGAGGCGAATTTGCTTCTAAAAATTTTAGCCGGACTTATTTTGGGCGCCGTTTGCGGCATCATTTTTCAAGACGCAAAGGACGCGATAGTTATCCTAAAGCCTTTTGGCGACGTGTTCATAAGGCTTCTTAAAATGATCATCGTGCCTATCGTTATGGCTTCGCTCATCGTGGGCTGTAGCTCCATCTCGCCTTCCGATCTTGGCAGAGTAGGGGCAAAGGTGCTGATTTTTTACATCTTGACGTCGTTTTTAGCCATCATAGTCGGGCTTGCGGTCGGTCTTATTTTGGAGCCTGGAGCCGGACTGCACATAACCGGCAGCGGCGACATAGGCGGCAAAGCCGCAAATGCGCCTAGCATGTCGTCGATACTCGTAAATTTATTTCCTACTAACCCTTTTGAAGCTATTGCAAAGGGCGAAATTTTACAAATCATAACTTTTAGCCTATTTTTCGGCGTCGCGCTTTCGTTTTTAAAGGATAGCAAAGACGAGAGGCTTAGCAGGCTGGGAAATTTGATATACGACGTATTTGACGGGATCAACCACATCATGTTTTACGTCATAAGATGGATCATGGAGTACGCGCCGTTTGGTGTTTTCGCGCTTATATTTATCGTATTTTCTCAGCAAGGCGTAAAGGCTTTCGGACCGCTTTTGGGCGTTACGGTTAGCGCGTATATCGGCTTTGCGGCTCAAATTTTCGTCGTTTATTTCTTGATCTGCTTGATCGTTAAAATCAATCCGTTTAAATTTATCAAAAAAGTTCGCCCGCCTATGCTAACGGCTTTCGTAACTAGAAGCTCGGGCGGAACGCTGCCTATCTCCATGAAAACGGCCGAAGAAGATATGGGTATCCCAAAGCAAATCTACGGCTTTGCGCTTCCCGTGGGCGCCACCGTAAATATGAACGGCACGATCATATATCTAGGTATCTGCGCGATGTTTATCGCTAACGCCGTGGGCGTAGAGCTTGACTCGGGGGCCAAAATGACCATAATACTAACGGCCGTCCTTGCCGCCGTCGGGACTGCCGGAGTGCCCGGAGCGGGCGCGATAATGCTTTTGATGGTGCTTGAATCAGTCGGTCTAAAAGTCGAGGGCGGAAGCGCGGTAGCCGCTGCGTATGCGCTGATTTTGGGTATCGACGCGATCCTTGATATGGGGCGCACGTCGATGAACGTGACGGGAGATATGCTGGGCGCGCTAGTTGTGGCCAAAAATGAAAAAAAATTAGACGAAAGTAAGTGGGCGGATTAGAATTTAATAAATATTTAGATAAAATCGCTAAAAATTTAAAGGAAATATATGATTTTCATCGACGCTTGTTTAAAAAAACCTACGCCTTATACGCCCGTTTGGATGATGCGGCAGGCAGGTCGTTATCTGCCCGAGTATATGCGAGTTCGCTCTGCGGCGGGAGATTTTTTATCGCTTTGTAAGGATTATAAAAAAGCTAGCGAGGTCACGATCCAGCCGGTTGAAATTTTAGGCGTCGATGCGGCGATACTTTTTAGCGATATTCTCGTCGTACCGCTTGAGATGGGCATGGATCTTAAATTCGTCCAAGGCGAGGGGCCCGTATTTAGTGATTCTATCAAGACGAGAGAGGATCTAGATAGGCTAGACGTCCAAAAATCAATCAAAAATTTAGACTACGTATACGATACGATCAAGCTAACGCGCGAAAATTTGGCGCAGGATAAAGCGCTGATCGGATTTTGCGGTGCGCCGTGGACGATAGCTACGTATATGATCGAGGGCGGCGGGACGAAAACCTACGCGGTTAGCAAAAAGCTTTTGTATTCAAATCCCGAGTTTATGCATCAAATTTTAGCCAAGGTCACGGCCGCGCTCATAGGCTACATGAAAGAGCAGATAAAAGCCGGCGTAAATGCGGTGCAAATTTTTGACAGCTGGGCGGCTGCGCTGGAGGATGAGGCGTATTTTAAGTTCGGTTGGAAATATATCATGGATATAGTGGATGCGCTTAAGGCTGAATTCCCGCAAATTCCGGTTATCGTTTTTCCAAAAGGCATAAGCGGATATCTGGATAAAATTTCGGGAAATTTTGAGGTTTTTGGCGTGGATTGGAGTACGCCGATCGAGCTTGCCAAAGCAAAACTAAGCCCGAAATACGTCCTTCAAGGAAATATGGAGCCTACGCGCCTTTATAGCAAAGAGGCGATCGACGCGGGTGTGGAACGAATTTTGCAGACGATGAAAAACGCGCCGCATATCTTTAATCTCGGACACGGTATTTTGCCGGACGTTCCCGTAGAAAACGCGAAATATTTTATAAAACGAGTGCAAGAAAAAAGCACAAGATAAAGGAGGAAGGATGAACAATCTGAGCATAAAACTTAAAATTTTAGTCATAGCTCTAGTCGGGCTAATAGGTCTTGGTATCATTAGCGCCTATATGCTAAACGGTATTATCAAAACTCGCGATAAAGCCGATTACAGCGAGCGAATCGTCGATACGATCATAAATCAAAACGACTTCATTCACGAGATGCAAAAAGAGCGCGGTTTTAGCTCCGGAGTGCTAGCCGGGGGAGATAATGCTAAACTCGTGGCTCAGCGCAAGAACGTGGATGCGGCGCTTGAGAAGCTTGCGGAAAAGAACGAAATAGCTCCAGAGATAGCTAGCATTCGCTCGGGCGTAGATCAAAGAAGCGGCGATAATCTAATCGGACGTATAACTAAAATACTAAGAAAAGAAGTTATCGCTATAAACGGATATAGCGACAAACTGGAGCCTAGCCTCGTTGATGATTTAAAACGCATTATTATCGTCGGGGAGATAAAGGAATCATTCGGTATCTTGCGAGCAACTCTAAACGGAGTTTTCACTAAAAAGAGCATAACTAAAGAAGACTACAATAAAGTAGTTGCCCTAAATAGCGTAATCAATAAATTTATGCAGGATTTCGACGAGTACAATCCGAAAGAATTCAGTGCTGAATTTGATACTATCGCGAGGAAAAAGGCGGACTTTAACGATGCGATGAACATCATCAAAAACGTAGTCGCTACCGAGGATATATCGTACGACCCCGCGACTTGGTTTTCAAAAATAACCTTATCTATAGATGCGATGAGGGAGCTAGAGCTAAAGCTATTAAGCGATATGAAAAATGCAGCCTCGCAGGTAAAAAGCGAAGCGACGGCACAGCTCGTATTTAGCGGTACGGTTATCGCCGTGTGTGTGCTTTTGATGCTGCTGGCTTCTATCATAATCGGTAAAAATTTAATCTCAGGTATTGATCAGACTAAAAACGGCCTTGTGAGATTTTTCGAATTTTTAAACAATAAAACCGACAAAGCCGAAACGTTAGAGCGCAGCGGAAGCGACGAGATCGGACAGATGAGCGCGCTGATAAACGAAAATATCAGGCAAATCGAGGCAAATCTCGCCGAGCAAAATAGCTTCATAAAAGAGGCCAACGCGTTTGTAGGGCAGATAGGCAAGGGCAACTATGTAGCCCAGCTAAACGCCGACACCTCAAATCCGGCTCTTAGCCAGCTAAAACAGACTTTTAAAGACCTACAAATCGCGCTAAAACAAGCCATAGCCGCAAGCGGCGACGAGGTCTTAAATTTGCTCGAAAGCTTTAAAAATCAGGATTTTACAAAAAGGCTTGACGACGAAGGTAAAGTAGCTGCCGGTATCAATGCTTTAGGCGAAGAAATAGCCGGTATGCTAAGGGCAAATTTGGAGCAGGCGCATACGCTTGAAGAAAAGGCCGAGTTTTTAGCTCGCTCGATGCAGCAAGTCACGCAAGGCGCTAATTCGCAGGCTAATTCGCTACAAGAGAGCGCTGCGGCAGTCGAGGAGATGAGTAGTTCTATGAATGCCATTAGCCAAAAGGCCGAAGACGTAACTCGCCAAAGCGAGGAGATCAAAAACATCATCGTCATCATCCGCGATATCGCCGATCAGACAAACTTGCTAGCGCTTAACGCAGCCATCGAAGCAGCGCGCGCAGGCGAACACGGCAGAGGCTTTGCGGTCGTGGCCGATGAGGTTCGTAAGCTAGCCGAACGTACGCAAAAATCCCTCGGCGAAATCGAAGCCAACGCAAACGTGCTAGCTCAAAGCATCAACGAGATGAGCGAAAGCATCAGGGAGCAAAGCGAAGCTATAAATATGATAAATCAAGGCGTAGCTGAGGTCGATGAGCTAACTAAGCAAAACGTCAGGGTCGCAAACGACACGAGCATCGTAACCGCCGAGGTAGACAGCATGGCAAAGGCGATCGTAGAAGACGTAAGGAAAAAGAAATTTTAGCCATTTTGACGGTTCTTTTTGTGCAGAACCGTCAAATTTGACTCTAGGAAAAAGAAATTTTAGCCATTTTGACGGTTCTTTTTGTGCAGAACCGTCAAATTTGACTCTTATGTATGATTTTTAAATTGGGGTAAAGCAAAATTTGAGAGAAACTAAATTTTCGAATTTTGCTTTATATCTTTTTAAAAGCTTTTTGCGCGGTAGATAAATTTCGTATTGGGCTTATCGCGTATTTTAAAATTTGCTACTAAATCGGCTTAAATCTAAATATTTTTCAGGATTTATATTCTTTTTATCCGCTTTAATAAATTTTGCCCTGGCTTTTAGTATAATCGCACATCTTAAATTTAGGAAAATCAATGCAAATCGTCTTTGGTCCCGTTAGCTCGCGCAGGTTTGGCGCTTCGCTGGGTGTCGATCTATCGCCCGCGCAAAAGTGCTGTAACTTTGACTGCGTTTATTGTGAACTCACGGCGGCAAAACCCGTCGCAGTGATAGAAAATCCGCCAAGCGTAGAGCAAGTAATCGCCGAGGTGAAGGCCGCACTTGCCGTGCATCCGCATATCGACGTCATCACGCTCACGGCAAATGGCGAACCGACGCTTTATCCCGATCTTGCGTGGCTAGTACGCGAGCTAAATTTGATAAAAGGCCGGGCTAAAACGCTAATACTCTCAAACGGCTCGGGCGTGCTTGATCCTAAAATTTGCGAGGCGCTAAAAGGGCTTGATATCGTCAAATTTAGCCTTGATAGCGCTGTGCAAAAAACCTTTGCTAGGATCGATCGCTCGGGCGATAATATCGATGTTGGCGAGCTAGTGGCTGCGATGGCTAAATTTAGGCGAGAGTTTAAAGGCGAGCTAGTGCTTGAAATCCTGGTCGTAAAAGGATTAAATGACACGAAAGCTGAATTTGAAGCGCTAAATGCGGCACTAGATCAAATTTCACCAGCCCGCGTGGACATAAGCACCATCGACCGCCCGCCCGCATACCCGGTAAAAGGCGTGAGCCAGGAGCTCTTGCGTGAGCTTGCACAGCAAATTTCCAGCGTACCGTGCGTGATAGCGTCGGCAAAATACGGCGATGAAAAATTCGAGCTTAGCAAAGAGGAGCTACTTGAGCTATTAAAACGCCGCCCGCAAAGCGAAAACGACGTGATAAATAGCTTTTCTGAAAGCTCGAAACAAAATTTACAGGAGCTTTTAGCAGACGGAAAGATAAAAGTAGTAGATGCGGCGGGAACTAAATTTTACCGACTTGCGTGATTTTGCGGTAAAATTTACTCTTTTTTTCTACTAATTTTTTGATATCCAAAAATTTAAGGTAAAATTTATTGACAAACGGAGTTTTTTTGCCTATAATACGACTTCTTTTAAAACGTTCCGGATTAGCTCAGCGGTAGAGTAGTCGGCTGTTAACCGATTGGTCGCTGGTTCGAATCCAGCATCCGGAGCCATCTATACTAAAAAATCCCTTTCAAACCCTGATTTTAACGACGTTTTAAGAACTTTAAGTTTTCTTAGTTTTATAAAATTTGTTCCCTATTTGTTCCCGAAATTTTTTAATATTCCAATTTCTTACCAAGCTTTCTAAGTTAATCTAAGATACCTTATTTTAAATACGAAAATAATTTTTTACTCTCAATCACTCTAAAATACCCTAAGGAACCATAGGGTATTAATTTTTTTTCAAAAACTATCCAAAAACCGCTCAAAATAGCAAAAGTAAATGAAAAGTACATATAATTAGTTATATAAGAATAAGCAGAAGGAGAAAAATAATATGCTTAATGAACTATATAACGACGTAGAGTACAAAGCACTTCTCGAGCATATAGCCAAACAATATAAAGGACAAGCGGTACTAAATAGGCAACAAACGGCAAAACTTCTTAGTATCGGCGTATCCACCCTTGATCTTCGCATATCACAGGGCAGAGATATTCCACGTTATATCAAAATGGGAGATGCAAAGAATTCTCGCATAGCGTTTGCGATAACGGATATTGCAGCTTATATTTTTCAAAAAAGGGTTAAAACATGCTCTTAATTTCTATAGTAAATAATAAAGAAAAGGATCAAAAATGAGTAATGCCCTTCAAATAGGCGGACACAGCCTAGTTCTTTGTGTAAGAAGCGAATTCTTGACGCTCAAAAAGGCTATTATAAGGTATGAGCACAATGTTAGAGAGGTTAAGCACGCCTCTAAGATCGGATATCTTAGAGGTAACAGCCGAAATAATAGATACATAGTGCTTAGCGAATATAATGATAACGGTAATATGCGAGAGATACCTAGTAGTGACAAGGAATTTAACGATAAAAAATATATAAAAAAACTCTTGCTGGAATATCACGAAAAGATGAAAGCCGACTATGAAGCTCAAGTAAAAACGTATAAAAATGGTAGAGCAGTAAAGAATCGTTGGCGAGAAAACATGGTTGGGTTTTCCGAAATAGTCATAAGTTTCGGCACCGAGCGCCCAAAAGACCCCAAAGAAGGACTAAATCAAACCGAAGTTAATTTTGTTAATGCTCAAGTTTCGCTTGACAGAGTTCTTAAATTTGCGAGATCGTACTGTGCCAAATACGGCGTTAAATGCCTGCTAATCGCTGAGCATAACGATGAGAAGACTAAGCATTATCAGCTTATTTTTACGAATTATCAGTTTGAAAACCATAAAAACCTTAGGTTTAACGGCAAAGGCGAAACGAAAGACTTTGGTAGAAGTATGCAGGAAATGGGAGGGGCGGCGTTTAACGGTATCGCTTTGCGGGGCGAGATTGGCAGTAAAGCAAGACATAAAAATCTAAAGCAAATGCACCGCACCGAAAAAGAGTATAGCGCCGAGCAAGAGTTTAAAAACAAAATGAGACAATCGATAGTCGATAAAACAAGGAAGTATATAAAAAAGAAAGAGTCTATGTTTGGTAAAGATTATTTGAGATTAGAAATCGAGGACGATAAGGCTTTTATAACGAGTCTTACGAATTTGGTTTTAGATCAAATGAAAGACAATATAAACATAATTACGGATAGCGAACTAAAGCAAAGAGTGGACGAGCTAACCAAGCAACTTTTAAACAAGGGTGAGATAATTGCAAAAAATAACGAGCTGGATCAATCCAACGAAAATCTAATCCAAGAAAATAAAAATCTAAAAGAGATTAACGCGAACCTAAGCAATCAAGACAATATTATAAAAGATAGGAATTTGCGAATAAGCGAGCTTTCGTTGCAACTAATTAAAGAAGAAGATAAAAATATCAAACTACAAAATCAAATAACGGCTTTTGAGACCGACAAAGCCCAAATAGACAAACTGAAACAAAAAGCAAATCAAAAAGACGCTCTACAAATCGAGCTTGAAAGAGCCAACGAAGAGTTAAAAAACAAAGAAGGAGTAAACCAATACTTAAAAGAAAGAAACGAGGAGCTAGAAGCATCGCAAAGGAACGAAGAAGCTTTGAAAGAAGACAATGATAGCAAACAAAACAAGATCGTCAAGCTACAAACTTCCGTAAACGGCAAGGATCAAAGAATATCCGAGCTTGAAGAACAAGTAAAAACTCAAGACGAAACGATAGCGGGTCTGAAAAATAAAGTAAGCATCTTAGAAAATTTTAAAACCAAGGTTATTAATTTTATCTCAAAAATAAGCAATCTAATACCGAATTTTAGTAGGTTGCTAGATGACGAACCAAATGAGGTAAAAAATGAGATAAAAAGCAAAATAGCCGGTAAAGATAGTATGGGTATGGAGATGTAGTTAAAGGGGTTTTGGTTGCTTGAGCGTAAAAATAGTCTAATTTTGAAATTTTTGCTAAAATTTCAAAAAATCAAGGAGGCACAATGAGCAAGATAGATGAAATTTGCAAGTATTTGGACGCTAAATTTAGCTCAGATGGTAAGATACAAAGCGATATAAAGGAGCTATTTGTCTACCGAGCAAGCGTGCCGACCGAGTTTTTAACCGGCGTTTACGAGCCGGCGCTTTGCATGGTTTTTAAAGGCTCAAAACTGGCCAAAGTCGGTAATGATTTTTATGAGTACGATGAGCAGCGCTATCTGCTAGCCGCTACGCATATCCCCGCCGTTGCAAAGATCAAAGGCTGCCCGTATCTAGCCATAAAGATCAACTTTGAGCTAGAAGATATCTTGGGCGTGATCGAGAGTATAGGCGGCGCCGAGAGCAAAAAGGGCGAGTTTGCAGGGCTAGCTCTTGGAGCGGTAGATGATGAGCTGCTTGAAGCTGTATTTAAATTTATCCGTTTGCTAGAGCGCCCAAACGATGCTAAATTTTTAGCAAAGCTCGTGATAAAGGAAATTTTATACATACTCTTAAAGGGTGAAAACGGCGATTTCCTGCGCCAATATGCAATGCTAGAAACCATAGAAAATCGCGTTACGCGCGCTGCCAAAGAGATAAAATCAAACTACGCCGAGGCGATAAATATCGAAAATTTAGCCAAAAAGCTCGGTATCAGCGCATCGTCGCTCTATCATAACTTCAAGCGTATTACGGCGCTTAGTCCGCTTCAATTTCAAAAAAAGATCCGTCTCGAAGAGGCAAAAAATCTCTTGATAAATCAAAATTTAGACGCCGCAGAGGCTGCATTTACCGTCGGCTACGCGAGCCCGTCGCAGTTTAATAGAGAGTACTCCAGGATGTTTGGCATGCCTCCTAAGGCGCACGTCTTAGCCATAACTGGTGCTTAAATTTAGTACGGGCGGGCCTGCTGCCTCTCGTTGATTTTATCTTCTAAGCCTCTTTTATCTAAATTTACATTTTTGACCCACCACAAATACAAATTTTGATCTAAATTTTGTATTTTTTATAACATTTGCAGAAATAGGCAATGATTTTGCAGGATCGTTCTACCTCCTTTTTTTAAAAACCGTTATAATCATTTCAGTTTAAAAATCAAAATTGCAAGGAGCAAAAATGCAGCATTTAACCTTAAATGACGGCAACAAAATGCCGATTTTAGGCTACGGAGTCTATCAGGTGGAGCCTGCGGAGGCTCAAAGGTGCGTTGAGGATGCGATTGGCGTGGGTTACCGTCTCATCGACACCGCGCAGGCTTATCGCAACGAAGAGGGCGTTGGCGCGGCGGTTAAAACGGCGATAGCCGGCGGCGTGAAACGTGAGGAGCTTTTTATAACGACAAAGCTTTGGGTGAGCGACGTAAGCGAGGATAGAGCGCTAAAAGCCTTTGATGCGTCGATGAAAAAGCTAGGGCTTGATTATCTCGATCTGTATCTCATCCATCAGCCATATAGCGACACCTACGGCGCGTGGCGAGCGATGAGTAGGCTTAAAAAAGAGGGTCGCATCCGCTCTATCGGCGTTAGCAACTTCTACGCTGATCGGATCGTCGATCTGTGCGAAAACAGCGGCGTCATCCCTGCGGTAAATCAGCTTGAGTGCCATCCGTTTTATCAGCGTGAAGCGTTAAAACGCGTACTTGATGGCTACGGCATAGCATTTGAGTCGTGGGCTAGCTTCGCCGAGGGCAAAAACGATATATTTAAAAACACCGTACTAAGCGGTATCGGTGAAAAATATGGCAAAAGCTCAGCTCAGGTTATTTTGCGCTGGCTAATTCAGCGCGGTATCGCCGTCATTCCAAAAAGCGTAAAAATCGAGCGAATGAGGCAGAATTTCGATATTTTTGATTTCGCGCTTGCGCCTGATGATATGGCTGCTATCGCTGCGCTGGATACAGGCAAGACGCTATTTTTCGACCACAGAGATGACAGCATGGTAAAACGGATTATAAACTGGATGAAGGATAATACGCCAAAACAATAAAAGCAGGCCTATTTTTCGATCACCGCGACCCGCAATGGGTCAAAAGACTAAATAACTATAAATAAGGAGCAAGCAATGAAAAAACGCGATTTTATGAAAATTTCAGTAGAAGGAGCAGTAGCTATGAGCAGTTTAAACGCAAAAGAAAACAATGCTGGCGAGAGGGTAGAAAAACCCAAAGTCCCATTCGCCAACCCGAGCAAAGAGGCTGCCGCAAATGTGGCTAAAAATCCGTTCGGCCTGGTCTACGGCGACGCGATAAGCAAAAACGAGGCGGGCAAGGTAAATTTGACGCCGGTAAGCTATAAATCTCGCGGCTTAGATATCGCGGCCAACGTCTATACGCCCGCAAATTTTGATCCTAACAAGAGTTACGCGGCCGTCGTCGTGGCGCATCCAAACGGCGGTGTGAAGGAGCAGGTAGCGGGTCTTTATGCGCAGCGCCTAGCGGAGCTTGGTTACGTCGCGATCGCCTTTGACGCGGCTTATCAGGGCGCTAGCGGGGGCATGCCGCGCAACGTCGATACGCCTGCAAACAGGATCGAGGATATCCGCGCGGCAGCCGATTTTTTGCTTAAATTTAAAGGCGTAGATCGTGACCGTATCGGAGTGCTAGGCATCTGCGGAGGCGGCGGATATACGCTAAAAGCCGCGCAGACTGATAAAATTTTCAAAGTCGTGGCGACGCTAAGTGCTTTTGATAGCGGACTAGCTAGGCGAAACGGCTTTTTGGACGCGCAAATTTCGACTATCCAGCAACGACTAAAAGACGCTAGCGACGCACGCGCCAAAGAGGTGCTAACGGGCGAGGTTGAATACGTGCCGGATCCAAATTTAACCGACGAGGAGATAGCCAAAATCACCAACGATCTTTACCGCGAGGGGCTAAAATACTACCACCGCACGCACGCGCATCCAAACTCCACCTTCGCCTACACCAAAAGCAGTCTGCTAGATCTCATGAACTTCGACGCTGCGAGCAATATGGATCTAATCAATCAGCCGCTTTTGATGATGGTAGGCTCCAAAGCCGACAGCGCCTATATGAGCGAGCGAGCTTTCGCGGGCGCTAGCGGTACGCAGAAGAAGGAGTACTTTAAGATAGACGGAGCGCTACATATTGACACTTACTATAAGCCCGAATACGTGGACGTCGCGATGAAAAAGCTAGCCCAGTTTTACGGAGAAAATTTGTAAAAACGAATAAAAACAAAGGATATGCGGTGAAAATTTTTAGAATTGTTTTAGCTATTTTATTCGCTTTAAATTTAAGCTCGGCAAAGGAGCAAGCGATGATAAATTTTAACGAGCTTCCGCACGCGGCAAAGCTTAGCGGAGCTCTTAGCGACAAGCAGCTAGCGCTCGTTAGCGTGGCTGCTTATGCGGCGGCTGGCGATGCGGACAAACTAAAAGGCGCGCTGCAAAACGCAAGAGATGCCTTAAAAAGTCTTTAGCGGTTTTTGGTTATAGGGGTAAATTTGAAAAAGTTTTTGATTTCGGCGCTATTTGCGGCGGCGTTAGCGGGAGGGCAAATGAACGATAATTTTACAAAAGAGAGCAAAATTTCAGACGTCGTCCATGATGCGGCGTTTGGTGATTACGGCAGGCTGCTTTTTCCTACGCACAAGGATTACTTTGGCGGCGGTAAGCTCGGCGAGCTAAATTTGACGTGGTACGAGCATATCGACGCGGATAAAACGGTTGAAGTTTTAAACCACCTAAAAGATCGCGCCAAAGCCGGCAAGCAGGTATTTTACGATATTTACTCAAATACCGAAAAAGCCGCCGATCCACGCAAAAATGATACTGGACTTTTTTATTTTAAAGGCGAGCGGGGCAAGCCGTTTGCAGTGGTGGTCGCCGGAGGCGGCTTTGCCTATGTGAGCGCGATGCATGATAGTTTCCCGCACGCGCTTGAGCTTTCTAAAAAGGGCTACAACGCCTTTGCGTTGATCTACCGCCCGGGCGCTAGGAGCGGGTCGCAAGACCTTGCTCGTGCGATTAGCTTTATTTTTGAGCACGCAAAGGAGCTTGAGGTGGGAGCGGAGTTTTATTCGCTGTGGGGCGGCTCGGCCGGAGCTAGGCTTGCGGCGATGCTGGGAAGCTACGGCACGCAGGCTTTTGAGCAGGGCTCGCATCCGCGACCTACAGCCGTGATAATGCAATATACGGGCTATTCGGATTTTACGCGAAACGATCCGCCGACCTTTGCCGTCGTTGGCGAAAACGACTGGATCGCAAGCCCCGGCGTGATGGAGAGACGGATACGAAATTTAGCCGCTACGGGCGTTAAAACGCAGTTTCGTAGCTACGCAAATTTAGGTCACGGATTTGGCTTAGGCACCGGCACGGCAGCACAGGGCTGGCTGGATGAGGCGGTCAAATTTTGGCAAGAACAGATGAGATAAAGGAAAGAAAATAAAATGAAAAAATTAAGCAAAATAATGGCTGGAGCGCTTGCTATGTGTTCATTCGCGGCGGGCGAAAGTGCAGCAGGAAATATAAAATTTGAGCCCCAAAAGACGCTCGTAGTCTATTTTTCAGCAGGCGGCAATACGGCTAGAGCGGCAAATTTAATAGCACAAAATTTAGGTGCTAAGATAGTTGAACTAAAGCCCGTGCAGCCCTACACGAACGCTGATCTAAACTACAACGATCCAAAAAGTCGCATTAGTCGCGAACATGACGATGCGTCGCTTAGGAGCGTACCGCTAACTAACGCTAAAATCCCCGGCTGGGAGAGCTACGAGGCTGTTTTCGTGGGCTATCCGATCTGGTGGCACGATGCTGCGTGGCCGATCGACGAGTTTATAAAAAACAACGATTTTAGCGGCAAAAAGGTGATCCCGTTTTGCACCGTTTATAGCTCCGGGCTTGAAAATAGCGATAAAAATTTAGCCAAGAAAGCAAACGGCGGCGAGTGGCTAGCGGGGAAGTGCTTCGGCGAGAGGCCGAGCGAAAAAGAGATAAAAGAGTGGCTTGCGAAATTTTAGGCGATCTGAGCGCTATTTTGATTTATTTTTAAATTTTAGTTTCCTAATTTGGAAAACCTTGCGCTTTACCGTTGTTTGTTACAATAAGACCATACCTTAATCTTACGGGAGGATATCATGAAACCAAATTTATCAACCAAATTTGCACGAACGGCATTGCTAACTATAGCTTTGGGCTTTATAGCGCCAGCGTTAGCGAGTCAAGATCCGATCCAAGCCGGTAGCGACATCGCTGTAGTTCATACTGAAGCTGGTAAAATTCAAGGCTATATCCATAACGATATTTTGACCTACAAAGGCATCGCGTATGCCATGGCTGAGCGTTTTATGCCGCCGCAAAAAGTGGCAAAATGGCAGGGCGTAAAAATGGCTTTAACTTATGGCGATGTATGTCCGCAAGTTCCGATGGGCGGACGTTCGTTTTTCTTTACCGGCCCGGAAATGACGCAGAGCGAGCAGTGCTTAAATTTAAATATATGGGCGCCTAAGAATGATGGCAAAAAACGTGCGGTAATGGTATGGATTCACGGAGGAGGCTTTCAGTCCGGAGCGTCTAACGATCTACATAGCTATGACGGAGAAAATTTGGCCCGCTCGGGCGATGTGGTAGTGGTTTCTGTTAATCACCGCTTGAATGCGATGGGGCATTTGGATCTATCCGCTTACGGCGAGCAGTACAAATACTCGGCAAATTTAGGCGTACAAGATTTGGTGGCTTCACTGGAGTGGGTTAAAGAAAACATTGATAAATTCGGCGGAGATCCGGCAAACGTTACTATTTTTGGCGAAAGCGGAGGCGGAGCAAAAGTGCTTACATTAATGGGAACGCCGGCAGCCAAAGGTTTATTTAGCAAAGCGATCGTCGAAAGTGGCGCAGTAGAAAAAATGGGAATGACGCTCACCTCTCCTAAAGCAGGCAGGCGCGTAGCAGAGCTAACGCTTGCAAATTTGGGCGTAAAACCAACCGCGCTTGATAAGCTCAAAGTGTTTACACCGGCGCAAATTAACGAGGCGGCAAACAAAGCTCTAAAGCAAACGGCCCAGGAACAAAAACTTATGCCTCTTCGCGGACAAGGCTATGGTTTATCGTGGGCACCGACAATGGACGGCGATTATATCCCGCAAGAGCCTGTAGGCGAAAAATATCCAGAATTATCAAAAGATATTCCGCTCTTGATCGGTTCAAATTTAACAGAATGGGAGAGCTTCCCGCTGCAACTAGATTTAGCCAATACACAAAAAGATAACCGCTTTACTTGGAGCGACTCGCAAGTGGAGGAAAAGCTAAAAGTAAAATATGGCAATAAGACCGCCAAGGTCATAGAGGCATTCCGTGAAGCCTATCCAAAACGCCGTTTGGCCGATGCACTCTATGTGGATAGTTTTCTGCGTGCTCCGGCATTAAAAACTGCGAGTTTAAAAGCTGATCAGCACGCTGCGCCGGTGTATAACTACATATTTAGCTGGGATACTCCCGTGTTTAACGGCGTACCGATGAGCTATCATACCGCAGAAATCGCCTTTGTCTTTAACAATATCGATAAAATGGAACAAGCCACGGGCGGCGGCAAAGAGGCGCGCGAGTTGGCGAAAAAAATGAGCACGGCTTGGGTAAATTTTGCCAAAACAGGCAATCCAAACGGCGGCGATTTGCCGCAATGGGACGCTTATACTCGCGAAAACGGCAATGTGATGATATTTGATAACGAAATCAAGACCAAACAACATCACGATGCGAAGTTACAGCGTTTATTGGCTCCGGAAATGAAATTTTAAGAGATCATAAAAAGGATAAACCATGAAAAAATTTACAAAACTTTCCATATTTTTAATCGCTTATGGGCTAGCCGTGCAAACTTACGCAGCGCCGCTTTCCATCGAAGAGCAAGGCAGCTTTGCCGTGGGTGGTTCGATAAAAACCAGCAAAGGCATTTACAACCCCTTTCCGGACACTGTAAAAGGCAAAGAAAGCAATAGCTTTATGGATGTCTATGAAGCATCTATCCAAGCGGGCGGGCAAACCTTGCACGGCGATCATGCAACCGTTTTTTATCAAATTCCAAGTAGTCCCCGCAAGTATCCGCTTGTGTTTTTGCATGGCGCAGGGCAATCAATGCGAACATGGCAAACTACCCCGGACGGCAGAGAAGGTTTTCAAAATATCTTTTTACGCAGGCATTTTCCTGTTTATTTAGTAGATCAACCGCGCCGCGGGCAATCCGGACAAAGTACGGTAGAAGGTAAAATTTCTGCAACGCCTGACGATCAGTTCTGGTTTGCTCAATTTCGCATAGGCACCTACCCAAATTTCAATAAAGGCGTGGCATTCCCGCAAGATAAAAACTCGCTAGATCAGTTCTTTCGTCAGATGACGCCAAACACGGGAGCGTTTGATGGCGCGGTAATCAGCGATAGCATGAGTAAACTCTTTGATCGCATCGGCGATGGCGTGCTCGTCACTCACTCGCAAGGCGGTATTGTTGGTTGGCTAGCCGGAATGAAAAATCCGCATATCAAAGGCATTATCTCTTTTGAGCCCGGCAACTTTCCATTTCCGGAAGGTGAAATTCCGGCAAATATCACTAGCAAATTTGGCGATATCAAACCTGCTGCGGCAAGTAAAGCGGATTTTGACAAGCTTACCAAAATGCCGATTTTGATCTATTTTGGCGATTTTATCAGCGATAAACCATCCGATAACCAAGGCGAAGATCAATGGCGAATCCGCTTGTCGCTCGCTAAACAATGGGTTGACGTTGTGAATAAACACGGCGGCGATGCGACTGTTGTGGAACTACCTAAAATAGGTATCAAAGGCAACACGCATTTTATATTTTCGGATCTTAACAATATGGAGGTAGCCGATCATATGGAAAATTGGCTAAAACAAAAAGGTCTGGGTAAGTAAAATAAAATTTTAGCCAACAGCAGAGCAGTGTGTTCAAATAACAAATCATGCAAAACACTCAAATTTTAGTTAAAAAAGATGAGCTGGTCGCCTATGACAAGGTGAGCGATAAAATTTTTGCAGGCGGTCTGCCGAAAGTCACGCTGCTTTTCGGCGCAACGCCTTGCGCAAACGCAGGAGCAGTGCTAGTGCATTTCCCACGTGGAGTAGGCACGGCGTGGCACACGCATCCCGCGGGGCAAAATTTACACCGGCATGGCGGACGGCATCGTGCAAATCGCTCGTGCTGGCGACGTAGTGCTCTGCCCGCCTGGCGTCAAGCATTGACACGGAGCCGGACTGCAAGAAGGCGGAGAGCACATCGCGGTAACCTTTGAAAAGGAGAGTAAAAGCGTAACGTGACTGGAGCATCTAAGTCAGGATGAATACGAAAATTTAATTAAAAAGGCGGAACAGTAGGCTAGATTGTCAACCGCATATAAGCTTTTAACTGATATCCGTTAAAAGCTTCCTATTAAAAAACTTAGACCTTTTATCGACGAAAAATCATTTTCGAGCGATAAAGTTTCGTCTAAGTTTTTATATTTTTCTTTTGCCTAGACAAAGAAAAATATTGGCCGTCTGCTAAGACCTTACAGCAAACTCATTTGAGTTTGCTAAGTAAGTATTAACATATTGTCCTATGTAGGGGTTGTTTGTTCTTAATATTTTGATAAATGGTGTCAAGTTCTAAGACTGTACGATGGAATTAGAAGCGACTGTTTTTTATTAAGTTAAAGTAAATTTTGGTTTATAGGGAAATTGACTTTTATTTTTTTATTTGGTATTTTAGCACAAATTTTCAAAATTAAGATGTTGCTAGTCTTCTTGTAGCATAAATAAATATTAAAGTAGAGATTGTTTTTGAGCAAGAAATAAGAATCAAAAAGAAGAGCATTTTGTGCAGGGTTAATATTATTTGATAAAACAAGCATCGCTATAATATATCCGTATTCGTTTTCGCAGTCGTATTAACCCCTTGATTTAGTTGCGTTTTGAATATGCCCATGCTATAAGAGCCTTATTTTTTCAAATCCTAACTATCGTATCCGCAAGAACCCCGTCTTGAGAACCAACAAAGCTTAATATTTTCTCCTGTATCGACTTGAGTATTTGCTAGATAATTAATCTTACTTATACTATCGCCACTCTTTTGCCGCAAGCTTTTATGTAGTTAAAAAATGTTTTATACTTGATATTATACGCTCCGCTTTCTATTCTGGCTACGGCAGACTGAGTTATGCCCATCCTTTTAGCTACTTCGCTTTGAGTTAGCCCTGCCTCGTTTCTAGCGTCTATCAAAGCCTCTATGGCTTTATATTCGTCCTCCAGTGCATCGTATTGCGCTTTAAATTCGGTGTTTTTTAGCTCCTCTTTTAAAACTTCTCTAAAATTAACGGTTCCCATCTTTAAACTCCTTTAATCTTTGTTCTGCCAAATTTAGTATACTTTTAGGCGTCTTTTGTGTTTTTTTAACAAAAGTTAGTAGGATTATTATTCTTTTGCCGATTTCATAACAATATATGCTTCTAGCTATTCCTTCATCCGACTTTATGCGTATCTCGAACAGCCCGTCTTTTATGCTTTTAGTGTACGGCTCTCCCAAGGTATTACCCCTAGCCTCTAAGAGCTCGAACATTTTATAACCTCTTTGTCTAAGTCCGGTCGGCAGTTCCAAGAACTCGTCTTTTATGGCTTCGCTTGCAAACTCTACGCTCCACATTGCAATCCTTCTATGTAACTAAGCCCTATTATACCATATATGATATAAAATGCAGTTTGTTTTATATGCTTATTGCTAAATAAACAACTTGATATAAAATTATTCATAAAGCCTCTCCACCATCTCTCTTCCGCTGTCCGGCATTAGTTTAGCGTATCTTAGGGTATGGTTGATATCTGAGTGATTCATCAGCTTTTTTATCGTTAGTATCGGAGTGCCCTTTATAGCAAGATGCGAAGCGAACGTATGCCTAAGGGTGTGAATGACTACTCTATTGGTTGCGTCGCTTATATCTAAATTTTGATTAAAAAGCTTGTTTAATAATGGCTGCAAGACGTTTTGAATAGTGGATTTTGGTTTATTTACCAAAAAGTCGTTCGGGGATAGGGTGGTATAAATTTGATTTATCTTTTCTAGTGCTCTTTTACTTAAAAACCCCGTATACGTGCTCTTTGTTTTAAAATCGCTTATGGTGACCGACTTGGTAGATAGCGCTAAATCTTTTTTCTTGATATTTAAAATTCCTTCTAATCTAGCTCCCGTACAAAGCGCAAGCTCAACGAACAGCTCTAGGGCAAAGTCTTCTTTGCCCGCTACTTCTTTGCGTAAAAGCTCTATCTCGATAAGCTCCAAAAATCTCTCTCGCTTGTTGCTCGGCTTTTTTAGTTCTATCTTGTATGGGCTAATATGATCGATAAGGTCATTTTTTATAGCGTGATTAAAAATCGTCCTAACTATACCCATTATAGCGTTTATCCTGGATTGCGACAGCTTTCGTTTGGTTTTAGGTGAGATTATCTGAGAAATATCTTTATGATGCTCATTTATCATCTCGGGTGTTATCTGCGTCGTGGCTAGACCGCCTAACTTATCCTTATGGTAAATTTCATAATCTCGCCTTTGCTCTTTTATATTGACGGCGTTGTCTGGTTCTTTTTCTAGTTTATAGCTGAAAAAGGCGTCTGCGATCTCATCAAATTTAAGCGAGCTTTTGTTATTCTTGGCGGCTATTTTCTTTGTTATACTATCTGGCAATTCGCCGTTTCTTTGCTTGGCATCGAATTCTTTCTTTTTGTTATACGCGTAGGTTATATTTACGCCTTCGGATTTTGATCCTATTTTAACGTTCGCCTTTTTGCCCTCAAGCGTAACTCTCATATAAAAAACGACGTCACCGTTGGCTAGATTATTGAAGAAAATTCCAGGATATTTATTTACTCCAAACGACGAGTTGTAATTTTTAAGTTTTCCTGCCATAATACCCCCTAAATTTATTCCCTATTTGTTCCCAAAATTTGTAAAAATGTATGATATTCTAGTGTAACTTAGAATATGCTTAAGCTATCAAATAGCGTATTATAGGGCTTTTTAGAGTATTTTAGAGCGTTTAAGAATTATATATTTTTGAATCCAGCATCCGGAGCCACTTAATATTTTCTTAAGCTTCCGATTAATTCCAATTTTTATCAAAAAAGCCCTAAAATACGATATTTGCTCTTATTTATATTTCCGTTTTATTCTATTTCTTTTCGTTTTTTTGTATCATGGTTCCGAAAAACATGGTATCTCTTAGGGTATCTCCTTTAAAAATACGCTTTTAGGAGATACCATAAACTTGAATTAAGTGCCTTTTTTTGGAACTTTTCGCTACTTTTTGGAAAGTAAAAAACAGCAATTTTTCGGTAAAAACGCAACTTTTTGCCATTTTTTGCAAACGAGATACCTAAATGTTTTTCAAAGTCCTAATTTTAGGCATTCTTATACGGTTTTTAGAAAAAAGATCGCAAAAAGGCATTCTAGATCCCCTTTTTGCTTTTTAAAAATATTAAAAAACATTATAATGAACGCATAAGATAAAAAGATAATAAGGAAAACATAGATGATAATTACCAAGGAAGAACAGATACAAAAACTTCCCGTAAGCGGAAAAAAAGAGATGCATAGTCTAGCTTGCTTAAGAGAATTAAAACTCATACTTACCGGTAGTGGCGCTAAGATATTTAAATTTCGTTACGAAAATAAACTGACTGGCGATAGAACTACTAAGACTCTAGGAGAGTATAGGCAAGGGGTCTATTCTATAAAAGAAGCCAGAAACGATGCCATAAAGCTACTTATGTATTATCAGGAAACCGGAAGCATTAGTAAAGAGATAGAGCTTAGCTATAGCGATCTTTGGACTCAGTGGAGAAAACAAAGAGCCTCAAGAACCGATATAAAACATATTCGTTTCAAATTTGACGTTGTTTATAAAAGACGGCGAAATTTTAGCCTTCGGGCGCAGCGAGCAGCTCATAAACGCCGAAAATATAGATAAAATATACAGCATAAACTACGAAAGATACGAGGATAGATTATGATTTTACCTTCAAACTACGACGAGATCGACTTTGACGAGCTTTATAAGGCACAAAAGGTAAGAAGCTCGTTTGGCAAAAAATTTGCAGAGGACTGGGACAAAAAAGCGCCCAGCTTCAACGAGGGCGTGATGAAAAGCGCCTATGCGCGCGAATTTATAGATAAGGTTGATTTTACGGGCGTTTCTACGTTGCTTGATTTTGCGTGCGGAGCGGGGGCGCTAAGCGTGCTGGCGGCGCAAAAGGTGGATCAAATTTACGGCTACGATTTTTCGCCTAAGATGCTAGAGTTTGCCCGCGAAAACGCTCAAATTTACGGCGCACAAAACGTTAAATTTGCGCAAAAAGCCTTTGAGGACGACTGGTCTGACGTGCCTGAGTGCGACGTGGTTTTGGCTTCGCGCTGCCTTGAGGTGGATGATCTAAAGGCTGCGCTTAGTAAGCTTCTTTCAAAGACTAAAAAATCGCTTTATATCACGTTTAAGGTTGGCGGCAGCTTCGTGGACGGGGACGTTTTGGACGCGATAGGGCGCGAAGTGGAGCAAAAGCCCGACTTCGTCTATCTTTTAAACATCTTGTTTCAAATGGGATATTTGCCAAGTCTTGACTATATAAAAGCTCGGTGTCATGCAGGTCCTGCTACGAGCGCTGAGGAACTCGTCCAAAAGACGCGTTGGGGGCTTGGCGGCGAGCTAAGCGAAGCTGAGGAGGCGCAGCTGGCGGAGTATTTTAACGGCGGCAAATACAAGCCGAGGCAAGAATTTATGCACTGGGCGTTTGTTCGGGTGGATAAAAATAGTTAAATTTGGTTTTTTAGTTAAGCGATATAAATTTGGATCAAATTTAAATGAAAGAAAATCAAGCTAGCGAGCGCCAATTAAAACGCTCGCTATGTAAAAGAATTAAGCACCTATGATGATGTGGCTAGCTTTGATGATAGCAGTTACTTCATCACCTGCTTTTAGAGCTAGGTTTTTAGCAGACTCGTTAGTGATGATAGCGCTTAGCTTATCTCCGCCAGCTATCTCGATATCTACTTCAGCGTTTACCGCACCCTCTACTACTTTTACTACCTTACCTTTTAGTTGGTTAGTAGCGCTTAGTTTTAGACCGTTCTCGCCTTTAGCTACTATGATAGAAGAAGCTTTAAATAGATAAACTACCTTTTTACCCGCTACTAGATCTAGAGCCTTTTGGCTATCTACGGTTACGGTTGCTTTTACAGTCTCTCCACCTTGTAGCTTTGCTACTACTAGAGAGTTTACCGCTCCCTCTCTTACCTCTGTGATTTGTGCTGACAGTTGATTTCTTGCGCTAAACATTATGTTTTCCTTTGTGATTAAATTTGATTTCGTATTAAAATCTGAGCGAATATTAACAACTTATACTTTCATAAAACTTAAAAAACAAATATGCAAAAATACAACTTTATTACTAAAAACGCATACATTAACGATTATCGGAATTTTAGGTATTTTGATAAATGAAGTAGAAAAAATTAATTTCGTAAATTGGAATTCGGGGCAAATGGGTTTTGGGGTAAATTTGAGGGCGAGAAAAATGAAATAGGTGAATTTAGGCCAAGTCGGTAGTGAAGCTTCTTATAACGATGACGGGAATTTGTATTTAAGATATATGCTAAATTTGCATATATAAATCATCATCAGATACCGATAAAATCGCACTAAAAATAGTTTAAGTTTTTGCTTGATTTAAGCAATAATTCACTACAATCAAATCTTAAATTTAGATTTTCAAGCTATCATTTCGCAAAAATTAAGGAAAATCATGCAACCTATTTTTACGACGCAAATCATCAAATTTAAAGGCGCTCAAAAAAGCGCCGTGGATGATATTTTGGTGCGCGAGATCAAACTTGAGATCTACATAAACGGCAAGCGTTTCGGCGCGCTGATGGCGACTCCGACCGATCAGGAGGCGCTAGCTGCAGGCTACCTAATCAGCGAAAATTTGATCACGAGCCCCGAGGATATCGAGAGTATCGAGCTCTCAGAGGATGCTTTAAGCGTGCGGGTAAAGGCTAAAATCAACGAAAAGCGCCTCGAGCAGTTTGACGAGGAAAAGGTAATAATCAGCGGCTGCGGGCGTAGCTCGACGGCAAATATCGACCCTGAAGCTATGGCGGCGCGCTCGATAAAGGGCGAGGTCAAATTTAACAAAGACGAAATTTTGCGCCAGATGGGGCAGTTTTACACGCAGTGCGAGCTTTACGAGATGACTGGCTGCGTGCATACGGCTAAGCTTTTCGTGAGCGGCGAACAGTTTTACATCGGCGAGGATATCGCGCAGCATAACACGATAGATAAGGCCGTCGGCAAAGCGGTACTAGCCGGCGCGCAGCTACAAAATTCGTTTTTGATGGTGAGCGGAAGGCTAAGCTCCGAGATGGTGGCAAAAGCCGTCATGCATGGCGTCCCCGTGCTCGTCTCGCGCACGGCTCCGACTAGCCTTGGCGTCGTGATAGCGCGTAAATTTAACCTAACGCTGTGCGGCTTTGCGCGCGGCGAAAACATAAACGTATATAGCGGCGCGGAGAGAATCTATGAGTGAGCAAATCCGCGAACTGATCGCAAAACTGTTAAACCCAAAGGGTAGGCTAGACTGCGGCACGGCGTTTAAGATCGCTGCAAAACTAGGCGTAGAGATCGGCGAGGTTAGCGACGAAGCTGAAAAAATGGGCGTAAAGATCGATAACTGTGAGCTAGGGCAGTTTGGCGGGCTAGAAAATGGACGCGGTAAATACACCGTGATGACGCAGCTAAAACAGATGACCGACGAAAAAGACAGAATCCTGTGCAAAGACGCTAGAGACGCGGCTGCGGGCGTGGGGCTAAAGACGATCCGATCGACGCTAAAAGACTATAAAATCGACGTAAAATACTGCCAGCTGGGGTGTTTTAAGGAGAAGAAAGGAAAAAAGATGAGAGTAAAAACCAAAACTTGGATAGAAAACGACGAGGGCGAGCTGATCTTCGGCAAGGGCAAAACCGAAGTCCTAGACGTCATCGCCGAGGTCGGCTCGATCTCAAAGGCTGCCGAAATCCTAGGCATGAACTATAAAAAATGCTGGAATCATCTGCAAATTTTGCAAAAAAATCTAAAAGAGGAGCTCTTCACCACCAAACAAGGCGGCGGCGAAAACGCCGGTACGACGCTAAACGAACGCGCGCATGAGCTCATAAACGCCTATAGGCAGCTACAAAACGATATCGAGGACTTTGCGGATAAGCGCTTTAAGGAGCTGTTTTTGAAAAAAGACGGCGAGAAAAAGGACTCGACCAAAGACGACGCAAACGATAAAAAAAATAAAACCACATCAAATTTAAGGGAGAAAAAATGTACGTAAAACTAAACGATAGGGTCTATCTAAACAAAGACAAGATCACTAGAATAAAGGTAGATAGCGTCCAAGACGGTATCAGGATTCGCTTCTACGAGGGGCAAAATCAGGTCGCTAAAAGCGGACGCTTCGAGAGCGAAGCAAAAGCTATCGAGTGGCTAGAGAAAAATTTTATAAATAAATAAAATTTCCGCCTCTCGCAAAGGGTCGCGAGCCTCTGCGGCTAGCGTCTCTTTGCCTTAAAAACTCGCAAAGAACGTTAAATTTGCCGCTTGGCGGTTAAAATTCTAATTTTTAAATTTAGCGCTTAAATTTCCTCCGCAACGAAGTCGCCGCAAGCAAATATCCGCGCAGAAAATCAAAAATCACTTTTAAAATTTCCGTTTTTGTTTTGTAAATTTTAAGCTCGCAAACGACGCGAGTAAATTTGACCGATAAATCAAAAAGCGTCCTCATCGTTGCTCAAATTTGGCTACGCCTCAAGGCTAAATTTATCTATTTTCCGCACCAAATTTAGGGCAAAATTTAGCCGTAATTTTTTAAAACCAGCCTACAAATTCGCTGCCAAATTTTACGCGCAAATGTCTTTTAAATTTCAGTAAATCGCCGCGCGGCAAGTTTTATACAGCTAAGCGCAAATTTGAAATAATAGCCCGCAAAATTAGCTTCAAATTTCCCAGAAAAAGCCCTAAATTTGCGAAAATTTAATATAATTACCGCATCAAATTTAAAGAGTAAAAAATGCTAAATTTAGACGAAATTCGAAAAAATATCATCCTAAAACCGGGCGTGCATTATTTTGATTACACTGCTTCGGGGCTTGCTTACGAGCCCGTAGAGCGCGAGATAGGCGAAATTTTAAAAACCTATGCCAACACCCACTCCGACAGTAGCTCCAGCGCCATCATCACGCAGCGGCGCTATGAGGGCGCGCGAGAGAGCCTAAAAAAACTGCTGGGGCTTGACGAGCGGTTTTGTCTCATCGCCTGCGGACAGGGCGCGACAGCCGCGATCAAGAAATTTCAGGAGCTACTGGGCATCTACCTGCCGCCTGCGACTAGAAGCGCGATCGGCGAGGCAAATTTACGCGCCGCACAGCTTCCGCTCGTGCTCGTTTCGCCGTACGAACACCACTCAAACGAGCTTAGCTTTCGCGAGGGGCTTTGCGACTACATGCGCGTGCCGCTTAGCGAATCAGGCGAGATCGATCTGCTTGCACTCGAGCGCATCCTAAAGCTTAACGCAACACGCCGCATCATCGGCTCGTTTAGCGCCGCCTCAAACGTCACGGGCGTCATTAGCGACTATAAAAAGATCAGCGAGCTAATCAGAGCCGCGGGCGGAATCGTAGCCTTTGACTGCGCGGCGCTGAGCTCGCACGCAAATTTAGATTGCGACTATTTCGACGCGATTTTTCTCTCGCCGCATAAATTGCTCGGCGGACCTGCTAGCTGCGGGCTTTTGGCGATCAAAAAAGAGCTGCTCAGTAGCGACGTGCCGACATTTGCCGCGGGCGGGACGGTCGCCTACGCTAACCGCGAAGGGCACGTATTTTTGAAAAACCCAGAGCAGCTAGAGGAGGGCGGTACGCCGCCTATCATCGGGCTTATGCGGGCAAATTTGGCTTATGCGCTGCGAAACGAGGTGGGCTTCGAGCAAATAAAAAGCGCCGAGGACGAGCTCGCGCGGCTTTTTGAGAGCGAGCTAGCAGGCATAGACAAGATTATAAACTACGCTCCAAAGGACGCGCCGCGACTGCCGATAATTTCGTTTAACGTGCGCGGCGTCTCGGCGTATGATTTCGCCGCGAGCCTTAGCAACGACTTCGGTATCCAGACGCGCGCGGGCGTGATGTGCGCGGGGCCGTACGCTCACGATCTGCTGGGTATCAAGGAGGGGCGCATGCCTGAGAGCAAGCCCGGCTTCGTGCGCGTGAGCCTGCACTATACACACACCGAGCAAGACGTGCTATATCTCGTGGGCGCGATAAAATCCTGCATCAAAAAGCACCGCGAGCTTTGGGGCGAGGAAAAGGCGATGTACGAGATGTTTGGCGGGAAGATTTAAATTTGAGCGGGTTAAATTTGACTCCCTAAAACGTCAAATTTGAGCAAATCAAAAATGCGCGGTCAAATTTGAAAATTTACGCCGTCAAGATACGGGTCTGGGCACTCAAATTTGATTAAATTTAAAAAATAAAAAGAGTAAATTTAAGAAAGAAAAGGGCGCAAAGCGCGCCCGAATCACGCAAATTTAAGCCATAAATTCGACTCAAATTTGCGCGTAAATAAAATTAGTTCTTGCGACTGTTTGCATCAGGCGTGAAAAGCGGCTTATCTAGCAGCTTAAAGTCGCCGATAAATTTCTGACCCTCTTCGCTCGTCGCCCACTCGATAAATTTATTTGCATTTTCGATGTCGGCCTTAGCGCAGTGCTTCGGATTTACCGCGATTAGCGAGTAGAAGTTCTTTAGGTCATTGTCGCCCTCGTTGATGATAACCATCTCAGGCGCGCCTTTTTTGGTGTCCTCGTACTTGATGTAGGTGCCGCGGTCGGTGAACGTCACGCCCTTTTGCTCGGCTGCTGCGTTGATAGTAGCTAGCATGCCTTGGCCTGTTTGCATGTACCAGCCGTCTTTTTCAGGTACTTCGCCGACGATTTTTTTCCAGATACCTTTTTCTTTGTTGTCGGTGCCTGATTTATCGCCGCGAGAGAAAAATTTGATATTCTCTTTTTTGATTAGCTCAAAGCTCTCTTTTATGTCTTTGCCTTTAAATTTATCCGCGATCGATTTATCGGCGATGACGACGAAGTCATTGTACATTACGGGTTTTCTCTCGACGCCAAAGCCTTTTTCTACGAATTCTTTTTCAACTTTTGGCGAATGCACGAAAAGTATGTCCGCATCGCAGTTTTCGCCTAGTTTTAAAGCCGCTCCCGTGCCTACGGCAGTCCATTTGATATCGACGCCGGTTTTTGCCTTATACGCAGGATAGATCGCGTCTAGTAGCCCCGTGTTATCGGTGCTGGTTGTAGTTGCCATGATGAGTTCGCTATCGCCCGCAAACGCCAAAACGCTCGCGATTAACGAGCCTAATATTACTTTTTTCATTTTTCTCCTTTTTTAAAAAGTATGCTATTATAGCACATTAAATTAACACTTAAGAAATATGCAAGGAAAGAATATTTGGATTTTCTACTAAACGGATTTTTGGAGGCCTTTAGGCTGCTTTTTAGCGGCGACGAGGAGACGTATTCGGCGATCAGGGCGACGCTTTACACTTCGAGCGTTTCGATTTTTTTTGCGATTTTAGTCGGTTTTCCGCTAGGCTTTACGCTGGGATTTTACGATTTTAAAGGGCGCAGGATTCTTAGGCTGCTCAGCGATACGGCGCTTGCGATGCCGACGGTTGCGATCGGGCTTATTTTGTACGCATTTATCACGCGAAACGGCCCGTTTGGCGAGTTTGGGCTGCTTTTTACGCTAAAGGCCGTGATGCTGGGGCAGTTTGTACTGGCTCTGCCTATCATCATCTCGCTAAGCGCTAGCGTCGTGGAAAATATGGACAAAAAACACTATCTAACCATCCTAAATTTACGCCTGAGCGCGCCGCGGCTAGTTGGCTGCGTGCTTTATGAGCTGAGGTATGCTCTGATGGTGGTCGTAGCGACGGCGTACGGGCGCATCGTGGCTGAGGTCGGCGTGGCGATGATGATCGGCGGAAATATCAAATACTTCACTCGCACGATCACGACTGCGGTGTCGCTAGAGACGAATAAGGGCGAGTTTGCGATGGGTATCGCACTGGCTTTGGTGCTTATCTTTATCGCATTTGCGGTAAATTTGGCGATACATGCTCTAAAAAGGCTTGATCGATGAAATTTGATAAATTTGAAAAAAATACGCTCGTAAAAAGCGGGCAGGACGCGTCAAATTTGAGCCTTTTGTTTAAATTTAACGAGAAAGGCGCAAAGTGATAAACGTTAGAAATTTACGCCTAAACTACGGCGCGAGCGAGATTTTAAACATCCCGCGCCTTGATATCGACGTCACCAAAATCACTGCGCTAACGGGCAGCAACGGCAGCGGCAAAAGTACGCTGATGCGAGTGATGTCGTTTTTACAAAGGCCTACTAGCGGCGAAGTGCGGCTGTGGGGAAGCAGCGCGCCTAGCTTAAATTTACTGCGCGACGTTAGCGTTTTGCTGCCAGAGCCCGCGCTTTTAAAACGCTCCGTGAGGGAAAATTTTAGAGCCGTTTTAAAAAGCCGCGGAGTGCTGGTAGAATTTGAACAAAGGGCGAGCGAGGCATTAAATTTGGTCGGTCTTGACGAGAGCTTTTTAAACAAGCGCCACTTTGAGCTAAGCTCGGGGCAGACGCAGCGCGTTAGCTTTGCGTTAAATTTGGCGCTTAGATCGCGGCTATATCTGCTTGACGAGCCGACAAATAGCGTGGACGTGGGCACCTCAAAGCTGTTTGGCAAGGCGGTGCTTTATATGCGGCAAAGATACGGCTGCGGCTTTGTGATCGCTAGTCACGACGATAAATGGCTAACCGCTATCGCTGAGGAAAACGTCTTTTTGCACAAAGGACGCGTGTGTGAATTCGAATACAAAAATATATTCGACGCGCGAGACGGGGTTTTAAAATTTGACGAAAATGCGGTCGTAAATTTGCCGTCAAATTTGCGTAGCGCCGCAAAGATCGCCGTAAATCCTGGCAAAATAATGCTAAGCAAAACGCCGATGGATGGGTATTTGGGCGGCATCTTGCACTCGGTTTCGCTCTATCTTGGCAAAGAGCTTTTGGTAAAAATCAAAATCGGCGACTTTTTGATAAAAACTTTGGTGCCTAATTCGCAAAATTTTAACGTCGGCGAAAATATTTATTTTAAATTTGACGAAGGAGCGTTTTTGGGGCTTGAATGAGCCTCAAATTTTGCAAATTTCGCTTCAAATTTTAAACTTAGACTCGTTTAATGCCTGTTAAAAGAGTCTAGTTAAAAGTAAATATCAAAATGAAGCGTAAATGCCATATATATGCGTAAATTTCATATTTCTTTTATCCCCTAAAATTCGCTACAAGTAATATGCAATTAAGGCATATTTAAGCGTATATTAATTTTTTTAATTTATTTTTTTTTAAGTATAAGAAATAAGCCAAAAAGTAGTATAGTTTCACAATCGAGAAAAATCTCAAAAAATAGACAAAAATGATAAAGGAAGGCGATGACTAGCAAGGGCGAATTTGCGGCGGGACGCGGGCTTTACTACTCGCTATTTTCGCGTTTTTTCGTTTTTAGCCAAGACGCCGATAGATTTAGCGGCATAAACGCGATGCTAGGCCTTGCCTCGGCGCACGCTCTAAACGAAGAATCGGCCGCCGCGATAATGCGTATTCAGGCAAAATTCGACGAGAAAAATCCGCAAAATTTAGCGGATGAATTCGATGAAATTTTCCACGCTCCGCCAAGCCCGCTTAGAAACTCGCTGTCCTACTACGACGAGGGCTACGAGGTCGGGCATGCCTGCGCGAAAGTGCGTAAAATCTTAGCCCGCACCGACCTTAGGCGAGATGAGGCTAAATTTAAAGAAAGTGAAGACAACGTAGGCTTCGTGTTTGCGCTAATGAGCGAATTTATAGCGCGCGAGGGCGAGCTGGAGCTATACGGCGAGCTTGAGGAACAGCTTTTTAAAGAGATCATAAACCCAAACATTGATGAGTTTATAGAGAGTCTTTTTAATCACGAAAGTAGCGAAATTTATAAAGACGTCGCGGTGCTACTGCAAGGATTTATCGAGTTTGAGCGCGTAGTTTTGAGCGCGCCGCGTCCTATAAATCACGGCGAAAACAAAAAGACTTTGGACGGAGTTTCAAGATCCGAAGCCATAAGAAGACAAAAAAACCGAGTGAGAAAGATAAAAGCTATGGAGGAAGAAAATGCAAAAAAATAGGCGAGAATTTTTAAAAAAGGCGGGGCTAGTCGGCGCGGTAGCGGCTACGGCCGGAGTGGCGACGGCAGCGGCGTCAAACCTAAAATACGGTAAAAGCAAAAAGACCGAAGTGCTATACAAAAGAAGCAAAAACTGGGATCTATACTACGAACAAGCGAAATAAATAAAATTTAAGAAAGGATGAATATGTCTGAGGCAAATTTGCGTCTTATACCCAACTCAAACGCAGTCGGGCGAAGATCGTTTTTAAAAATGGCCGCGCTAGCGGGCGTTGCGGGCAGCATGAGCGGACTGGCTGCTAGCGGCGTAACTAGAAGTGCGACCAAAGAAGAGATGGCAAATCCGTTTCCAAACTCTAAAATCGTAAAAACCGTTTGCTCGGTTTGCTCTGTTGGATGCGGAGTGCTAGCCGAGGTAGAAAATGGCGTTTGGGTACGCCAAGAGGTAGCTCAAGATCACCCGGTAAGCGCTGGCGGTCACTGCTGTAAGGGCAGCGACGTCATCGATATGGTGCGCTCTCACTGCCGCGTAAAATACCCGATGAAAAAAGTCGGCGGCAAGTGGAAACGCATCAGCTACAAAGACGCGCTTGACGAGATCGGCGCAAAGCTAAAAGCTTACCGCGAAAAAAACCCGGAGCAAGTTATGTTTCTGGGCTCGGCGAAAGATAGCAACGAGCAGAGCTACTACATCAGTAAATTCTCTGCGATGTTTGGGACAAACAACCTAGATCACCAAGCTAGAATTTGACATAGCGCAACAGTCGCCGGTGTGGCGAATACGTGGGGTTATGGAGCTATGACTAATCACCTTGGAGATATCCAAAACGCGAAGTCTATCTTTATAATCGGCGCAAATCCGGCTGTAAACCACCCGGTAGGATTTAGGCATTTTCTAAAAGCGAAAGAAAATAACGGCGCGAAGCTGATCGTGGTCGATCCAAGATACACGAGAACTGCGGCTAAGGCTGATTATTTCGCTCAAATTCGCCCAGGTACGGACATACCTTTCATGTACGGTATGATGAATCTCATCTTTGAAAACGGCTGGGAAGATAAGAAATTTATAGAAGACCGCACATACGGTATCGACGAGATCCGCAAAGAGGCTGCAAAATGGACTCCTGAAGTGGTAGAAGACGTAACTGGAGTACCGGCTGCGACGCTAAAAGAGATAACCGAAGTTTATGCGAAAAACCGCCCTGGTTCGGTCGTTTGGGCGATGGGTCTAACTCAGCACACCATAGGTAGCTCAAACACTCGTATCGCTCCGATCCTTCAACTAATACTAGGAAATATGGGCGTATCAGGCGGCGGCTGCAACATCCTTCGCGGTCACGATAACGTTCAAGGCGCTAGCGACATGGCAAATGCTCCAGATAGCTTACCTGGATACTACGCCAAAAACGAAGCTACGTGGAAGTACTTCGCTAAAATGTGGAAAGTAGACTACGAGTGGCTACAAGGAAATTTTGTAAAACCTGAATGGATGTTTAAGCCGGGATTTACCCTAGCTCGCTGGTGGGCTGGCGTACTTGACGGCAAAAATGGCAATGACCAGGTTGAAAACGCTGGCGATAGCCTAAAAGCCCTAATCGTCATCGGTAACGGCATCACCTCGACCGCGCAACAAGTAAAAGTGCAAGAGGGTCTTGACGGCCTTGAGCTTTTGGTGCTACTTGATCCTTTCGTAAACGACGCTGGCGTGATAACTAATAAAAAAGACGACGTATATCTACTACCTGCGGCGACTCAGTTTGAGGGTAGCGGCACGGTTGTGGCTACAAACCGCAGCGGCCAGTGGAGAAGCCAGGTCGTAGAGCCTCTGTTTGAGAGTATGCCGGATCATGAAATTTTATTTGAGCTCGCAAAGAGAATAGGCTTTTACGATGAGCTAACTCGCACGATCAGAGACTCTGAAGGCAAGATCGAGTGGCCGGAAGCTGCTACTCGCGAGATCGCTAGCATCGTAAAAAGCATCGGCCTAACTGGCTGGACGCCGGAGCGTCTAAAACGCCATCAGGCTAACTGGGATAAATTTGACGAAAAAACGCTAATGGGCAAAGAGGGCACCGAGGTAGCGGGCGAATACTACGGCTTGCCGTGGCCTTGCTGGACGGAAAAGCACCCTGGTAGTCCAAATTTATACGATATAAACAGACCGGTAATGCAAGGTGGTATGGGCTTTAGAAACCGCTTCGGCCTAGAGCATAACGGCGTAAATCAGCTAGCAGCCGACGGTAGCGCGCCGGTAGGCGGCGCTCAAAGCGGCGGGTATCCGGAGATCAAAAAAGATAACATCGAAAAGATACTAGGCATCACGCTAACTGATGAAGAGCGCGAAAAAATGGGCGCTACGTGGGCGACGGACGCTAGCAACATAATCGCCGAAAAATGCATGGAAAAGGGCATCGCTCCGTACGGCAACGCAAGAGCTAGAGCGGTAGTTTGGACCTTCGTCGATCAGATACCGCAGCACAGAGAGCCTATCCACTCGCAGCGCCAAGACCTTGCGCAGAAGTATCCGAGCTTTGAGGATAAGCCGAATCACTACCGCGTATTTACGAAGTATAAGAGCTTGCAGCTAAGTAAGGACTTCTCAAAAGAATTCCCGATAAATCTAGTCACGGCTCGTCTCGTAAACTTTAGCGGCGCGGGCATGGAGACGCGCGCTAGTATGTATCTATCGCGTATCACGCCTGAGATGTTTGCGGATATCCACCCTGAGCTTGCGGCTAAACACGGCATTAAAAACTGGGATTTCGTATGGATTCATTCGCCTGAAGGCACGAAAATCAAGGTACGCGCTAGAATCGTGCCTTCGGTCAAGCCTGATATGATTTTCTTGCCGTTTCACTGGGCGGGACACATGCAGGGCGTCGATATGACGGGCAATTTCCCTGACGGCACCAAGCCTTATGCGGTAGGCGAGAGCGCAAATACCGTCACCAACTACGGCTACGATATAGTCACTCAAATCCCAGAAACAAAAGGCGGTCTATGCCGCATAGAAAAGGCGTAAAATGAGCGAATTTAACGATAATAATAGACTTAAATTTTACTGCGACGACGATAGATGTATCGACTGTAACGGTTGCGCGGTGGCTTGCGACGAGGCTCACGAGCTGCCTCTAGGCATCCGCCGCCGCCGCGTCATCACGCTAAACGAAGGCGTGCCCGGTAAGGAAATATCAACCTCGATAGCCTGCATGCACTGCGAGGACGCGCCATGCTCGCTCGTTTGCCCGGTTGATTGCTTTTATATCAGAGCCGACGGCGTCGTGCTACACGACAAAGATATCTGCATCGGCTGCGGATACTGTCTATACGCGTGTCCGTTCGGCGCGCCTCAGTTCCCGCGCGAGGGAGTGTTTGGCGCCAAAGGTTCGATGGATAAGTGCACGATGTGCGCAGGCGGTCCGCTACCGACAAATAGCGAAGCCGAGCGCGAAGAGTACGGCCAGGATAGAATTTCAGAAGGCAAAGTGCCGGTTTGTGCGGCGATGTGCTCGACAAAGGCGCTGCTAGTAGGCGAATCGGCTATGATAGAAAAAATCTACGGCGATAGAGTCAAGGCTCGCGGCTACGGCTTTAAAGACCTAAAACAAACTCCGACCTGGAAGCTTGCTTATTACGCAGGCGATAGGCTAAAATACAGCTTCTAAATTTTCGCTCCGCGCTTTGGCGGGGCGAACTATTACACCAAATTTGACGCGGTTTGGCTGCGTCAAATTTGACACAAATTTAAATTCTACTCGACTCGGTTTTAAAATTTTATCAAATTTATCCCGCTTCATTTATCGCAAAAATCTCGTTAAATTTGACGCTAGATTTTGGCTTTGGCATTAAAATTTGACACGAGTAAATTTGAAATCAATATGTAGATAAAATTTAAGTAGAAAAGGGCGGTCTCCCGCCCTAAATTTACGCTCTAACAGGCGATAAATACGGATTTGCCGAGTGCATCGACATCTCGTTTTGCTCTCTAAATTTGATAAATTCCTCTTCGCTTAGACGCCTGATATTTGCTATCGTCATCTTTAGCGGCGTGATGCCTGAGAGCGGATCAGGATCGCCCGCGTTTGCTAGCTCGTTACCGTCGGCCTCGCTATAGTGGAAGGTCGTAAATATCGTGCCTTCTTTTAGATCCGGATTTACTCGCAGTTTGGCGGCGATCTGGCCGCGTTTGTTTTGTACGAGCGCGTAGCAGCCTTCCTCTAGCTCTCTCTCGCGAGCGATATCCGGGCTTACCTCTATGAGCGCGCCTTCTACGCCGGCGCCGTACTCTAGGGCGGGGCACTCTCTCGTCATCGTTCCGGTGTGGTAGTGATAGACCTTGCGTCCGGTCGTAAATAGGCACGGATATACCTCGTCAGGCACTTCGCTAAGTGCGCCGCTACCGACCGGATAGCCGTCTGGGATATTCATCTTGGCCCTAAATTCGGCCTCGGCCTTTGCGCGCTCACCTTTATCGTCTAGGTACAGCACCGGCGCGAAGCGGAATTTGCCGCCCGGTAGCATGGACTTGTGATCGGAGTAAAGCACCGGCGTACCAGGGTGTTCCTCATCCGGGCACGGCCAGCTGATACCGCCTAGTTTGCCTAGTCTATAGTAGCTTATGCCGCCGAAAAATTTAGGCATGAGCTCCCTTAGCTCGTTCCAAATTTGCTCAGGGCTCGCAAAGTCAAATCCCTCTAGCCCCATGCGGTTTGCGATGTTGCAAACGACCTTCCAATCAGGCTCCACGCCGCTAACGGGTTCGCTAGCCTTGCGCGTGCGTTGGACGCGGCGAGAGGTGTTGATAAAGGTGCCGTCCTTTTCGCCCCAGCCTGCGGCAGGTAGCACCACGTCGGCCTTGTGCGCGCTCTCGGTAAAGAAAAGATCCTGCACGATAAAGCAGTCTAGGTGGTGCACGGCGTGGACGAAGTGCTCGGTCCACGGATCGCTCATCACCGGGTTTTCGCCGTAGACGTAGAGTACTTTTAGCTCGCCTTCGTCTATTTTATCCGGCGCTTGCGTTAGTTTAAAGCCTGGAACCGGATTTAGCTCAAAGTGCCATACTTTGCGCGCTTGCTCCTGTGCGTAAGGGCTGTTTACCGCGCCTGCCGGGATGACGTTAGGCAGCGCGCCCATGTCGCATGCGCCCTGGACGTTGTTTTGACCGCGCAGAGGATTTACGCCGGCACCCTTTTTGCCTAAATTTCCCGTTAAAACGGCCAAATTTGATAGTGAAAAGACGTTTGACGTGCCGTCGCTAAACTGAGTGATACCCATCGTGTAGCAAATCGCCGCCGCGCCTGCTTTAGCATACATTCTAGCTGCCTCTATGACGAGCTCTTTTTTTATACCGGTTTCTCGCTCGAAACGCTCAGGCGTAAAGTCCTTAACCGCTTCTTTTAGATATTCAAATCCCTCGGAGTACTTCTCGATAAACTCGCTATCTTGCAAATTTTCGGCGATTATGACATGCATCATCGTATTTAGCGTTTTGATATTCGCTCCGATCGGGATTTGCAAGAAAATATCGGCTTTTTTGGCCATATCGGTGCGCTTTGGATCTACGACGATCATCTTTGCGCCGCGCTGAAGGCCGCGCTGCATCTGCATAGCGATGATTGGGTGGCACTCGCTCGTGTTGGTACCGATGAGTAAAAATACGTCCGTGTCAGTCGCAAATTCGACCAAATCGTTCGTCATCGTTCCGTTTCCTAGCGTGCTGGCAAGACCTGCCACTGTAGGAGCGTGTCAAAGACGGGCGCAGTGATCGACGTTGTTGCTGCCCTGGGCGCGAAAAAATTTCTGGAAAACGTAGTTATCTTCGTTATTTGAGCGCGCAGAGCTAAAGCCCATGATCGAGCTTGGGCCGTATTTTGCGACGGTGGATTTAAATTTATCCGCGAGGAAATCATAAACCTCCTCAAAACTTACTTCTTCAAGCTCGCCGTGCTTGTCGTAGACGCCGTTTAGCTTTCTCATCATCGGTCGGCTTAAGCGTTTAGGAGAGTTTACGAACTCCCATCCGAACATTCCTTTTAAGCAAAGCTCGCCATCGTTTACGTGGTGGTCTTTGCTAGGTTTGGCATCTACGATTCTACCGTTTCGCACGATAAGATCGATGCCGCAGCCCGTACCGCAATATGGACAGGTGGTCTTTACGATCTCTTCCATTTTTGTTCCTTTCTGGTATTACTGAAAATTATGAGATTATTATACAACGGCAAATATAAATTTAGTTTTAAAATTAGTATAAGATTTTAAGAATTATTTAAGTAATATGCAAATTTAGCATATTACTTTTTTACTATCAATTTATTTTTTAGGTAAAATTTGAAGTATATATTTAAAGCTACGTAAAATTTATTTAAAAATTATTACTTTTAAATACATTTAGATGTATAATGAAGGTAGAAAATCTTTCAAAGGAGCACCCATGAAAAATCTAGTCATTTTTCTAGTCGTCTTAGGCGTTATCGGCGGTATCGCCATGAAGTACATCAACGCCTTTCCCGTACTCGACGAGACGGTCAAGGAGAAGTGGGCTCAGGTGCAAAACCAATACAAACGCCGCGCCGATCTTATCCCAAATTTAGTAAAAACGGTTCAGGGCTATGCCAGCCACGAGGAGAGCGTGTTTAAAGAAGTAACCGAAGCTAGAAGCAAAGCTTCTCGTATGACGATCGACGTTAGCTCGGTAGATGATCCTGCTAAGCTAAAAGAGTTTGAAAACGCTCAAAAAACTCTAGGCGGCGCGCTATCTAGGCTAATGGCCATCACCGAGAACTACCCTCAGCTAAAAGCCGATCAAAATTTCCTCTCCCTGCAAAGTCAGCTTGAAGGTACGGAAAATCGCATAGCGGTCGCTAGAAAGGACTATATCGCAGCGGTCAAGGACTATAACATCGCCCTTCGCAAGATACCGGATAAGTTTATAGCCGCGATTTTTTATCCAGAGCTAAAACCGCGCGTAACGTTTGAAGCAAACGAAGCCGAACAAAGCGTGCCGGACGTGTCTTTCGCCAAATAACCCAACCAAGGTACAAAAATGAAACGCATTTTATCTACTTTATTTTGCGTTTTTACGCTTTTAGGACTTACGGCTATAAATTTATCGGCAGCAGACAGTGCTACCGAACAAAATAAAACCGCAAAAGAAACTCCTACTCAAACATCAAACGAAAAGAGTTCAAATTTCCCTGCCTTAACCGGCAGGGTAGTAGATCAGGCAAGAGTACTAAGCCAGAGCACAAAAGACGAACTAGAAACATTACTAGCTACTCATGAAAACAACACCACTAATCAAGTCGTAGTAGCTACTATAGAATCTCTAGGTAACGCTCAAATAGAAGAGTACTCCATAGAACTAGCTAGACGTTGGGGTATAGGACAAAAAGGTAAAGACAACGGAGTAGTATTAGTAGTAGCTCCAAACGACAAACAAGTACGCATAGAGGTAGGATACGGTCTAGAAGGTACTCTAACAGACGCTCTTAGTAGTAGTATCATAAACTACTACATAATCCCAGAGTTTAAAAAAGGCGATATCCAAAACGGTATAAACATAGGCATACAAAAGATCATTGCATTGCTTGACGGGGATGAGAGCGTGAAGGAGGAGATAGAAGCTAAGGGCGACTATGATATGCCAATAGAGGTCTACGGGATAATGGGCGGTATTGCGGCAATAATCGCATCGGCTTTTTTAGGCGATATGATCATGAATATCGGCCTTAGCGTCATGGTCGCTAGTATCATCGGCCTTCTTGTAAATTTATGCTTCGGTATCGAGGATATCATAGCTCAACTAGCCGTAGTACTCGGGATCGCCTTGGGATTTTTCTATCTTGTTAAAGACGTGAAGGTTGGTAGCGGAGGCAGTCGAAGCTCTGGGTCGAGCGGCTCCAGTAGTAGCTCTAGCGGAGGAGGTAGCAGAAGCTCCGGAGGCGGATTTAGCGGAGGGGGCGGAAGCTTTGGCGGAGGTGGAGCTAGCGGCAGGTGGTAGATTGTCGCTTTAAATTTAGCGTTAAATTTGAGGTTTGCTAAATTTGACGCTTTTGCTTTGTAAATTTGATTTAAAGCCGCGAGTCGGTAGTTAAATTTGACCCGATACGCCGTCAAATTTACAGGCTTTTTTGGACGCCATAGATAAGGTATAAAGATGAAACGCATTTTAACTAATATTTTATATACCGTTATTGCGCTGGTTTTGGGGCTTTTGTTGTTAGTCCCCTCTGATGAGACGCAAGAGCCTCAAAAAAACTCCGAGCAGTTGCATTCTGTTACGTTAATGGATAAAACAGCCGGCCAGGTAGATGCCCCTGGTGCGGTCGCCAAAGATGAAAACGTATCGCAAAAAATCGCCGAACAGCTAAATTTTCCCGCTTTAACGGGCAGAGTCGTAGATCAGGCGGGCATACTTAGTACCGCCGTCAAAGAGGAGCTAGAAAGTGCGCTAGCCGCCCACGAAAACAACACGACTAATCAGGTCGTAATAGTTACCATAAAAACTCTCGGCGGAGCGAATATTAGCGATTATTCTTTAAAGCTGGGCAGATACTGGGGCATCGGACAAAAAGATAAAAATAACGGCGTGTTGCTAGTGGTAGCTCCAAACGATAGGCGGGTGCGTATCGAGGTCGGATACGGCTTAGAGGGCACGATAACGGACTCTTTCTGCGAAGCCATCATCGATAACTACATCGTTCCCGAGTTTAAAAAAGGCGACATAGAAGGCGGCATAAAGATAGGCACGCAAAAGATCCTTGCGCTGCTTGATGGCGATGAAGCCGTCAAAAAGGATATAGAAAAATTAAGCGAATTCCCGATAGAAGGCTACGTGATGTTATTTAGCGCGCTGCTGATATTTGCTCGAAATATGTTCGGCATAATCGGTCAAGTGTGCGCCATCATCGGGGTTAGCGTCTTTGTGGGCGGCGCTATCTCGCTTTGGATAGCGCCAAAATTGGGCATTGAGGATTTCGCCGCCAGAGGCGGGATAACGGCTGCGCTTTCTGCGATACTTTTGGGTCTAGCTTTAAGAAATATACTAGCCAAAGACAAAGAAAACTTCAGCGACGAGGGCATCGAAGACAACGAATACGAGGGTCCGGACGGAGACGATGGGGGTGGTAAAGGCTTTAAAGGCGGCGGCGGAAGCTTTGGCGGAGGCGGAGCTAGCGGCAAGTGGTAGCCGCGGTTTTAAAATTTGACGTTAAAATTTAACCTTTTAAATTCGGCGCTTAAATTTACTTTTGTTATGCGTAAATTTGTGGTAAAATTTAAGACGCATGCTTGCTTGGCTCAAATTTAACGCCTAGCAATGCAAATAACCCAACCAAGGTACAAAAATGAAACGCATTTTATCTACTTTATTTTGCGTTTTTACGCTTTTAGGACTTACGGCTATAAATTTATCGGCAGCAGACAGTGCTACCGAACAAAATAAAACCGCAAAAGAAACTCCTACTCAAACATCAAACGAAAAGAGTTCAAATTTCCCTGCCTTAACCGGCAGGGTAGTAGATCAGGCAAGAGTACTAAGCCAGAGCACAAAAGACGAACTAGAAACATTACTAGCTACTCATGAAAACAACACCACTAATCAAGTCGTAGTAGCTACTATAGAATCTCTAGGTAACGCTCAAATAGAAGAGTACTCCATAGAACTAGCTAGACGTTGGGGTATAGGACAAAAAGGTAAAGACAACGGAGTAGTATTAGTAGTAGCTCCAAACGACAAACAAGTACGCATAGAGGTAGGATACGGTCTAGAAGGTACTCTAACAGACGCTCTTAGTAGTAGTATCATAAACTACTACATAATCCCAGAGTTTAAAAAAGGCGATATCCAAAACGGTATAAACATAGGCATACAAAAGATCATTGCATTGCTTGACGGGGATGAGAGCGTGAAGGAGGAGATAGAAAAGCAAGATGAGACGCCTATGGAGGCTTACGGGATAGTAGCGGGCATGGTGATGGTATTTGCTTCGGCTATTTTCGGCGCGGCAGCTTTACGAATCGGAGCTAGCGCGACGCTATCAGGCTTTATCTCGGGCGTAGTCGCAGGGACGTTTGGTATCGAGGATCTGCTTGTTAGAGGCGCGATATTACTCGTTCTTTTCATGCTACTTTTTTATCTAATGCGAAATATGAAAACCGGCGGTAGAGGCTTGTACGGCGGTGGCAGCTCTGGAGGCGGTTACGGCGGAGGCGGATTTAGCGGAGGAGGCAGAAGCTCAGGAGGAGGCTTTAGTGGAGGGGGCGGAGGCTTTGGCGGAGGCGGAGCTAGCGGCAGGTGGTAGCTGCTTTTAAATTTAGCGTCAAATTTAAGTAATTTAAAAAAATAATCAAATTTAGCGCGACCTCGATAAAGCGTGACTTTAATTTGTCATTGAGCGTAAAATAAAAATAGGAGTAAAAATGCAAGGCGATCAAAAAATGAAAGAAATTTTTTCGCGTTTAGACCCAAATAAGGCGACTCAAGAAGAGATAGAAAATTTTATGCGCGATTTGCTGGAAAACTATGTGCTAGAGGTTGCAGGCGAAAAATTCGCTTTTGCAGAGATCGAAATTTATACGAGTGCGGATAAAAACACCTACAAACGAGTGTCGAGCGCCGGCGACATATTTTTTCATAACTTTGGTTTCGATATCTGTTTTGAGAGCTCGAAAGAGGACTACGGCGGCGTGCTCGTGCGCTCGCTTTGGCCGCTCGGGCAAGCCGAGCCGATAGTGGGCCCGTGCAGATGTGCGAACGCGATTTTAAATATATCCGAACCGAATTTAAATTTTTGCCTTTTGGATGCCAAGGATCCGCAAGAAGCGTCGGAAAATTTTAGCCTCAGAGTGCGCAGAGTCAGTCTTGATGCAGACGGCGAGGCAATAAACGAGCCTAGGCGACTCACTTCGCGTGAATTTGAAAGATGGCTAGACTCGGGCGAAAAAGAAGCTGAAAAATACAAAAAAACTATAAATAAATACAAAGACAAAGCGAAAAACGAAAAATCAACGCCAAATCAGGCGAATTAGTAAATTTGCTTTTTATGCACTTAAAATTTGAAATTTAAGCTATGCTGTCAAAAATACGTGCAAATTTTACCCGCCGCGCTCAAATTTGCATGCCCACTATTAAATTTGCACCCAAATCCAAGCTCAAATTTCCCCCAAAATCTTTTTATAGTTGCTAAAAATCGGCGAATCCTCGCCAAAATACAAACTCATCGCGCGCACGTAGCGATCGAGTGGATTTTGGATGCGATTTAGCGCCAGGCGCTCGCGAAACGGCAGGTCGTAGCTGCTTAAAATCACGCTAAAAGGCACGGGAAAATCGGTGCCAAAAAGGATTTTGTCGTGGATTTGCGTTTGGGTTTTGAGGTGCGGCAGGATGCGGGCCTTGTTTATGCAAAGCAGCGCCGAAACGTCGGCGTAAAGCCCGTCAAATCCGCGCAGCCAGCCAAGTAGCGTGAAGTAATTTGCGCCGAATTTTTCCGGGTCCCTAGAAAGCGCCGTGAAAGCGCCGTCGCTTGAGGCGCCCATGTGAGCGCAGACGATACGGCAACCAAGATTTAGCGGGGATTTTAGCTGCTCGATGCTCTCAAGCGCCTTGTTTGACGCCAGCGAGTTTTCGTCGCCCACGTGGATCACTAGCGGCAGCCCAAGCTCGCTAAGTAGCCTAAAATAGGGCTCATATCGCTTGTCGTTTAGATCCGTCTCCCAGTACGAGTGCAGCAGCTTGCCGCCCTTAAAGCCCATTTTGTGGTACTTTTCGATCAAATTTAGCGCGTCTTTGCGGTTTGGATTTACGCTAAAAAACGGCACGACCTCGTTTGGATTTTGCTCGTAAAAGGCAAAAACATCCTCGTTTGTGGCGCAGACGGTTTTGTCCTTGTGTACGAGATTTCCGCTCTCGTCAAATTTCGCATCGACGCCGAAAACCACGGACTTTTGGACGAAATTTGAGCTTTTAATCAGCCGCGCGAAGTTGCTTTTGTAGCCTTCAAAACCGTTTTTTATAAGCTCGCTCCTGTTTATGTCGAATTTTTTGGCAAAAAACGCAAGCGCTAGTTTGTCGTAAAATCGGTCGAATTTCACGTCCGCGCTAAGCAAATGCGAGTGGATATCGACGGTTTTTATCTGCATTAAATTTGCGTTTTGCAAGCCGCTAAGTTCGCTCTCCCGCACGGCGATTTCGTTAAATTTACCCCGCGAAAACCCGCTCGAATTTGCTTCGTTTGCGGTTAAATTTACGCTCGTTTCGGCAAATTTATCTTTGGCGTAAATTTGATCCGCCGCGTTTTGGTAAAACCCGAGCGTTTCTGACGCGGTCGTCTCGCTTGCTCTTAGATTTGAGCTTAAATTTACCCGCGCGTTTTGCTCGGTTAAATTCGCGCGAGTTAAATTTGCCTCCGTTTTGCGAGCTACTAAGCCAAAGCTTGCGGCGTTTGTTCGGGCCGAGTTTGCCGCCGTTTTTCCGCCTCTCAAATTTACACCAAAACCAAAAGCTCCCAAACCCTCGCCTGCGCTATAAAAACCATCTCGAAACATCGTTTCTCCTTTTTAAAATTTGGCGAAATCATAGCCTAAATTTTAAAAAGTGTCAAGTGGCGCTTTACGCTTTATGATTTTCTAAGCTAAATTTGCGTAAGATTTCGTCAAATTTAACGAAAGGAAAGAGATGAGCTACAAGATGAGCGAGCTTTGCGAACTATCGCAAACGCCCAAATCAACGATACTCTTTTACGTCAAAGAGGGGCTTTTGCCCGAGCCCGTGAAGGTAAAAGATAACGTCCATCAGTACGGCGAGGATACGCTTTTGATGCTAAATTTCATCAAATACGTCCAAAGCAACTTCCACCTAAGCCTAAAGGAGGTAAAGGCGCTCACGCAGCAAAAGGGCTTTAGCTTTAAGCGTTGCTACGAGGCGCTTTTTGATTCGCTCGATACCTTTATGGGGTCAAATTTCGCCCAGACGCTAAGCGCCGAGCAGGCGTGCGATAGGCTGGGTATCAGCCAGGCCGAGCTAGATAAGTTTATCAAGGAGGGATTTATCTTTATGCGAGGCGGCAAGCTAACCGAAAAGGAGGTCGAGATCCTGCAAATCGTGCTAGAGACCCAAAATAGCGAGCGCGGGCGGGAAATTTTACAGACCTATATAAATTTAGCCAAGCAAACGGCAAAAATCGAAGCCGAATGCGCACGCGAAATTTACGCGAAAGCAAAGGACAAAAACGCGGCTTTAAAGCTCGTTTTCGACAATATCTTGATCCTAAAACCATATATCTTAAATTTTCACACCTTCGATGCCTACAAAAAGGAGAACAAATGAAAGGCGTTTTTTCGGTTAGGGGCTTTTTGCCCTTTTTGGTCGTTATGTTTATCAACGCGGTCGTCGATCTTGGCCACAAGATCACGATCCAAAACATACTTTTTAAGAGCATCGAGGATGAAAATTTACAGATCATCCTGACCTCGCTCGTAAATTTACTGATCTTGCTTCCATACATCATGCTTTTTAGCGTTTCGGGCTTTTTAAACGATAAATTTTCGCGCACCCGCATCACGAGATACGCGGCGGCGAGCGAAATTTTACTCACGCTTTTTATCACTATAAGCTACCTTTGCGGCTGGTTTTACGTGGCGTTTGGCACGACGCTGCTGCTAGCGGTGCAAAGCGCGGTGTATAGCCCGGCTAAATACGGCCTGATTAAAAAAATCACGGGCGCAGAAAAGCTTGGCGCTGCAAACGGTATCGTGCAGGCCTTTACTATCGTGGCGATTTTGCTTGGGTCGTTTGTCTTTTCGGCGATTTTTGAGAGCTACGCCGTAGCGAGCACGGACGCTGGAGAGATGATAAAATCAGTCTGGTTTATAGGCGCGATACTTTTTGTTTGCTCGGTAGCCGAGACTATTTTTACGTTTAAGATTCCATTTTTCGAGGCGACTGACGCCGGGCTTAAATTTGACGCGAAAAAGTACTTTAAACTAGGCTACCTAAAAGAAAACACTAGGCACATCTTTAACAACAAAAACGCCTTTTTATGTACGCTGGGGCTTTCGGTTTTCTGGGCGGTAGCGCAGCTGGTTATCGCCGTTTTCCCCGCTCACTACAAGGCTATGAGCGCGGATAACAACGTCATGATCGTGCAGGCGATTTTAGCCGTTAGCACCATAGGTCTGGTCGCGGGCTCGGCGCTAGCGGGCAGCTACTCGAAAAATCACATCGAGATGGGCATTGTGCCTTTTGGGGCGCTTGGGCTTTTTGCTTCGCTACTTATGTTCGCGCAGGGCTCAAGTGCTGCGTTTATGACGCTGGCATCCTTTTTGTTCGGTTTTAGCGGCGGCATTTTCATCGTGCCGCTAAACGCAAATATCCAGTTTTTCACGTCCGAAGAGCAGATGGGCCGCACGCTAGCGGGCAGTAACTTTATCCAAAACATCTTTATGGCGGCGTTTTTGCTGCTTGCGATGGCGTTTAGTATATTTGCCGTTAGTACGCCCGAAATTTTCGTCATTACTTCTTTTGGCGTGCTTATCTGCGCGCTGGTAGCGATAAAGTACCTGCCGCATCTTTTTGCGCGTTTGCTTATCATGCCGTTTTTTAGGATCGGTTACACGATCAACGTCGACGGCGTCGAGAATATCCCGCAAAAAGGCGGCGTACTGCTGCTTGGCAACCACATGAGCTGGATAGACTGGGCGGTGCTGCAGATGGCCTCTCCGCGCCCGATCAGATTTGCGATGCATAAGAGCTTTTATGAAATTTGGTACCTAAAATGGCTATTAAATTTATTTGACGTGATCCCGATAGGCGCGGGCGCTAGCAAAAGCGCGCTAGAAAAGATCCGCGAGTGCCTAGACGCGGGCGACGTGGTGGCGCTGTTTCCGGAAGGGCATATCAGTTATAACGGCCAGATAGACGAGTTTGCGCACGGTTACGAGATAGCCGCAAGCGATACGAACTCCGTCATCGTGCCATTTTATCTGCGCGGCCTTTGGGGTTCGAGCTTCTCGCGCGCTCAAAAATACTACCAAAGAATCAGCCGCAAAATAGACGGCAAGCGCGCTATCAGGGTGAGCTTCGGCGCGCCTTTGGCACCTGAGACCAAAGCCCCGCAGGTGCGCGAAAAGGTCGTCGAGCTGTCGTTTTTTAGCTGGGCGGAGTATCTAAAAACTCTAGAGCCTATGCAGTTTAGCTGGCTAAAACACGCTAAAGCAAATCTGTTTAAACGCTCGATGGTAGATAGCACGGGCGCTGATCTAAACAATCTCAAGGTTATCGCGACGGTGCTTGTGTTTTTGTCTAAATTTAAATTCTCGTTTTTAAAAGAGCGAAACGTCGGCGTGATACTGCCTTCCTCGGTGATGGGCAGCATTATAAATTTGATGCTATTTATCAGAGGCAAGGTAAGCGTAAATCTAAACTACACGCTTAGCGAGCAAAATTTGATCGGCTGCGCGGACAAGGCTGGGTTAAGAAGCATAATCACGTCGCGCCAGTTTATCGCCAAGCTAAAGGCTCGCGGCTTTGAGCTGGAAGAATCTCTAAAAGGCAGACTCGTCTATCTTGAAGACGTCGCGCAAGGCATAAGCAAGGCTGATAAAATTTGCGCGATGATAAAGGCGATTTTGATGCCGCGCTGGCTGCTTGAGCTTATTTATTTTCGCGACGTTCGCATCGACGACGATGCTACGATACTCTTTAGCAGCGGCAGCGAAGGCACGCCAAAGGGCATCGTGCTAACGCATAAAAACATAATGGCTAACATCAAGCAAATTTCAGAGATTGTAAATACGGACGGCAACGACGTTATCTTAGCGTCGCTACCGATATTTCACTCGTTCGGGCTTACTGCGGCGACCTTTTTCCCGCTTAGCGAGGGTATCGCCTCCGCTCACGTGCCTGATCCCACGGACGCCTTTGCCGTGGGTAAGATGGTTGCTAAATACCACGCGACGATAATGTTTGGCACGTCGACGTTTTTTAGGCTCTATACCAAAAACAAAAAGCTAAATCCGCTGATGTTTTCTACGATCCGCTACGCGATTGCCGGCGCGGAGAAGCTAAACGCGGCCGTTAAGCGCGAGTTTAAGATGAAATTCGGTGTCGAAATTTACGAAGGCTACGGCACGACCGAGACCTCGCCAGTTGTCAGCGTAAATACCGCAAACGTGCTAGAGCCCGAGTTTTTTAAAGAGCTCATTTTCTCAAAAGAGGGCAGCGTGGGGTTACCGACGGCCGGCACGATAATAAGAATCTGCGATCCTACAAGCCTAGCAAAGCTAGAAAACGGGCAAGCCGGCCTCATCCTAATTGGCGGCCATCAGGTGATGAAGGGCTACTACGAGGACGAGGAGCGCACGAAAGAGGCGATCGTCGAGCTAGACGGTGTGCGCTACTATAACAGCGGCGACATCGGCTTTTTGGACGAGGCGGGTTTCCTAACGATCACCGATAGGCTCTCTCGCTTTGCTAAAATCGGCGGCGAGATGATAAGCCTAGGCGCGGTAGAGGCTCAAATTTCAGCCGTGCTGGGCGATGAGGCGACCTTTGTGTGCACCAACGTCGCCGACGAGAAAAAGGGCGAGCAGGTCGTTATGCTATTTAGCGGCGAGATAGGCGAGGAGGACGTGGCCGCGCGCATCAGAGCTTCTGCGATACCGTCCATCATGCAGCCTTCAAAGATTTTTAAAGTCGAGGCCGTACCTGTGCTAGGAACGGGCAAAGTTGACTTTAAATCAAGTAAAAAACTAGCGGCCCAGCTGGTTGCTGGCGAGGGAAATTTAGGCGAGGCGGAGGAAGCTTAAATTTGAGCGGTAAATTTAGGGCGGCGAAATTTGACGCTCGTAAATTTGCAAATTTGACGAAACGGGCTTAAATTTACGAGTTAAATTTAAGCCTGCCAAAGCTAGCGAAGCGATGTAAATTTGACTCCGTAAGCGAGTCAAATTTACACCAAATCCCTGCTGCTAAAGATAAAATACCCCCCGACAAGCATAATCGCGCCTAAAATCAGCGGATAAAAAATCGAGTAAATCACAAATCCAAACGCGCTAAAGTTGTTTAGCACGAAATTTGACGCCACGCCGATAACGGCCAAATTTGGATCAAATAGGCTAATCGCCGCGATCCTAAAAACCTCGATCGGGTTAATGAGCGCGATAAAAAAGATGATATCCTCGCGTACGTTAGTTTTCATCAAAAAGCCGATCAGCGCGAGATCCAAAAACGCCAGCAAGATAAGCCAGAGTAAAAACGCGACGCCTTGACCCATTTCTTGATTTTTGATCACCGAGGAGATGAGAAATCCAAACGACAAAAACACGAAGCTAAGCGCGAAAAGTAGGGCGGTGTAGAGGGTTAGGATATTCCACGGGATTTCGATTTTTTTAACTAGCCCAGCAATCACCGCAATGGCAAAAGAGAGCAAAAGCGGCACGAAAATAACGAAAATACGCCCCAAAGCCTTACCGAAATAATATTCGCCCAGGCTAACGGGAAAGCTAAGCATGTATTCGAGCAAATTCGTATCGCGGTCTGCGCTGATGCTGCGTACGGTCGAGATGAGGATAAAAATGGGCACGATGATGATGCAAATTTGGATAAAAAGCAGCAAAAGCCGCGTAAGTCCGCTAAATCCGAGCACCCGCGAGTCCGTCACGCCGCTAAAGATAAAAGTAACGATAAGCCCCATAAAAACTAGCATGTAGATGAGAAACCAGCGCGAGCGTAGCGACTCGGCGACGTCTAGTTTGGCGATGAGTAGGAGGTTATTCACGGTCGTCTCCTTGTGTGATCGGCTCGTCTTTTATGATCTGCCCCAGGTCCATCTCGACGTAGCGGTTTGACATACTCTGAACCTCATCAAGCCTGTGCGAGATGAAAACCAGAGTCTTTTCGCTTGCGAACTCGCCTAGTAAATCCATAAAATTTCGCCTGGCTTTCGGGTCTAAATTTGCCGTGGGCTCGTCAAACATCATAGCTTCGGTGTTTTTAGCAAAGGCGATTGCGATTAGCATTTTTTGCTTCATACCGCCTGAGAGTTTGTAAAAGGGCTTGTGAAAATTTCCTTTTAGATCAAGCTCCATTTTCTCGCAAAATTTCTCTATGTTTTCCTGCGCGACGCCCGAGCTTTTGCAGACGAACTCGCAAAGCTCTTTTAGGTTAAATTTAAGCGGCGGCGGCGTTTGCGGAACGAAAGATATCACGCTAAGGGCTTCTTTGCGCGCGGTAAATGGGTCAAAGCCGTTTACTCGCACCTCGCCGCTGTTTGGCTTAAATTCGCCCAGGATTATGCGCATCAGCGAGCTTTTGCCGGCGCCGTTTTGCCCGAGCACGACCGTTTTTTGCCCCTTTTTTATGTTTAAATTTACGTTTTGCAGTATCTTTTGCGAGCCAAAAGCCTTGGTGATGTCTTTTAAGATTATCAAATTTATCCTTTTAGATGAGCTTTTTAAAGCCGTTGTCGAATTTCAGCGCGTCGTGGTGGCACACGTCGATACAGCGCCCGCAAAGCGTGCAGTCGCCGCCCACGAGACGAAATTCTTTTTTATTTTCATCCTCGCCCGTTTTGGCGTTTTTCTTCGTGATCTCTAGCACGTGCGGCACGAGACAGGTATCGATGCAGACCAAACAGTGGTCGCAGCGATCTTTGTTCCAGCTAACTTTAACGGCGTTAGTGCGGGTTAGCAGCGAGTACGTCGCGCCGATAGGGCAGACGTAGCGGCACCAGCCTCTGCGGGAGTAGAAAATCTCGACTAAAAGCACGAAAACCGCAAACCAAATCGCGTGAAAATAGCCGTAAATGACGAACCTAGACACAATACCCGTCACGCTAAAAATCTCAAACACGAGCTGCGCGCTGGCAAAACTCATCGCGATAAAAAGGGCGGTAAAGACGTAGCGCCATTTCGGGTCGAAATTTCGGCGTTTGATTATCTTTTTGGCGGCTAAATTTTCGTGGATTTTCTCGCCGATCTCGCCCAAAAAAGTATAAGGGCAAATCCAGCCGCAAAACGCCCGCCCGCCCACGAGCGCGTAAAAAAGCAAAATCGTAGCCGTGCCGATGATCAAATTTGTCGGAAACTCGTGCGTCGCGGCAAATACCTGAAAGCTCATAAAAGCGTCGGTCAAATGAAAGCCTAAGATCCTTGATCCGCTGATATCGCCTTCTAAAATTTGAATATCCGCGCGGTAAGAAAGCACGAACAAAATATGCACGAGCGCAATCGTCATGAGCCGCCAAGCGCGGATGCTAAGGCGCTTTTTGCCCTCGGCGTTTTTTACCGTGAGCGTGCTTAGAAACGGGACTTTGGCGACCGTGCAACGCGTGCTATATTTATCCATCCGCTACTCTTTAAATTTTGAAATTTCATCAGCTAACGCGCCTAAATCCTCGTCTGAAACATTTGTGAGAAGCCCCTTCATCAGGCTATTTGGCACCTTGCCCTCTTTGTAGTTTTTTAGCGAAGCTAGGATTTCGTCCTTGCTTTTGCCTGCGATGCTAGGCGCCATCACGCCCTTGCCGTTTGCTCCGTGGCAAGGCGCGCAGGAGGTTAGGTATCGCTTGCTAACGCCCTCGCTAGGCTGATTTGCGACGCTGTTTTGTAGCTGTTTTATCTTTTTAATCTCTTCGCTATCTTGCAAATTTAGCTCTTCGTTTACGACTTTCGGCTTTGTTTGCTGCGCCGGCTTTAGCTCGGGCCTGCTAGCGTCCTTTATGGGTGCCGACGGCTGGCTAGTCAGCATAAAAACCATGAGCGCAAGTACCAAAGCTCCAAAGATTATCGCTATTTTCTTTCCCATTTTAGCCTCCTATTTTTTTCTAAATTGCTCGTTAAATTCGCTGATTTCATTAGCTAGCGCCCTTATCTGCGTCTCGTCCATGCCGCGCACCAGATCTTTCATCAAAGGATTTGCCTTTTGCTTGCTCTTATACGCGGCGATCATGTCGTAAATTTGATCCGAGGTTTTATTTAGCAGCGACGGGCCGATGATGCCGTTAGCGTAGTCGTCGTGGCAGGCGGAGCATTTTACGATAAAGTCCTTGCTAAGGCGCCCCTTGATGAGTTTTAAATTTATGCTTTGCAGCGGGCTTCGCACCATCGCTAGAGCGCCTACCGAGCGGCTAGTCTCGCTCTCCTCGTCGTCTAGACCAAATTTGACTCTCTTTTTGCCGTTTATATCGTAGGTCATAAACTGGTCGTAGTCTTTTTGCGCGGTTGTGTTAGCGTCTGCTTTTTGCGTCTCTATCATGCCTGCGGCGGCGGGCGTCGCTTGTGTTTTTGCCGATTGCGTCGCCGGTTTTTTATCATCCTTGCTCTCGCAGCCAGTTATCAGCATGGCGGCGGCGAGGGCGACGAGACAGCCTAAAATTTTATTTCTCATTTTTATCCTTTGTAAATTTCGTCATAGCTGCGGTTTGGCGCTATATCTATGATCTGCGCCGGGCAAACCTCGGTGCACACTCCGCATCCGACGCAGCCTTGTTTAAATTCGGGCAAATTTCGCCCGTCGCTTTTAGCCATCGATATGGCGGCGTCTCCGACGGGACAGAGGCTAATGCACAGATCGCAGGGCTTATCCACGCTATTTTGGACGGCGTCTTTTACGGCTTGCTCGCGGTCGTTGTAAATTTTACGCTCAAGCATTTTCGTAACGCTGCTTAAATTTACGTTTTCGTTTTTGTACGCTAGACAGGCTTCGCGTCCTCGTAGCACGCCCACGCCCATCTTTACGTCGCTGATCTGCGTCGTGGCGTGATCTAGCGCGCCGCTAGGACAGGCCAAAACACAAGGGAAAAGGTCGCACAGATAGCAACCTCGCTCGTGCGGGTTTATGTAGGACGTGCCGTTTGAGTAGCCCTGCGCGATATCTAGTAGCTCGATACTGTGATACGGACAGACCTGCACGCACTGACCGCATTTTATGCAGAGCGATTCGAAATTTTTAACAGCTCCGGGAGGCCGTAAAAAAAGCTCGTCCGCGCGCGTTTTGGGTAAAAAATATCCGATGCTGTAGCCTGCGGCCGCCGCGCCTGCCGTTAGGGCGATAAAATTTCGTCTATTCATAGCGTTGCCTTTTGAGCGTTATTTGGGCGCATTTTAGGAGAGCCGTCCTCTAAAAGCTTAAGCGGCTCGGAAAAGGGAGCAAGCTTAGCTAGAAAATTTAGCCCGCTAATCACGGTGGAGCCGTAGAAAAAGCGCAGAGTCGGATAGTATTGCCAAAGCTTATCGGCGTAAACAAAGTGCAAGTATGGCGTATCGCCGATACCGTCTCTATTGACGTCTAAGCCCTCGTATTCGTCGAAATAATTACCGCTCCACTCGTTTAGCTCGATCTTTGAGCCCGGAGTGTCGTTGATAGCCGTTTCCATGTTGCCGATAAAATCATTGCCCTTAAACACGCTTTTTTCCTGCGTCGCGTGCATTTGCAGCCCGATGACGTTGTATAAAATTTGATTGTTTTCGAGGGTATTTACGGTGCCCGGATTTAGCGGCGAGCGGTCCGAGTAGATGCCGCGCGAGTTATATAAAAAGGTATTTTCTCTGATGTTAAATCCCGAGGCGTCTTTTAGCGCGATACCCACGCCAAACGCTCCGTTTGAGTTGATTATCACGTTTCGGCGCACGAGAGAATTTGTTGAAAACATAAAATACATCCCCACCGCGCCGCCGCTAAATTCGTTATCCTCGATGAGGTTACCCGCAGAGTACATCGTATGCACGGCGTAGCGGTTGTTTTGCCCGTAGTTCTTGCGGATTATATTGTTGCTGGAAAACCACGCCACGATGTCGCGGCTGTTATAGACGTAGTTTCGCTCGATCAAATTTTCGTGCGAATACCACGCGCGCACGGCGTCTCCGCGTCTAGGCACGTCAAAGCCCTCTTTTGAGGTGATGTTGTTATCTCTGATGACGGCTTGGTTGCACTCTGATAGCTCGATACCGAAAAGCACGTCTTTAAAGCGGTTTTTCTCGACTAAAATATTATTGCCCTTAGAGCAGCTGACGCCCGCGTCTAGCTCCATCTGGCTCGTGCCGCTGCCTTCGATGTTTAAATTTATGAGCTTGACGTTTTTTGCCGTTACTTTTATCACGCTTGATTTGCGGTCGCCTCGTATCACGGCGCCGTCGCCCTTGCCTATGATTGAGAGCGGTTTATCGATTATGATATTTCCCTCGTAAAGTCCGTCGTTTAGGCGCAAGATGTCGCCCGGTTCGGCGGCGTTTATAGCGTCTTGTAGCGGACTGGCGAAGGCCGTCAAATTTAGCGCACAAAAGAGCAAAAGCTTAAATTTCATTTCGCGTCTTTGAGCTCTTTTTTCTTTGAAAATACGGCTAGGATACAAAGCGCGCTCATAGCCATCATCACCCAAAATCCTATGCTAGGATACGAGTGCGTAGTAAACTGCGCGACCTTGCCGTCGCCAAGCACTGTCGGCATAAACGGTTTTATCTTAAACGCGCCCCACTCTTGCATATTGTGCCCGTACCAGTATAGCCAGCCCGCAAACGCGCCCATAAAAAGCAGCGGAGCGATGGTCGGAAGCACCATGAGCAGGGAGTTAAATTTACCGTCGTAGTATAAAAATGCTAGCATGCAAAGCGTGGAAATAAGCAGATAATAAGGCGCAATCGCACGCTCGACGTTGCCGCCGTGCTCCATCGGATACATGCCGATGTAGTGGTTTATGGTGTTCATCTCGTGCACGTCGCCGCTGTATCCGTCAACGTGAAAATAAACGGGAATGCCGTTTGGAAAGGCGTCTTTTGGGTAGTTTGGCGCTTCAAGCGCGACGTACCAGATAGGAAAAGACGGCGTGCCGATCTCGGCTTTTTGCTCGATCGCTTTTTGCAGGCTGGCTTTTACGTCGTCTGGCATCAAGTGATTTTTGTACTGAAACGAGGTGTAAAGGTCGTAAATTTTATACGAATACCCGGCAAGCGGCTCGCCCGCGGCGATCTTAGCCTTGGCTCCAAAAAAGCCCAGCACCGGGATCGTAAAACAAACGGTCATCAAGACTAACGCGATAATAGTGTAAATTTGATACTTCTTCATCGTTTCTCCTTTATTAAATTTAAAAAATTTTTCGCAAAACGCTTTTTAAATTTAACGTGGGAGGCTCGGGTTACGCGCGCCGAGCCTCAAATTTAGCGTACTGATTCGGACCGCTAAGCCCGAATCAAATTTTGATTACATTCCTGCGTTTTCGTCGATCCATTTTAGGTATTCGATGATATCTTTGATCTCTTGATCGCTCATGTGCTGATTAGGCATTCTTAGGTTAAAGTAATCGATCATAGACTTGATATACTCGTCGCCGTAAAATTTAGCTGGATCTTTGATAAAGTCAAACACCCATTTCTCGCCGTTTTCGTGACGCAAAAGAACGCCGGTTAGATCTGGACCCGAGCTAACCTGACCGATGACGTGGCAGCCGTTACAACCGCCTTTTAGATAGGCTTCCTCGCCTTTGGCGGCAGCCGGGCTCATAGGTGTGGCGATCTCTTTAGCGAGATTGTTTTTGGCTCTTAGGCCGACGTCCGCGGTTTTAACCATATACTGCCATACTTGGTACTCCCATAGTATCGCGCCGTTTACGTCGCCTTTTTTATAGGCTTCGTCGGCTTTTGCTTTTACTTCAGGGATTTTGCCGTACTGATCCAGCGCGTCCGTAACTAGTTCTTTTACCTTAGGATATTTTTCGTAATGCTTCTCTTTTAGATACGTAACGACGCTTTGGATAACCTCGTCGGTAGCTTTATTCGTAGCGATTACTTTATCGTATTCGGCTTTTAGAGCTTCCGGGCTTAGGGTTTTTAGCTTGCTTGCTTTGGCGGATTCGTATTTTTTGTTCGGATCTTTAACGAGCAAGTAACCCATCATCTCAAGGTGCAGCGCAGAGCAAAATTCGGTGCAGTAGTAAGGGAACACGCCCTCTTCGTCCGCTACGAAATTTACGGTCGCTGTTTTACCCGGCTCTAAAGAGGCGTGGATGTTGTAAAGATCCACTGTAAAGCCGTGCGTCTCGTCCTGGGCACGCTCTAGGTTCGTTAGGTGGATAGTTACGTTGTCGCCTTTATTTACTTCGATGTGCTCAGGGTTGATGTGGCTTCTGATCATCGTGGCGTAGACGGTTACGTTTTTGCCGTTACGCTCGATCCTCTCCTGTCCTGCAAGAGTTACGAACGGACTTTCTTTGCCCGTGCGAGAGTTTGTTCCCATCGTATAGGTAGTAGCCGGTTTTAGCTTGCTAGCCGCAATAGAAACTACGTCGTGAGGCTCGCCAAGAGGTATCGGCATATCGTATAAAAGCTCCATCTTAGCACCCGTGATGTCGATAAGCTGGTGGTTTTGCGGGTGAAGAGGACCTACCGGGTTAAAGCGATCGATCGAAAGTTTATCAAGAGCGATAGCGTATTTTCCCTTAGGTTTTGACGATTTTCCCTCCATAGTATCAAGGTGTCCGATGTTGTAGTGGACGTTGATCCTATCTAGGACTTTTAGATTTTTATAGTCCCATTTTACGATCTGGCTATCGACGTAAAGAGAGGTATAGATGATGCCGTCTTTCTCGTCAAAAGAGTTATGCAGAGGTCCAAGGCCAAGTTCGACTTGTCCTTGCAAGCTCTTTGCCATATCAAGCACAGGGATGCCGTACGGATCGGTGCCGGCAAACTCTTTTTTGTCGATTAGGTTTTTAATCTTTTTAAAATCATAAACCGTCGCGTGAGTATCTAGCTTGCCGCCGATGACGATATAGCGGCCGTCAGGAGTGACGTCTACGCCGTGTGGGCTCTTTGGCTCCGGGATCAAAAATAGCGCGCCGGCTTTAACCGCAGCGTCTATCGTAACTACTCTATGGCCGTTTATCTCCATGTAGTTTTTCTTATCCTGAGCTAGCTTTTCTAAAATTTGCCAGTTATAAACGTGCAAATAGTCAGTGTCGTTTCTGCTCGCGCCCGCTTCAAACGGAGGCAAGCCCTTTTCGATACCGCCCGTATACATCTCGGAGTTTATCGAGTTTGTAAACGCCCAGCCGAAGCTCTCGCCCTTACCGGCGTCGCTTAGGTCCTGCCAGTACGGAGGAAGCTCGAGCGAGAAGGAGGCTTTCTCGTCTATCTTGCCTTTTGGATAGTCGAATTTCCAAAACGTTACCGCGCCGCGGTATGCGCTTTCGTACTCGTCTATCGAGTGGTAGCCGTTATCTAGCGGAGCCGCGTACTGCGCCGCTTCGATGACGTATTCGCTATTTGGAGTGATGAAGCTGCCGCCGTGTTCGCTTTTTACGATTGGATTAACGACGATTTGAGTAGTTTCGAAATCGTGCAAATTTATAACCGCGATGCGAGGATTGGCTTTGTCATTGATGAAAAGATAATCGCCGACGTATTCGCCGTTTTTCTCGGTTAGAGCAGGGTGGTGAGTGTCGCCCCACGTGATTTGTTTGCCTCTGATGGCGCCGCTTTTTAGGATGGCTTTAGACTCCTCGTCGTAGCCGTATCCCTGCCAAGGCTCGGGCGTAAAGACGCCGATATACTTGTAAATCCTCATCGAAGGCACGCCGTAAACCATCACCTGTCCGCTTTGGCCTCCTGAGGAAAATACGATGTAGTCGTCTTTTTTACCGCTTGGCTGATATGTTTTAGCGGCCGCTAGGATGTCTTTTTCCGTTAGCCCGCGCGCTTTCATGATAGCTTGCAAATCGCTATCTGCCGCACACGCGCTACTAACGACAAACGCCAGGCCCGCAGCCGCAACGATACCGCAACTAAGTAGTTTGTTCATTGAAAATCTCCTTTCCTAAGATTTTTTCTTGTAAATTTGGATCTCGCCGTTTATGCTAACGGCTATGACGCTATCTTCGTCGTTAAAAATTTTTATCACGGCGTCAGAGTTTTTGCCTATTTTTTCTATCTGTTTAAACTCCGCGTCGCTTCGTAAAATTTCGCCGTTTCCAAGCCCGATATAAACTTTATCCTGCACGACCAGTAGGCTTTTAACGCGCGAATTTGAGATTTTGTAAATTTGAATTTCTGCGTCCGTCAAATTTGCGTTTGCTTTACCGCTAGTCAAAATTAGATCCGCTTTGTTTTGTGCGTTTTTGACGGCGGTTAAATTTACGCTTGCGTTTTCTTTGTCGCTTGTTTGAGTTAAATTTGCTTCGGCGGTCAAATTTGCCGCGCTAGGCTGCTTGCTTGCTAAATTTTCGTTCGTCAAATTTTCGTATGCGTCAAATTTGAGGCTCGCTATCTCGCCGCTAGCAAGCCCGAAAATCACGCCCGAGTTTATCTCCGCCGCACTCAAAGCTACGGATTTTAACTTGCCTAGATTTTTTGCCTGCATAGTGCTTAAATTTACAGTAAAAACCGATCTACCCCAGCTAGTTATCAGCGCGGCGCCGTTTAAAATTTTACAGGTCGCGATACGGTATGCGCCGTCAAGATTTGCGCGCGTCAGCTTTTTTGACGCAAGATCGTAGGAGATAAAGGCGTTTTTGCCAGCGACCGCGTAAATTTTGCCGTTTGCGATGTGAAGGTGCGTTATCTGCGCATCAAGGCTTAAATTTGAAAGATTTAGCATGCCGGCAAAAGAGCTAAAATCATCGCTAAATTTAGCTATCTCGCCGCTCGCAAATCCTGCATATAAATTTGCGCCGTCAAAGGCTAGAGAGGTTATCTCGTCCGTTTTAACGTCAAATTTGCTTATGGGTTTTAAGTCTTTTTGATTAAGTATTTTTAGCGAATTTTTGGCATCGTAGACGGCTAGTGTTTTGTTTTGCTCGCTACAGGCGCAGCTTTTTACGTCGAGGTTAGCCACATCGCTAACGTTGCTTGCGAAGGATAAAACAAATAGAGCGCATACGAGCGCTATAATTTTCATAAATGTCTTTCAAATTTAAATTTTCTATTAATGAAACTATACAACCGGAAGGCTTAAAGTGAATTGATTTAAATCAATATCGGTAATAATTGAGTATAAAAAAATATCTTTGTGTTATAACGTAACACCTAAATTTACGAAATAATAAAGCTGTTATTATTTCAGATTTTCTAGCGTTTTCTTGATATTTTGCGCCGTTAGATTGGAGATCTCGGCGACAAATTTATCGTTTTTGTCTAGTATGTATAGCGAGGAGCTATGAGCGACGGAGTACTCTATAGCGGATTTTTCGAGCAACACCTTTTGATACTTCACGCCGTAGCTTTTTGCAACCTTAGGCAGATCGTCTAACACTATGCCGTAAGAATTCGGATAAAAATACTTCGCATACTCGTCGACGTTTTTAGCCTCGTCGCGCTCCGGATCGAGAGTGACGAAAATCACGACGATATCGTCTCGTTTAAGCTCGTTTAAAACGCCCGAAAGGATACCTAGAGTCGCAGGGCAGACGTCTGGGCAGGTGGTGTAGCCAAAGTAGATAATCTTATTTTTGCCCTCAAAGCTCTTTAGACTCACCGCGCCGTTTGCGCCTTGGCCGGTAAGAGCGTATTTGTTTGAGTAGAGTGCGAGATAACCTGCGCCAAGAACCGTTAAAATCAGTATAACTGCGATAATAAGCTTTTTCATCATCCGCCCTTTTAAGTAAATTTTGCGTCTATTGATGCAAGTCGAAGTCTATATAAAGCCCGCTTCTTTTGCCATTTTCCAGCACCTCGAAACGGTATCTCATGATGTTTATCAGGCATGCGCTTAGCACGACGTTTGAGACGTAGGCGTTATCGCGCTTTTCGACTTCGGCCTTTATTATGCCCATATCCATATTTACGCCGTGGATCTCAAGGCTCGGGTCTTTAAACCCTTCTAGCCCCTCGATGCGCACGATCGTGGGTTGCATCGTGTAAACGGGCTTTGGCGAGAGGCTAAATTTGACCGTCTTGCCGCGAAACTCTACGCCGCAGGAGTGCTCTGTGTTCATATCGCAGGGAAGCGGGGTTAAATTTGCCCCCACGTCCTCTGCGCTCAAAAAGTCCTCTTGCACTTGCGGTTTAAAAAACAGGTACGCCGAAGTACCCAAAGCGCCGAGCAAAAGGACTAAAATTATGAGAAATTTTTTCATTAATGCTTGTGATGTCCGCCGTGATCGTGTCCGTGTTCGCCGTCTTTTTTAGCTACGACCGACTTTGCGACGATGTCTTTTAGCTCAAGTTTTTGTCCGTTGTCAAACTCTAGCGTAGCATCTAGTTTATCGCCCTCTTTGATCGGAGCTTTAATGTTCATCAACATTACGTGCAGACCGCCCGGTTTTAAATTCGCCTCGCCCATCGCAGGTACTTCGATGTTTTCTATTTGTATCATTTTTTTCATGCCGTCTACTTCTTTATGCGTGTGTATCTCGCCTGTAGCGGCTGCGGGAGAGCTAGCGCCGACTAGTTTTACCGGTTTATCGGTGTTGTTTTTGATATCGAAAAATAGAGCCGTATTTTTGGCGCCAGGAGGCGTAGCTTTAGCGTAGATATCAACGATCTCGATATCTGCGGCATTTGCAAAGCCCAAAGAGGCGACTACTAGCGATAAAGCTAAAAATTTGCTTTTCATTTTTTGCGTCCTTTTACGTGGAATTTTGATATTCGCTATTGTAACACAAAATAAAAGCTTTTTAAAATTTTTAAGAGAAAATGTAATATAATTCGATCCTTTATTACGAAATTACGCAACGTTAGGAAAATTTTGAAAAAACTACTCGGCTTACTTTTTTTTTCTGCTTTTTTTTCTCAAATTTTAGTCGCCGAGGCTTTAGCGGACGCAAATTTGACAGGCGCTAAATACTGGCTGGAAAAGCTAGGCGCAGCCGACGTCAGATACGGCTACTACGAGGCTAAGACCAAAATTATCGTAGTAAATAAAGCGCAAAAAACCCTGCAAAGCTTCGAGTACTCAGGCGGCGCGCTGGAGCAAATTTTTTCGCAAAGCGTGATAACAGGCAAAAGCGGGGATAAATTTAAAGAAGGTGACCTAAAAACGCCGGTCGGAGTTTACGACGTCACGGATAAATTTACGCCGCCCGATCCTTTTTACGGGCCGCTTGCGATGTCGCTATCGTACCCAAACGCCCACGATAAGGCCGCACAAAAAACGGGCGGAGGTATCTGGATACACGGACTGCCGATGAAAGGCAAGCGCGAGGACGAAGTAAAAACGCGCGGCTGCGTGGCGTTTAACAACGATGCGCTGGTGAAATTCGGCCAACTGATCGGCAGCGAGGGCGTCGTGATAATCAGCGAAAGCCAGAAGGTAGACGCTAGCAAAGACGACGTCGCGCGCGTACTGGCACATCTGCACGAGTGGCTACAGGCATGGCGAGATAACGAAACTAAAATTTACCTCGGCTTTTATGCGGACGAATTTGTAAAAATAGACGGCAAAAACGCGCTAACGAGGGCTAAATTTGCCGAAAATAAAAAAAGAATTTTCGCGCTAAACGAAAAAAAGAGCATAAAAGCTTCAAATTTTAGCGTGACGCCGTATCCAAACGTCAAAGGGCAAAATCTTTTTAGAGTGGTTTTTGACGAGGATTATACTGCGCCCAGTCACGAATTTAAGGGGCAAAAAGAGCTCTACGTACGGCTAGATAAAGATAAATTTAAAATCTTAACGGAGAAGTAAATGCAAGAAAAAAAAGAAATAGTAAAAAATCAGATCGAGGAAATTTTAAAGGCTAGGGGCGAGTTTTTCGCCGAGCTAGACCGCCAGGTGCCAAAGGTTGCGGGCACTGACGTGTTTGACTTCGCAGCGGTCAAAGAGGCCGATCTAAAGGCGCTTTACGCTAAATTTTACTCTTATGACTATAGTATTAGGAAGTTGCTTCCTAACGTTTATGAGGCGTTTGGTGTAAAATTCAATGTCTGAACTCGTTTTAAACAGATCTGCCTACATACATAATCTAACCAAAATTTGCGCCAAAGCCGGCGGCAAAGATCGCGTGATTTTGGTGCTAAAAGACAATGCCTACGGGCACGGAGCGGCGCTTGTGGGGCGCGAGGCGGCAAGCTACGGCATCAAATTTTGCGCGGTCAAAAACGAAGTCGAGGCGCGCGAGCTAGAACCCTTTTTTGAGCATATTCTCATCCTTTCGCACATCCCTACGGGCGGCGAAAGCGAGCGATTTATCTACGCGGTAAACGACATTTCGCTGATTGCTAAATTTAAAAAAGGCGCACGCGTGCATATCGCCGTCGATACGCTCATGCACCGAAACGGCGTCTCGGTGGGCGAAGTGCGCGCGGCATGCGAGTCGGCCTTGGCGCACGGACTGCAAATTTGCGGCGCATTTACGCACTTTAGAAGCGCCGAAGAGCTTAGTAGCGATTATTTCGTGCAGAGGCGAAATTTCGCCGCGGCAAAAGCCTTAGTGCGCGAAATTTGCGGCGAGGGTTTGGTCTTTCACTCGCATAACTCCGCTGCGACCGAGCGCTTCGGCGAGCTAGCGGACGAGTACGTGCGCGTGGGCATCGCCGCCTACGGCTACGCGCAGTTTGACGATAGTTTGGGGCTAAAGCGCGTGGCGTCGCTCTGGGCGCATAAGGTTAGCGGCAGAGTGCTAAAAAAGGGGCAATGCGCGGGCTACGGCGCTAAATTTTGCGCGAGCGAGGATATGCAAATCGCCGTTTACGACCTAGGCTACGGCGATGGACTGCTGCGCTATGCGGGCGAGGGCGAGCTAAAGACTGCCGGCGGACAGCAGTTGCTTGGCAAAATGTCGATGGATAGCTTTTGCTGCGAAGACGCGGGCGATAAAATTTGCGTATTTGACGACGCTAGCGTTTGGGCAGATTTTTTCGGCACGATTAGTTATGACGTCTTGACCAAGCTCTCGCCTAGCATCTCGAGGCGGTTTGAGTAAAACTTCTCGCAAGTACGCTTGAGCGCGCAGGTAGCAAACCCTGCGCGCAGAACTACCGATCAAAGTTAACTCTCCAAATTTATGAGCTTAGTTTGCTATCTTCAAAAGTGCAAATTTGTCGTCTGATTCAAATTTACGCCGAATTTTGCCTAAGCGTCAGGTTTGCTAAATTTTGTTTACCGATTTATAGCCCGCCATATCAGCGGGCAAAGCATTTTATGTTTTAGGGCGTTATCGTATTTGCTCTTATGCCTCTACGCCGGCGTTTTTAATTTGGATTTGCGATAAAATCGGACGGGACTCTATGCGGCTAAATTTTCGTAGCTAGATCAAATTTACACTGGGTTGGCGCGAGCCGCATTTTGCAAAAACCGAAGCGGAGCATTTGGCTAGGCAGGCAAAATTATTTAAATTTACTTCAAAACATCCTCAAGCGCTGTTTTTAGATCGCTAAATTTAAAGCTAAATCCGCTTTTTATCAAGGCTTTGGGATAGACTTTTGCTCCTTCAAGCAGTACGACAGACCCCTCGCCAAACATCAAATTTAACGCAAATTTAGGCGCTTTAAAAAATGTCGGTCGACCTAAAACTTCGCCTAAAATTTGAGTAAATTCGCCGTTTGTGCTAGGTTGTGGCGAAACGAGATTAAAAACGCCGCTTTGACGGTTTTGTAGGGTAAATTTAAACGCTTCCAGCAAATCAGCGATGTGAATCCAGCAAAACGCCTGCTCTCCGCTACCGAGCTTTCCGCCAAGACCGAGCCTGAATGCCGGCAGCATCTTAGCCAGCGCACCGCCTCGCCCCAGCACCACGCCTAGGCGAAATATCGCCGTTTGCGTCCGCGCTTTGGCGGCCTCGCTCTCCCACTCGCATGCTAGTTCGCCCAAAAATCCGCGGTCAAATTTGACCGAGCTCTCGTCGTGACTAAGGCCGTTTTCGTAGATACCCACAGCCGAAGCGCTGATGAAAAAGGGCGGATTTTCTAGCTCGTTTATAGCGCCTACTAGCGTGCGCGTAGTCTCTATCCTGCTTGCGTGAAGCTGCTTTTTATAGGTCTCGCTCCATCTGGCCGCGATAGAAGCACCCGCTAAATTTATAACCGCATCGCAGCCGCCAGCGAGGTTTTTGAGCGCGTCTTTGTTGGCGTAGGCGGCCCTTGGTATAGCTACGGCCTCGTGCCCCTGGGCTCTAAAAAAGCGGCAGAGTGCGCCGCCGATAAATCCGCTTGCGCCGTTTACGGCTATTTTCATATTTTGCCTTTTTGATAAATTTTATTTTGACGCGTGCTGTCAAATTTGACGCGGCGCAGGGTTAAATTTGGCGTTAAATTTAACGCCAAGAGTCAAGCTGTTTTGTTCAAATTTGATGGGCGAAACGAAAGTTTAAATTCGCCCGTCAAATTTACTTTCTAAAATACTCTTTCACGCCGTTTTCGCCATCTAGTTGCGAGCGTAAATTTTCTAGCGCGGCGATACGGTCTTGGGTGCTCGGGTGCGTGCGAAATAGCGAACCCAGCGCGCTTTTTACGCCGCTAAAAGGGTTGATGATAAACATATGCGCGCTTTGTTCGTCGGCGTTTGCCATCACGCGTCCGCGCGCGTAGTCCTCGAGCTTTCGCAGGGCGCCTGCTAGGTGCTGGGGCTTGCCCGTTATCATCGCTGCGCCTCTGTCGGCCTCAAACTCCCGCGCCCGCGAGATCGCCATGCGTATGATCGTGGCGGCTAGCGGCATGATGACGGCTATGGCGATTAACATTAGCGGATTTTGCTTGCCTTGACGGTTTGCCGCGCCAAACTGCGCGAAATTTGCCAGTATCGCGATCGCTCCCGCAAAAACCGCCGCGATAGAGCCCGTTAGGATGTCGTAGTGGCGCACGTGGCTTAGCTCGTGAGCTAGCACGCCCTCGATCTCGTCTTTGTTTAGTATATTTAGCAGTCCTTCAGTCACGGCTACCGCGGCGTGGCTCGGGTTGCGACCCGTGGCGAAGGCGTTTGGAACGGCTTCGGGGATGATGTAGATCTTTGGCATCGGCAAATTTGCCTTCGCGCAAAGCTCGCGCACGATCTGATAAAGTCCCGTCGCGTGCGCCTCGTCCACGGGCACGGCTCGGTAGTGCTTGAGCACGAGCGTGTCCGAGAAAAAATACGAAAAGAAGTTCATCCCAAGCGCTATTATAAACGCGACCATCATACCGCTAGTGCCGCCTATAGCGCCGCCGACCGCTACAAAAAGCAGCATCAGCACGGTCATCAAAAATGCGGTTTTAAAAAGTTCCATTTGTTTCCTTTGTTCGTAAAATTTTACGAAAATATCTCGCCGCCCTCTTTTATCTTTTTGATAAAGGCAAAAATATCTCGCTCCGCTATGCGCATCGGAGCCGAGCCCAGCGCGCCTAGATCGTTTAGATAAATCGTATCGTCCGAGTTTAATTTTATGAAAAATCCCAGGTCGCCGTCTTGACCTATCATATAAAAATTTGGCTCGTAAAGCGCCACTTCGTACGTTTCGTTTCGCTCGGCTAGAGCCGCGCGCCCGTATAGATACGCACCCGCTCCCGCCTCGTTAAAAACATCCACGCACTCCTCGCCATCGATACTTTCTAAAAATTTTAGATATAACGGCGGAAATTTTATCATCGTTTATCCTTGCCTATTACGGCGTTTTTAAATATCGCGGCGTCCGCGCCAGTCTCGCTAAGCTCGGCTAGCTCGTCTTCGCCTCCGATAACGACGCAAATTTGAGCGTCAAACAGATAATCCTGCGCCAGCTTTGCCGCTTTGCCGGCAAGCTCACGGGGCACGACGATAAATTTCGCTCCGGCAGCGTTTGCGATGATAGCTTCGTTTAGATTTTCAGCTTCGACGCAAAACTGGGCGCCGAGCTCTTGTGCGCGCTTTATCGCGGCTGCGTCAAATTTAAACAAATTTTGCTTGCCCGCTTCGATCTGCCGGGCATTCTCGCGCCAAAACAGCGGCTCATACGCCACTAGTTCGTGGCCGATTAGTTTCATTTTTTATCCTTTATGCAGTCCTCGCATATATACCCGCCGCCGCTTATTACGGCGTCTTTAGCTTCTATAAAGGTGCCGCACTTTTTGCATTCGACGAAATTTTCGGCATCTTTGTCCTCTTTTTTTGCGCTGCCTTTTACGCCTCTTTTTACGCGGGTTTTAAAAAATATCAAATAAATCGCAATTAAAACCGCTAAAAAAGCCAAAATTTTAAATAACATCGCCGCCCTTTATAAGTACGTAATTTCGGTTGCCGCGCCCGCAAATTTGAGCTTTGAGCCCCTCTAGCTCGCTTTGCACGCTGCTTCCTTTGTAAAGTAAAATTTGAGTTTGCGCGTCAAAAAAACCGTCGCAAATCCCTAGAAAATCTTTCGTTTTCATTAGCGCGCGGCTAGTGATTAGCTGCGCCGCGAAGGGCTCGCCGTCCTCGATCTTGCAAGGTTTTACGCGCACGTTGGTTAAATTTAGCTCGGCCTTGACGTAGCTTAGAAACGCCGATTTTTTCGGGCTGGGCTCAAAGAGATGCCACTCGCACTCCTTTAAAATCATCGCGAGAAATATCGCGGGAAGGCCCGCTCCGCTGCCCACGTCAATCGCTGTTTCGGCTCCCCAAATTTGCGGGAAAATTTCAAGCGGAGCTATGCTATCAGCGATCTGCTCGTTTAAATTTTTGTAGTTGGTAAGGCTGTGCACGCGGTTAAATTTAGCCAAAATTTCGCTAAATTTCGCCGTTTGCGCATCAAAGTCCCTCGGCAGGTCAATTTTCATCTAGCATATGCCCCATCTGCTCTTTTTTCACGCGCAGGTAGTTTTCGTTAAATTTGTTCGCGTGGATGACGATAGGCACGCGAGAGACGATCTGCACGCACTTTAGCCCCGACAGTTTTTTCGGATTATTGGTTAGCAAATTTATCTTTTCGATGCCGAAGTGTTTTAATATAAAATCCACGATCTCGTACGTGCGCTCGTCGGCCTTAAAGCCCAGCTGGTGGTTTGCCTCGATGGTGTCCAGGCCCTCATCTTGCAGGTGGTAGGCGTTTACTTTGTTTAGTAGGCCGATATTTCGCCCCTCTTGGCGCAGATAGATCACCATGCCGCCGTGCTCCTCGATGTATTTTAGGCTGGCTTCCAGCTGGTCGCGGCAGTCGCACTTTAGGCTGCCGATCGCATCGCCCGTTAGGCACTCGGAGTGGATGCGGACGTTTACGACCTCGCCGAACGGTTTTTTGTAAATCGCTAAATGTTCTTTCTCGCCCTCCTTAAAGGCCTGTATCTCAAATATCCCGAAACGAGAGGGTAAATTTGCTGTATTTGAAAGCTCGATATTCATAAATTTTTAACTCCTATTATGTTACACTAAGCGTAAATTGTAGCGAAGTAAAAGGAAAATTATGTTTAAACGTTTTAGAAGGCTTAGGATAAATCCCGCGATCAGGGAGATGGTGCGCGAAACTAGCGTTGCGGCGAGCGATTTTATCTATCCGCTTTTTGTCGTCGAAGGCAAGGGCGTTAAAAAAGAGATAAGCTCGATGCCGGGCGTCTTTCAGATGAGTTTGGACGAAATTTTAAAAGAGTGCGAAATCGTGCGAAATTTAGGCATAAAAGCGGTAATATTGTTTGGAATCCCGAGCCTAAAAGATAGCGTAGGCAGCGACGCTTTGAGCGATGAAGGTATCATAGCTACCGCGCTTCGGGCGATAAAGGATAAATTTGCCGATCTAGTCGTGATAACGGATCTTTGCTTTTGCGAATACACCGATCACGGCCACTGCGGTATCCTGGATCACGTCCATCAGACCGTCGATAACGACGCGACGCTGGAGATCTCGGCTAAACAAGCGCTGATCCACGCTAGAAACGGCGCTGATATGATAGCTCCAAGCGGTATGATGGACGGTATCATCGCTACCTTGCGCGGGGCGCTGGATGTGAGCGGATACGAAAATTTGCCGATTATGGCGTATTCGACCAAATTTGCTTCGGCGTACTACGGGCCGTTTCGCGACGTCGCAGAAAGCGCGCCGAGTTTCGGCGATAGAAAAAGCTACCAGATGGATAGCGCAAACCGCCTAGAAGCCGTGAGCGAGAGCCTAGAAGACGAGGCGCAGGGGGCCGATATCTTGATGGTAAAGCCGGCTCTGGCGTATCTAGATATCATCCGCGATCTGCGCGAGGCGACGAGACTGCCGATCTGCGCGTATAACGTGAGCGGCGAATACGCTCTGCTAAAAGCTGCGGCAAAAGCGGGCGTCATCGACTACGAGCGCGTGATGATGGAGACGCTGGTTGGATTTAAGAGAGCGGGGGCGGATCTGATAATCAGCTATCATGCTAAAGAAGCGGCTCAAATTTTAAGGGGATAGCGGCTTGTCTCGCGAGTATCTTTGCTTGATTTCGCAAATTTCGCCCTGCGATAGGCTACGTGCCTTATCTTGGGACGAAATTTACTTCAAAACAAGCAAATCTATCTCACGATACTTCGCCTTGTAAATTTTATGGGCAAATTTGGGAATTTAAAGGGGGCAAAATGCGGCACTTTTTAACGTTAAACGATTTTAGCAAAGACGAAATCATCGAAATTTTAAATTTGGGTTTGCAGATAAAAAAAGAGGCCAAGGCGCGAGATTTTAAGCCGTATCTAAAAGATCAAAAATTAGCGATGATATTTGAAAAAAGCTCGACTAGAACGCGCGTAAGCTTTGACGTGGGGATGAACGAGCTAGGCGGACACGCGCTGTTTCTTAGCTCGAGCGAGATTCAGATCGGGCGCGGAGAGCCGATAAAAGACACCGCGCGCGTGATCTCGCGAATGTGCGATCTAATCATGGCTCGCGTAAATCGCCACGAGACGCTAGAAGAGCTTGCTAAATTTAGCCGCGTACCCGTGATAAACGGACTTAGCGATAAATTTCACCCCGCGCAGCTGATGGCCGATCTCATGACGGCGGTCGAATGCGGACTAAAAATAGACGAGATAAAAGCGGCGTTCGTGGGCGACGGCAACAACATGGCGCACTCGTGGCTGATGCTAGCTAGCAAGCTAGGCTTTGAGCTAAGGATCGCGACGCCAAAGGGCTACGAACCGGACGCCGACGTCGTAAATTTAGCGATGAAAAACGCTCAAATTTCGGGAGCTAAAATTTATCTAACTCAGGACGTAAAAGAAGCCGTCTCGGGCGCTAACGTCGTCACTACCGATACTTGGGTCTCGATGGGACAAGAGGCGGAAAAAGAAAAGCGCTTGAGGGATTTTGCGGGCTTTTGCGTGGATGAAAATTTGATGAAATTAGCCGCACCGCAAGCGATATTTTTGCACTGCTTGCCGGCTTACCGCGGATACGAGGTGAGCGAGGCGGTGTTTGAGGCGCATGCGGATGAGATTTTTGCCGAGGCGGAAAATAGATTGCACGCGCAAAAAGGCGTGATGGTTTGGCTCGATAGGCACCAAAACGGGTAAGTTAAGGAAGTAAATGAAAGAAAAAAATCTACAAAAAACATACGAAAAAATCGACGAAATTTCGGGCGAGCTCGGGATAAAAGAGGGCGAGAAGACGATATTTGAGATCGTGCCGACAAGCGATCCGAGTCAAATGAGCCTTAGCCTAAAAAGCGGCTCGTGGGACGGAGTGGAGCCGTGGTTCGGCATTGACGAAAATCAAAATTTACACACGATGGTTTCGTTAAAATCGCTCTCGCAGCTCATCGAAGCCTACCGCAACGTCCAAAAGGAAAATTTCGAACTAAGGCTCGAAAAGACGATCTGGCAGAACGTGCCTATAGATTTTGCCGACGTTTGGGTCGTGGCGATGGACGAGATACGCAAGATCGCCGCAAAAAATAAAAATAAAAAAAGCATCGACGTAAATTTGGAAAAACTGGTAAAGGGTATCAAAAAGCAGTATCCAAATTTGTTCGTCGATATGGAGAATATAATGAAAAACGCAAGGAATAAAACGCTATGATAGATTTTGACGCTTACGTGAAGTATTCGCGCCCGGGACCGCGCTACACGAGCTATCCGACCGCGCCCGAGTTTAGCGATAAATTTAGCTACGAGGACTACCTGCGGGAGCTAAAAAACCGCGACGCCTCGCGCCCGCTTTCGCTTTATTTGCACCTGCCGTTTTGCCGCAGCGCCTGTTATTTTTGCGGTTGCAACGTAATTTATACGAGCAAAGAGGACCGCAAAACGCGCTATATGCAGTATCTACAAAAAGAGCTTGATCTACTAGCGGCAAATCTCGACACGAGCGCACCGGTGCTACAAATGCACTTTGGCGGAGGCACCCCGACGTTTTACGGAGCGGATCAGCTAGATGAAATCATCAAGATGATAAAGGCTAAATTTAAAAATTTCTCGCCCGAGGCTGAAATCAGCTGCGAAATAGATCCGAGATTTTTAACCCGCGAGCAGCTTGACGTGCTAGTCTCTCACGGCTTTAACCGTATCAGCTACGGCGTGCAGGATTTTGACGAGCGCGTGCAAAAAGAGATCCACCGCATCCAGCCCTACGAGATCACCAAAAACGCCGTAGATATGGCGCGCGCTAAGGGCATAAACTCGATAAATATGGACCTGATCTACGGCCTTCCGTATCAGACGCTAGAGAGCTTTAAAGCGACGCTGGATAAGGCTCTGACGCTATCCCCGGACCGCCTCGCGGTGTTTAACTACGCGCACGTGCCGTGGATAAAAAAATCTATGCGCAAATTTGACGAAGCCACGCTACCCAGCCCTAAAACCAAGCTTGAAATTTTAAAATATACGGCCGAGTTTTTTATCAAAAACGGCTACAAAATGATCGGAATGGATCACTTTGCAAAGCCAGGCGACGAGCTTTTCGGCGCGCTTGCTAACGGTACGCTACACCGCAATTTCCAAGGCTACACGACCAAGGGCGGAGCCGATCTCATCGGCATCGGGCTAACTAGCATCGGCGAGGGGCAAAGATACTACGCGCAAAATTTCAAGGACATGGACGAATACGAAAAAGCTCTGGATAGCGGCGTTTTGCCGTATTGTAAGGGTATATATCTAACTGGCGACGATCTAATCAGAAAAGCCGTGATAATGAGCCTGATGAGTAACTTCGCTCTTGATATCAAGGCGGTCGAGGATAAATTTGGCATCAAATTTTTCGAGTATTTTAAAGATGATTTGGTCGAGCTTGAAAATTTGAGCGAATTCGTAACCGTAATGCCAGAAAAAATCAGCGTAAACGAGACGGGCACACTGATCATCCGAAATATCGCGATGTGTTTTGACGCGTATTTGAAAAAAATACCTGAAAATTTACGCCGATTTTCAAAAACGGTTTGATGGGCGGACATGTTTAAATTTAGCGAAATTTCAGATAAATGCGTAAAATGCGGCAAATGCATCCAAATCTGCACGATCCACAAGATAAACTCCGACGAGACGACCTCTCCGCGCGGCTTTTTGGATCTCGTGGGAGCTTACGAGCGCGGCGAGCTGAAGCTTGATAAAAGCGCGAAAAATATCTTTGAGAGCTGTTTTTTATGCACGAATTGCGTCGAGGTATGTCCAAATTCCTTGCGCGTGGATACGGCGATAGAAAACGTCCGCCGCGATATCGCGGATAAATTTGGCATAGCGTGGTACAAAAAAGCGTTTTTTTGGTTGCTGCGCCACCGCGCGGTTATGGACTTTTGCGCGAGGCTGGGATATGTGTTTCAAAGCTGCGCGTTTAAGATCCGTGAAGGCGCGATGAGCCCGAGATTTAGCCTGCCGATGGTGAAAAAAGAGCGGCTTTTGCCAACCGCTAGTAAAAAGAGCTTTTTAAACTCGCACGCAGAGTTTATTGATAACGGCGGCGATAAAACGATCGGCGTTTTCATCGGATGTATGGGAAACTACGCGTATACGGGCATCGGCGAGGCTTTGGTTAAGATAGCGCGCGAGCTTGGGTTAAATTTAAATTTGATGAAAAAACAGGCCTGTTGCGGCGCGCCCGCGTATTTTACGGGGGATTTTGCGACGGTCGAGGTTTTGGCAAAGCGAAATATCGAGTATTTTGAAAAAATGCTGGGCGAGCTAGACGCCATCATCGTGCCAGAGGCTACTTGTTCGGCGATGATAAAGATCGACTACGAGCACTTCTTTCACGATGACGAGCAGTGGCGAGAGCGCGCAAAAGCTGTAAGCAAGAAGATATTTTTAGCGACGGAGTACTTTGAAAAATTTACGAATTTGGCTGAAATTTTGGCTAAAAAAGGCAAAAACTTAGCCTCCGTGACCTATCACGATCCTTGTCATGCTAGAAAAATGCAAGGCGTATTTAAAGAGCCTCGCAAACTGCTCGCTCAAAACTACGAAATAACCGAAATGGACGATCCAAACGAGTGCTGCGGATTTGGCGGCGTAACGATGCAGTCTGAAAAATATCACCTAAGCCGCGCAGCCGGACAAAGAAAATCCGAGATGATAAAAAACTCGGGCGCAACGATCGTAAGCGCAGAGTGTAGCGCCTGTAAAATGCAAATTTCAAATGCGCTACATATCGGCGGCTCAGACGTGAAATGCGAGAATCCGATAGAGTTAATCGCAAGGGTGCTTGGATAGAGTTTGACTGTAAGTTTATATTTTTTTGTTGTATAATGATAAGACGGTCGGTCGATACTGTAAAATTTGATAAATATCCTAAGGAAATTTCGTGAAAAAGGTGATATTCGTTATTTTGATGTTTTTTGGCGCCTTGCTTGCAAACGACGAATATCATATTTTTGTGAGCGCTTTTGGCGATGACGTAAGCGAAAAAGCAATAGAAAGCGCGAGAGTAGCCGTCGAAAGAAAAGTAGGCGACCTTGAGGGCGTCGAAAAGGTCGTTAGCGGTAAATTTGGTAGATACCGTGCCATCGCGATAAAAACACAGCCTCTAAGTGGAGAAAAAATTAAAATTTTAATTAATAAAATAAAATCCGCAGGATACAAAGAGGCATATGCTGGGATGGTAAAAAGCGAAAATAACGACGATAAAGGCGCCATTGATTCTAAAACCACAGCAGAAGAAAAAGACGTAACTATGCCAAAAAAACGAGGATTAAGAAAGAAGCCGGACCTATTTTTTAAAGAGGCTCCAGAACCAATGGGCTAAAATTTAGCTTGTATGTGCGGCTAAATTCTAATTTTTTATTCTTATTTTCCAAAAAATTTTAAAAAAAGCTTGACTTTGAAAAGAAATTGGGCTATAATCCAACTTTCATAAATCAGGATGCTGGTGTAGCTCAGTTGGTAGAGCTACTGCCTTGTAAGCAGTGGGTCGGCGGTTCAAGTCCGTTCACCAGCTCCATTTCATAACAGTGTTTGACCAGAAATACCATTGCAAAGCATTTATTTTTTAAAATAGGGTGAGATACTCAAGTGGCCAACGAGGGCAGACTGTAAATCTGCTGACTATGTCTTCCGTGGTTCGAATCCACGTCTCACCACCATGCTACGCGCGGGAGTAGCTCAGTTGGCTAGAGCATCAGCCTTCCAAGCTGAGGGTCGCGGGTTCGAGCCCCGTTTCCCGCTCCAGATTTTGGAACTAAACTGGGAGCTGTAAGATGATAAAAATATTAAATTTTATACATTTTCTACGGCACACCTTTTTAATTTCATTTAGTTGTTTATGCTTTTTCAAAAATTCTCTAATGCCAAGAGTTTGACGCTCATATGGCTCAGAGGTAGAGCACTTCCTTGGTAAGGAAGAGGTCGCGGGTTCAAGTCCCGCTATGAGCTCCACGGATTTTAGAGAAGAAAAATTAAGCATAAATTTAAAACGCAAATATCATTACGGAGGAAGAGATGGCAAAAGAAAAATTTTCACGTAACAAGCCACACGTAAACATTGGTACTATTGGTCACGTTGACCATGGTAAAACAACTTTGACAGCTGCAATTTCTGCTGTTCTTTCAAGAAAAGGTCTTGCTGAACTAAAAGACTATGATAATATCGACAACGCTCCAGAGGAGAAAGAGCGTGGTATTACCATCGCTACTTCTCACATTGAGTATGAGACTGAAAATCGCCACTATGCGCACGTTGACTGCCCAGGCCACGCCGACTATGTTAAAAACATGATTACCGGTGCGGCTCAAATGGACGGTGCTATCCTAGTTGTTTCTGCTGCTGACGGCCCAATGCCTCAAACTAGAGAGCATATCTTGCTATCTCGCCAAGTAGGTGTTCCATATATCGTTGTTTTCATGAACAAAGCTGATATGGTTGATGATGCTGAGCTTCTTGAACTAGTTGAGATGGAAATTCGTGAGCTTCTAAACGAGTATGATTTCCCTGGCGACGATACTCCAATCGTAGCAGGCTCGGCTCTTCAAGCTCTTAACGAGGCTAAAGCTGGAACAGAGGGCGAATGGTCTGCAAAAGTTCTTGAGCTTATGGCTAGAGTTGACGAGTATATCCCAACTCCGGTTCGCGCAACAGACAAAGACTTCTTGATGCCTATCGAGGACGTTTTCTCTATTTCTGGTCGCGGTACGGTTGTTACCGGTAGAATTGAAAAAGGTGTGGTAAAAGTCGGCGATACCATCGAAATCGTAGGTATTAGACCAACTCAAACTACTACAGTTACCGGCGTCGAGATGTTTAGAAAAGAAATGGACCAAGGTGAAGCAGGCGATAACGTAGGCGTTCTTCTAAGAGGCACAAAAAAAGAAGATGTTGAGCGCGGTATGGTTCTTTGCAAACCTAAATCAATTACTCCTCACACTAAATTTGAGGGAGAGGTTTATATCCTAACAAAAGAAGAGGGTGGACGTCATACCCCATTCTTTAACAACTATAGACCGCAGTTCTATGTAAGAACGACTGATGTTACAGGTTCTATCACTCTTCCAGAAGGAACAGAGATGGTTATGCCTGGTGACAACCTAAAGATAACTGTTGAGCTTATTGCGCCAGTTGCTCTTGAAGAGGGAACTCGCTTTGCGATCCGTGAAGGTGGTAGAACAGTCGGCTCAGGCGTTGTTTCTAAGATTCTAGCGTAATTTAATTTTATATTTTGGCGGAGTTTTTCTCCGCTTTTTTGAAGGGAATTTATGGCAAAAGGTAATAGAATAAAAGTCGGTCTTAAATGTTCTGAATCAGGTGATATAAATTATACTACGGTAAAAAATAGCAAAACGACAACCGAAAAATTGGAACTAAAAAAATATTGCCCAAGACTAAAAAAACATACTGTTCATAAAGAAGTTAAGTTAAAGAGCTAAGGCTTTTTAGGGCAATAGCTCCAACGGTAGAGCGCTGGATTCCAAATCCAATGGTTGGGGGTTCGAATCCCTCTTGCCCTGCCATCAAAAGGTTAAAAATGGAAAAAATGATAAATTATATAAAGCTTTCTCGTGCCGAAATCGGAAAGGTAATTTTTCCGCTCAAAGAGCAAATAAGAAATGCTTTTATAACAGTTTTTGCTGTAGTAGCCATTGTTTCACTTTTTTTAGCTCTTGTTGATGCAATTATGTCTTTCTCTCTTTCAAAACTGATTTAAGGTTGAATCATGGCACATAAATGGTATGCGATTCAAACTTATGCCGGTAGCGAAATGAGCGTAAAGAGAGCTATTGAAAATTTAGTTAGAGATAATCACATTGAAGAACAACTAAAAGAGATTATAGTTCCTACTGAAGATGTAATAGAAATCAAAAACGGCAAGAAAAAAATAAACGAAAGAAGTCTTTATCCTGGATATGCTTTTGCACATCTTGATTTGGATACAGCTCTTTGGCACAAGATTCAGTCTCTTCCTAAAGTCGGTAGATTTATAGGTGAAGCAAAAAAACCTACGCCGTTAAGCGAAAAAGATATAAATTTAATTTTAGAAAAAGTCCAAAAGCGAGCTGCTCCTAAACCAAAAATTTTCTTTGATAACGGAGAAAATGTTCGTATTACGGAAGGGCCTTTCGCGAATTTTACTGGTATAGTAGAAGAGTACGATATGATACACGGAAAGCTAAGGCTAAATGTTTCAATATTTGGCAGAAGCACCCCAGTTGAAATTTTATATTCACAAGTCGAGAAGATAGTATAAGGAGAAGTTTATGGCTAAAAAAGTTATAGGCGAAATTAAATTACACATTGCTGCTGCGAAAGCAAATCCAAGTCCTCCGGTAGGTCCGGCTCTTGGTCAGCAAGGCGTTAATATTATGGAATTTTGTAAAGCATTTAATGAAAGAACAAAGGATATGGCTGGCTTTAGGGTTCCGGTCGTTATTACCGTTTATGCTGATAGAAGCTTTACATTTATTACAAAACAACCGCCTGCTACGGATTTGATTAAAAAAGCTGCAGGAATAGAAAAAGGTTCGGATAATCCGTTAAAAAATAAAGTAGCCAAGCTCACAAAAGCTCAGGTACTTGAAATAGTTGAGAAAAAAATTGCCGACTTAAATACTAAAGATAGAGAGCAGGCAGCTAAAATCATTGCTGGTTCAGCTCGCTCAATAGGAATTACGGTAGTCGATTAATCCTTTTACCACATAAGGATTTTATAAAGTTAAATTTATGCACACGCGTTAATATTTATAGCGCGTGTATTTTAAATTTGACAATGTGGAAGCATAAAATTTAAAAATGCGGAGAAATTAATGTCAAAAAAAACTACAAAAAGATTTGGTAAGCTACTTGAAAAAGTTGATACCACTAAAGCTTACTCTTTAGCAGAAGCTATCGATACTGTAAAATTACTAAAAAGCGCTAAATTTGACGAAACAGTCGAAATAGCATTAAAACTTAACGTCGATCCAAGACATGCAGATCAAATGGTTAGAGGCTCAGTTGTGCTTCCTGCGGGAACCGGCAAAACCGTTCGTGTAGCCGTTATAGCAAAAGATGCGAAAGCCGACGAAGCAAAAGCTGCTGGTGCCGATATAGTCGGTAGCGATGAACTTGTCGAGGATATCCAAAAAGGAATTATGAATTTCGACGTTCTTATTGCCACTCCAAATTTAATGGGCTTAGTCGGTAAAGTAGGACGAATTTTGGGACCAAAAGGTCTTATGCCAAACCCAAAAACAGGCACTGTTACTATGGATGTAGCTCAAGCGGTTAATAACGCAAAAAGCGGTCAAGTTAATTTCCGCGTAGATAAGCAAGGAAATATACACGCCGGTCTTGGCAAAGTTAGCTTTTCAAAAGAACAGTTAAACGATAATATTTCAACCCTTATTAAAGCAGTAAATAGACAAAAACCTGCGGCAGCAAAAGGTAGATATATTAAGAGCGCCGCTTTATCATTAACTATGAGCCCTTCTGTTCTACTTGAGACTCAAGAGCTTATGGATCTACGCTAATTTTTAGCTAATAAATTTTTATCTTAGATTGGAGATAGCAGAGGCTTTTGCTTAATCGTGCTTTTATGCCACTCTGCTTGAAATCACTAGTCGGAAAGGAGAAAAACTAGATGACGAGAAACGAAAAATCTGAAATAATCAGTAAACTTGAGGCCGAATTTAAAGAAAATGAAGCGATTATAGTTTGCGATTATCGCGGTCTTAGCACTAAAAAACTAGAAGCATTAAGAGATGCTGCTAGAGTTTTAAACGTAAAAGTTCAAATCGTAAAAAATACTCTTGCAAATATCGCTCTTAATAACGTTGAAAAGTCTGGTATGGTCTTAAAAGATACAAATATCTTTATCTGGGGCGATCAGCTTTCAGCTACTAAGGTTGCGGCTAAATTTGAAGAGACCAACAGCGAACTATTCAAAATCAAAACCGCTCATATTGACGGCGAAGTTGCAAGCGTCGAGAAGGTCAAGGCTCTATCTAAGATGCCTAGCCGTGATGAGTTACTTGCTATGCTTTTGCAAGTTTGGAATGCGCCTATCCAAAATTTCACTATTGGACTAAATGCGCTTAAAGAGAAAAAAGAAAAATCAGCATAATATAAAAGGATAAAAAATGGCAATTACTAAAGAGGACGTATTAGAATTTATCTCTAATCTTTCAGTATTAGAGCTAAGTGAGCTAGTAAAAGAATTTGAAGAGAAATTTGGCGTAAGCGCTGCTCCGGTAATGGTAGCAGGCGGCGCAGCAGCAGGCGGCGCAGCCGATGCAGCTGAAGAGAAAACAGAATTTAACGTTGTTCTAGTTGACGGCGGCGACAAGAAAATCAACGTTATTAAAGTCGTTCGCGCTCTTACAGGTCTTGGTCTTAAAGAGGCTAAAGACGCAGTTGAGCAAACTCCTTCTGTTATTAAAGAGGGTGTTAGCAAAGACGAGGCTGAAGCAGCTAAAAAAGAGCTTGAAGAAGCTGGTGCTAAAGTCGAACTTAAATAATTTCACTTATTTTTACAAAGGAGGCGACGCCTCCTTATTTAATTTTTACAAAGATGCCGCAGACGTGCGGTTATTTACTTTCTTTCAAACTTATACCATGAGGTAGAATATGCTAAATAGTTTATACTCAGGAAATCGTCTTAGGGTTGATTTTTCAAATGTTGCCAAAGAGATCGATGTTCCTAACCTACTACAATTACAAAAAAAGAGTTTTGACCAGTTTTTAAACGTAGATAAAAATCAAGGCGAAAGCGGTATAGAAAAAGTTTTCAAATCAATATTTCCTATACACGATCCACAAAACCGCTTAAGCTTGGAATACGTAAGCTCTGAAATCGGAAAACCAAAATATACGATTAGAGAGTGCATGGAGCGCGGGCTTACTTATTCTGTAAATTTAAAAATGAAAATAAGGCTGATCGTTCACGAGAGAGATGAAAAAACAGGCGAGAAGATCGGTATAAAAGATATAAAAGAGCAGGAAATTTTCGTTCGCGAAATTCCTTTGATGACGGATAGAATTTCATTTATTATTAATGGCGTCGAGCGTGTCGTGGTTAATCAGCTTCACAGAAGTCCCGGCGTTATCTTTAAAGAAGAGGAAAGCCCGACAGTAGTAAATAAGCTTATTTATACGGCTCAAATCATTCCTGACCGCGGTAGCTGGCTATATTTTGAATACGACACAAAAGACGTACTTTATGTGCGTATCAACAAGCGCAGAAAAGTGCCGGTAACTATCCTATTTAGAGCGCTTGGATATAAAAAACAAGATATTATCAAGTTATTTTATCCTATACAAACTTTAACAATAAAAGATAATAAATTTTTGACGCCATTTAACCCAGATGATTATCAGGGCAGGGTTGAATACGACATAAAAGACGAAGAAGGCAATGTTTTACACGAGGCCGGAAAAAGACTAACCAAGAAAAAGGCTGATAAGATCATCGCTGACGGCGTCAAATTTGTCGAATATCCGACTGAAATTTTGGTAAATAGGTTTTTGGCTCACCCGGTTATTGACAAAAACAGCGGCGAGGTGCTTTATGATACTCTTGCACAGCTTGATGAAAATAAATTGGTTAAAATTTTGGCTGATCAAGAGAGTATCGAGATAGCAAACGACCTAGCGGCAGGCGTGGACGACGCTATCATAAATTCATTTATTGCCGATAACGAGACGCTCAAACTACTACGTCAAACCGAAAACGTCGATGACGAAAACGATCTTGCGGCGATAAGAATTTATAAAGTTATGCGTCCAGGCGAGCCGGTTGTCAAAGACGCTGCTCGCGCTTTCGTAAATGATCTATTCTTTAATCCTGAAAGATATGATTTGACGGGTGTTGGCCGTATGAAAATGAACCACAAGCTAGCGCTTGAGGTACCTGAGTACGTAACGGTTTTGACCAATGAGGACATTATAAAAACGGCAAAATATTTAATAAAGGTCAAAAACGGACAAGGACATATCGACGATCGTGATCACCTCGGCAACCGACGTATCCGCTCTATCGGTGAGCTTTTGGCAAACGAGCTTCACCTGGGCTTTGTAAAAATGCAAAAAGCTATCAGAGATAAATTTACGACGCTGGGTAATACCGAAGAGATTATGCCTTACGATTTGGTTAATCCAAAAATGATAACCACGACGATAATGGAATTTTTCACCGGCGGTCAGTTGAGTCAGTTTATGGATCAAACCAACCCGCTTAGCGAAGTTACGCACAAACGCAGACTTTCGGCGCTGGGCGAAGGCGGTCTCGTAAAAGATAGAGCCGGCTTTGAGGTGCGCGACGTTCACCCGACTCACTACGGCAGAATTTGCCCGGTAGAGACTCCGGAAGGTCAAAACATCGGCCTTATCAACACGCTTTCTACTTACGCGAAGGTAAATAATCTCGGCTTCGTCGAAGCCCCGTATAAAAAAGTCGTAGACGGTAAAGTAACTGACGAGATCGTTTATCTAACGGCAACTCAAGAGGAAAATTTGGTTATCGCTCCGGCCTCTACTGCGCTTGATGAAAGCGGCTATATAGTAGAGGACTTGATCGAGGCTAGACAAGACGGCGAGATGATACTGGCTAAACGCGAGGATGTTAAGCTTATCGACCTTTGCTCCGGTATGATAGCTGGTGTTGCGGCATCGCTTATTCCGTTTTTGGAGCATGATGACGCAAACCGTGCCCTCATGGGATCAAACATGCAGCGCCAAGCAGTGCCGCTACTTCGCTCGTCCGCTCCTATCGTTGGAACTGGCATGGAGAGTACTGTAGCGCGCGACGCATGGGAGGCGATCAAGGCTAGACGCGCTGGAGTAGTCGAAAAGGTGGACAATAAAAACATCTTTATCCTTGGTGAAGACGAGGCAGGTCCATATATCGATCACTACTCTATGGAGAAAAATTTAAGAACCAACCAAAATACGACATTCTCCCAACACCCTATCGTTAAAAAAGGCGAAAGCGTAGCGGCCGGGCAGATCATCGCCGACGGTCCGTCTATGGAGCGCGGCGAGCTAGCTATCGGTAAAAACGCCCTTATAGCTTTCATGCCGTGGAATGGTTACAACTATGAGGACGCGATCGTAATCAGCGAAAAAATGATCCGAGAGGATGCGTTTACGAGCGTGCATATTTACGAAAAAGAGATCGAGGCGCGCGAGCTAAAAGACGGCGTTGAGGAGATTACTAAAGATATCCCAAATATCAAAGAAGAAGATCTGCTTCACCTAGATGATAGCGGTATAATAAAAATCGGCACGCAGGTAAAACCCGGCATGATCCTAGTCGGCAAGGTTTCACCAAAAGGCGAGGTTAAGCCAACGCCTGAGGAACGCTTGCTTCGCGCGATTTTCGGAGAAAAAGCCGGTCACGTGGTAAATAAGTCCCTTTACGCGACAGCTTCTATGGAAGGCGTCGTCGTAGACGTTAAAATTTTTACTAAAAAAGGTCACGAAAAAGATAATCGCTCAAATAAAGTTTATGAAGAAGAAAAAGCGGCTTTTGAAAAAGAACACCACGATAGACTCTTGATGCTAGACCGCGAAGAGATGCTAAAAGTGGGCGCTCTGCTTTGCAAAACGCCTTTAAGCTCTGCTCAAACTATCGGTAAAAAAACCTATAAAAAAGGCGAGAAGATCGATAAAGAAGAGTTTGAAAACATCAACCGCTTTACTCTAAGCGCGATCGTTAAAGGCTTTTCAAAAGACGTTCAAAAATCATACGACGACATAAAAAATCATTTCCAAAACGAGAAGAAAAAGCTCAAAGAAGAGCACGACGCGAAGATGGAAATTTTGGAAAAAGATGATATCTTGCCAAGTGGCGTAGTTAAGCTCGTCAAAGTCTACATCGCGACCAAGCGCAAACTAAAAGTGGGCGATAAGATGGCGGGTCGCCACGGAAACAAAGGTATCGTCTCAAACATCGTCCCAGAAGTCGATATGCCGTATCTTCCGAGCGGTCAGCCGGTCGATATCGTGTTAAATCCGCTAGGTGTTCCTAGCCGTATGAATATCGGTCAAATTTTAGAAAGTCACTTGGGTCTTGTCGGCTACCGCTTGGGCGAGCAGATAAATCAAATTTTCCAAGAGAAAAAAGGCGAGTGGGTAAAAGAGCTACGAGCCAAAATGATCGATATAGCCTCTACATCTAAATTTATGGATGCTAAAAAGACTCTAGGTAAAATGAGCGACGAGCAGCTTTTAGACTACGCTAGAGATTGGGCTAACGGCGTCAAATTTGCCACGCCTATATTTGAGGGCGTAAGGGTCGATGAGCTAATGAAGCTGTTTGAGCTAGCTAAGATTGATATGGACGGCAAGACCGAGCTTTACGACGGACGCACGGGTTCAAAGATTAAGGAGCGCGTAAATGTCGGATGTATGTATATGCTAAAGCTTCACCACCTAGTCGACGAAAAAGTCCACGCTAGAAGCACGGGTCCATATAGCCTAGTTACTCAGCAGCCAGTCGGCGGTAAGGCGCTATTTGGCGGACAAAGATTCGGAGAGATGGAAGTTTGGGCACTTGAGGCGTACGGCGCAGCTCATACGCTTCGCGAGATGCTAACGGTTAAATCAGACGACGTCGAAGGACGTTTGTCTGCGTATAAAGCCCTAACTAGAGGCGAAAACGTGCCTGAAACAGGCATTCCTGAGACATTTTTCGTTCTAACAAACGAGCTAAAATCATTGGCGCTTGATGTCGAGATATACGATGAGGATGAAAATAATGAGTGAGTTAAAACCTATTGAGATAAAAGAAGAACGCAGACCGCGCGATTTTGAAGCGTTTCAGCTTCGTTTGGCTAGCCCTGAGAGAATAAAGTCATGGAGCCACGGCGAGGTCAAAAAACCCGAAACCATAAACTACCGCACGCTAAAACCTGAGCGCGACGGTCTATTTTGCGCTAAAATTTTCGGTCCTATTCGCGACTACGAGTGCCTTTGCGGTAAGTATAAAAAAATGCGTTATAAGGGCATCAAGTGCGAAAAATGCGGCGTCGAGGTAACTAGCTCAAAGGTGCGCCGCTCTAGAATGGGCCACATCGAGCTCGTGACTCCTGTTGCGCATATCTGGTACGTAAATTCGCTCCCAAGCCGCATAGAAACGTTGCTTGGCATAAAGATGAAAGACCTTGAGCGCGTGCTTTACTACGAGGCGTATATAGTCGAGAGCGTAGGCGACGCATTTTACGATACCGAAAATAGCAAAAAAGTAGAAATTTTCGACGTTTTAAACGAAGAGCAGTATGTCTCTTTGGCTTCTCGCTTTGAAGAGAGCGGATTTAGAGCTAGGATGGGCGGTGAAGTTATCCGCGATTTACTAGCAAATATCGATCTTGTCGAGCTTTTAAATACCCTAAAAGACGAGATCAGCGCGACAAATTCGGAAGCCAAGAAAAAAACCATAGTAAAAAGACTAAAAGTCGTTGAGAGCTTTTTAAATTCAGGCAACCGTCCTGAGTGGATGATGATTACGAATTTGCCGGTCCTGCCACCGGATCTTCGTCCGCTTGTTAGCCTTGACGGCGGTAAATTTGCGGTTTCTGACGTAAATGACCTATATCGCCGCGTTATAAATAGAAACGCGCGCCTAAAACGCCTTATGGAGCTTGACGCACCTGAGATTATTATCAGAAACGAAAAGCGTATGCTTCAGGAGTCCGTCGATGCGCTATTTGACAACGGGCGACGCGCAAATGCGGTAAAAGGTGCAAATAAACGCCCGTTAAAATCGCTTTCTGAAATCATTAAAGGCAAGCAAGGCCGCTTCCGTCAAAATTTGCTCGGTAAGCGCGTGGATTTTTCTGGTCGTTCTGTTATCGTCGTCGGTCCAAAACTACGTATGGATCAGTGCGGATTACCGAAAAGAATGGCGCTTGAGCTGTTTAAGCCGCATTTGCTAGCTCGCCTCGAGGAGAAGGGCTACGCCACGACCGTAAAACAAGCTAAAAAGATGATAGAGGATAAGACGAACGAGGTTTGGGAGTGCCTGGAAGAGGTCGTTAAAGATCACCCGGTCATGCTAAATCGCGCTCCGACGCTTCACAAATTATCTATCCAGGCGTTTCACCCGGTGCTCGTCGAGGGCAAGGCTATCCAGCTACACCCGTTAGTTTGCGCCGCATTTAACGCGGACTTCGACGGTGACCAGATGGCTGTTCACGTTCCGCTATCGCAGGAAGCTATCGCAGAGTGCAAAATTTTGATGCTTAGTTCGATGAACATCTTGCTTCCTGCAAGCGGTAAGGCTATCACGGTTCCTAGTCAGGACATGGTTTTGGGGATTTACTATCTAAGCCTAGAAAAGACCGATAGCAAGGGCGCAAATAAAATTTTCGCATCGGTAGACGAAGTAATGATCGCCGAGGAAGCGTACTGCCTAGAGGTGCACTCGAAAATCAAAACGATGATTGGCGGCAAGACTCTATTTACGACCGCGGGTCGCTTGATCATCCGCTCGATTCTGCCTGATTTTGTTCCTGAAAATATGTGGAACAGGGTTATGAAGAAAAAAGATATCGCAAATTTGGTCGATTATGTTTACAAAAACGGCGGCCTTGAGGTAACGGCGGGATTTTTGGATAAGCTTAAAAATTTGGGCTTCCGTTATGCGACCAAGGCCGGTATCTCTATCTCTATCGCCGATATCATCGTCCCTGATAGCAAGCAAAAATATATCAACGAAGCCAAGAAAAAAGTCCGAGAGATACAAAATCAATACGGCGCGGGCTTGCTAACGGACTCCGAGAGATATAATAAAATCATCGACATCTGGACGGATACGAACAATGTCGTCGCTGGCGAGATGATGAAGCTTATCCAGGGAGATAAGGGCGGATTTAACTCTATTTATATGATGGCCGATAGCGGCGCGAGAGGCTCAGCGGCGCAAATTCGCCAGCTAGCCGGTATGCGTGGTCTTATGGCAAAGCCTGACGGCTCGATCATCGAGACTCCTATCATATCAAACTTCCGCGAAGGTCTAAACGTTCTTGAGTACTTTAACTCAACCCACGGCGCTAGAAAAGGTCTTGCGGATACCGCGCTAAAAACGGCGAATGCCGGATACCTAACCAGGAAGCTAATCGACGTCGCGCAAAACGTAAAAGTCACTATGCACGACTGCGGTACGCACGAGGGCGTCGAGATCACTGAGATCACCGATAACGGCGAGCTTATCGAGAGCTTGGAAGAGAGAATTTTAGGCCGCGTGCTAGCCGACGACGTGATCGATCCGATAGCAAACGAGGTATTATTTAGCGAAGGTACGCTAATAGACGAAGAAAAAGCAAAAGCGATAACCGAAGCGGGCATAAAATCGGTCAGTATCAGAACGCCGATAACTTGCAAAGCAGCAAAAGGCGTTTGCGCGAAATGCTACGGCGTGAATTTGGGCGAAGGAAAGCTAGTAAAACCGGGCGAAGCCGTCGGTATCATCTCGGCTCAATCTATCGGCGAACCCGGTACTCAGCTAACGCTAAGAACCTTTCACATCGGCGGTACGGCATCGACTGAGCAGCAAGACTACCAAGTCGTCGCACAAAAAGAGGGCTTTATAAGATACTACAATCTAAACGTTTACGAAAACGGCGGCAAGAGAATCGTAGCAAATCGCAGAAACTCAGCCGTCTTACTCGTCGAGCCTAAGATAAAAGCTCCGTTTGACGGAAAGATCGAGATCGAGATCGCTCACGAGGACGTAAATATCATCGTAAAAGGTAAAAAAGAAGAGGTAAAATATACTTTAAGAAGAGGCGACCTAGCGAAACCTAACGAGCTAGCCGGCGTTAGCGGTAAGGTAGAGGGTAAAATTTACATCCCTTATGCCGATGGCGACTCAGTCAAAGAGAACGAGAGTATCGCAGAGGTCATCAAAGAGGGCTGGAACGTACCGAAACGTATCCCGTTTGCCAGCGAGATAAAGGTAGAGGACGGCGAGCCGATCGCTAAGAAAATCCTTGCAGGTGCAAACGGCGTGCTTAAATTTTATATCTTAAAAGGCGATTATTTAGAGCGCTTAAGAAATATCAAAAAAGGCCACGTCGTAACCGAAAAAGGACTATTTGTCGTAGTTGCCGACGAGGACGATAGAGAAGCGGTTCGTTACTATATCCCGCGAAACTCTATCATCAAAGCAAACGATAGCGATATCGTGGATAGCAAAGCAGTTATCTCTGAGCCGGAAAGCCAAGAAAAAACCGTCATAGCCGAGTGGGATCCGTACTCTACGCCGATCATCGCCGAGGCTGCAGGTAAGGTTACGTACGAGGATATCGAGCCAGGCTATAGCGCCGCCGAGCAGTACGACGAGGCGACCGGCCAGAGCCGTCTAGTTATCAACGAGTATCTACCTTCGGGCATCAAGCCTACGATCGTTATCAGCACCGATGATGGCAAAATGATCCGCTATCAGCTAGAGCCAAAAACCGCGATATTCGTAGCCAACGACGAAGTGGTGAAGCAAGCCGATATCCTAGCTAAGACGCCTAAAGCCGTCGCGAAGTCGAAAGACATCACGGGCGGTTTGCCGCGCGTATCCGAGCTATTTGAGGCTAGACGTCCGAAAAATACGGCTATCATCGCTGAAATCGACGGCACCGTAAGGTTTGAAAAACCGCTTCGCTCTAAAGAACGCATCGTGATCGAGGCCGACGACGGCGCTACTGCCGAGTACTTGATAGACAAAACTCGTCAAATTCAAGTTCGCGACGGCGAATTTATCCACGCCGGCGAGAAGCTAACCGACGGACTAATATCAAGCCACGACGTTTTGAGAATTTTGGGCGAAAAGGCGCTGCACTATTATTTGATCAGCGAAATTCAGCAAGTTTACCGCTCTCAAGGCGTTGCGATCGCCGATAAGCACATTGAGATCATAGTTTCTCAGATGCTTCGCCAGGTTAAGATCGTCGATAGCGGCGATACGAATTTCATCACCGGCGATATGATCTCTCGAACGAGATTTAAGGAAGAAAACGAGCGCATAATGCGAATGGGCGGCAATCCTGCGATCGCCGAGCCTATTTTGCTAGGCGTTACGCGCGCGGCTATCGGAAGCGATAGCGTGATCTCTGCGGCATCGTTCCAAGAGACGACTAAGGTTCTAACCGAGGCTTCGATCGCAGCCAAGATCGACCACCTCGAGGATCTAAAAGAAAACGTCATCCTAGGACGCATGATCCCTGTTGGAACGGGCCTTTATCAAGATCAAAAGATCAAGCTAAAACAAAACTAAAATTTAACTCCCTAAGCCTCGCTAAATTCGGCGAGGCTTAAATTTACCTCGCCTTAAAACTAATCAGATAAAATCCATTCTTTAAATTTGAAAATTTGGAGTAAAAATGAAAAATTTCGATTTGGGAATTTTGTTTGCGAGACTAGGGCTTGGTGTCTGTCTTTTTATGCACGGCTTTGCGAAAATTTCACACGGCATAGACGGCGTGAAAGGCATTTTGGCAAAAGTCGGCTTGCCTGAGATTATGGCTTACGGTCCATATGTCGGCGAGGTTATAGCTCCAATAATGATAATTCTAGGGATATTTTCAAGGATCGGCGCGCTACTCGTAATCGGCACGAGCCTAACGATAATGTACGCCTATCACGGGCTTGGAAATTTGCTAGAGCTTACAAATGCAGGCGGCTTTAAGGCTGAAATTTTGTATCTTTACATTGCCTTGTCGCTTTGCGTCATCTTTAACGGAAGCGGAAAATACGCGATTAGAAAAGATTAGCGCGATAAAACTCAGCTTAAAAGATGAAATTTACCTTATATTAAGGCAAATTTAAATAAAATCAAGTCTTTTTAATAAATTTAGTCGAAAGGAATTACTGTGCCAACCATTAATCAATTGGTCAGAAAAGAGCGCAAGAAAGTGACTTTTAAGTCAAAATCTCCAGCGCTAAAAGAGTGTCCTCAAAGAAGAGGAGTTTGCACTAGGGTCTATACTACGACTCCTAAAAAACCGAACTCGGCTTTGAGAAAAGTTGCCAAAGTTAGGCTTACAAGCGGATTTGAAGTGATCAGCTATATCGGCGGTGAAGGCCACAACCTACAAGAACACAGCATCGTGCTAGTGCGCGGCGGTCGTGTTAAAGACTTACCGGGCGTTAAATACCACATCGTACGCGGCGCTCTTGATACAGCCGGCGTTGCGAAAAGAACAGTTTCTCGCTCAAAATACGGCGCTAAACGTCCAAAACCTGGTCAAGCGGCAGCCGCAGCGGGTAAAAAGAAATAAAAATTTAGGTTCGCAGACCATGCCATTAGCGGCATAGGTTTGAGTAAAATTTATAAAATTTGAAGGAATAATCAAATGAGAAGAAGAAAAGCTCCCGTCAGGGAAGTAATGCCGGATCCAATTTACGGCAATAAGGTAATCACTAAATTTATTAACTCTCTTATGTATGACGGCAAAAAAAGCGTCGCTACCGAGATCATGTATGGCGCTATCAAAGCTATCGAGAAAAAAAGCGGCGACGTAAAAGGCATAGACGTATTTAACGATGCTATCGAAAACATTAAGCCTCTTATGGAGGTTAAATCTCGTCGCGTCGGCGGCGCTACCTACCAAGTACCGGTAGAGGTTCGCCCAGCTCGCCAACAAGCTCTTGCTATCCGCTGGATCATCGGCTTTGCTAGAAAAAGAAGCGAAAGAACGATGATAGACAAGCTAGCTAACGAGCTACTTGATGCGGCAAATTCAAAAGGCGCGTCTTTCAAGAAGAAGGAAGACACCTACAAAATGGCAGAAGCTAACAAAGCGTTTGCTCACTACCGCTGGTAAGAGGAGGCTGGTATGGCAGATAGAAAAACCCCTTTACATATGGTTAGAAACATCGGTATCGCCGCTCACATCGATGCTGGTAAAACTACGACCAGCGAAAGAATTTTGTTCTTTACGGGTATGAGCCACAAGATAGGCGAGGTTCACGACGGCGCTGCTACGATGGACTGGATGGAACAAGAAAAAGAGCGCGGCATCACGATTACGTCTGCGGCGACCACTTGCTTCTGGAAAGATCACCAGATAAATTTGATCGACACTCCGGGCCACGTCGACTTTACTATCGAAGTCGAGCGTTCTATGCGCGTTCTTGACGGTGCTGTTTCGGTATTTTGCTCAGTCGGCGGCGTACAGCCTCAGTCTGAGACCGTTTGGAGACAAGCAAATAAATATCACGTTCCAAGAATCGTTTTCGTAAATAAAATGGACAGAATCGGCGCAAATTTTTATAACGTCGAGTCCCAAATCAGAAACCGTCTAAAAGCAAATCCGGTGCCTATTCAAATTCCTATCGGCGCAGAGGATAACTTTAGAGGCGTAGTCGATTTGGTTAAAATGAAAGCTTACGTTTGGGAAGACGACAAAAAGCCGACTGACTATAAAGAGATAGAGATTCCGGCGGAAGTAAAAGAAAAGGCAGAAGAGTACCGCACTAAGTTAATCGAAGCGGTTTCTGAAACCGATGATAGCTTGATGGAGAAATTTTTCTCAGGCGAGGAGCTAAGCGAAGAAGAGATCAAAAAAGGTATTAAAGCAGGCTGCTTAAGAATGACCATAACTCCGATGCTTTGTGGCACGGCGTTTAAAAACAAAGGCATCCAGCCGCTGCTTGACGCGGTCGTAGCGTATTTGCCTGCACCTGATGAGATCGAGGCGATTAAGGGCGTTTATGAAGACGGTAGCGAAGTAACGGTAGAAAGCACCGATAACGGCGAATTTGCAGCTCTTGCGTTTAAGATTATGACCGACCCGTTCGTAGGACAGCTTACCTTTATCCGCGTTTATCGCGGTAGCCTTGAGAGCGGTAGCTATGCTTACAACACAGTTCAGGATAATAAAGAAAGAATCGGTCGCTTGCTAAAAATGCACTCAAACAAACGCGAGGAAATTTCGATTCTCCACGCGGGCGAGATCGGCGCGGTCGTAGGTCTAAAAAATACCCTAACCGGCGATACGCTTGCAAGCGAAAAAGACAAGGTTATCCTTGAGAAGATGGACTTCCCTGAGCCGGTTATCAGCGTTGCTGTCGAGCCAAAAACTAAAGCCGATCAAGAAAAAATGGCTATCGCGCTTCAAAAGCTAGCTCAAGAAGACCCAAGCTTTAGAGTAGGTACCGACGAAGAGAGCGGTCAAACCATCATCAGCGGTATGGGCGAGCTTCATCTTGAGATCATCGTAGACAGAATGCTACGCGAATTTAAGGTCGATGCCGAAGTAGGTCAGCCACAAGTTGCATATCGCGAGACTATCCGCAAAACCGTCGAGCAAGAGTATAAATATGCTAAGCAATCAGGCGGTCGCGGTCAGTACGGACACGTATTCTTGCGCCTTGAGCCGCTACCTGCGGCTAGCGGATTTGAGTTCGTTAACGACATTAAAGGCGGCGTGGTTCCTAAAGAGTACATCCCGGCGGTTGAAAAAGGCTGCAAAGAGGCGCTACAAAGCGGCGTGCTTGCCGGCTATCCGGTCGAGGACGTTAAAGTTACCCTATTTGACGGTAGCTACCACGAAGTCGACTCATCTGAAATGGCGTTTAAACTAGCTGCTTCTATGGGCTTCAAAGAGGGTGCTAGAAAAGCGGGTGCGGTTATCCTTGAGCCTATGATGAAGGTCGAGGTTGAGACGCCTGAGGATTATATGGGCGACGTTATCGGCGACTTAAACAAACGCCGCGGACAAGTAAACTCTATGGATGAGCGCAACGGAAGCAAGATCATCACGGCTTTCTGCCCGCTAGCTCAGATGTTTGGTTACTCTACTGACCTTCGCTCTATGACGCAAGGTCGCGCGACATATTCTATGGAATTTGACCACTACGAGGAAGTTCCAAAGAACGTCAGCGAAGAGATCATCAAGAAAAGAAACGGCTAAGCCAAATTTGGCGGGGATGCAAATCCTCGCCTTTAAATTTAATCCCCATTTTGCCCTTTGTGGTTAAAATGGCATTTTTTTACAAATTTCATATTTTTGTCCTCATAGCTCAGCTGGATAGAGCGCAGAATTCCTAATTCTGAGGCCGTGAGTTCGAATCTCGCTGGGGACATTCTTTTGGAATATACGAATTTAATCTCACTTTTTTGTTGAGTATTTGTTGTTTCTTAAACATAATATAGATTTTTAGTTTTTTCATGCCTATCGTATCTATTCTTTAAGTTGCAAAAATAAAAAGCTATCTAAATTTTCTGAAACAAGTATTTGTGGTATGTTATCGTAGCTATACGGGTACAATTTTTTTAACGCAATCAAATATATAATAGTAAGAAAATGCAGATAAATTATATAATATAAGCTAAATATCTTATGAATATAATCCATAAATTATAATTATTCAGCAATCATCAGTTAATCAAATAAAAAATCATTTCCCCCCTTTTTTTAGAAAATTATGGTATAATTGGCGATAGTATTCTGTAAAATAGAACACAACTTTAAAGGAGTCCTTAATGGCAGTAACACAAGCAGAGGTTGCGCAGCTTTATGTGGCGTTATTTAACAGAGCCCCCGAAGGCGCTGGATTCAAGGCATGGATTAATTTCGGCCACAATAAAACACAGGCCGAGATAGCCCAATTAATGCTAGAATCCCCGGCAGCTATAGAGTACTATGGCGGTAGAATAGACCAAGATAAAGACTATATAGAGCTTATCTATAAAAACATTCTTGGTAAAGATTACACAAAAGATCCTGATGGTATTAACGCATGGGTTAAGCACCTTCAGCTAGGTCACTCAAGAGGTGAAACTCTTGTAAAACTATTTGAGGTAGCTCAGTCTGCAGAAGCAAAAGCGGCAGATCCGGTTGCGGCTAAAATTTTCGAAAACAAGACGGCTATTTCAGCTTATATGGCTGAAAAAATCGCTAACATAGAAACAAGTGTTTCTGGAAGTTATGATTATAAACCGTTTCAGGAAATTATAAAAACTACGACCGATACGAATTATGAAGAGCAAAAAGCAAAAATAGACGCCCTTGCTGCTTCTACGGTTCATACTCTTACCACTGAACCAAATGATCTTACCGGTGGAGTTGGACAAGATATTTTTAACGCGGTTGCAGATTCGTTTGTTGCTACAAACACTCTCAAGCCTACCGATAAAATCGATGGCGGTATGGGCGAAAATACCTTAAATGTTACCGTAAAAGATAATTTTAATGGTATGACTACCGGTTTTATCAAAAATATCGATAACTTAAATTTGACAAGCACCGCTACAACTCAAAAAACCTTCAATGCACGAAATATAGAGGGTCTTAAAAAAGTAAGTTTAGATAGTCAAAATGGTATAAATTTCATAAATCCTCACAATTTAGTCGATTTAACCATTGAGAATTTAAAGAGCAGTACGGAGTCATTTAAATTAAATTATAACACCGGAACTATCGCTGGCACAAATGATACGCAAAATTTAACATTAGATAATGTAAATTTGCATAAAAAAGCTATAGATAACGTGGTTGGTGTAGATGGTACAGGCATAGATATCCCGAATATCGAAAATTTAAACATAGCCACAAAAGGCGAGAAAAGCACTGTATTTATAAAATCAGGCGACAACACAAACCACTATAAAACAATATCCGTTAAAGGTACTACCGATGTTAAGCTTATGGTGGAAAGCGATCGCTTAGAAAAGGTCGATGCTTCTGCATTTACTCACAATCTAGAGTATGAGTTTAACCCTAGCCAACATACCCCTATCGGCGCTACAAATGTTATAAAAGGCGGTAGCGGTAACGACACTATAAAGCTTGACTTTAAAGATGTAGATGCTACAAATAAAACAAATTTCGATATAGACGGCGGTGCTGGTAAAGATACGCTAAATATCGAAAGATTAAAAGCAAAAGAAAACAAATTTACCGTAAACAATATGGAAAAGGTAAATATACAAAAAGTAGACACCGGTACGCCAAATGATACTGCAAGTATAGATTTTGCTGGCTCAGACGTAACGGCTCTTAACACCACAAAAACAAAGAGCAATCTTGTGGTTACGAACTCTACCATAAAAAGCGTTACGGTAGACAAGCCTGATCCGGAAAATACCGATGTAGCATCTGGCCCTTACGGTAGAGTCGAGTTTAAAAACGGTTATTTGCAAGAGATCAATATAACAAACACAATCGATCCTCAAGACGTTAACGGCAATGCTATCATAAATGCTGTTACTCCTGGACTTCGCAGTCAAGTTACCGCTTATGTAGCTGCTGACGAGAGTGAAAGAGTGACTGTAAACGTAGATAAAAACGTATATGCTCAAAAGATCGGCGGAGCCGGCGCTACCGCTGCTTGGGTAGACTCAAACAAAATGCACGCAAACGAAGGTATAGGCATCATAGCTCCAAAAGCTAAAGACATAACCGTAAATTTTAACTCTATCGGTACATATGGCAATAGCGTAGCTAATATTACGGGTATGAGCCTTACAAACATAGCGGTTCACGACCTATCTTCTACTATTCCGTTGCCTCCAAAAACCCTTGAGAAGTTGACCGTAAATTCAAAGTCAAGCATTCTAAGTAACCTAGATGCTACTTTCTTTGAGAAGTTAAAAGCTTTCAACATTAATACCGATGACAACTTTGACGCTTACGGCACTAGAGAGTTTAATGACATCGAGCAGATCAACGCTAGAGGCCTTGCTTCAAATAATATCAAAACCGGTAATGTTTATTTCGTGGATAACATAATCGGTAAAGGTACTTCAGCGGCTGCTACTGCTACTCAGTCTATAGCCATCACTGCTGAGCACCTAAATTCATTTAAGGCGAGCAAAGGCGTATTTACAAAAGGTTCTATTTCTGTAACCTTGAATGACATCGGCGGTAATGTCGAGATGGTAAAGGGCATAAACAACATAACTACTGCCGCAAACAACCCGACTACCGGCTCTACGATGAAGAACTATTTTGATTCTACCCCTACGACTTGGAACTTCCAGTACGCAACAGCCGATAACTCTATCGTTACTGAGGGTACGTTTAGCGTAAACGGTAATAATATCACCAATCTTTTGATAGGCAATATAGCTGCGAGAGATATAGAGATCAATCCGGGTAATGCAAGAGGTAACGTTAGTATCGCAAGCGGCGGTGGACAGTATACTAGCTCATCTTCGTATGCGAATTCGGTAGGTAAAGTCGGTAACGACAAAACCATAAACAACACGATAGATATGTCTCAAATGGCAGGCTCATATAACATAGGCGAGCTGTTTGGACAAAATGTTAATTTCAAAGGAGCTGTATTTACTAGGCCTACGCATTATAGCCCTGAAATAGACACCGGACTAGAGAGCGATAGATGGAATACCGGTCAAGGCTCAACTCCAAATGCGATTAAAGTAAATTTCGGCGGAGCTAGAACCGGAACAAATCCTGGAGATAAGCAAGATGTCGTAAACCTTAACGTAAGCGGCGTCCAGACCGGTGAGAAAACCGACGTATATGTCAAATTTGATGACGGTACGGCTTCTCCTAACGACCTTAAAAAATTTGTCGCTAAGGGCGAAAACATAAACCTTATAGTAAATCCTAAATTTAACGCTGCGACTACTTCAAAGCTAGAGACTATCGATCTAAGCGAAGTAAAAGCAGGGTCTACCTCATGGGTAAACCTATCTGAAGTTCCTTATAGCACGGATACAACAAGCCATAGCGGAGGTACTAAACAAGGATATAGTAGCTGGCACAACAGTACCGCAAATCAAGGTTTCGGCAATGCAGGCAACTCAAATCTAAAAAATCCTCTTTCAGACAACTATGCAACACCTACGCCTACGAATAACTTTAAGGCTACTTCAACATTACCTGATTTCGGTGCCAGAACAGGAGTTACGGGTAATGATGCCCCTAACTTTACCGGTAATAAGTGGAGCCATAAAAATGTCGACGGGTCATCTACATCTTTAACAAGACCGTCTACTGAACTAGTAAGACAAAAGAGTGACCTGGGCACAAATGCTCACGAGAAACTTAAGGAGATTAAGGGCACTCAAGGTAACGACGTGGTATTGCTAGCTAACGATATGGCTGCAAATAACGGCACCGGTAAGCTAAACGTAGATCTAGGCGACGGAGATGATATCATCCACGTAGGTACTTTGGCGGCAAACACCGAGATCATCATCGACGGTGGCAAAGGACGCGATCTATTTGACGTAAGTAGAGCTAAAACCGATGCTACAGTAAGTAAAATCGTAACTATCAAAAATATCGAGGCAGGCGATAGGATCAAACTTGCCGACTGGTTTGCTCACGGCTATGATCCTAAAGACCCAAGCGGCGATAACAAAGACTCTAGTTGGGGCGCTGTACAAACATACGGTAGCGATAAAGTTCAATTCTATGCAGGCAACCACCCTGTTGCTAGTACCAGTGCGGCTGCGCACGGTCAGACCTTTAGCACGGCTAGAGGTACCGCTAATGCAGATAGCACTACTCCTCCGTTAACTATAACTGGAACAACTTCCGGTAATGCTACAAGCACGGTGCACGGCTACGATACTCCGACCGGAACAGCAGCTTTTGAGGAAAATCTCCAACAAACGCCAGTAGCTAGTAACCCTCCTAACGGTGGTCACTGGGGCGGCGACAGATATCAGTATAAGGCTAACCATGGCGACTTCGCTTGGCAAACGGGAAATGCTGCTGCTGCGGCGGCAAGCACCAATATCGCCACAGACGCAAGCGGTAATAGGGGCTTTAATAATTCTACCAGCCCTTTCTATGAGCCTGGTAAGGCGGCTGTGGAAGCTACTAAATCTGCAACTGTTACCGGTGCCGACGCTGGACAAAGTGTTCCTTCTGCATGGACGCTCGGTACCCCGCTAACCCCGCTTGACCCTAACGGTTTGGCTTGGGCCACATGGTCGGTAGCGCAAGTTGGCGGAGGTACGGCAAGCTACTATGCAAATAACGGTACTGCTGCGCCTTTCACGGGTCTTACCATGAAAAAGCAAGGAAATTTACTTTATGATACGACCAAACATACTGAAGTAAGCGGAGTAATGTACTACAACACATATACCGACGTTAACCAGGTAGCAGGCGGCGGAAGCCAGCAGGGTACTCCAATATCAGCACACGGTAAAGTAGTTATCCAAAACTCTGGCGTAGCAAGTACTAAGTCAGCTAACGCAGGTGCTATAACTGCTAATGACCTAATAAAGAGCGTAATCGTTCAAACATCTACTAATAGTGATAAATATACCGGCGGCATAAGCGCTAACGATCAGAGCTTCTATGACGCTCACAACACTATTAAAGTAACGGTTAACTCTAAGCTTACTGATTTGACTACGGTAGCGGGTCTAGATACCTTGATCCAGGCGGTAAACCATGCTATAAAAGACAATATACTATGGGGTAACGATACTACGTATTGGACTGCAAATTATGCGTATTTCAACAAATTTGCAGATGCCAATAGTACTAGTACAACCAGCGATAACGTAGTCATGGGTTATACTAGAACAATCTCTGCTAGCGGAAACTACGACGCTCACAACGATAGACTATATGCGTTCTCTTGGAAGGGCGATACGTATTTAGTTTACGATAAAGAGGCCAAAGCTCTAGGCAGTGTCAATAGCATAGGCCCTGAAGATACCATCGTAAGACTTGCGGGCGTAAACCTAGAAAACCTAAAATACACCGTTGATCCTGAAAAAGGTACTATTACTATCGATAGTCTTGATCAGGCTTAATCTTCTCTCAGGCGGCTTATGCCGCCTGATTTTTTATCTGACTTTATATTCTTATTATTTTTAGTAGATTTTTGTTCTATAATCCTTAGTTCATTCAAACCCACCCCCACCAAATTCGATTTTATTTTCATTCCACCCCCCCCCAGCCCGATATAGTCACGTTTTGAGGCTAAATAAATCTTTAAATATTACAAATAAATTCCAAATTACACCTTCATTTAAGCTTATTCTTTAAAGTTAAGTCCTATAATAACACTAGCTAAAATAAATTTAATCCAAGGAGGACGCCCAAAGACGCCAATAGTAATAAAGGTATTTAGAGTAGAGTCGTAAATTAAAGATTTACAGGTAATAGCTAAGTAAATTTAAGGAGAAGCTATGAAAAACTCAAACGTTTCAAGAAGAGATTTTGTTAAGTTAAGTATGGTAGGTGCCGGAGCTTTAGCTCTAGGCGGAGTAAATGCGCAAGCAGCCGTTAACACTAAGGACGTCAAATTTGACGAGGAGTGGGACGTAGTTATCGTTGGTTCCGGTTTTGCAGGACTAGCAGCTGGTATCACCGCAGCCGAAAAGGGCAATAAAGTCCTAATCCTAGAAAAAATGGGACGCGTCGGCGGTAACTCCGTTATTAACGGCGGTATATTTGCCGTTCCAAACAGCGACAAACAAAAAGCCGAAGGCATCAAAGATAGCAACGAGCTATTTATCAAAGACTGCCTAAAAGCAGGCCGCGGCCTAAACCACGTAGATCTCATCGACACCATCGCTACTCGTGCTCAAGACGCATATAAACTAACTCTAAAATGCGGCGCTAAATACATAGATAAAGTTACTCACGCAGGCGGACACAGCGTACCTAGATCGCTTCAAACAGCTAACGGCTCAGGATCGGGCATCGTTCAGCCGATGGTAGAATACTTTAAAAACCTACAAGGCTGCGAGCTAAGACAAAGGGCTAAATTTGACGAATTCGTCCTAGGCGAGGACGGCGGCGTAGACGGCGTGATCATCAGAGAGGATTATAAATTTGATCCAAAGAGCCAAAAAGACGATGCCGAAAACACTACGGGAACTAAAAAAGTTATAAAAGCTAAAAAAGGCGTAGTACTAGCTGCGGGAGGATTTTGCCGCGACGTATTCTTTAGACAGGTTCAAGACCCGTCTATCCTGCCTACTACGGATAGCACAAACCATCCGGGCGCAACAGCCGGCGCTATGAAAGAGGCGTTTAGGATCGGCGCTACACCTGTTCAGCTAAGCTGGATACAGTTTGGTCCATGGGCATGCCCTGATGAAAAAGGCTTTGGCGTTGGCTCTATGTTTAACGTAAACGGAAGCTTCCGCTACGGTATCTCAGTCGATCCAAGAACCGGCAAACGCTATATGAACGAGCTAGCAGACCGCCGCACTCGCTCTCAAGCTATGTTTAAAGTAATCGACGCAAAAGCCGATATCTATCCGATCAACTTCTGCGACTCTGAGGGTGTAAAAAACATGGTCATACCTGAACACTACACCAAACCGCTAGAGTCCGGCGTACTAAAGAAATTTGAAACCCTAGACGAACTAGCCGCAGCTTATAAAATCCCTGCTGCAGAGCTAAAAAAGACCGTCGAGAGATATAACAGCTTCGTTAAATCAGGCAAGGACGAAGACTTTGGCAAACCTATGGATAAAACCACTACAAACGGCGTAGATATCTCTAAACCACCTTTCTACGCTATGCGCGGTACGCCAAAACTTCACCACACTATGGGCGGTATCGATATCAATACCAAAGCTCAGGTCATCTCTCTACAAACAGAGATGCCTATCCCAAGATTATTTGCCGCAGGCGAGATCACGGGCGGCGTACACGGAGCCAGCCGCTTAGGTAGCGTAGCGATAGCCGACTGCTTAACGTTTGGTATGATAGCGGGAGAGAATATAGGCTAATTTGCGGCGTCTTTCGGACGCTTTTTGCGGATTTTGTTAAAATTTGACTCGATAGGCTACGTGCCTTATCTTTGTCAAATTTTAACTTCTTCTGCTTGCAGCTGCGAGCTTGCGAAGCAGAAAACCCCAAAAATCGCCTCGAAATACTTGCAAATTATTGCATTGCAGGTTAAATTTGATCTGCAATGCTTTTTAAATTTAAAGCATAAAATTTACCAAATTTAAAAATCAAATTTTGCCTGGTAAAATTTGATTCCACATCATCTTTCTTAACCCAAATTTCGCTACAATCTCTCAAATTTTATCAAAGCTAGGAGCTAAATTTGCAAAATACTCAAAAACCCAAAATCCGCTGCGACTGGGCGGAGAAAAGCGATCTGGAGCGCGTATATCACGACCGGGAGTGGGGCAAGCTCGTAAAAGACGATGCGAAATTTTTCGAGCTCATCGTGCTGGAGGGCTTTCAGGCGGGCATCTCGTGGCATGCGGTGCTGCTTAAGCGCGAGGCGATGCGAGCGGCATTTGACGGATTTGACGCGCGCAAAATTTCGCTCTACGGCGAGGAGCAGATGGCAAAATTTATGCAAAACCCCGCACTCATCAGAAACCGCCTAAAGCTAAACTCGCTTGCCGCAAACGCTCGCGCATTCCTTGCCGTCGTGGGCGAGTTTGGCAGCTTTTACGACTATCTTTGGGGCTATCTACTGCCTAAATTTGATCCAGAATTTGACGGCAAGCCCATCATAAATCACTACGAAAGCCTAAAACAGATCCCCGCTACCACGCCGCTTGCGGACTTCGTCGCAAAAGAGCTGAAAAAGCGCGGATTTAAATTTCTTGGACCCACGAGCGTCTATGCGTTTTTGCAAAGCGCGGGCGTAGTGGACGATCATCTGGACGCTTGCTTTTGCAAAGGGGGCAAGTGATGCTCGTGCAGAAGCGAGTTTTTAGCTACATAAAGGAGAAATTCGGCGCGCAGGGCGAGCGAGTATTTGACAAGCACCCGGAATTTGCCGTGTTTCGCCACGCGAAAAACCGAAAATGGTTCGCCGTTTTTATGCGCGTGGACGGCGGTAAATTTGGGCTTAAAAGCGCGCAGGAGCTAGAGATACTAAACCTAAAATGCAAGCCTGATCTCGCGGCGATTTTGCGCGACGGGGAGCAAATTTTGCCCGCCTATCATATGAATAAAAAGCACTGGATCAGCGTAAATTTAAACTCCAAAATCGCACCCGAGCAGGTGGAGGATCTGATCGATCTTAGCTTTGAGCTGACGCGGTAAAATGCCTGCTAAAATCCGCATAAATTTCATCTTTTCAGCATCTCAAAATTTCATTTTCGCTAAAATCGGGCTAATAAATTTAATGGGAAATCTTACAAACTTTGATCGCGGCCGCTAGCGTTTAATAGCATAGAGCTGTATCGCGGCGGACGATGTAGGGGGTCTTAAATTTCGCAAAATAAAGAAAAATGAATTTAGCGGCAAATATGCGAAAGAACTCATCTGTGCGTTTTCGCGCAAGACGACTGAACAAGAACCGAGAATATGGCGAATACGAAAAAATACGCGCGACGTATTTTTGCCGAGATTTGCAAGAACGACAAGCGTTATCTATTGCGCCGCAGGCGACGTAAATATAAATACTTTAAGAATTTACAAGGAAAACGAGTGGAAAATTTAAAACAAGGAAATTTTAACCAAGCAAGCGGGCTTCATCGCACGGTAGAAGCGGGCGGGGCGTCAAATTCGGGTCGCGAAAATTTAGCGCAGTCAAATTTAAACGCACAAGCGGCTAGCTTTAATGAAAGAGAGTGTGCAAGGGAGCGAATAGTCGAGTGTAAAAAGGTTCATTTTATCGGTATCGGCGGTATCGGTATCTCGGCGATCGCGCGCTTTTTGCACGAAAAGGGCTTCATCATCAGCGGTAGCGACATCAAAGAAAGCCCGACCACGCGCGAGCTAGCCGCGCAGGGCATCGACGTCATCACGCCGCACAGCAAGGCCGCGATCAAGGATCAGGACTTCGTCATCTACTCGGCCGCAATAAAACCCGATAACGTCGAACTAGTCGAGGCTCAAAGTAAAGGGCTAAAGTGCCTATCGCGCAAAGAGTCGCTGCCGATGGTACTTGAGGGCAAGCGCGTGTTTTCGGTAGCGGGCGCGCACGGCAAAAGCACGACCTCGGCGATGCTCTCTAGCCTCGTGGAGGGCTCGGTCATCATCGGCGCGATCAGTAAGCAGTTTGGCTCAAATATGAAATACGAGCCCTGCGACAACGTCATTTTCGAAGCCGACGAGAGCGATAGCAGCTTTCTTAACTCAAACCCGTATCTAGCCGTCGTGACCAATGCCGAGCCCGAGCATATGGAGCATTACGGCTATGATTTGGAGAAATTTCACGCGGCGTATCGAGGCTTTTTGGAGCGAGCCAAGGTGCGCGTGATAAACGCCGAGGACGAGTTTTTAGGTACGCTAAAGCTAGATGCCGTGCGCCTTTATCCAAGCGTCGATATCACCGAGCTTAGTATGATCGTACGCGATTTCGTGCCTTATACCGCGTTTAATCTAAAAAATTTAGGCAAATTTGAAGTGCTGGGCATGGGTGAGCATATCGCCGTAGATGCGTCGCTAGCGATCTTGGCCGCGCTAAATGAAACCTCTCTGGCGCAAATCAGGCAAAATTTGCTAAATTTTAAAGGTATCAAAAAGCGCTTCGATATCCTAACCGCGAGCCGCAAATTCGTACTCATCGACGACTACGCGCATCATCCGACCGAGATCAAGGCTACTTTGCAATCAGTCTTTGAATACGCCAAGCTGCTAGGCATCACCAAGATCACGTCGATATTTCAGCCGCACAGATTTACGCGCCTAAGCGCAAATTTGCAAGGCTTTAAAGAGTGCTTTGAGGGCATAGACGAGCTTGTTATCCTACCTGTTTATGCCGCTGGCGAGACGCCGATAGATATAAATTTAAAAGAGGAGTTTAAGCACTACAATCCCGTGATGACGCAAAAAGTCGCGCGCGAGGGCGAGGGGATTGCTTTTACGGACGAGTTTGGCGTGAAAAACTTGCTCGATGACGGCTTAGTGATCGGCTTTGGCGCTGGAGACATCACATATCAGCTAAGAGGCGACGCATGAGGGTCATAATCGTACTTTTAGGCGTACTTGCCGCGATTGCGATATTTAGCGTGAGCGACGAAAAGCTAAGCAAAAAGGCGAAATTTATCATCACTTTTTCGGTTATTTTTGTCGCGGCGGCGCTATATTTTTACGAGATCAGGCTAGAAAGTGAGCAGGGCAAAAGGCTGGAGCTAGTCGCGCTTTTCAACCAAGGCAAAACCCTAAAATGCGGAAATTTCGACGTAAATAACACTAAATTTAACTACGAGTTCGGCACGTCATCCTTCGTCGCAAAACGCTCGGCAAAGGAACTAAACAGCGTCAAGATCGCGCTTGATGGCTGCGAATTTAAAGGCGAATAATTGCGTAATTTTAAAGATAATCAAAATTTGACTCAAGGCGGCGTTTGGGAGGCAAACGGGCTGGAAAATAACATCTCGCGCGAGCAAAGAAACGGCGATGTTTCGGACGCCGCGGCGCACCGTGAGCAAAAAGAATTTACAAACGCGGAGGGCTTTGAGCGGCTTATAAAAATTTTAGATTTGCAAGGCTATATGGAGAGGTTTAACTCCTTTTTAGCGCGCCCCAAGCCGCTTTTTATGGCGGGCGACAGCAGGCTGCATTATGAGAAAATTTTAGAACTCTCGCAAAAGCAGTTTGACCCGCCCTCACCGGCTCAAAATCTAGACGACGCGCTCATGCGCCTAAGCAAACAAGCCACGCTGCACGTGAGCGAGATTTTTGAGTTTGCCAAGATAATCGGCTATTTTACCTACCTAAAAACGCTCAAATTTGAAGGCAAGCTAGGCGAGTGGCTCGCTAAAATCGAGATCCCACAGCCGATGCTAAAGCTCGCAAACTCGTTTGATAAAAACGGCGAGCTAAAAGACGAAGTGGACGAGCGCCTGGGCGGTATCAGAGACGCGTTTAGCGCCAAAAGAGCGCAAATAGACGCCGATCTACGCCGCCTCATCTACTCAAAATCCATCACGCCCTATCTCGTCGATACGCAGGTGCACTATATCAGCTCGGTCGAGGCGCTGCTCGTGCGAGGCGGGTTTAACCACGTGCTAAAGGGCACGGTCGTGGCTAGAAGCTCGGGCGGCTACTTCTACGTCGCGCCCGAAAACATCCAAAAACTCAAAAAAGAGCAAAGCGAACTGCTGGATAAAAAAGAGCAGATCGTCTACGAGCACTGTAAAATTTTTAGCTCCGCGATGCACAAGGGCTTGCCGTTTTTAAAATTTATAAACGGCGCGTTTGACGTATTTGACGCCTACTGCGCACGAGTTTTTACGGCTAAAAGCGCTGATTTTGAGTTCGTGCTGCCAAGCGGCGGGTCAAATTTAAAGCTGGCAAATTTCGCTCACCCCGCGCTAAAAAATCCAAAAAGCATCAGCATCGACTTTAGTAAAAAGGTGCTGTTGATCACCGGCGTAAACGCGGGCGGTAAATCAATGCTGCTAAAATCGCTGATAGCCGCGGCATTTTTAGCTAAATACCTGCTACCGATGCGCATAAACGCGCAAAATTCGCAGATCGGAAATTTCAAAGAATTTGACGCCATCATAGAGGATCCGCAAAACGTGAAAAACGACATCTCGACCTTTGCCGGGCGTATGGTGCATTTTTCTAAGCTTTTTACGAAGAAAAATCTGCTCATCGGAGTCGATGAGATCGAGCTTGGAACGGATTTTGAGGAGGCGGCGAGCCTATACGGCGTGATGATCGAGCGGCTGATGGGTCAGGATATCAAGATGATCATCACCACCCACCACAAGCGCCTTGCGATGCTACTAGCTAAAAACCCCGACGTAGAGCTAGTCGCGGCGCTATACGACGAGGAAAACTCGCGGCCTAAATTTGAGTTTTTAAAGGGCACGATCGGTAAATCATACGCCTTTGAGACTGCGGCTAGATACGGCATCGCGGCAAATTTGGTCGCGCAGGCGAAAAAAATCTACGGCGAAGACAAAGAAAATCTAAACGAAATCATCACAAAGACGTTAAATTTAGAGGTGCAGCTCAAAGAAAAGCTCGAAAGCGCGGAGAAAAAAGAGCAAAAGCTAGACTCGCTAATCGAAAATTTAAAAGAGCAAAAAGAGCGAGCCGAGGCCGAGCAACACGAGGTTATAACGCGGCTGGAGCGGGAATATTTTAAGGCGATAAACGAGGCTAGGCGAGCGATAAATCTAGACGACACCAAGGAAAAACAGCGCGCTCTAAACCGCGCAAACGAGGCCAAGCGCGCCGTGCAAAAGCCCGAAATCTCCGCCCCGCCCGAGCTAAAAGTAGGCGACCGCGTGAAATACGGCAAGATCAAAGGCGTCGTGGCGAGCCTTAGCAAAAATGACGCCGTGATACAAACCGATAACGTGAGCATGCGCGTGCCGATAAATCAGCTAAAAATCAGCGGCGAAACGCCCGCGCCGCCGAAAAAATCAGGTATAAACCTAAGCGTGCAAAAGCCGCAAAACGCCAGCGTCACGCTAGATCTGCACGGCCTGCGCGCGGACGAAGCGGTGCAAAAGCTCGATAAATTTATCTCAGATAGCCTAGTGATGGGCTTTGACGAGGTGCAGGTGTATCACGGCATCGGTACGGGCAAGCTCGCCTACGCGGTCAAAAACTTCTTGCGCGAACATCCAAGCGTGAAGGAGTTTTTCGACGCGCCGGCGGGGCAGGGGGGATTTGGAGCGCAGATAGTAAGGCTGTAAATTTGCCTTGCTACGGCTTGTCTCGCGAGTGCTTTTTGCGGATTTCGTTAAAATTTGACCAGATAGGCTACATGCCTAGCGCACGCTCAATTTTGCTTCAAAGCTCGAAAAATCATCTCGCGATACTTCGCCTTATCGTTTTACGTTCAAATTTGAAGTCAAATTTACAAATTTTATTCGCCGAGACCCGCACCGCGAAAATGCTAAATATTAAACTTGCGACGCGATAGCGTCAAATCTAAATCTGCGCATAGCGCAGCAACTTCTCACGTCGTAGGGGGAGGGGAATTAAAGGGGGTGGGGAGCGACTTCGCAATTTAAGCCCCCACCCCCTTTACAATAAAGTAAAAAATAACCTCAAACGGTTGTTTTTTACGCAAGGAAGCCAAACTCGCAACGCTAAATTTAACCAAACCGAATTTGACGCCTTAAAGGTGCGGGTCTCGGTGAGTAAATTTTCCAAATTCTAAATTTAAATTTGCGTGTTTCGTTCAAATTTAACGACCCCAAAATCTCTCAAATTTAGATAAAATCCAAAATACAAAAATCAAAAGGGACGAAGATGAACGCGTTTTTGCAGGGGTTGCTGCTGGGTTTTAGCGCGGCGGTACCGCTAGGGCCCGTAAACGTGATGATAATGAGCGCGGCGATAAGGTCGTTTTGGTCGGCGTTTGCTATCGGGCTTGGCGCTATGAGTGCGGACGTGGCGTATCTGCTGCTTTTAGCGTTTGGCGTGCTTGAGTATTTGCAGGGCGAAACGGCGGAAAAAATCATCGGGATTTTTGGATTTTGCTACCTAGCCTACATCTCCTATGCTATATTTAAAAATGCAAACAAGCCTATAACGGCGGACGCACAGGGCGGTGAAGTAAAATTTAGCAAAAACTACGCAAAAGGCTTTTTCGTCACGCTTGCAAATCCATATACCGTCGGATTTTGGCTCAGCATCGCAGGCTTTGCCAAAAGTTTTGAAAACGCGGGCGCGGTCGTGGCGGGGCTAGTCGCGGCGATATTTATCTGGATCGTTTCGATGCCGTTTGCCGTGCATAAAAGCGCCAAATTTATCTCGCAAAACGTCGCGAAATGGCTAAACTACGTGTGTGCGGTCATTTTGCTGGGGTTTGCGTTCTTCTTACTTTATAAACTATTTTTATAAAATTTAGCTTTTATAATTAACTTAAGTAAATAATGATAAAATGAGAGTAATTTTTTTAAAGAAGTTTTATGCAAAATTTAGATTTTAAAAAGTCGATGACGCAGTTCATCGTCCTGCCGATCGCCGTACTAGTGATCTGCTCTTGTCTGGCTATGGGTTTTATATTTTATAAAAAACTACAAGACTCCTCCAACTATATCTCAAACGTCGATATACAGAGTAAGGTAGAGTCTTATATGAACATATTGCAAATGATTTATAAAGACGTGGCAAAGCGCGATGTAGAGGAGTTTCAAAGACATAGCGAAGCGGCAAAGTCTATCCCTTCGTGGATCGTAAAGCAAACAGGCGAAAAAAACGAACTCATTATCCTAGCTAGTTCGCAACAGCCAAGTTTGATCGGAGAAAATTTGCCATATAAATTTTGCGGTATGGACGCTAATTCGCATGCGCAACTAGCTCGCAACGGCGCTTATAAAAGTATAAAACTAATTCCAGACAACAAAGCCGAGATTTGCTATTTTAAAAATATAGACGGCGCGATAATAGGCTACAATATGGTTCAGGGCGTTAAAATTTCGGGATTTAACGATCCGCTTTTTACGCAGTGGTTTATCGTAAATATGAAAAATACATTTATCGTAACGAGCGTAATGGTGCTTATTTGTATTTTTCAATATTTGCTTTTTTATAGAAGTATAAGAAATAATCAAGTCTCCCTAATGAAAACTAATGCCAAGCTCGTAGCCAATAATGCCGAGATGCAAAAGCGGCTTTACAGAGACACTCTTACGGGTTTGCCTAATAAAACAGCTCTGGAGCGTGATCTGGAGGCGATGAAAAGCCCTAAAATCATCATTGTGGATATCGACGAATTTAGAAAAATGAATAACTACTTCGGTACTGCAGTTTGCGACAGAATTTTAGTACGCATGACGCAAATTTCGCAAAAATTCGCAGATGATAATAATATGACGGTTTACCGAGTGGGGCCGGATCAGTTTGCGTTTATCGAGGATGCAGCGTTTTTTATCGATAGGTACGAAGATCTAGCGACCGAACTTTTAGATAACATTAAAGGCCTAGTCGTCGATATCGCCGCACTTGACGGCGAGCAAAGCGAGATAGAGATACACTGCACGGTGGGCTTTGCGCTTGATGAGACCGATACGTTTAAAAAGGCGATGGTGGCGCTTGAGTTTGCTAAACAAAGCGGAAAGGACTATTTTTGCTACTTTAAAAACATCGACGATACGCCGCAATACGCCGAGCAAATCACTCGCTCAAATATGATACGAAACGCTATCATAAATGATAGGATCGTGCCGTTTTATCAACCGATATTTAATAAAGAAAAGCAAATCGTAAAGCACGAAACTCTAATCCACATCCAAAACAGTAACGAAATCATATCTCCAAGCGTCTTTTTGGAGGTTTCAAAGCGCATCAAACGCTATACAGATATCGAAAAAATGTTGATCGAAAAAAGCTTTAAACTAATCGCCGATAGGCCCGACGCCGTAATCTCTGTAAATTTATCCGGGCGCGATATGACCGACGGCGACGTAAGCGTGTTTATCATCGAAAAATTAAATAAATACAAAGTTGCCGGACGCGTGATATTTGAAATACTAGAGGATGAAAACGTCGAAAATATCGAGCGTATAGGAACATTTATCGAGCGCGTGCGCAGGATGGGCGTAAAGATAGCGATAGACGACTTTGGCTCTGGCTATAGTAACTTCTCTTACATCCTAAAACTAAAGCCCGATTACATAAAAATCGACGGCTCCATCATAAAAAATATCGACACGAGCGAGGACTCTCGCGCTATAGCAGGCGCCATCATCGCCTTTGCTAAAAAGCTCGACATCACGGTAATAGCCGAATTTGTCCGCTCAAAAGAGGTGTTTGATGCATGCGTAGAGCTTGGCGTGGACGAGTTTCAGGGCTTTTATCTGGGCGAGCCTAGAGATAGCCTTTATGAGGATTAAAATTTAACTGCGACGCTATTTTGTCGGAGGCTTTAATCTTTTGCCGTCTTGTAAATTAGCCTTGATTTTTTGATGAATTATCGCCGATTTTTATATCATTTTAACTTTTAATAAAAACAATAATGTCTCTTGCGGAAATTTTAAAGCGGACCGGTTTTTGTAAATAAACTACCAATTAAAGCTTTATAAAATGAAATCTCGTTGAGATAATTGCCGAATTTATGCACTTGACACGCTTTAGGGCCTGCTTCATTAACTTTTGTAATTATTTATGGATCAATTGCCTTCTTGTGTTTGTACTAAGTTTGGTTTAGACTTTTGTTTTTGCGACATCGGCGTCAAATTTGACTTTAATTTTTATTGGGTTTTGGCGCTTCCTGTTTGATTACGAAAAAGCATTATATCGCGCAAGGATAAGATTTGTCCATGCGCCCAAAAATAAGTACATTTGGTTTTTGTAGTTTGGCTTGCGAGCTTTGTATGGTTTAAATTTTATCAAGATTGATCGCCGAGTATTGTGATTATAAACTATCAAATTTCAAGATATTTTTGCAGAAATAAAAAAGCTAAATTTAGCGACCTGCATCGTAAAGACGCAGGTTAATTCGACTTACAAATTTAGCTTAAATTTGCGCTTTGATTTTTTCGTAAAGCGATAAAATTTCGTCTTTTTTGATGATAAAGCTATTTTTATTTGCGATTAGGTGAGCGGAGCTGTGCATGATGGTCTCGGCGACTCTGAGTCCGTTTTGCTTCATCGTAGTGCCCGTTTCCACGACATCCACGATAGCGTCGGCTAGTCCAACCAGCGGCGCTAGCTCGATCGAGCCGTAGAGCTTGATGATCTTTAGCGCGGTGGCTTTTGCGGCAAAATAGTTGCGCGAAATGTGCGGCATTTTAGTGGCGATCTTTAGCTCTGGAGCGTTTAAATTTAGCTCCTCGCCATCCTTGATACCCACACAAACGCGGCATTTACCGATCTTTAGATCAAGTAGGCGCACGACGTCTGGACGGTGCTCTTCAAGTACGTCAAGGCCCACCACGCCGATATCTGCAGCGCCGTTTACGACGTAGGTCGGGATGTCTTGGTTGCGAACCATTAGAAATTTAAAATCGCCCTCGCTCATCAGCAGTTTTCTGTCCTCAAACTCAAACGAGCTTTGAAAAATTTTCCTAAAAATAGCAAGAGTTTCGTCGGCGATGCGGCCTTTTGGCAAAGCAACCGTTAGCATAAAATGTCCTTTTTTTGTTCGATTAGTTTTTGCATCCCGCGAAATACGAGCATGCGGTCGTAGATACTCGTGGTAAAAAAGCGCGATAAAAACTCGCCGTCGCCGCCCGTGAAGTAGATTTTCGAGCCGTTTGCCATATTTTCGATTAGAAGCAGGATTGGCTTTATGACTCCGTAGCTTACCGCGTCGGTTGTTTTTTGCGGGAGCGCGTCGAGGTCGATCTGCGAATTTAGCGAGATTTTTAGCCTAGGCGAAATTGCTTCGCAAGCTTTTAGGATGTGCGAAATGCCAGGCACTATCGCGCCGCCAAGGTGCATAGAGTCCATCATAACGTCTATGGTTACGGCGCTACCTGCATCGACAATAAGACCGTTTTTTACGGCATAACAGCTAGCCGCACGGTCGATACCAAGGCCTTTATAGATAGTATCTAGTTCAAAATAGGGCTCCAAATTTACGAATCTGGGCGAATTTTGCAACCTTTTGGTTACTTCGTCGTTTACGCTGATAAAATAAATCTTCTCATCGCTTCTAAAATATTTAAAATTTTCAATCCTGATTTTGGTGATTTTACCGTTTTCAAAAAAGGTGGCGTTAGTATTGCCTACGTCACATAGAGTCATGTTTGTAGCCGTTTTCTTTCATTAAATTTGCAGTTTTTGAGCAGATATCAGAGCTATAAAAAATAGCTTTTTTCTTAAAATTTACGCCTGTTTGCTCGGCGATTTTGCCGGCTATTTCGTTGATAGTTTCAAACTCTTTGCTTAAAAATCTAGCCTTTGCGCTGCGAAAAAACAAAAGCGTATAAAAGCCCTTCATATCAACGCCCGTGAGCGCGACAAGGGTCTTTTTTTTAGTAAATTTATCAAGCTCGACCCAGCTAAGATTTTTTAAGATAATCTTTTTGGCTTCCAGAACTTGATAAATTTCTTGTTTCGTCATTTAAGCTCTAAACTGTAATCGTCGTAGTAAAATTCTTTCGCGCCGGCGAAAATTTGGCTCTCGACCTCGTCTGAAAGCTCGTAAATTTTGGCGTTGTCGAGCGCTAGATCAGTCTTGATGAGATAGCCCGTTTTTTCCATTATATAAAGCGAGCCGTTATAGACGGTGGCGCTTGAAAAGATGGCGAATTTAAAATATGCGTCTTTGATTTGTTTCAAATTTAGGTCGCTAAGTACGATTTTGCCGTCTTTTAGCAAGATATATATATATTCGCCGTTTATGACGATGTCTTTGATCTCGCCGTTATAATAAACCGTTTTTTCGGGATTTATCGAGACGATACGTTTGCCGGTGGCAGCTATCATCGTGTCGTTTACGACGTTGAGCGAGATGATGTTGTTAAAAAACTGCTCACTACTCACAACCACGTCACGTAAAATTCGGCCTTGGTTTTTATCCGCGATCATGATCTTTCCGTCAAGCGTAGGAAATATAACGAGCGAGCTCATAAATAACGGCGCAGCGACGCGAGAGTCCTGGGCATAGACGTTTGAGCTTTCAAACTCTAGCAAAGTATCGTTTGTTGCAATGTCGATGAGATATATGACATTGCCCGCGCTTAAAAGGGCTAGTTTATTATCTTCTAGAGCGGCTGAAACGATTGCTTCATTGAAGCTTCTTTGAAATAAAATTTCGTTTGAGCTGTTTGCAACGATCAAATTTCCGTCCAAATCAGAGCTTATAATTTTATCGTCGCCGTAATTTAACAAAGTAGCACCTTTTGTCAGCTTTGTTTCAGGCGCTAGTAAACCGTTTTTAGTTATCGCCATACCGTTTTTTAGTACCGCTCCGTTTATGCTCGCCGTTGCGATGCTAGCCGGTAGCCTGTTTTCTGAAATTTTTTCATTTTGCACGTCGGTCGGCTCGAAATACTGCCTTTTTGTACTGCATCCGCCGAGTACCGTGACGCAGAGTGCAGCCGCTAAAATAGCTTGAAATTTTCTCATTTTGCATTTCCTTGATAGTGTTCTAAATTTTTGACGATGGATTGAAGCTGAGAATTTAAAGGAACCTTTTTAAATTCGTTTTTTGCTTCGTCGATTTTATTTTCTTTCATTAGCTCATACCCTCTAACAACGGCCTTGTATGAAGTCAAAATTTGACCGCTAGGCTCGTTTATCTGGGATTTTACGATATCTTTTAAAAGCGGATCTATTTGCTCGTTTGCTAGCGACTTTAGCGCGTTTGTGTCGTTGTTATCAACCGCTCTTTTAAACTCGTAAAGCGCGTAAAGCGAGGCGTCTTTTTGTTTTAGTTCGGCTTTTGCCTGCTCGTCTTTTGGATTAAGTATCAGTTTTGCATATGCGGCGTTTGCGGCTTTAAACTCTTTTTCTTTCAAAGCGCCGTTTATATAGTATCCCGCCGCACCGATGACGCCTAAAGCGAGCGCACCGATGATAATTTTTTTATATTTTTTAAAAAATCTTTCGCTTTTGATTATGTTTTCTAAAAATTGTTCTTGAGTATTTAACTCTTCCTTTATAGAATCAATATCATCTTTGATGGCCAAGTTTGTTCCTTAAATTTTAGTTATTGAAAGTTCGTAATTGTAGCATAATAAATATAAAACAGCATAAAAATCAAGGCAAATTGTGTTATAATGCGGAAAATTTTAAAAATTTGACGAGGTTTTATGCAGATAGACGATACTTTATTAACCAAACTCGAAAAGCTTAGTTCGCTCAAAGTCGAGAGTGGCAAGCGAAGGGAAATCGAAGGTCAGCTTAGTGAAATTTTGAGCTTCGCGGGAATACTAGACGAGCTTGATCTAAGCGCTTCTCAAGCGGTAGTAAGCTCTAGAGAGGGCGGAACTCCGCTAAGAGAAGACGTAAGTGTGAGCTCTGACGTGATAGAAACTATACTTAAAAACGCTCCAATGAGTAGCGAACACTTCTTTGTCGTGCCGAAAATTATAGAATAAGGAAATTTTATATGGAGCAAATAAGGCAAGAAACTCAAAATGATAGTTTAGAGCCCAAGAAGATAGACGTAAGCTTGGAGACGTTATTAAAAACGGTCGTCCACAATAAGGCCAGTGACTTGCACCTTGTTGCAAGAAGCGAGCCGCAGATCAGAATAGACGGAACCTTGAGGCCGCTTGAGCTCGGCGTGCTAAAAGGGCACGATATACAAGATATCTGCTATGCGCTCATAACCGACGTGCAAAAAAGCGATCTCGAGGAAAATAGGGAGCTTGACTTCGCAATAGAGCTTCCCGGCGTTGGACGTTTTAGAGGAAACTATTACTATACTATGAATGGCGATTTGGCTGCCGCATTTCGTATTATTCCGACAGATATTCCGTCTCTTGACGACCTTAGAGCGCCTGCTATTTTTAAAGAAGTGGTAAAGCGCGAAAAGGGACTAATTTTGGTCACCGGACCTACGGGTAGCGGTAAATCGACGACGCTTGCCGCGATGCTAAACGAGATAAATTTAAACGAAAGAAAGCATATTATTACTGTAGAAGATCCTGTCGAGTTCGTGCACACGAATAAAAAAGGTCTTTTTTCTCATAGAAACGTCGGCGTGGATACCAAGTCTTATGCCAAGGCGCTCAAAAGCGCGCTTCGTGAAGACCCTGATATTATTTTGGTGGGCGAGCTTCGAGACAGAGAAACGATATCTACCGCTATTACGGCAGCAGAGACTGGCCACTTGGTATTTGGCACGCTGCACACAAACTCGGCTATTCAGACTATCAACCGTATCATAGATAGCTTTGAGGGTGGCGAGCAGCTTCAGGTGCGAAATATGCTCTCGGTTTCGTTAACTGCGGTTATATCGCAAAGCTTACTTCCAAAAATAGGCAGCGGACGACTTGCTATACACGAAATACTAATTAACAATAATGCTATCGCAAACCTTATTCGAGAAAACAAGGTGCATCAAATTTACTCCCAAATGCAGCTAAACCAACAAGTAACCGGCATGATGACGCAAACGCAGTCCTTAATGAAAGCTATTAGAGCAAATCAAATCACGAAAGAAATGGCGATGAGATATTCAACCAATCAGCAAGAACTCGCGCCATTGTTAGGTATGTAATGGATTTTGTTACTCTATTTGACGTAGTCGTCGTTTCATTGGTTTTGATACTGGGTATAAAAGGCGTGATAAGCGGACTGATAAAGGAAATATTTGGCCTCATCGGTCTAATTGGCGGTATCGTGGTGGCTAGTAGATTCGGTATTAGAGTCGGTCATATAATAAGCGATAATGTTTATAAAATAGAGGGCGATTCTATTCTGTTTTTTGCTGGATTTTTAACGACGCTTATCGTATTCTGGATACTTTGCTTGGGTATCGGCGCATTTTTATCGAGATTAGTAGGGTTAAGCGGACTTGGATTTTTGGATAAAATGGGCGGATTTGTCATCGGAAGCGCTAAAATTTTCCTAGTTTTTGCGGTTTTGATAGTGACTATTTCAAATATTCAAGTTTTAAACAACAAAATAGAGCCGTATTTCAGGGGAAGTAAACTGTATCCGATTTTGCTGGATACCGGCAAATGGATAATGAATGTTAACGTAAAAGGCATATCAGGCGGCGTGGGAAATATCGAAACGCCGTTTGATGCATCTATGCAGGAGCAAAGACCAAATTTGGAGATAAATTCGACGATTAAGGAGTACAAATAATGATTGAGAATTTAGAATACGACGCGCTTCTTGATAAATTTAAAAAAATTTTGAGAGACAATGGCCTAAAATACACGCAACAGCGAGAAGTTCTACTAAAAACGCTCTACAACAACGACGAGCACTTCACTCCGGAGAGACTTTATTTTTTCATTAAAGAGACCTATCCCGACCTAAACGTCGGTATAGCAACCGTTTATAGGACGTTAAATTTGCTCGAAGAGGCCGAGATGGTAACCTCTATCAGCTTTGGCTCACAAGGTAAAAAATTCGAGCTTGCAACCAAGCCTCACCATGATCACATGATATGCCGCAGATGCGGAACCATCATAGAATTTGAAGACGCAACCATAGAAAAAAGACAAGCAAACATCGCAAAAGAGCACGGCTTTAAGCTAACGGGGCACATGATGCAGCTTTACGGAGTGTGCAAAGAGTGCGCCGCCAAAGAGGCAAAGGGTGGCAAGTGATATTTGAAAATCAATTAGAAATGCAAAGATTAGAGACGGCAAACGAACTAAGAAGCGCGGGCGTAAATCCCTATCCGCATTTTTTACGCCGCGATATGGATATAACTAAATTTAGACTTAAATTTAAACACATTATAGACACCGAAGAAAAGAGCGCTGAAGGTCAGCTAGTAAGCCTTGCCGGACGCGTTAAGCTTATCAGGGATGCGGGCAAGGCGATATTTGCCAACATCGAGGATGAGGATGGCAATCTTCAAATTTACTTTAGCAATAAAACTCTTGATCCAGACTGGTTTAAGGTCGTAAAGAAAAATATCGAAGTAGGCGACATCATATATGTACGCGGATATGCCTTCGTCACGCGAACGGGCGAATTTTCGATGCACGTTAGCGAGCTAACTTTGGCATCAAAGGCTATTTCGCCGCTTCCGGAGAAATTCCACGGACTAACGGATATAGAGACTAGATATCGCCAAAGATACCTAGATATGATAATGAACCCCGAGGTTAGGGCTGATTTTAAGCGCCGCTCTGTTATAGTTAGTACGATTCGCAGATTTTTCGAGGACAAGGGCTTTTTGGAAGTCGAGACTCCTATGATGCACCCGATACCTGGCGGAGCTAACGCTAAGCCTTTCGTTACGTTTCACAACGCACTTGGCGTCGAGAGATTTTTGCGCATCGCGCCCGAGCTTTATCTAAAGCGTCTCATCGTGGGCGGTTTTGATGCTGTTTATGAGATGAATAGGAATTTCCGCAACGAGGGTATGGACTTAACGCATAATCCTGAATTTACAAGCATCGAGTTTTACTGGGCGTGGCACACTTATCACGATTTGATGGGACTAACCGAGGAGCTATTTAATGTACTTCTTGATAAACTCGATATGCCTAAAATAATCGAATTTGACGGTATGCAGATTGATTTTAGCAAGCCGTTTAAGCGCATAAGCTACAAAAAAGCGCTCGTGGAAATCGGCAGCCTAGATGAGGCGATCATCGGCGATAAGGATAAAATTTTAGCTAAACTCAAGGCTGACGGCTTTGAGGCAAACGCTAAGCTTGATTTGGGCCATTTACAAGCCGAGCTTTTCGATAACTATGTAGAAAGCAAGCTAACCGATCCGACTTTTATCATAGACTATCCGATTTCGATCAGTCCGCTTTCACGCAGAAGCGATGCAAATCCTGATATCGCGGAGAGATTTGAGCTGTTTATCGCAGGACGCGAACTAGCAAACGGCTTTAACGAGTTAAATGATCCGATTGATCAATATGGCCGCTTCGCTTCGCAGATCGAAGCCAAAAACGCCGGCGACGACGAAGCTCATGAGATGGATGAAGACTATGTGCGAGCACTTGGCTACGCGATGCCTCCGACTGCCGGACAGGGTATCGGTATAGATAGGCTCGTGATGCTACTGACCAATAAAAAGTCCATCCGCGACGTGGTGCTTTTCCCTGCGATGAGACCGCAAAAAAACGAAACTAAGGAGAATTAATGAGTTTGCAAAGTTACGATAAAGAAATTTTTGATTTAGTAAATTTAGAACTAAAACGCCAATGCGACCACCTTGAAATGATCGCGAGCGAAAATTTTACCTACCCTGAAGTAATGGAGGTAATGGGCTCGGTTCTAACCAACAAATACGCAGAAGGCTATCCCGGCAAGCGCTACTACGGCGGCTGCGAATACGTCGATCAGATCGAGCAGCTAGCGATCGATCGCTGCAAAGAGCTTTTTGGTTGTGAATTTGCAAACGTACAGCCAAACTCGGGCTCGCAGGCGAACCAGGGCGTTTACGGCGCGCTTTTAAATCCGGGCGATAAAATTTTAGGCATGGATCTAAGCCACGGCGGACACCTAACTCACGGCGCAAAAGTAAGCAGCTCTGGCAAGATATATGAGAGTTTCTTTTACGGCGTCGAGCTTGACGGACGCATAAACTACGATAGGGTGATGGAAATCGCGCAAATCGTAAAGCCAAAGATGATCGTGTGCGGGGCAAGCGCATATACGCGAGAGATCGAATTTAAGAAATTCCGCGAGATCGCTGACGCGGTAGGCGCTATACTCTTTGCAGATGTAGCGCACATCGCCGGTCTAGTCGTAGCTGGCGAACATCAGAGTCCGTTTCCGCACTGCGACGTAGTGAGCTCGACTACTCACAAGACGCTTCGCGGACCTCGAGGCGGTATCATTATGACAAACAACGAAGAGTACGCTAAAAAGATAAATTCGTCTATTTTCCCTGGCATTCAGGGCGGACCGCTCGTTCACGTTATCGCCGCAAAGGCGGTAGGCTTTAAACACAACCTAAGTCCTGAGTGGAAAATTTACGCTAAACAAGTCAAAGCAAATATCAAAAAGCTAGCCGAAATTTTAGTAAAACGCGGCTTTGATCTAGTTAGCGGCGGCACGGATAATCACCTGGTTTTGATGAGCTTTTTAAACCGCGAATTTAGCGGTAAAGACGCTGACATAGCTCTTGGCAATGCGGGCATAACGGTAAATAAAAATACGGTTCCTGGCGAAACTAGAAGCCCGTTCGTTACAAGCGGTATCCGTATCGGGAGTCCGGCCCTTACGGCTCGCGGTATGAAAGAGGCGGAATTTGAGATCATAGCAAATAAAATCGCCGACGTACTAAGCGATATCAATAACGCAGCGCTTCAAAGCAAGGTAAAAGCCGAACTAAAAGAGCTTGCGAGCAAATTTATCATCTACGATAGGGCGACTTATTAATGCAGAGCATAGACACCGCGCTAATAAAAATGAACACGAGCCACTACTGGATCAAGCGCGACAGCATCGTAAGCAAGATCGAGTACAAAGGGCGGACGTTTTTTAATAAATTTGAGCTCATAAACGAGCCTCTAAGTTATCAGGTAATAAAAGATCACGACGAGGGCAAGATCACGGTCGCGCACTCGCTGATACTGCCTGGCGACAAGGTCGAAAATATCGTCTTTGATTACAACGGTAGGATGCCTGAGCGCTTTTGGCACCGAGCTCAACTTTTGCTCCGCGAGGAGGGGTTTATAAATTTTACCGCCTACGAGAGCAAGACGCCGGGGCACTTGCACCTTTATATACACAAAGGTCACACGACGCTAAATGAGGGCTACCAGATCGCAAATAAGCTATCTATGCTGCTTAGTTCGCGTTTGGTTAAAGAGTGGAGAGTGTTTCCGACGATGGAGCTACCGAAAGAATTTAATATCTTGACGTTGCCGTATAAGGTCTATCAAAAAGAGCGCGGCGCAAGCTGGTCAAAACATATGTAAGGAGAAAAAATGGAGTATAACGAGCTAAGAGACATTATGCTTGATAACAACGAAGATAAAAAGAGCAAAAACGTCAAGAGGATCCTCATCCTCGTCGCTGTTTTTGTCATTATCTTTTTAGCTGTTCTCATCGTGATGAAATTTTTAAATTCCTCCGAAACAAACGATCAGATTGCGCAAACGGACTCTAGGCTGGTTTTGCCGCCTGAGCCAGACAATACGCGAAGTATCCCTCAGCAAGTGAGCGTGCCTGCTACGCCGCCTAACGAGCCTGCGCCGCAAGTAGCGCAAACTAACGTCCCTCCAGTCGCTCCGCCTCCTCCGTCCGAGCCTCAGGCGCAGCAGCCTAATCCTGCCTTTGAGCAGGTGCCTATCGTACCTGAAAACAAAGGCCAAGATAGCTTTGAGGATATGGTAAAAGCGCTCAAGGAAAAAGAGGATAAAAGACAGCAAGATGCAGGCGCGGCAGCTTCTGCGCCGACCGAGCCTTCTACTATACAGGGCGCTTTAAAACAAAACGATACGCCAAATGCTCAATCAAGCGAGCCAAAAGCCGAGCCTAAGCAGCACGTAAACGTAGTAAAACAAAAAGAGCCTAAACAAGAAAAACCTGCAAAACAGCCTAAAAACGATGCGGCTAAAGAAAAGCAAGCAAAACAAAAGCCGGCCAAACAAGCTCCTGCAGCTAACGGCGGCGATGCTCACAGTGGTAGCTACGTGCAAGTTTTCGCCGTTAAGCACTTTAATGAAAAAGCGCCGGAGCTTGGCAAGTTAAAAGCCGCAGGATACGCATATAAGCTATATAGGACGAACGTAAACGGTAACGAAATCATCAAAGTGCTAGTCGGCCCTTATAGCGGCGAGCAGCTAAAAAGCGAGCTTGCTAAAATCAAGCAAAGCGCCGCTCCAAACGCCTTTATCGTAAATATAAAATGATGGTTTTTGCCGTTTTTGGCAACCCTATATCTCACTCCGTTTCGCCGAGGCTACATAACCTAGCTCTCGGCGAGCTCGGTCTATCTCGCGAAGCCCTCTATACTCGCTACGAGTTAGCGGACGGCTCGCAACTCATCTCCAAATTTAAAGAACTAAAATTAAGCGGCGCAAACGTCACTGTACCTCACAAAGAAGCCGCGCTCGCGCAGTGCGACGCCCCAGACGAAACGGCTGCTAAAATCGGCTCTGTAAATACTCTCGTATCTCGCAGCGATAAAATTTACGGCTACAACACTGACGCGCCCGGGTTTTTACGAGCGATAGAATATTTTGGGCAGATAAATTCAACTCTGATTTTGGGTGCCGGCGGGACGGCTAGAGCGGTCGCATATGCGCTAAAAAGCCGCGGCGTGCGAGTTTGCGTGCTAAATAGAAGCGAGGAGAGGCTGGCAAATTTTACTGAATTTGAAAAATTTAGCTGGGCAAATTTTGCCAAATTTAATGACGGCAAATTTGATCTCGTCGTAAATACGACCTCGGCGGGGTTAAAAGACGAAAATTTGCCCGCACCAATCGAGATTTTGCGCCCGATTTTGGACGAAGCTAAATTTGCCTTTGACGTGATTTATGGCAAAAAAACGCCTTTTTTAAATTTAGCTGCCGCTAGCGGGCTCACGCATAAGGACGGCTCAGAGATGCTACTTTTTCAGGCGGTAAAGGCGTTAAATTTATTTTTCGAGGGCTTGCTTGACGAGGCTAAAATCGAGGCCTCGATGCGAAAAGCCCTCTATTTATCGGCTTCTTCTAGATAATAATCTATCTGAGCTTTTCTTAAAATCCTGATCAGGTCCGAACTGCCCGCCACTCCCGTCGGATATCCAGCAGTCATAATATAGCTTTTGTCGTCTTTTATGTAGCCTTTTTCGACTGCGGCTTTGATCGATTTGGCCATGAGCGTGTGCAGCCTTTCTTCTTTTTCTATCACGAACGCTGCCGTTATACCCCAGCAAAGAGTCAGCCTATACGCAGCCTGCTCGTTGTGCGTTATAGCGATGATATCTATATCGGTGCGGTATCTGGCTAGTTTCGCCGCCGAGCCGCCAGATGAGGTTAGCGCGATTATGCCGTCAACTTTTAGCGCGGAGGCGAGCCTGGCGGTGCTAGACGCCATCATGTCCGTATCATCGTAGCGGTCAAAATCAAATTTGTTAAAAGGATAAATTTGCTGCGTTTGGATTATGGTGTTGCTCATCGCTTCTACGACGGCTACGGGGTTTATGCCGACCGCGCTTTCTTCGCTTAACATGACTACGTCGGTGCCGTCTAGTACGGCGTTTGCCACGTCGCTGATCTCGGCTCTAGTAGCTGTTTCGTGCTCGGCCATGCTTAGCATCATCTGTGTAGCCGTGATGACTGGCTTAACCGCTTCGTTTGCTTTTTTGATGATGAGTTTTTGGATCGTCGGCACCTTGTAGTAGGGCACCTCGATACCTAGATCGCCGCGTGCAACCATCACGCCGTCGCTAACCTCAATGATCTCGTCGATATTTTCTACTGCGTCAAATTTTTCTATTTTGGCGTAAATTTGAGCTCTGGAGCCAAAGCCCTTTAGTATATCTCTGGCTTTTTTTATATCGTTTGCGTTTTGAACGAAAGAGATCGCGACGAAATGCACGCCATTTTTTGCGCCAAATTCCAAATCTTTTAAATCTTTAGGCGTTATAACCTCGATATTTAGCTTGGTGTTTGGGAAATTTACGCCCTTGTTTGATCGGAGTATCCCGTCGTTTTCCACCACGGCTTCTACTTTTTGGGCGCTTGCGTTTATGATCTTAGCGCGGATCTGTCCGTCGCATAGATATATGTACTCGCCCGTTTTTAGCGCGGCTAAAATTTGAGGCTGGTTTATGCAAAGCTTATAGTGATTTTCGTCTATTTGCTCGCCGATTATTTCATCTTTTACGAAGATTAGCGTATCGCCGACTTTTAGTTTAAATTCGCTTCTGTCTAGTTTGCCGACTCTTATTTTAGGGCCGCAGATATCCTGAAATATGCCTATTTTGCGCCCGAGCTTTGCCTCTACTTGCCTGATTTTATCGATATTTGATTTGTGGTATTCGTGCGTGCCGTGGCTGAAATTTAGCCTAAAAGCATTGACTCCGGCTAAAACTAATTGCTCCATAACTTCTATGGATTCGCTGGCCGGTCCGACCGTGGCTAGGATTTTGGTTTTTTTATTCATGGATACCCCTTTTTCGCGCAATTTTACCAAATTTTTAAAAAAAATAAGTATAATCGGCCAATTTATTTTAAGGAGCAAAAATGAAAAAGTTTTTAGCGGTTTTGGCTGCTTTTGGCTTGGCATTAGGCGCGAACGCCGCGGACAAAACCTATAAGCTAAAGCTAGCCAGTACCTGGGAGAGCACGACTCCGGTTTTGGGCGACGCAGCAAAAGAATTTAAGCGCGTAGTCGAGACGCTAAGCGACGGCAGGCTAGAGGTGAGGATAGACTATCCGTCTAAGCACAAGGCGCCGTTTGGTATCCTAGACTTCGTTAAGGGCGGTCAGTACGATATCGGCTACACTGCGTCATACTACTACAAGGGCAAGGATGCAAACACTATGTTTTTTACAGCCGTACCTTTCGGTATGACTGCTAGCGAGCTACGCGCATGGTATGAGTTTGGCGGTGGCAAGCAGCTAGAGGAAAAAGTTTACGATAAATACAACATCAAAGTCTTTAACGCCGGCGACACGGGCACGCAAATGGGCGGTTGGTTTAAAAAAGAGATCAAAAACGTAGAGGATTTAAAGGGTCTAAAGATTAGGATTCCGGGCTTTGGCGGTGAGGTTATGGCGCGCGTGGGAGCGACTATAAACACGATCCCGACCGGCGAGCTATATATGGCGCTAGAGATGGGTACGATAGACTCGGTCGAGTGGGTTAGCCCTGCGTTTGATATGGGTCTTGGCTTTCACAAGATCGCTAAATACTACTACACGGGCTGGCAAGAGCCGAGCGGTCAGACTCAGTTTTTCGTAAATAAAAAGACCTACGAGAAACTACCTGCCGACCTTCAGGCTGTGATCGAGGCTGCGGCTAACGAGGTAGCTAGCATGCTAAATACGCGCTCGTTCTTTGATAATGCCGAATACTGGGCAAAGATGAAAGCGGAGTATCCTGATATCGAGGTTCGCTCGTTCCCGCAGGACGTTATGGACGCGCTTAGAAAAGCAAGCGACGAAATCCTAGACGAGGAGGCGGCGAAAGATCCGCTATTTAAGGAGATTTTGGACTCTCAAAGAGCGTTTTTGGCTAAAGCTCGCGAGTGGACAAAGATTTCCGAGTTCTCGTATATCCAAAAAACTACGAAATAACTTCTCTCGCCCATTTTGGGCGGCTTAAATTTACGGCCTTCGGGTCGTAAATTTCTCTTTTTAAATTTTCTTTTTATTCTTTGTTGCGCTTGTAAAATTTGATTTTAGTGCTACGTGTTAAATTTGAGGAGGTTTGTCGGTTTGCAATGCGATGGAAATTTGTTCGCCCAATCTTAAATTTAGACTTGAGCGAATTTAAAAACGTAGCGTTAAATTTATAAAAAGCCTCACGCGCCCGACTTAAATTTACAGCTCCGTCCTACTATCAAGCGCTTTCATAAGCGATAGAAGGTCGATGTTTTCGAGATTTACGCCTGTGGGTACGCCCTGGGCTATCTTGCTAAATTTGACGCCCAAATCGCTTAGCTTGTCCTCGATAAATACCATCACCGCGTCGCTGCTAAGCCCCGGCGTTAGCGCGAAAATGATCTCGGTCACGCCGTTTTGTTCTATGATCGCGCGCAGTTTTTCGGTTTGCTCCGGCGTTATCTCCTCAAGCACGAAGTAGCGCCCGCGGTAGATCGCGCTTTGCTCGAAAACCAGGATATCTTTTGGACTTTCGACGACGGCTAGCAGCTCCTTCTCGCGAGTTTCGTCGCTGCAAATGTCGCAAATCTCATCCTCGCTAAGCCCGCCGCAAATTTGACATTTGCCCGTAAATCTCACTGCGTCCTCGATGCTTTGCGCGAGTTTTAGCCCACCAAAGCTATCCTTTAGGCAGACGTGATAGGCGTAGCGCTGGGCGGATTTTTTACCCACGCCCGGTAACTGCTCAAAGGCCGCTACGAGTTCGTTAAATTTCTCAAGCCCTTTTTTCAACACTTTCCTTTGGATCGGTGCAAATTTTAAATGAGTGATAGCCGTCCTCGTATGAGTATTTTAGGCTAAATTTGTGCATGCGGCAGATGTGGTCGATGATGTATAGGCCTAGCCCCATGCCGCTGCTTTTGCTGCCCTTTTCGCGGATAAAGGCTTGCATGTAGTGCTCGATAGGATTTTGTAGAGGTTGGCCTAGATTTCTCACGACGATACCGTCTGCGTCGCAGATAACCTGCGCCTTTTTGTCGTTGGCGTATTTTAGGGCGTTATCTATGAGATTTTTGATCGCAAGCGAAAAGAGTCCGAAATCCACGCGCAGCAAGATATCTCGGCGGATATCTACGCCTACTTTTTCTTCAAATTTATCGAGCATCAGCATGTCGCGCGCCTGGTCAAGGATGTTTGAAAAGTATGACTCCTGATAGTTTAGCGCGTAGTTTTTGGATAGCAGCTGCTCGATCTTGCCAAACTCGTTTATGAGCATATCTAGACGCTCAAATATCGCTATCAAGCGGGTTTTGTGCGTAGGGTTTTGCACCATTTCAGAGACTATACGACCTTTACCGATCGGCGTTTTTAGCTCGTGCATGATCGTGCGTAAAAACAGCTGTCTAGAGCGCAAAAGCTCCCTGATCTTGCTAGCTGCGGCGTCAAATTCTATCGCGACCTTGGCGATCTCATCGTCGGAGTCGGGTTTGGCGATATTTACATCCATGTTTCCCGCGCCGAATTTCCTGATATCCGAGCTTAGTTTTTTAAGCGGCATCAGCGACTTCATCACCGAAACGTAGAGCGACACGAGAAGCGCCGTCGTGAGTATAAAGCCCACCCAAATCGGATCATTTATGTTTTTCGTATCGTCGCTTTCGAGTAAAATTTGAAACGAAGGATTTTTGATCTGCAGATATAAACTATCCTGAAAAAGCAGCGACTGAAAGAGTCCTAGCTGCGTTTGCTTGGCAAAGACCGTCTTGCCCGTGCTTATGACGTTTGCGACGGTTTTGTCGCTTTTGACGTAGGTTAGTCCAAAATTTCTAAAATAATTAGTCAAATCGCTAGGTGGATTTGACTTTTCGTATGAGGCAATGAGGTAGTTTATCGCGTTTAGCTGCTTGTTTTTTATCTTTTCTAGCGCGTTATCTAGCTGTATGTTCGCAAACGTATAGAACAAGATGCAAACAAGCGAAAACGCTAGCGCGAAAACTACCGAAATCTTCGTGGTTAAGGAGTATCTCATCCTATGAGTTTATAGCCTATTCCGCGTACCGAAAATATATGTTTAGGCGCTTTTGAGCTGTCGCCGATCTTGGTTCTTAGTCTGCCGATGATGACGTCTAGGCTCTTTGAGTCCTTGTCTTTTAGGCTTTTGCAGTTATAAACCAGTTGCTCGCGAGAGACTGAAAAGCTGTGTTGCTTGATAAGATAGCTCAAGATCTCATACTCTGCCGGCGTTAGCGTTAGGCTTTCGTTGTTGTAGTAGATTTCGTGTCTGCGCTCATCTATCCTAAACAGCGTATCAACGACCTCTTCTTGCACTTCGTTGGTCTTTTTGTAGCGGCGGATTAAGCTCATTATGCGCGCGTACATTTCCTTTGGATCGTACGGTTTTGGTAGATAGTCGTCCGCTCCTAGCTGCAACCCTACGACCTTGTCGCTGATGTCGCTGCGAGCAGAGGAGATGATGATAGGGATGTTGTATTTGCTGCGGATCTCTTTGCACACTTCTAGGCCGTCCATGCCAGGTAGCGTAAGGTCTAGGATGAGCAGGTCGAAATTTTTCACTCCGGCGCTTAGTCCCAAATAAGGATCTTCGAAATTTGTTACTTTTATATTAAAATCGCTCAAGTACTCGGATAGGATTTGCGCGAATTCCGGATCGTCTTCAATCATTAAAACATTAATCATTTTAAGCCTTTCAAATAGATTTAACGAAAATGATTATAACCAAAAAAAGTTAAATTTTTTTCCGAATTTACTATCCTCGTTTAAAATTCTCCTCCGCTTTGAATTTTTATAAATAATAAGATAAAATCGCCCTTTAAATTTAAAAATTTTAGGAGATTTTGTGGAAATAGACTACTACGAAATTTTAGAAATCAGCAAAAATAGCGACTCTGAAACCATAAAAAAAGCATTTAGAAAACTAGCACTAAAGTACCACCCGGACCGCAATCAAGGCGACAAAGAAGCGGAAGAAAATTTTAAAAAGGTAAACGAAGCCTACCAGGTGTTAGGCGACGAGGAAAAGCGCGCGATATACGATAGATACGGCAAGGCTGGGCTTGAGGGCAGAGGCGGCTTTAGCTCTAGCGGGTTTAGCGCGGATTTTGATTTGGGCGACATATTTAACTCGTTTTTTGGCGGCGGATTTAGCTCTGGCGCAAGCAGCCGCAAAAGAAGCAGCGACAAATATCCGCTCGATCTAGAGATAGCTCTTAGGATCAAATTTAACGAAGCGGTATTCGGCGCCGAAAAAGAGATAGATTTTACGATCAAAAAACCGTGCCAGACATGCAAAGGCAGCGGTTCGAAAGACGGCAAAACTCACGTATGTCCGCACTGCGAGGGTAGGGGCCGGATATCGCAGCAGCGAGGCTTTATGAGCTTCGTGCAGGAGTGTCCGTACTGCAACGGCACGGGCGAAACGGTCAAGGATAGATGCTCTGATTGCGGCGGTAGCGGCTTTAAAGAGGAGCGCCAAAGCGTCAAAGTAAATATCCCCGAGGGCATCGACGACGGCATGCGCATGCGCGTGAGCGAAAAGGGCAACGTCTCCTCAACGGGCGCCAGAGGCGATCTATACGTGCATATCGAGGTTGAAGCCGACGAGCATTTCGTACGTCACGAAAGCGACGTTTATATCGAGATTCCGGTATTTTTCACGCAAGCTATCCTGGGCGAGACGATCACGATCCCGACGCTAAAAGGCACGACCGAGCTAAAACTACCAGTCGGCGCAAAAGACAAGCAGCAGTTCGTATTTGACGGCCTTGGCGTAAAAAACGTAAATAGCAAAAGATACGGCAGGCTCGTAGCGCAAATCTCCATAAAAACGCCAAAAGAGCTAACGGGCGAGCAAATCTCTCTACTAAATCAGCTACAAGAAAGCTTTGGTATCAAGGCCGGCAAGGCGAGCTACGACGAAGAAGAGGACGAAGGAATCTTGGACAAGATAAAGGGGTGGTTTAAGGGCGAAGAGTCTGGCGACAAAGGCAAGAAAAAAGGCAAAAAGGCGTAAATTTAGGTCAAATTTGACTTTTGACGGGCGCAATATTTCGTCAAATTTGCTCAGTCGCTCGGGCTTAAATTTGCGTCCGTTACAAAACGGCGCGTTAAATTCGGCATTGAAAATACAAGATGAATAAATTTATATTTTTAGCTATTTTTACGGCGGTTTCTTTAAATGCGGCAAAATGCGATACGAGCGGACTGCAAAAAGATTGCGACGCGGGCGATTTTGAGAGCTGCGATAATTTAGGCCTTGCCTACATCGGCATCAAGCTTGAGGAATGCGACCTGGACAAAAACTATGAAAAGGCCTTTGCGCTGTTTAAAAAGGCGTGCGACGGGGAGTACGTGCGAGCCTGCGTAAATTTGGGCGTCGCCTACCGCAAAGGAGAGGGCGTCAAGGCCGATGCGCCAAAGGCCGCCGAGCTCTATAAAAAAGCCTGCGATAGCGGTTATTTGCTGGGTTGCGCAAATTTAGGCTCGCTTTATGAGCAGGGGCTCGGCGTCAAAAAAGACGCGCAAAAAGCGGGAGAAATCTGGCGCAAATCCTGCGAGGCAAAAGACGGGATGTCGTGCTTTAATCTGGGCGCACTCTACTACAACGCGATGCTTGGCGAAAAAGACGTAGCTAGCGCAAAAAACTATCTGCAAAAGGCGTGCGCTTACGGCTGGAAAGATGGCTGCGAAGCGGCGGAAGCGATAGAAAAAGCCGCGAAACGATAAATTTACCGAAATAGACCTTGGCGGCGGCGCGGAATTTAAATTTGCGCTACGTAATCGCTCGCTTAAATTTTACGTTTAGTGCGCAAATTTGATCGCTTTTTGCGTCAAATTTGACGGGTTGATTTGCGAATAACTACGGCGAAATTTATCCAAGAGCGGGGAGTTAAATTTGCGCTTTCAAATTTGACGAAAACAAATACGTCAAGTTTAGCTCAAATTTCAGGGCGGATTTTACAAAATAAGCCCCAAATTTCATCAAATTTCACTCTCTTTTAGTTGCTTGATCTTGGCTGCTACGCTCCTATTTGTCATCTTTTCTATTTCCTCGCTAGTCGCGGTCATTATCGCCTCAAAGCTACCGTAAAATTTAACGAGCTTTGCGATACTTCCCGCCGATACGCCCGCGTCTGCTAGCTTGCTAGCGCCCAGATCCTCCTTGCGCTTGGTTTTTTGATGAAAGGTAATGGCGAATCTGTGCGCCTCGTCGCGAAGTCGCTGGAAAAACTGTAGTCGTCTGTCGCCGACGGGTAGCGTAAATACGCCGCTGCTAGCGTAAATTTTATCCCTCGCGCCACCTTTTGCGCGGTGGGCTTTGGCGTCTATTTTTTCTTTTGAGATGGCGAGTATATCGACGTTTGCACCGCTACTAGCGATGATATCCGTAGCAAGATCCAGCAGCGCCTGACCGCCGTCGATGAGCCAGAGATCGGGCGGACTAAGTTTGTCAAACCGCAAAGCGCGCTCTGTAAGCATCTGGCGCATCTGATCGTAGTCGTTTGCGTGGGAGAGGTGCATGTGACGGTAGTGCTCCTTGGCGAAGTTTCCGTGCTCAAAGCGCACCATCGCGCCGACTGCAGCCGCGCCGAACATATGCGAGTTGTCAAAAGTCTCGATGGCATACGGCGCGCATGCGAGGCCGAAATACTCCTTTAGCTCGTCCAAAAACGCGTCGTCATGGGTTTTTAGGTACTTTTGGATAGAGACTTGCGCGTTTGTTAGCGCCATTTCGCAGATGCGCTTTTTCTCGCCGATTTTAGGAACGGAGATGCTAAATTTGCGGCCGTGACGAGCGGTCAAGATCTCCTCTACGAGGTTTGCGTCCTCAAAGGCTTCAAGCGCGTAAATTTTGGCGCTCACGACGGGCGCGCCAGCTGGAAAGCTCTCTAGGACGATTTGCTTGTAGGCGTCGTTTAGGTCGCCTTGCGAGCTCATTTTGGCGTTTGTGATGTTTTGATACACGCCGCTGATTTTGCCGCCGTGCACGCTAAAACGCACCGCACAAAGCAAATTTTGCTCCGCGCCCACGGCAAAAACCTCAAAATCTTCAAGCTTAGCTAGATCGACCTCGATTTTGACGTCTAGGTCTTTGATAGCGTTGATTTTATCGCGCACGAGGGCGGCTTGCTCGTAGTTTTCGTTTTGGGCGTATTTGTTCATCAAATTTACGAGCTTTGGCAGCATAGAAAGGGGATTGTTTAGCGCCGCGATCGCGCCCTCTACTACCTTGGCGTAGTCTGCGGGCGAAATTTTACTGATGAGCGGGGCTTCTGAATAGCCGATCTGATAGGGCAGATATGCGCCCGTGGCTTTGAGCGCGCTTTTGCTTTGCACGAGTTTAAAGCTCAGCCTAAGCGCATCCAAAAGCTCGCGCGCTCCGCGAAAATACGGGCCGAAATACTTGACGTTTTTGCCGCGGACGATCTTTCGCGTGATCTCAAAGCGCGGAAAATCCTCGTCTAAATTTACGTAGATGTAGGGGTATGTCTTATCGTCGCGTAGCAAGATATTGTATTTGGGCCTTAGCTGCTTGATGAAGGAGTTTTCCAGTATCAGCGCGTCAGCTTCGCTGGGAGTCACGATATACTCGAGGTGCACGGCCTCGCTGATCATCTTGTGTATGCGCGGGCTAACCTTGGGCGAGGGGGCGAGCGCGGGCGTAAACGAAAAGTAGCTTTTAACGCGGTTTTTTAAAATTTTAGCCTTGCCGACGTAAAGCAGCTTGCCGGCCTTGTCGAAATACTGATAAACGCCGGGCTGAGCAGGCAGCGAGCGGATCTCGTCGATTAGCAAAATTTGGCTCCCGCTAGTAAATTTGAGCTTTTGCCGTTTGGGGTTAAATTTGACCAAATTTGATTCATCGCGCCCCGCTTGATTCTTTAGCTAAATTTTGCTTTATGGCAAGGCGAATTTTTTCAAATCCTTCGAAAATCCGCTCGCTTTTGGCTAAATTTATAAACTCGCCTTTAGCAGGCTCGGCGTAGGTAAAAATTCGCTTTTTTTCGTATGGGTCGGTAGCTTTTTTAAATTTTAAATGCTTTGTCACAAAAAATTTAACGTCCGTTACGCGAGCGAGCCTACCGTCAAAATTTACGCTAGAATAGATTTTTAATAAGCCTTTTAACATTTTTATACTACTATCGCTTTTTAATTCCTGAAGTCCTAACGGATGAAACAGGGCAAAAAACAAAACGCCGTTTTTCTCGTAGCAAAAGGCGATGAGCCTGCGATGATTTAGGCTTAAAAGCTGTAAAAATTCTCCGCATTCGCTACGGTTTTTTAACTCTTTATAAAAAGGATTATCAACAATATGTCGAATAATAGTCTTAGCGTCTTTCATAAGGCGATTTTAGCATTTTTTTTGTTAATTTTTATAGCAGGCTGCGGCCACAAGGGCGATCCGTTCTACGAAGCGCCGTCTGAGCCCTCAAACAGCAAAACCGAAAAGATAAATAAACTATAAATCAAGGAGAGCAAATGAAGATCGTCGGACTTTTGAGTCTGTTTTTCGCTTTGGCCTTCGGTAGCGGCGACGCTGCGGGCGAGGCTTTAAATTTAACGACTACGTGGGTGGGTATCGCGAGCCTCATCATTTTCGTCGTGGGATATTTTTTCATCGCTACGGAGGAAAATTTTCACATCGATAAGGCTAAGCCGGCCATATTTATCGGCACTTTTATGTTCTTGCTTATCGGCTTTTATATGCTGGCAAACGGCCTAGATGTGCATTTGTTGCAAAATGAGGTAAATCACCTGATTTTAGAGATTTCGCAGATCGTATTTTTCCTCATGGTCGCGATGACCTATATCGAGGCGCTTATAGAGCGGGACGTGTTTAACGCGCTAAAATACAACCTCGTCTCAAAAGGCTACACGTATAAAAGACTCTTTTGGCTAACGGGCGTTTTGGCGTTTTTTATCAGCCCCGTCGCCGATAACCTAACTACGGCCCTTATCCTTTCTACCGTTCTTTTAACGATAGATAAGACCAATACGAATTTCCTAGTCGCAGGCGCGATAAACATCGTCGTCGCAGCAAATGCAGGTGGCGCATGGAGTCCGTTTGGCGATATCACGACGCTAATGGCGTGGGCTGCTGGCAAGGCTCCGTTTATCGACTTTTTCGCGCTTTTCCCAGCTTCTATTATCGGCTGGCTAGTTACGGCGTTTTTACTAGTACGCATCGTGCCTGCGGGTAGCCCGCATTTTGACCCTGCGACAGAGCCGAAGGTAAGCATCAAAAAAGGCGGCAAAGTCGTTATCGGTCTTGGCGCATTTACGATATTTTCGGCAGTTATGATGCACCAGCTCTTCCACCTACCTGCGATGTGGGGCATGATGTTTGGCTTCTCGCTTCTTAGCATCTACACATACATCTACAAAAAAACTAATAAAAACGAAGAGCCTATGCACGTCTTTCACTATATGTCAAAAATCGAAAACAACACGCTTTTCTTCTTCTTCGGTATCCTTGCCGCCGTCGGCGCGCTACACTTCGTCGGATTTTTGAACTACGCCGTTTCTCTTTATGATAAATTTGGCGCCACTGCCGTAAATATAGGCGTCGGCTTCCTATCCGCTATCGTGGATAACGTCCCTGTTATGTCCGCCGTGCTAAAAGCAAATCCTATGATGGGCGCGGATACGGGCGAAAATTTAAGCCAGTGGCTACTAGTTACCCTAACTGCCGGTATCGGCGGCTCGATGATTAGCTTCGGTTCTGCTGCCGGCGTTGGCGTCATGGGCAAACTAAAAGGCATCTATACCTTCGGCGCGCATATGAAATACGCTTGGACCGTGGTTGCCGGCTATATCGTATCGGTCGTGATCTGGTACATACAGTTTGAAATTTTCCATTTGTATTTTTAAAGGACGCGCTCATGAATAACACGATAATAGTTCTGGATTTTGGCTCGCAGTATACTCAGCTCATCGCTAGACGCTTGCGCGAGCAGGGCGTTTATACCGAGATTTTGCCTTTTAACGTCAAGGTCGATGAGATTAAAGCGAAAAAACCAAAAGGCATAATCCTAAGCGGCGGCCCTGCTAGCGTTTATGCTCCGGATGCGTATTTTTGCGACGAGGGCGTATTTAAGCTAAAGCTACCGATTTTAGGCATTTGCTACGGCATGCAGCTTTTGGCGCATAAATTCGGCGCAGAGGTCGCTCCGGCTTCTCACAAAGAGTACGGCAAGGCAAGCCTAAACGCCCTAAAATCCCATCCGCTCTTTACCGATACGCCTGAAAAGCAAATCGTCTGGATGAGCCACTCCGACCTCGTAAAAAACCTACCTAACGGCTTTGAGGCGATCGCGACTAGCGAAAATTCGCCTTACTGCGTATTTGGCGATGAAAAGCGCAAATTTTACGCGTTGCAGTTTCATCCAGAGGTACAGCACAGCGAGTTTGGTACTCAAATTTTAAAAAATTTCGCCAAATATATCTGCGGTTGCGAAAGCACGTGGAATATGGGTAGCTTTGCCAAAACCCAGATCGCTAAAATCAAAGAAACCGTGGGCAATAAAAAAGTCCTTTGCGCCGTTAGCGGAGGCGTGGATAGCTCTGTCACCGCCGCGCTTTTGGCTGCTGCGATACCGCAAAATTTGATCCTAGTTTTCGTCGATAACGGACTACTTAGAACGGGCGAGCGCGAGCAGGTTGAAGCGACTTTTAGGACAAAGCTTGGAGTCGAGCTAGTTAGCATAGACGCGAGTAAAACTTTTCTAGAAAGGCTCGCGGGTGTAACCGATCCAGAGAAAAAACGCAAGATAATCGGCGAAACTTTCATCGAAATTTTTGAAAAAGAGGCCAAAAAGCACGATAATGTCAAATTTTTAGCCCAAGGCACTCTTTATACGGATATCATCGAAAGCTCGGTTGTGGGATCTAGCAAGACAATCAAAAGCCACCACAACGTAGGCGGACTGCCTGATTGGATGAGCTTTGAGTTGATCGAGCCTCTAAGAGAAATTTTTAAAGACGAAGTGCGTCAGCTAGGACTTGAACTTGGCCTTTCGCGCGAGCTCGTGTTCCGTCATCCATTCCCGGGACCTGGTCTTGCGATCCGCATAATGGGTGAGGTAAATACTCCAAGCCTTGAGCTACTGCGCAAAGCCGACGTGATCCTGCGCGACGAGCTAAAATCAAGCGGCTGGTACAACAAAACGTGGCAAGCGTTTTGCGTACTGCTAAACGTGCACTCAGTGGGCGTCATGGGCGATAACCGCACCTACGAAAACGCCGTGTGCATACGCGTAGTGGACGCCAGCGACGGCATGACGGCCAGCTTCTCGCGCTTGCCGTACGACCTGCTAGAAAACGTCTCTCGCCGCATCATAAACGAAGTGGACGGCATTAACCGCGTAGTTTACGACATCTCGAGCAAACCGCCTGCAACGATAGAGTGGGAGTAGTAGCTTTTAAGCAATCTATAAATTTTATAGGTTGCTTTCTCCATATGGTTTAGTAGAAGGTATAGTCGTGAAAGAGAATAGTAAAATTTTATCTATCATAGCTTATTATTTGTCTGAATATGGCTCGAGAGCAGTTATTGATTTGGGGTTTAAGAATACGACTCAGGCTTTTGAAGAAATTTCTTTACACTTTGACCGAAATAAAAATTATATAAAGTTGAGAAGAGATGAATTTGATGCTTTGCCTGATAGTTCAAGTCACCGCAGAGGTTGGAAAAATAGACTACCAATAAAAGAAGTTGTTGATATCGCAGAGTATTTAAAGAGACTTTCTTATAGTGAATTAACTCAACTTGTAAAATCTTTTTTAAAACATGAAATAGATTCAGGGACAACCATTGCTAAGCAGTATGATATTTTATATGATTCTGAAACCGACATAGAAAACATTATAAATTTTCAAGATGATACCTCTGTAATTAAGTTAAAGGAGGGTGCAACGTCTGTAAGATTTTATAATAGGAATATAATAACTAGTCTAAAGCTTTTATATAAAGGTAAGTGTCAAATTTGCAATGAAGTACCATCTGATTTAGCTGATATTTCTGAGGCTCATCACATAGAATACTTTTCTGTGACACAAAACAATGATGCAAACAACATAATAATTCTATGTCCAAATCATCACAGATTAATACACAGATTGAATCCAAAATTTGATTATGAAACTTTAAGTTTTATATTTCCAAATGGAGCAGCAGAAAGTGTTGCATTAGATTTTCATTTAGGGCATTTAAAATGAGGATTGAAATTTTACCAAATAAAGATAATCCTTATCAATAAATCGTCCGAAAATTTTAGCTACAATGACGCGTAAATTTACGAAAGGAAGAAAAATGAGTAAAATTTACAATCTAAACGCCGACACGAAAGTTGTCGCAAAAAGCGTTGTTAGCAAGAGAATTTTTGATTGCGATAACGCTCACGTCGACGTGTTTGCCTTTGACACTGGCGAGGAGTTAGACCACGAGATGCTGTTTTGCGACAGCCTTGCGTGGGTCGTCGAGGGCGGCGCGAGCCTGCATTACGGCGAAAGACAAATGCGTCTAGGCGACGAGCAGGCTTGCCTGATAGAGAAAAAAGTTTGGCGAAAACTGGTTTTTAACGAACCGACGAAATACGTCTCAATCGATTTTAAGGAGGACTTAATGATAGATCATTTACCTAAGGCGGCTATTTTTAGCCTAGTAGATGCGGTCGAATACGAAGAAGGCAAAATCGTGAGCAAAACGCTCGTCAAAAACGAAAGCGGCTCGATGTCGCTACTGTCGTTTTCAAAAGACCAACAGCTCTCTACTCACGCGGCTCCGGGCGACGCTCTTTTGATTGCGCTTGACGGCGAGATGAAGCTAACCATCGGCGACGATCATTTTGATATCAAAAAGGGTGATACCATCGTGCTTCCGGGCAAAATCCCGCACGGACTAAAGATCCCGGAAAAATTTAAAATGTTACTCATCGTAACAAAAGATAAGATGTAGAGTTTTGGGGCGATTGCCCCGACTCCTTTAGGAAATATATGGCAAGATTTATAATAGACGACGAAAACATAAGCGTAGATAATCTAGCGACGCTAAAAAAGCTAGGACAAAAAGATAAAATTTACATCGTAACCAACAATAGGCAAAAGCTAAGCATCTCTGTTTTGGCGTGGTTTCTGGCGCGAAAAATCAAAATAAAAATCATACTTTTAGAAAGCGCTCACAAGGACTATGCCGATAAAATAATTACGTTTTTAATGGGCAAACTCTCGCACAAAAAAGACAAAATTTACATCGTCAGCAATGATAAATTTTACGACGACGTGATAGATTTTTTTAATAAACAAGATAAAAGCGGCGGTAAATTTCATAAGCTAAAATTTGACTTCAATCGCTCGCACACTGCGCAGCTCATCGAAGAAAATCAAGACGAAATCGCGATCTTGATACAAAATTCTGGCAGCCTCAGCGAGCTTCATATGAAATTTATCTCAAAATTCGGCAGCAAAAACGGCGCTGGCGTGTATAACGCGTTAAAAGAGGATGCGAGGAAAATTTACAAAAAACCTCAAATAGAAAACTCGCAAAAAGGCGAAGTAAAGCGTATCGCAGCGCCAAATTTCGCAAAATCTAGGCCGGTGACTCAAGGCGATGAGCAAAAACTTGACGAGCGAGAAAAATTAAAAACGGAGTCAAATTTAAGCGGCGAGGTTTTACACGCTCAAAGCGCTCAGACAAAAGAGCAAAATTTAGAAAATCGCTCGCAAATCGATCAAAATGTGGAGCCCAAAAAACCGCAGCCTTTAGATAGCGAAAACGACGCGGCGGCAAAAGAGGAGAAAAATTTACAAGAAGCCAAGGGCGTAGAGTCAAATTTAAGCGATGATCTGGGTCCCGCCGAGCATCCGAAAGACGCGGAGCAAAATTTGAGCGTCAAAGCTTCTAGCGAGGATCTTAAAGCGGATGAAAAAGGGCAAAATTTATCAAACAAGCGTCCGCCGCAAAAATCAAAGCAAGCTAACGCACCGCAAAACGAAGCAAAAAATAAAGCTGAAAATACGGCAAAATCGCAGCCCTCGCCCAAGATAGACGAGGTTAAAAAGCAAGAGATTAGAAAAATCGCGTTTGAGAGTAAAAATTTGGGCGATTTCCACAACGGACTGGTTAAAAAATACGGCGCAGACGAGGCTGGCAAGCTGTATAAAGCGCTAAAACAAAAGGCAAAAGAGTATCTAAGTAGGCGGGGCGTGGCGAAATAGAGTTTGCTTTTTGGCTACGGCTTTTAAAATTTGAGGATTTGCGGTAAAATTTGGTCGTAAAATCATAAATTTAAGGGCGAAAATGATCTATCTGGTCGGGTCAAATTTGGAATTTGATGGCGTAAAGACGCTGGTTTTAAACGAGATAAAATTTAATAAATTTAGCGTAAATTTAGCCGAATTTGACGCGCTGGTTTTGACCTCCAAAAACTCCGTAAACGCGCTAAAATTTAATCAAATTTCGCCAGATAATTTACAAATTTACTCCATCGGCGAAGGCACTAGCCGTGCGGCTATGGAGTTTGGTTTCGCTCAAATTTACACTGCAAAAAACGCTCACGGAAACGACTTTGCTGCCGAGATCGCACCACTTTTGCGGGGTAAAAAAACGCTATTTTTAAGAGCGCGAGAGACGGCTTCGAGCGTGAGCGAAATTTTGCGAGAGAACGGCATAAATTTGACGCAAATAATCGCTTACGAAAACGTTTTTAAACCGCTTGGCGAGGAGCAAAAACCGCCTAAAAATTCGGCGATTATTTTTACTGCCCCCTCGGCGGTACGAAATTTTACTCGAAATTTCGGCTGGGACGAGAGCTATAAAGCCGTTGCTATCGGGCTTACGACGGCAAAAGAGCTAGAAAATTTTACCTCGCCTGCAATAAGTGCCCAGCAAAATATAAATGCCTGCGTAAGCCTCGCAAAAACGCTACTTTAAGCTAAAATTTTATATAATAACCTTGCCTGAGTGATTTGGCAGCGTATTTTTACAGGGTCCAACACATTAGTATCGGCGAAGATGTGCGGAACTGTGTGACGTGGCTTCGTTTGAGCGTGCGAGCGCGAGAAGTTGCGACCTAAAGGAACCGCCTATTTGCAAGGTTGGCTTTGAATTTTCGGGCCACTTATATGCGCACCGCTCACTTGGGTTTTTATTTTTGGAGAAATTATGAAAATTTTGATAATCGGAAGCGGCGGGCGCGAGTACTCCATAGCCCTAAAACTTCAAGAATCCCGCAAACACGAGCTTTTCTTTGCTCCAGGCAACGGAGCCACCTCAAAACTCGGCACGAATCTAAACCCCAAAGACTATAATCAGCTCGCAGAATTTGCCGAGATGGAGCAAATAGAACTAACGATCGTCGGACCTGAAGCGCCGCTAAGCGACGGCGTAGTGGATATCTTTAAGGCGCGAAATTTAAATATTTTTGGACCGAGCAAGGCTGCGGCTAGGCTTGAGGGTAGCAAGGCGTTTATGAAGGATTTTTTGGCTAGAAACGCTATTCGAACGGCTGCTTATCTAAATACCGACGATTATGATGCTGCGGCTAAATTTATCGACTCTCTTGCCGCTCCGATCGTCGTTAAGGCCGACGGACTGTGCGCGGGCAAAGGTGTGATAATCGCGCAAAGCCGCGAGGAAGCAAAGACCGCCACTCGCGATATGCTAAGCGGAGAGAGCTTCGGCGAGGCGGGCAAACGCGTGGTCGTGGAGGAGTTTTTAGACGGATTTGAGCTTAGCTTTTTTACGATTTGCGACGGCGAAAATTTCGTTAGCTTGCCGGTAGCCCAAGACCATAAGCGCCTAAAAGATAACGACGAGGGCCCAAATACCGGCGGTATGGGCGCATACGCTCCTAGCCCGCTAGCAAGCCCCGAGCTAATAAAACAGGTCGAGGAAGAGGTCGTAAAACCGACTCTAAAAGGTATGAAAGCCGAGGGAAATCCTTTCTGCGGCGTGCTTTTCGTGGGGCTTATGGTGGTTAAGGGCGTGCCGTACGTGCTTGAGTTTAACGTGCGTTTCGGCGATCCTGAGTGCGAAGTGCTAATGCCGCTGATCGACGGCGATCTGGGCGAAATTTTACTAAACGCGGCAAAAGGCGATCTAAAACCCGTGAAGCTAAAAGACGAATTTGCCGTCGGGGTCGTGATGGCTAGTAAAAATTATCCTTTTTCAAGCTCGCCTAGGGCCAAGATCAGCGTAAAAAACGTGCCTGAAAACTCGCACATAGCATTTGCCGGCGTGAGTGAGCAGGGCGGCGAGATATATGCCGACGGCGGACGAGTGCTTGTGTGCGTGGGGCTTGGCAAAAGTATAAAACAAGCGCAACAAAAGGCCTATGAGCTTTGCGAAAATGTAGAATTTGACGGCGCGCAGTACCGAAAAGATATCGCCTGGCAAATACTAAAAGGGCGCGAATGAGCAGGAGCGTCATAGATAAGCTCGAAAACGAAAATATCACGCTCGCTAGCGTCGGCAAAAGAGCCGTCGCGTGGGGGATAGATAAATTTCTCATCTCGTTTTTGTTTTATGCCGTTTACTATGATAAATTTGACGGTCTAGACTACGAGCAGATCAGCGCGCTAGCCATGGAAATGATACCGCAGATAGTCTTGCTCGAGGTTATTTATCAGACGTTTTTTACGTGGTATTGTGGCGCTAGTATTGGCAAGGTCGCGATGAAGATCGTGTGCGTGGATATCGATCTGCTCGATAAGCCAGGCTTGCTAAATTCTCTCACTCGATCTTTGGTTCGCATCATCGGTGAAAACGCATTCTTCCTAGGTTTTGCATGGGCGTTTTCAAATCCATTATTTCAAACGTGGCAAGATAAGGCCGCGAAAACGGTAGTTATAAATGTTTACTAGAATTTTTTGTTATTAATGTTTGGGGCTTTTAGTTGCTTTGCGGCTCAAAATTTTGAGCTTTTGGCTGATGACGTAAAACGCGATAAGGGTATAGTTACCGCAGATAAAAACGTGCTTGTGTATTCGCAAGATTATTTGATGAGCGCAGACAGAGCTGTTTACGATCAGCAAAAAGAGATCTTGGAGCTTTTTGGTAACGTAAATTTGATAAGAAACAAGGACGAAATCTCGCGCTGCTCATACGCAAAGATCGACCTAAATAGTAAAGATAGTAGCTACGAAACGCTATTTATGATGAACCGCGACATGGAAGTCTGGATGCAAAGCGACGAGAGCAATAGTACGTCTAAATTTTATGAGGTAAACGGCGCGGTCGTATCGAGCTGCAACGTCCAAGATCCGGACTGGAAGATCAAATTTAGCAGCGGCAAGCTAAACCGCGAGAGTAAATTTTTACACCTTTTTAATCCCGTGTTTTACGTAGGAAACGTCCCTGTGTTTTATCTGCCGTATTTTGGCTTTTCTACAGACACTCGCAGACGCACAGGCCTTTTACCGCCTGAGTTTGGTTACGGCAAAAACGACGGATTTTACTACAAACAACCGATCTATATCGCCGAATACGACAGCTGGGACTTGCAGTTTGATCCGCAAATTCGCACTAGACGCGGTACGGGCATCTACGGCACGTTTAGATTTGCCGATTCGCCTTATTCTAAGGGTTCGGTGACACTTGGAGCATTTAGAGATACCGAGGGATACCGCCAAAGACAGATCGAGAAAAACTCGCTAAGACTCCCGTTAAAAAATAAAACGCATAAGGGCGCTGACGTAAAATATGAGCGCGATAGGCTCGTTAAACATCTGATAAACGAGGATTTGCAGGAGGGCTTGTGGCTCGATGCGACGGCTCTAAACGATATCGACTATATAAATTTGAAAAAACGAGGCTCGGGCAGCGACGACAATCCCCTCGTAACCTCAAAACTAAACTATTTCTTAAGCAGCGACAAGCATTACTTCGGCGCATACGCGAGGTATTACACGGATACGTCAAAGATCGGTAGTCCGAACGAAAATAAAGACACACTTCAAGAGTACCCGAGCTTTCAATATCATAAATTTACCGATAGCTTTATCTTGCCGAATGTGCTTTACTCTGTCGATCTCCACTCGCACAACTACACGAGAAAAATCGGCGTAAAGGCGACGCAGTACGAATTTAACCTACCGGTTTCATTTCACCTACCTTTAGCGGACGATTATCTGAAATTCTCGTATTATCACTATTTATACGCTACCCACGTGGACTATGCAAAGAAAATGTACCGTCCGACCGGAGACGAGGATAGGAGCGCAAACTACATAGAAAATTATCATAAATTTTCGCTCCAGACCGACTTAGCTAAGGCTTACGAGAGCTTCTATCATAGTTTAAATTTGGGCGTGGATTACGTAGTTAAAGCTTATAATGAAGGTGACCTGCCAGATAGATATGAGACAGCCGAAGACGATGGCAACGTATACGTCTACGACATGCTTGGACGAAAATATCAGAGCTTTATCAATCCTCAGCACACTAGAGACGAGGTTTCGGCTAGAGCGACGCAGTATTTCTTTAACAAAGACGGAAGAAAATTTTTGCGCCATACGATTTCGCAGGGTTATTACACCAAAGAGAACAAGCGCTCAAATTTGAAAAACATCATCGGCTGGTATCCGTTACCGAATTTGTCTTTTTATAACAGGCTTGAGTACTCTTATGACAATAAATACTTTGAAAAAGTTCAAAGCGGCGCGAGCTGTACGCATGATAAATTCGGCGCTAGCCTCTGGCACACAATGCAAAGAAAAAATGCGCAGGAAAAGCAAAACTATCTGCACCTAAACGGCTACGTCGAGCTTCCGCATAACTATAGGCTATTTAGCGGTACTCAGTATGACCTTGAGCGCGACTATAACAAGCAGTGGCAGCTAGGCGTCTCTCACCGCAGAAAGTGCTGGAACTACACGTTTGTCTACGAAGAGGAGCTTGAACCGACTACGACTACCAGCGGAACGGCCGCCAAAAAATCAAGAGGTGTTTACTTCTTTATAAATTTCTATCCGATGGGCGGCGTGCATTACGACTTTTCGGTAGGACAGACGACGCAAGGTAGCTGATGAGCGATTACCGGGATCTTATGTTTGAAAACCAGCTCGAAGCAGCCGAAAAGTTGCTCGAAATTTTGCCCAAGAAGGAGTTGGTTGCAGGCGAATATCTGATAATATGTAGCTCTATAGACTCTGTTATCATGGTCGATAGCGTGGCTCGCGGGCTAAATTTGAGCTATGAGATGTTGTTTTGCGAACGTATTCTTGCGCCGAATAACCCAGAGTGTGAGATCGCGATGGTTAGCGAAAAGGATGATGTGGTGCTAAACGATGAGCTGATTAAGAGCTTTGGTATTAGTTACGATTTCGTTTATGGCGAGGCGGATCGCAAATATGACGAAAAAATCCTAAAAAACGTATATAAATTTAGAAAAGGAAATTTAATCGGCGATCTAAAGGATAGAAATATCCTGCTCGTCGATGAGGGCTGCGAGACGGGTCTTACAGCGCTAACCTGCCTAAAAACGCTCATGCGCGAGCGAGTAAAATCAGTCACCTACGCCACGCCGCTCATCGCTACCGACGTCGCCGCAGCTATCGCGCCGCTGGTGGATGAAATTTACGCCGTGCATAAGATCGCAAATTTTATCGAAGTGGATTTTTACTACGAAAACAAAATCGAACCAAAACCCGAAACCGTGCTTTCCATATTAGAGGAGAGTCCGTTTTATATACCATTACAAAAACAAGGAGATATCAGGACATGCAGTATTCAATAGAAGTCAATAATCAAGTCGAAATTTACGATATAAACAAGGTCGCCAAGCAAGCTAGCGGCGCGGTGCTTTTGCGCGTAAAAAATACCGTCGTTTTGGCCACCGTCGCTCGCGAGGATACGCAAGTTACCGAGGATTTTTTACCGCTAACAGTGCAATACATCGAAAAAACGTACGCAGCGGGTAGAATTCCCGGCGGCTACGTAAAAAGAGAAACCAAGCCGGGGGATTTTGAGACGCTAACTTCGCGTATCATCGACCGTTCGCTTCGTCCGCTCTTTCCAAAAGGCTACGCCTATCCGACGCAAATCGTCGTGATGGTGCTATCCTGCGACCCCGAGGTTGATCTGCAAGTCGTCGCTCTAAACGCTGCTTCAGTCGCGCTTTATCTTAGTGACATCCCGGTAAATGCGCCTGTTTGCGGCGTACGCGTGGGATATATAGATAACAAATTCGTGATAAACCCTAGCAACTCCGAGCTAAAAACTTCCGCACTCGATCTTTACGTAGCAGGCGTTAAAGATGAGCTTTTGATGATCGAGATGAGAAGTATCGCTACCGAAAAAGACGAGATAGTGCCTATCGCGCTAGATCCTATGATGGATCCAAATTTAGGCGGCGGCATGATAGCGATGCAGGACATGAACGAATTTAGCGAAGATCTCATCGTGGAGGCGATCGCAGAAGCTGGCAAAGCAATACTTCGCGCCTCAAACGCTTATGAAGAGGCATTTAGCCAGCATAAAAAAGAAGACGCACAGCTCGAGTTAAAACCCGAGATTGAAAACGAGAGTGTCGCGGTTTATCTAAACGAATTTTATAAAAACGACGTCAAGGCTGCGATAAATCAGATGGCTAAAAGCGAGCGCGCCAGTGAGCTAACAAAGATCGCTAAACAAATTTTGACCGACGAAGTAGCGCAAAAAGAGGGCTGGGGGGAGGAGGTCGTCTCTAACGTCCTAGCTAAATTTAAGAAAAAAATCGTCCGCGAGCAGATCATAAACGAGGGCATACGCGCCGACGGCAGGGGACTTAAAGAGGTCCGCCCGATCAGCATCGAGACGAATATCCTGCCAAATGCTCACGGCAGCTGCCTCTTTACCCGCGGCCAGACGCAAGCTCTCGTGGTGGCAACTTTAGGCACCGACGGCGATGCGCAGATGTATGATATGCTAACGGAAAAAGGCGCCGTGACGGATAAATTTATGTTTAACTATAACTTCCCGGGCTTTAGTGTCGGCGAGGCCAGCCCGTTAAAGGCTCCGGGTAGACGCGAGTTGGGCCACGGCAATCTCGCTAAACGCGCGCTTGCGCCTAGCATCGACGCAAATTCGCCTTATACCATTAGACTCGTGTCCGAAATTTTAGAAAGTAACGGCTCAAGCTCGATGGCTAGCGTTTGCGGCGGTTCTTTGGCACTGAGGGCTGCGGGCGTCGATACACCAAAACTAGTCGCGGGCGTTGCGATGGGACTGATTTTTGAGGGCGAAAAACACGCCGTGCTAACCGATATCATGGGACTAGAGGATCACGACGGCGACATGGACTTTAAGGTCGCAGGTAGCAAAGACGGCATAACCGCGCTTCAGATGGATATAAAGCTAGGCGGTATTAGCCTTGACGTGCTAAAAGAGGCGCTTTTGCAGGCGCGCGAGGGCAGGCTGCATATATTAAATTTGATGGAAAAAGCAAACAAAAACATCTCTGTAAACGAAGATATACTCCCTAAACTAGAGCTTTTTAGCGTAGACCCGGGCAAGATCGTTGACATCATCGGACAGGCTGGCAAAACGATAAAAGAGATCATCGAAAAATTTGACGTCGCTATCGATCTAGATCGCGAAAAAGGCGAGGTAAAGATCGCCGGCGCGCAAAAATCAAGCGTCGATGCAGCAAAAGACTATATCATCCAAATCGTCTCAAAAGACGGCGGCAAGGGCTTTGGCGGTAAAAGAGGCGGCAGAGACGGCAAGCCTCACAAGACGCCTGAGTTTAATATCGGAGACGAATTTGAGGGCGAGGTAAAAAGTGTAGTAGAATTTGGCGCCTTTATCGGGCTTCCTGGCGGCGTGGACGGACTTTTGCATATCTCAAAAATCAAAACGCCTCTAAAAGCCGGCGATAAAGTTAAGGTAAAAATCAGCGAGCAAAAAGGGCACAAAATCTCCCTTTCTCTAGCGCAATAAATTTAAAGGAGAAACGATGCAGTATAAAAAAATATTTTTCCCAATCGGCGCGGGCGACGACGTAAAAGAGCGTATCAGAGGGGCTTTGCTGGTCGCTAAGCATTTTAACAGTCACATCGAGATTTTGGCTTGCCAGCTGGATCCCGGCGTCGTTTATAATATGAAAATGACGCTTAGGGGCGGAGTTCTTTACGATGAGTTTTTGAAGGCGGCGAAGGCTGAGCTTGGCGTCGAACACGAGCGTAACGAGACTATTTTTCACAAACTTTGCGAAGAGCTTGACGTGCAGGTCAGCGACGAGCCGATCGAAGGCAAGACGACGGCTAAATTTGTCACCAAAAGTGGTAAACGAAGTGTGGTGGTCGAGCAGGAGTCTAAATTTTGCGATATGGTAGTTGCCGCAGTACCGCTTGACGGTAAGATTACTGGTACGTTTGAGGCGGCGGTGCTAAAAAGCGGCAAAACGGCTATCACGATACCAAGGCGCATAACGAGCTTTAAGGCCGACAATATCCTAGTTAGCTGGAACGGCTCGACGCAAAACTCTCGCGCCGTGAGCAGCTCGATCGAGCTGCTAAAAAAAGCTAAAAAAGTGCATTGTATCACTTGCATGCCGCATTCTGGCGATGGTAGCGCAGAGGAAAATCTAAAAAAACTAGAAGAGTACCTAAAACTGCACGACATACAGGCGACTTACGAGGTCGTGAGCACGACTTCGGTACCGGGCGAGGCGTTGCTGCGAAGCGCTAAAGAGGGCGGATTTGACCTGATCGTGGCGGGCAGATACGGCGAAAACGGCTTTTTAGAGATATTTTTGAGCGGCACTTCGAGATATTTCCTTAAAAATACGACGATACCGGTATTTATGTAAAACAAAATTCGGAGTCGAATTTTTAAATTTGACGTTTGGCTCCAATACAAATTTAAGCGACCGGCTTCTTATAGGAGTTCGGTCGCTTTTTTATTTTAGAATTGACTCCAGGCTCTTGCCGATTAAGTTTGAGATTTTCCTTTTCTCATGTTTTTCTATTATTGTAAATTTAGATATAAATTATAGCGGATTAAATTTGTCTTACAGAGCTGTTACTTTTGACGATTTTTAAAATTTAAATTGTTTATTTGATTCTTTGCGGTTATTTAAATTTGCAAACCGCTTTGTAAATTTGATCGTATAAAGAATTGTGGCGACCACTAAAACAATCCAATAGACTTTTAAGCCCTTTGATATATGATGATAATCGTAAGAACATTTGTGTATATCGACTTAATTTTTGCACGGTTACATTTTAGGCTAGCAGATCATTGATGGTTTTAAGAGTTTTTCTTGAGAGTTAATAAGAATTATGGTGCGACCTGCGTGTCTGCAATTTAGAGAAAAAAGCCCAAAAAATCGAGGCTTTCGCAAAAATAGGAAGTGAAAAAACCGACTTCCTAGGTTTTTAAGGTTTTTAAAGAAAACGTAGCGTTTTTTTGAAAGTTTAACTCGAAACTTAAGAGGATTTGGACTATTTTTGATTAGATAGTAAATCAAAAATAAACCATTTAAGGATTGAACCTTAAGCAGATAGTTAATTCTCTCTTAGCCCGCCTGTTCTGATTGACATGTTAGCATTTTTTTCCCTGCTTGTCAAATTACCCATTATTTCCCACTACTTCGGTCAAGCGGAACGGATTTTTGAGAGTGGCGAGAAAATCCGAGGAGCGTAAATAAATACAATTTTTATGGCATAAGCAACAAAAGACGGCACGGGCGGGCGCTTTGGCACTCGAAACTCGTGCCCCGTCTCGTAAGCTGTGCCGCAACACCCTAAAGGGATATTGCGTCAGAGCAACGAGCCGACGCTCTGCATTTTCGCTTTTATCGCTAAAATTGTAGCGAGCCGTTTCGGGCAGTCAAGGGTCGAGATAAACGGATTTTACGGGCTCGCTTTGCTTGCCACGTAAAAGTCCGCCCTTGACTAAACCCGAAGCCGTTCGCATCCATCGCGAAGCTAGACAAAAACAAAAAACAGCCGCCACCGTGCCTTTTGTATTGCTCTGCTTTTGCCTTGAAGTTGTTTTTTAATTGGACGCTTTTATAGATTTTTGGTTTTTGCCTAAATTTATATTATTACTATTAAGAAACGACAAAAAAGGCGAGCAAAGCCCCTATTTATCGAGGGGCAAAGAGATTTTTTTATTTGAAATCAAGATCGTTTTTTGGAGCATGAATAGCGGGGATGTAGCTCAATAAACCACTTTTAATACCCTCGAAGTTGGCAGGAGGATACTCTCCTGAAATAATACTATCAAGCCCAAGCAAGAGAGAGTGACCTTTTGGCTCAATACAGAGCTTTTTACTATTAATCAATTCAGACAATAGCGTAGCTTGACCGAGGTAAAAGTGATCGTTAGCGGCAACACCAAAACCCTCTTGATCCGATTTTTTAAAAGCCTCGATTTCGATATCTTTTTGTTTAACAAGGTCAGTAGCAGCTTTTAGCGTCTTTTGAAGGGCTTTATTTTGTTTTTGTAGCTGATCGACCGTATCGACTAGCCCCATTTTTTCCCGTTTTAACACAGAGACATCGACATCCATTTTGCTAGCAGTAGCCCCAAGAAAACCGCCCAAGGTTTTATTTTCGCGTAGAGCCGCTAATTGCGCCTTCGTGCTAATTTCTTTTTTAACGGCAAGTTCATGTATGAACGTCTGTGCTTTTTCTAGAGTTTTATTCGCGGCATTATAGCGAGCTACGGATCCCAAAACATAAGCAGATACGCTTTCCTTAGAATAACCGCCAAAGGTTACAGGTTTTAAGATTGCCTCATTGTTTAAAGTCTGTTCGGCAATTTCTTTAATCTTTGAGTGTTTCATAAGCTCCCTAATCTTATCCTCGAAAGATTTTTTAAAATCCTCAATGTTACTGATATCAGGCGCTTTTTTAAGTTCAGCAAGCTCGTCTTTAAGTCGCTTGTTTTCGGCTTCAAGCACAGAATAATCCTCGCGCTTACCCCCTTGTGCCTGCAAGTCAGCGCGGGCTTGCTTGTTCGCGGTCTTGAGTTGTTCCTCTAGCTCTTTTATTTGCTTTTTGGCGCCTTTGAGCTCATTTTTTACGGCTTCAAGTTTGACTTGCAAAGGCTCCTGCAAGCTCATTGCTTGCCGATATTGTCGAGGGGTTAAGTGAGTCCGGTTCGTTATTTTCTTGCTTATACCCCGCTCCATTCCGAGAGCTTGAGCAATTTCCGTTTGAATTTGGCTAACAAGGTTGGGTTTTCCAAAGTTTCGCCGATGTAGCGAATTTCCATTCTCGTCCAGCGAAAACATACCGACATGAAAATGATCGTTGTTGATAAAAGGCCTTTGGTCGCCAGACGAGAGCCCTAACTCATCCATCTCATCGTCGGTGGCTAGATGACCCTCATCACGATGCCGAGTCCAAAAAACGGTTCGATAGCCGAGCCTTTTTTCTAAAATTTTAACTACCTTTTCGACATCCTCGCGAGTGTGAAAATCACGCAAATTCACCGTAGCTTCCCAATAGATAGATTCGGCATTGTAGCTAGGCGCTCTCCCCGTTCGCGCTCGATAGGCAGCGTCAGCTTCGTCTTTCATTTGCTTAGCCCTAGCCCGAGCTTCCGCAAAGGTGCAAGAATATTCATTATCCTTTGTCCTTTCGCCTTGAACGTTTGAGGCTTGAAAGCCCTGTCTAAAATCGTGCCAATATGCAAACTCCGATTTCATAGGGTCGATCCGAAAACAAGATTTAGCATTATTGTCCATAGATTTTCCTTAATATGGTATCATTGCATTTATATTTTTTAGGGGTCTTGCACCCCTAAAAAAACGAGCGTCGCTTTATGCGATTAGTGAGCTCACTAATCAGCTACGGCATAAAGCCTTAGCTGAAAGTTCGCCCGCAAGGGGGTTTACGCGGTGGTAGAGTTCGCAAGCTCGAACTTTTTAGCAAGCGCCTCAACTTCAGCGCGTTCCTCTTCGATTTTCGCCACAGCTTTTTTGGCGTTCTCCAAGGCGTTTTTCGCCTTAGCCTCGCGTTTGTCAATGCCTTTTATTTTCAGAACAAGAGCATTTAGTTCTTTAACGAGCTTCCCTCGAGGACTTAGCTCTTTTTTATCCGTAACCTCAGCATGTTTTAGCGCGACTTGAGTCGCTTTTTGGTCTTGAGGTTGAACAGGTTTTTGGCTCTGCGGTTGAGCAACATTTGCGAGAAAATCGTTTGCCATTTAAGGCCTCCTTTTGCTTAATTTTAGATATAAAAACATGATAGATCAAAAGTAGTTAAAAATCGCTACACACTACAAAACTCGGGCGGAGCAGGTTCGGGGATAGGTCGAAAGAATTCATCGAGCCCACAAGTAGCAAGGAAAGCGATAGCATCAAAATCGGAAGCGTCGTCTTGTTTTTGAGCGCGAATAAGCGGGGAAACAAAAGCGAGCCAAGAGCGAATATTGTAGCGATTTTCTACGAGTTCACGATCGTATTCGGACAAGTCCTTTGGAGCAAAATCCAACATTCGCAGAGGGTCGCGACCGCATATTTTCTTTCCCGAAAAAAGCGTACGGCAAAGCACTACTAAATCGTTTTTGTTTCTACATCGCTTGCCCCAAAGTTTCAGGTTTTTAATCCGCGTTTCGGTAAGATAGACGTTTTTTAAATTAATATGATAACGTTCGATATTATCGCAGCACCAAAGAGTTACGTCGAGTTGCACGAGATCGTCATCGACTTTGGTTTTTAATTTGCAATGCGGGTCACGACCAAAGCAGCCTAAATTTGGTTGAGTGATAACAAATTTACTTACGGGGAAAGGTTCAGAGTCGTAGGGTTCGTTTTCGTTTTCGTCCTTTATACCAAGAATAAGTCGATCGTATCGGTTCACATCCTCGGCGACCCTTTCTCGTTTTGAGCGGCAATGGGCATACTTCCAGTATCGCCACAACTCGAAAAATAGATTCCCCAAAGCTAGCTCGGCGTTAGGATATTTTCGCCTTAATTTTGCGTTGCAAACGCTGTGAAGCTCTTTTGTATCTTGAACATCTTTCACCCTCGCCACGTTTCGGCGGACGAGCTTGTCCTTAATAGGATCGATTTCAGCGGTAGTTCGGGCTAAAAGTTTAGAGCAAAGAGCAGCAGAAAAATTGGTCTCTTTTTCGACCAACTCCCACTGCCATTTTTCATCCTTGAAAACATACATCGGGCTTAGCGTGTTCACTTGTACGGATTTAGAATCGTATAACCGCTTGCAGAGGGCTATCACGTGAGCAAGATCGCGCACAGGACAAAACAACATAGCGTGAATATGGGGAGAGCCGTTTCGGTGCCTCTCATAGACCCATGCTACCCAAAGAGGGATAGCCGAGAGAGTTTTTTTAACAAGCGAATAGAGCTCTTTTTTTAGGGCTTCGGCAAGCTCTTTATTATTTTTACGACCAGGCGTGCCGTTTTTCCAAACACCGGTATTGTCTGCCGTCAGAGTAAGCCCTATGCAAGAAAAGCCGAGGGAAAGGAAATCAGCAGAGATATCGAAGGTCGAAATTTCCAAAGCACGAGAATCAAGAGGCTGTTTTATCTCTTTGCTTAACAACTTTTGCCTTAAATGAAGCTCGCGAGGATTAAATTTATCGAGATCAGAGTGAAAATTATTCATTTACGCCCACTTCCCGAGATAAATTATTGAAAAATAAAGAAACATTGAATATAATTTGCTTGTTCTTATGGCAAAGAGCTAATTCTCTTTGCCCGCCTCTTTTGTTTCTCATAATTTCAATCCCCTATCTTTTAGATAATTAAACCACCAAGTCAAAACCCGACGCGTAGTCGCGATTGCTTTGGATTTGTTGTAGCGTTTCTCTACACCTTTTATTGCATGTGACAAAGTCCGAGACATATCATAGTCGCTAACGTCGCCTTCGTCTACTTCGTGAGCGAAGGTCGAGAGAATACTGCGGAACGAGTGAAATACGATACGACCCTTTGGATTTTCAGGCTCATAGTCTTTTAGAGCCTTTGATAATATCGCATCGGAGAGTGCCTTTTCCCCGCTTCGACCCATAAAAAAATACGTGCCGACGTCCATAGAATCTAGCCACTCGCCAAGCTCAAGCGGAAGGCCGAGATACATATCGCCGTTGCGCTTAACTTTCATCTCGTCTTTGGTAAAGGCGAAATAATAGCCGTTTTCGTCACGCACTAGGTTTTCCCGAGATAAAAAGCGAACATTTGCCGCCCGTAACGCCGTGCAGAGGCCGAGGACGAGGGCGTTGCGAACATCGTGCGACCCCGCATAATCGCAGCAATAGGCGATTAACGAGCGTAAATCATTGTCGGTTTCGACATACCCGAAGCCGTCACTCTCGGGCATGACGTAGATTTTAGAAAAATCAACGTCGGCTAAAGGGTTTTTGTTGATTTTTTGGCGGTTTTTTGCATAGCTAAAAACCATTTTCGCTTCGATGAGAAAGTCCTTCAAAGCAGCAAACTTTTCAGCATGATAAAGCTCGTCCGCGATAGCAAATATCGAATCGGCTTTTATACGGCTTATATCTTTGTCTTTTATAGGGGCGAATTTTTTATAGATTTTGAGTTTTTTTGCCATCGTTTGCGGCGCCCAGCGCTTAGAGCCGAAACTAAGATATGAGTCAAAAACCGTAGCCAGAGTAGCAAAAGCCTTTCCGTTAGGCGTAGCCCCTGCGTTCAACTCTTTAGCCATTTTTAGCGCGGTTTTGTAGCTGATATCTTTCGCGGAGCCTAAAAACTTAACGAGCTTGCCCTGTTCGCCGTAGTAGTAGTCCTTCTTGAGCTTGACTTTTTTACTCTTGCGGGCAGTCGTTTTTAGGATTTTGAGCCAAAGTCCGCATTCGTCGAGCTTTTGACGGCTTTCTTTTTTGCCAATAGGGAGAGTATACGACGAAATAGTTTCGTCAGGGTGAGCTTTAAAGCCGACAAAATCCGTAAGTTTGTCAAGTTGTGAGGTAAATCGCATGCGCGTCCTTTTTCTCTTAATTATAAGATTTCAGACGGGTAGCGCGAGTTTTCTAAAAAAATACTTCCTAACCGAGATAGGAAGTCATCAAGGAAGTTTTAGGAAAGCAATTCGATAAATTTCGGATTACTTTGCTTTGACGCCTATTTTGCAAAAGCCGGATATTGGGATGTTTTTGGGAGAATTTGTCTAAATGGTGCGACCTGCGAGATTTGAACTCGCACACCCTTCGGCACTACCACCTCAAAGTAGCGTGTCTACCGTTCCACCAAGGTCGCACGTGGATTAAAACAACAAAAGAGCGGGACGAACCCGCCCGATATTAAAACATTGGGTTTGCGTAAAGAACGATTAGCGCGATAACTAGCGCGTAGATAACTTGCGCTTCGATCATCGCAAGAGCAACGAACATCGTCGTAGTTAGCTTGCTGCCCACGCCCGGGTTTCTAGCCGTGCCTGAAATTGTCGCAGAAGCAGTATTTCCCATACCGATAGCGCCGCCAAGAGCCGCTAGGCCTAGACCGACTGCTGCCGCAAGAACAGAGTAAGATCTTAACATCTCGCCGTCGCCCGCAAACGCGAAGCTAGCAAGAGCCATCATTAAGAAAACAACTTTTTTCATAAAGTCTCCTTGTAAATTTAAGCTATTTCGGATCAGACCCCTACTTTGAAGCTTTGAGAGCGCATTTTATAAAAATTTAGCTTTGAGTTACTTAAAACCGAGAAAATTTTCATAAATTTTCTATTCGTCAAATTTGTCGCCGCTAGTGCTACAAATTTACAAAAAATTTCAGCGATGTTTCGTTTTTCTACGAATTTATTTAAAAATTAGAATTTTAAAAGCTTTTTTATGCTAGCCTCGCTTCTGAAATTTTAAATACTAAGGTTAAATTTGGCGCAGGATAAATTTTCAAAAATCGGCTTTATCTTAGCCGTCGCGGGCTCTGCGGTGGGGCTTGGAAATGCGTGGAAATTCCCGTATTTAGTCGGCCAAAACGGCGGTTCGGCCTTCGTGCTTTTGTATCTTTTTATGACGTTTTTTATCGGACTTGCGATATTTTTCGGCGAGATAGCTATCGGTAAGCTTTCCGAATCCGACCCCGTAAATGCCTTTAAAAAGCTTGCTCCAAGGCGCAAAGAAACGTGGAAATTTGCAGGTTTTACGATGATAGGCGCGATCATCATCGCCTCTTTTTACACGGTCATCATCGGATGGATACTAAAATACGCAGTAATGGTAATAACCGAGCTGCCAAAAGACGTCGAAGCTTCGGAGAAAATTTTCGGAAATTTCTACGCCAACGACGCCGCATCTCAAATTTTTTACTTCACGATCGTGTTTTTTCTTTGTATTTTTATCGTTTCAAAGGGCATAAAAAGCGGCATCGAGCGCGTAAACATCTGGATGATGCCATCGCTTCTTATTTTACTTATCATCATGCTTAGCTACTCTTTTACGATGGACGGCTTCGTGCAGTCGGCTAAATTTTTGCTGGTTCCCGATTTTTCAAAACTAGGCGTGAGTAGCATTTTAACCGCGCTTGGACTCGCGTTTTTTACGCTTTCTCTTGGCGTTGGCGTTATCATCGTTTACTCTGCGTCGCTGCCCGATAATACGAATCTCGTTAGCTCCTCGATCATCATCGTCGTGATAAACGTCGTGATGGGCATTTTGATGGGGCTTGTTATCTTTACCTTCGTGTTTGAGTTTGGCGCGACGCCTAGTCAGGGCGTGGGACTCGTGTTTATCTCGCTGCCTACGCTGTTTGCGAAGCTGGGTACGCTCGGACACGTGCTGGCGTTCGCGTTTTTCTCGGCTCTGCTTTTTGCTGGCATTACCTCGGCCATCTCGATGCTAGAGCCGTTTACGCACTATCTTATCCGCGAATTTGGTTTTTCTCGTAAAAAAGCCCTCGCGCTAATCGGCGCTTTCATCTACTGCATGGGCATTTTGTGCATACTTTCAAGCATAGATGGCATAAAAGAAAATTTGGTATTTTTCGGCAAGAGCTTTTTTGACTGCCTTGATTTTCTTAGCTCAAATATCATCATGCCAATAGGCGGCATCGCGGTGTCGATTTTCGTCGGCTTTGTGATCAAAAAAGACGCACTTTATATACTTTTTGGGCCGTATATGAGCAGGGCGGTTTTTGAAATTTGGTATTTTATGATTAGATTCGTAGCTCCCATCAGTATCGTCATCATCACGATAAATGCGCTAAGGGGCTAAGCGTGGCAAGCGATAAATTTTCTAAAATCGGATTTATATTATCCATCGTGGGTGCCGCGATCGGACTTGGCAATGCGTGGAAATTTCCATATATGGTCGGCGCAAACGGCGGCTCGGCTTTCGTGCTTTTGTACCTAGTTTTTGCCGTTGCGGTCGGGCTTAGCATATTTTTTGCCGAGATGGCGATGGGTAAAATTTCAAACGTCGATCCCGTTAACGCCTTTCGCTCGCTAGCTCCTAAAAACGGCAAATTTTGGGGGTATGCGGGCATCATAATGATAACGGGCGTTTTGGTCGCGTCGTTTTATACGGTTATCATTGGCTGGGTTATTAGGTATTCGGTCTTGTCGCTGGGCGAGCTTCCGCAAAGTATCGCGGTTTCGGGCGAAAATTTCGGCAAATTTATAAGCTCTGACATCTCGAGTCAAATTTTATACTTTAGCATCGCGTTCGCGGCCTATTTTTTCATCCTTTCAAAGGGCATAAAAGGCGGCATCGAGCGCATAAATTTATGGCTTTTGCCGACGCTTTTTTTACTGCTTATTTTTATGCTGATTTACTCGATGCAAATGGGCGGATTTTCGCAGGCGGCGGAGTTTTTGCTGGTGCCTGATTTTTCTAAGATCACGAGCGAGGCGGTGTTTGTAGCTCTTGGCCTAGCGTTTTTTACGATGTGCGTCGGTATCGGCGCGATCGCGACGTATTCGGTAAGTCTAGATGACAAGACCAATCTTTTCACCTCTTCGCTCTACGTCGTCGCGCTAAACATCATCGTTAGCGTCGTCATCGGGCTCATCGTTTTTACCTTTGTTTTTGAGTACGGTGAGCAGCCTAGCCAGGGCGTGGGGCTTGCGTTTATATCGTTGCCTACGCTGTTTGCTAAGCTAGGAGCGATGGGAAACGTCTTAAGCTTTACGTTTTTTACAGCGCTTATTTTTGCGGGGCTTACGTCGGCTATCTCGATGGTCGAGCCGCTCGTTTTTTATCTCATAAACGAGTTTAAGATCCCTCGCCTGGGCGCTATCGCGATCGTTGGCGTTTGCGTTTATTGCCTGGGCACGCTTTGCGCGCTTTCAAATATTACCGAATTTAAAGACGCTCTAACGTTTTTCGGCAAGGGATTTTTTGATGTTTTAGACTATCTTAGCTCAAATATCATGCTTCCGCTTGGCGGTATCGTGATAGCGGTATTTGTCGGCTACGCGATGAAAAGAGGTAGCCTAGAGGAGCTATTTTTACCGTATATGGGTAGGGCGGTTTTTGAAATTTGGTATTTTTTACTGCGATTCGTTGCGCCGATTTGCATTTTGGCGATAATGATAAGACAAATTTTGGGGAGTTAAATGGAACGAAATTTAAAAAAAGTAGAGAGGTTTTTCGATAAATTCGGCAACATCGTGGGCTACGTCTGTATCTTTGTGATGTTTTTGATGATCGCGGACGTTTTTTTTAACGTCACGGCGAGATATTTTTTCAAATACGGCAACGTCGGCCTCCAAGAGCTCGAGTGGCACTTTTTTAGCGTCATCATCTTGCTTGGCATGAGCTACGCGCTAAAAGACGATACGCACGTGCGCGTGGATATATTTTACGAAAAGATGAGCGTAAAGAAAAGGGCGCTCATAAATATGGCGGGCGTCATCCTTTTTATCCTGCCGCTTGCGCTTTTAGTCGCGTGGCTGAGCTGGGACTATGTCATAGAGGCGTACGAGAGCGGCGAGGGTAGCGCGGATCCTGGCGGTTTGCCGTATCGCTGGGTTATCAAGGCTTTTATACCGTTTAGCTTTTGGCTGCTTATATTTTTTAGCGTCGGCTACTTTATAAAGTGGCTAAACGTCTATCTGGACGCTCGCTCAAATTTAAGCGAGGCGGGCAAATTTGACGCAAATTTAAGCAAAACCGCGCAACAAGGAGAGGGAAAATGACCGGCATAGTAATGTTTTTAGCCGCGCTTTTTATGCTTGCTATCGGCTTTAGCGTCGCATTTACATTTGGCGCGATAGCCGTCATTTTCGGACTCATCGGTGGTATGGTCGAGAGCTTTGGCGACGGTAACGGCTTTATGGGCGGGCTTGAGATATTCAAAGAGACCTTTAACTTTATGCCTTACCGCATCTACTCGATAATGGAAAATAAAATCCTCATCGCCGTGCCGCTTTTCGTTTTTATGGGTATTATTTTACAAAAGACCAAGCTAGCCGAGAGATTGCTCGAGTCTATGGCGTTTTTATTCGGCGAGATTCGCGGAGGCGTGGCGATCAGCACCGTGCTAGTGGGCGCGCTGCTTGCCGCATCTACGGGCGTAGTCGGAGCCAGCGTCGTAGCTATGGGCGTTATGAGCTTGCCAGTGATGCTAAAGTACAACTACAACAAAGCTTTAGGCTGCGGCACTATCTGCGCTTCGGGCACGCTTGGACAGATCATCCCGCCTTCGATCGTTTTGATTATCCTAGGCGACGTCTTTACGGTGCCAGTCGGCGATCTTTTCCGCGAGGCGATATATCCCGGTCTTGCGCTTGTTGGCGCATATATAGCCTATATCCTCATCGTCTCTTACGTCAAAAAGGACTACGCGCCTCCTGTCATCGTAGAAAGCGACGTGCCTAAGTCAAAGCAAATTTTAAACGCTATACTTGCGATTTTGCCGCCGTTGGTGCTCGTCGTGCTGGTGCTTGGTTCGATATTTGAAGGCATCGCTACGCCGACGGAGAGCTCGGCGTTTGGCTGCGTGGGCGCGATCGTGCTTTCGCTTTTTTACAGGACTTTTTCGTTTAAAATGCTAAAAGAAGCGCTCGAAGAGAGCGTCAAAACTACGGCCGTCGTCTTTACTATCCTTATCGGCGCGACAGCATTTTCGATGGTGTTTAGCTACACCGGCGGCGACGAGATCGTTGAGGAAGTGATGTCTAGTTTGCCGGGAGAAAAATGGGGCTTTATTATCTTAGCGATGATTACGATTTTTGCGCTAGGATTTTTTATAGATTTCGTCGAGATTTCTTACATCGTGCTGCCGATCTTAGCGCCGATAGCCGTAAATTTAGGCATAAATCCGCTATATTTCGCTATCGTTATCGCGATGAATTTACAGACTTCGTTCCTCACGCCGCCATTTGGTTTTAGCCTCTTTTATCTAAAAGGCGTGGCGCCGGCAGAGGTCAAGACCTCCGACATCTACCGCGGCGTGGTGCCCTTTATCGCGATACAAATTTTAGTTCTGATCATCTTTACGATTATCTTGCTAGGCTAAAATTTATCTTTGTAAGGCTATAATCTCTTAAATTCACTCAAAGGAGAGAAAATGAGAGAGATAGCCTTAGTTTCGGCGTTTGCCCTGATCGCGAGCGCCGAAAGCAACCTGATAGAAATCTACAAGAACGCCTCATTTATCCATCAAAACTTTAGCAACCAAAAAAGCGAATTTAGCCTCAATTTGCCCGATTTCGTCGAGCTTGAGGATATCGACGTGGCCGCGTCGTGCGAGCTCGTGAGTCTAAATTTAAACGAAGCAAAGCCCGCAGAAAACGAGGCCTACGCTAAATTTAAGCAAAACGAAAAAGAGCTTGGGGAGCTAAACGATAAACTAAACGCGCTAAACTCCAAAAACGCTTTTTTAAATAACTTCCCGGCATTTAAAGAGCAAAGCGTCGCAAATTTGGACGCCGACGGTGATAAATTTTACGAAGCCGTGCTAAAAAATCTAGCTCAAATTTCGCAAACCAAAAAGCAAATCGATGAGCTGAAAAAGAAAATGGGTGCGACCGAGGTTAAAAATTTTCAAAAGCTTGATTTGAAATTCGAATGCGACCCAAAACAGGTCAAGATCTCCTATCCCGTGGGCGTTAGCGTAAATTTAAAAAATAAAATCCATGCCGACGTCGCCAAAGGCAAGGTCGAAATCTCGCAAAATTTGACCGTGACAAATCCTTTGGGCATCGATCTAAACTCCCTTACGATCGCGCTTTATCCGTTTTACTACTCGTCAAATTTGACGCCAGCGCCGTTTTATCCGCGCTATGAGGGCAAGCCAAAACCGCGAAATATGATGCCGCTAGCAGCCGCGCCGATGATGGAGGCGAGCGCAGATATGGCCGTGGCTAGGGCGCCTGCGAAGAAAAGTAGTGTCAAAGACATGCAGTCGATCAACGAGCAAAACGCGCTCGCAAACGCATGGCGCATCGAGGGCGTGAGCCTAAAAGCGGACGAAACGGCGGACTTTGCCTACGACAAGCAGAGCCTGGATGCTAAATTTGACCTCGTGATCGACGGCTACGGCAGCGCGGGCGCGTTCGTTAGAGCCGCGTTTAAGCCCGAGCGAAGCATAGAGGGCGCGCAAAGCGAGTTTAAGATTGACGGTATAAATATCGGCAAAAGGTACGTAGGCTACGCCGCCGGCGAGGAGGCGAAGGAGTTTTTCGGCAAAAACGAGCTTGTTAGCGTGAAAAAAGAAGCCAACGGCGAATATACGAAAGAGTCGTTTTTCGGCTCAAAAAACAAGATCTCGCGCGGGTATAAGTATAGCGTAAAAAACGGCTCGAAACTCGCGTGGGACGTGGTTTTAGAGGAGCAAGCGCCAGTCAGTACGCATGAGAGCGTAAGCGTAAGTGTGAAAAACGATCCGAAAGAAAACGAGATAGGCAAAGACGGCAAGGTAACGTGGAAATTTGCGCTTAAGCCAAATGAGAGCAAGGAAGTAAATTTCTCATATGAGTTAACTAAGCCTAGCGAGTAAATTTCTTGTCGCGGCTCGTCTCTTGCGCGCCTTTAAATGAGCTAGAAATTTCCTTCCTCGATGAACTATGTGTTCTATCTTCGGTCGGAAATTTCGTCGCAACATTTAAATTCATCGCAAGATACTTCGCCTTATCGCTTTACGCTCAAATTTGAAGTCAAATTTTACTCGCCGAGACCCGCACCGCGAAAATGTAAATTTAAATTTGCGGCGCGTAAGCGTCAAATTCAAACCTACACGCAGTGCAGCAACTTATAACGTGCAGTGGGGTTGGAGAGGGCATGGGAGAGGGTCTGCTTTGCAGTTGCGAGTGCGTAGCATGACGCAAAGGAAGGCGACGCTCTACTTTGCTTCGCTCGTAGCTGCAAGCAGACCGTAAGTAGAAACCCCTTCCTCCCCCAAAGAAAAGAAAATAGATAAATTGCTAAGGAGCTCTTTTGCTTCGGCTTTACCTCGCAACTGCAAAGCAGAGCGCAATTTAAGCCCCCACCCCCTTTATATAAAGTAAAAAACAACCTCAAAATGGTTGTTTTTTTACTCAAGGAAACCAAGCTCGCAATGCCAAATTTTAACTAAACCAAATTTAGTACCTTAAAGGTGCTGGTCTTGGCGAGTAAAATTTGCTAAGTTTATATCGGTCAAATTTGCCGAATTTATACGTAAAATTTAACCCGCAAAAAGCTAAAAACCAAACTCGGCATAAAATTCGTTCAGGTAGTCCGAGTAATAGGTATTGCCGTTTCTAGCGTCAAATTCGCCCGCTAGCCGTAAAGCCGTTTTATAGTCGTTCTCGTCGCCAAACGCGCTAACTGCGATGAAAAATCGCAGGTCGTTTAGATCGTCGTTGCCATCTAAGATCGCCGCGGAGTGCTTGCGCGCCAAATTTAGCGCCGCCTCGCGCTCATCCAGCCTAACGGCGATCTCGATTAGCGGGGCGATCTCGTTTATGACGCGAGGATTTGACTCGATCGTCGCCGCGGCCTTTGGCAAAAGGGCTTTTACCTCTTCTATCTTGCCCGTTTTTATCATGCTAAAAAGTATCGGCGCGTAGGTCGTGTGAGGCACTTCGGCACAGGTTAGCTCGCCTGAGAGTACCGGCGCGGCAAGCTCAAGCGCGGCCTCATGCTCGCCGGCAAAATTTAAATACGCGATCTCATCGCTTGCTTCGCACGCCTCGCAATCACCCATATCGTCCTTGGCGAGCTTTTTCCACAGCTCATAGTTTGCCTTCGCCTCCCTAGCGTCGCCCATATCGATGTTTTGATTCATCAAGGCCTTGTAGTAGGCTGCCAGCGAGAGCTCCATGCGCTCGTAGTAAAACGCCATCGCTTCGTTTACCTTGTCTATGAGCTCTTTTTCTATCATGGAGCTTTTGGCGATGCCCGAGACGATCCATTTAAATTTCCACAGGCAGTCCGTAAAGTCGTTAAAATTCGGGTATTCGCTTTCTTTTAAATTTTGCGCGATGTAGCCCGTGAGCCACATTAGCGCTCTGGTTCTTAAAAATGCGCCGAATTTTTCAAATTCCTCGTTTAGCACAAAGTCGCAAATTTGCGCGGCAAACGCCAAATCCTGCGCCTCTACGGCGTCTCTTATCTCGTCAAGTAGATACTCCTCTTTATCCATCAGCCTATCAAATTCTTTTAGCTTTTTATAAAGCTCTTCTAGCGTGCGCTCTTGCATTTGCTCCCCTTGCTAAACATTTTTGTGATAATGCTTTGATTTATTATATCCACTTAATCTAAAACTAGGTAAAATTAGCACGATTTTGAAATTTTATAAGGCGGCAAAATGGCGAAAAAATTTATAGACGTTATGGATACTACCTTTAGAGACGGCTTTCAGTCGGTTTTCGGCGCGCGCGTGGCGATGGCTGATTTTTTGCCCGCGGTTAGCGCGGCTAAAGAGGCCGGTATAACGCACTTTGAGTTCGGCGGCGGGGCACGGTTTCAGAGCCTTTATTTTTATCTAAACGAAGACGCGTTTGCGATGATGGATAAATTTCGCGAAACCGTCGGGCCCGAGGCAAACCTGCAAACTCTAAGCCGCGGCGTAAATACCGTGACGCTAGACACAGGCAGCCGCGAGCTAGTTGATCTACATGCGAAGCTCTTTAAAAAGCACGGCACGACCACGATACGAAACTTCGATGCGCTAAATGACGTAGAAAATTTAAAATTTTCAGGCGAGCGTATCGCTCATCACGGGCTAAAGCACGAAGCGGTTGTCACGATGATGGATCTGCCAGCAGGCTGTTCGGGCGCGCACGATGTGGCGTTTTACGAGCGGATTTTGCGCGAAATTTTAGACGCTGGCATCCCGTATCACAGCGTTTGTTTCAAAGACGCCAGCGGCACCTCTAGCCCGCAAAAAGTATATGAGACCATCAAAATGGCTCGCAAACTCCTCCCGCAAAACACTCACATCAGACTCCATACTCACGAAACCGCAGGCGTTAGCGTCGCGTGCTATATGGCCGCTTTAGAAGCGGGCGCAGACGGCATCGATCTAGCCGCAAGCCCGGTTAGCGGCGGCACTAGCCAGCCAGATATCCTAACGATGCTACATGCCGTTAAGGGCAAAAACTACGATCTGGGCGGACTTGACGTGGAGAAAATTCTAAAATACGAAAGCGTGCTAAATGAGTGCTTGAAAGATTATTTCCTGCCGCCTGAGGCCGTGCAGGTTAGCCCGCTCATCCCGTTTAGCCCGATGCCCGGCGGCGCGCTAACGGCAAATACCCAGATGATGCGCGATAATAATATCTTGGATAAATTCCCAGAAGTTATCCTTGCTATGCGCGAAGTCGTGCAAAAGGGCGGCTACGGCACGAGCGTGACGCCTGTGAGTCAGTTTTATTTCCAGCAGGCGTTTAATAACGTGATGTTCGGTCCATGGAAAAAGATCGCCGAAGGCTACGGTAAAATGGTGCTTGGCTACTTCGGCAAGACGCCCGTAGAGCCCGATAAGAGCGTAGTTAAGCTAGCTAGCGAGCAGCTAGGCTTAAAACCGACCAAAGAGCACGCCATGGATATCGCGGACAAAGACGAGAGCAAGTCGCTTAAATTTACGCGCGAGCTGCTTAAAAAAGAGGGTATCGAGCCTAGCGAGGAAAATATCTTTATCGCTGCGGCGTGCAAGGAAAAAGGCATCGCGTTTTTAAAAGGCGAAGGCAAGGTAAATATCCGCAAAAAATCGACAAATGCGTGCGAAACGAGCGCGCCGACCCCTCGCGCAAAAACCCCGATAAACGAAAAATACAGCGTCACCGTAAACGGCAAGAAATTTGACGTCGAGGTCTCGGACGCTGAGGGCAAAGCCGAGATAAAAAGCGTAAAACCCGCAAGCGTAGCGCATATGCCGCCTCCGGAGCTCTCTCCGGCTAAAACGACCGGCGGCAGCGGCGAGCCGGTAAAAAGCACACTTCCGGGAAACGTGTTTAAAATCCTAGTCGCAGTGGGCGATAGCGTGAAAAAGGGACAAAGGATGTTCGTGCTAGAGGCCATGAAGATGGAAATAGACGTAAACGCTCCAAAAGACGGACTCGTGACGTCTATAGAGGTACAGCAAGGGCAAACCGTAGCAAACGGTCAAATTTTAGCGAAAATTTAATCCAAAAAAGGAAGAAAAATGGTAAACGAAATAGAAAAATTAGGTCTTAAGGGCATCAAAAAAATCAACCACAATTTAAGCTACGATGAGCTTTTCGAGCTTGAAAAGGCGATGGGTGAGGGACGCGTGTCAAGCAACGGCACCTTTATGGTCGATACAGGCATCTTTACGGGTCGCAGCCCAAAGGATAAGTACTTCGTAAAACAAGATCCGAGCCAAAAATACATCGCTTGGGGCAAGGTAAATCAGCCCATCTCAAAAGAGCTTTTTGACAAGCTTTTAGCCAAAGCAAAAGCTCAGCTAAGCGGCAAGGAAATCTTTATCCAAGACGCATTTTGCGGCGCGAGCGAAAAGAGCAAAAAATCGGTTCGTTTCGTGACCGAAGTCGCTTGGCAAGCGCATTTTGTAAAAAATATGTTCATCCGTCCAAACGAGGCCGAGCTAGCTAAATTTAGCCCGGATTTCGTCGTTTATAACGCGTGCAAATGCAAAAACGAAGAGTGCAAAGAGCAGGGGCTAAACTCCGATGTTTTCGTTATCTTTAATGTCGAGGAAAACGTCGCGGTCATCGGCGGTACGTGGTACGGCGGCGAGATGAAAAAGGGAATTTTTTCCATGATGAACTACTGGTTACCGCTTGAGGGCAAGCTGAGCATGCACTGCTCGGCAAACGTGGGCAAAGAGGGCGACACGGCGCTATTTTTCGGTCTAAGCGGTACGGGCAAAACGACGCTATCGACCGATCCAAACCGCAAGCTAATCGGCGATGATGAGCACGGCTGGGACGATGAAGGGATATTTAACTTCGAGGGCGGCTGCTACGCGAAGTGCATAAATTTAGACCCGAGCAGCGAGCCTGAAATTTACGCCGCTATCAAACGCGACGCGCTGCTTGAAAACGTGGTCGCGGATGAGGCGGGCGTAGTAGACTACAAAGATGGCAGCAAGACCGAAAACACCCGCGTTAGCTACCCGATCTATCATATCGACAACTACGAGCCAAGCTCTGCTGGCGGCCATCCGAAAAACATCATATTCCTAACCGCCGACGCGTTCGGCGTTTTGCCTCCGGTCGCAAAACTAACCAAAGAGCAGGCGATGTATTATTTCCTAAGCGGCTACACGGCGAAAGTCGCGGGCACCGAGCGCGGTATCACAGAGCCTGTAGCGACCTTTAGCGCGTGCTTTGGTGAGCCGTTTATGCCGCTACACCCAACCGTTTACGCTAAGCTGCTAGGCGAAAAGATCGATAAGCATAATGTCAGCGTCTATCTCGTAAACACGGGCTGGAGCGGCGGCGCGTACGGCGTGGGCAAGCGAATGAGCATCAAGGCTACGCGCGCGTGCATAAACGCGATCCTTGACGGTAGCATCAAAAAGTGCGAATTTGAAAATTTTGAAAAATTTAACCTAGCGATCCCAAAAGAGCTAGCAGGCGTCGAAACGAAGCTGCTAAATCCGATCAACACATGGGAAAACAAGAGCGAATACGTCGCGACTCGCGATAAACTAGCGGGTATGTTTGAGGCAAACTTCAAACGCTACGAGGACGTAAAAGAGGGCGTGGAGTACGCAAAAGCGGGACCTAAGGCTTAAATTTAAAGGGCGCGGGATTGAAATTTTACTCTGTGAAACGCGGGCTTAAATTTAGCCTTTTAGCCTGCGCCTTTTTTCTTGCTGGTTGCGATATCTTGGGCGGGCAGGGTAAAGACTCCGCGCTAAAGTCCGCCAAGCAGCCCGAGTTTTCTTTTGTTCCCGATTCAGACGCGGTCGCGTATCTAAACGAATATCGCCGAGGCTCCGGACTCTCCGGTCTAAAACCAAATCAAATTTTAAGCCAGGCTGCAAAAAATCACGCCGAATACAGCGCCCAAAACGAATACATGGGGCACGACGAGACGGCCGGACGGGCCAAATTTAGCGGCGCGACCCCAGCTGATAGAGCCCTAGCGGTGGGCTACAAATCAACTCTAGTGCTTGAAAATATCGCCTATAAAAGCGACTTTAAAGAGGCGGTGGATGGGCTGTTTGCCGCGATCTATCACCGATTTGCATTTTTAAATTTGAGCGTCAATGAGGTCGGCTACGCGCTTGCGTCTAAGGACAAATTTAACGCCTTCGTATTTGAGATGGGCAACTCTAGGCTCAGTGCCTTTTGCGCTAGGGGTGCGAGCGATACGGGCGCGGGGCGGTTTTATACCAACGTCTGCGCCGATAAAAATCTAAAAATCAAAGACGCCAAATTTGACAACTTCACGGGCGCGATGAAGCCTTTCGTCAAATTTCCCGACGCTACTGCCGTGACGCCCTATTTTAGCGGCGAGATCCCGGACCCATTCCCTGAGTGCAAGATCACGGCAAATCCCGTTAGTATCGAGTTTAACGCGAACGCTGGCGAGGTAAAATTTAAAGATTTTGAGATATTTAAAGACGGGCGAAAGATCCAAAATTTGCACATCATCACGAGCGCCAACGATATAAACTCCAAATTTTCGTCCAAGCAGTTTGCAGCCTTTTCGCGAGATGTTTTTGACTTTGGCGCGCAGTACGAGGCGGTTTTTAGCTACGAGCAAGCAGGCGCGCGAAATCAAAGCGCGCAAAACGCGGGCGCGCAGGTAAAGCAAATAAAATGGAGCTTTAAAACCAAAACGCCGCAAAATTCGTATTTTGACGCGCGCGACGGCGACGTGCTGGGCGTGGATGCGGATAAGACCTACGAGATATTTTTCCGCCCCAAAGACTGCAACGACCTCATGACGCGCTACTCTTATAAGGCTTCGGGCTTTATGACGCCTACGGTCGCGCAAAGCGGCACAAACACGCTAAGCGTGAAGCTAAAAGGCATGGCGGGCGATACGCTAAGCATCGTAGCGGGCGGCATGGACGTCAAGGTGCAGCTCAAAACCAGCTCGCCCGAAGCCGTGCGCGATAGAAGGGCGTTTTACATGAAGGCTGGGGCGATGATCGCCGGCGTGATCGTAGTTTTTGCGCTGATTGGCAGAAAGATGAGGCGGTAAATTTACGCCGCTTTTTTTGGATCGTGCCTTCAAAATTGAGCTTTTTGAGGCGAATTTGCTTTGTAAATTTAGCGACACAAGAGGCAAAATAAATTTACCTGCAAATTTGACGACTGCTCTCCCGCAGACGTTGCTTTTATTAAATTTGATAATGCTTGAGGCGCGATAGTTTAGCTTTTTGCTAAATTTTGTCGTCTGTTGCTTGCTTAAAGCTGTTGATTAATTTGATAACTATGCATGGTTGTGCCGGTAAGCGTTATGCGTCATTAAATTTGACGACTCATTTGCCTGCAAGGTCGTAAAGCGTATATTTTAAATTTCGCCCCCGTTTATCTCATCCGCAAGCTTTGAAATTTTATCCTGCACCGCCTCAGGAGCGTAGATATCCATCCACTCTATCCCGTTTGATGCGCTAAAAAGCACTGCGATCCGCCCCTCGCTCATCGCGCGCTTGGCAAGCTTGGTCGCCGCTGGGCTGTTGCCCATATTGGGCGTTTCGTCTATACTTATCTCGGCGCAGCGGCGTAAAATAGGCGCCAAATCAAACTCGCCCTCAAGCAAAATAATAACTGAGCCGCGCCTAAAACTGCAAGCGTTCCAAAAAATCTCGGCGCCGTTTACGCATTCGCGCGAGAGATCGAGGCGAAATTTACCCCGCTCGCCCACGAGAAAACTAAAGTCGCTCAAATTTAACGGGTGCTCCACACTACCGAAAGCCCCCGCGATACTATCTTTGCGCCCGTTATAGACATAGGCGGCGAGCGCGTTTTGCAGTAGCGGCGCGATGATCTGCTCGTGCGTGCTCGTGCGATCGTCATCTCTGGCGCGCCCTGCGATCTTTACAAAAAATGGCTTGAAATACTCCATGAACGCTCCTTAAGCTTAAATTCCATCTAAAACGCGCTAAACGCCTCGCCGTACTTTCGAGTAAAAAGGCTTGCCAGCTTTGTTCATTAGCCAAACCGCATTAAAAAGATCGCTTAGCAGCCTCTCGCTCTTTAGCGGCTTTTAGCCGAAAACCCTTTTTAAATGCGCTTCGTAATCTCTCGTAAAACGCTCTACGTCGGGATTTTTAATGACGTCGTTGCACATAAAAGTAGGCAGCCTTTTCGTGCCTAAAAACTCGTTGGCTTTATGGAAATGCAAATAAACGCCGTCCACGCCTACGCCCTCGAAAAAATCCCCCGGCTTGTCAAACGCCTGAAGCGGCGCATTCCACGTGACGCTTAGCATATGTGATTTGCCCTTTATCAGGCCGCCGGTGCCGTATCCGTCGTTTGGACTCGCGCTGTGCCGTCCGTCGTTTGCCACTATCTTGCCCATGCCGCTCATAAACACCTCGTCGATATATTTTTTAACGACCCAAGGCTCGCCCATCCACCACGCGGGCATCTGCCAGATCACGGCATCCATCCATAGAAATTTCTCTACCTCGCCCTCTAGGTCGTAGCCCTCATGTATCGTAGTTTCGCGCGTTTCGTGCCCTAGGGCTTCCAGCGTATTTTTGGCTAGCTCGTGCAAGGTTTTGCTTAGCTTGCCGCCATTGCCGTTAAACGGCGCTCCGCCGTTGATAAGTAGTATTTTCATCTTTTATCCTTTTGATTAAATTTATTCGTTAGCGGCTTACCGCATCTAAATTTAAATTCTGCCTTGCGCCTTATATGCGAACGCAAGCGTAAATTTTACAAAGCGCTTATTGCTAAATTTTACTTTCGCGCCGCAGTTTAGCGTCCTAAAATTTCAAATTTATCGCCGTGCACCGCGATCGCTTCAGCGTTATTTATCGGCGTCAAATTTAGCTTGCTGCCGTAAATTTTTAAAATTTCGCCGCTATGTGCTTTTGTCAAATTTACACGCAGCAAAAATCAACAAATACCTAAAATGCTACAAATTTTCATTTCCCACGCGATAAGCCCCACTCTTGCTAGCTTAAATTTACCCCAGCGCCACGTAATCAGCGGGCAACGGCGTGATAACGCTGATAAAGATAAAATCCTCCTTGCCGGTGTTTTTCATGCCGTGGCACTCGCCCTTAGCCGAGATCACCACATCGCCCTTTTTGACCGAGACTTGCCTGTATTTAGCGGGTCGCTCACTCTTAAAATTTACCTGCTCGCCGTTATCCAAAAGTCCGCCCGCCGTCTTTTCGGCCTCGCTCGTACCCTCTTTGCTAAGATAAAACACGCCCTCGCCTTGCAAGCACACCCACACGTCGTCGCTTTTAGTGTGTGCGTGCACCGCGACTTCTTGGCCGGCTCGCACGACCCAGACCGCGCAGCTAGTGGCGTCCGTCTCGCAAAATATCGTTTTTCTCGCCTTTTCTCCGCTCTTTGCGACCTCGCTTACGTGATAAATTCGCTTTTTCATTTTTGCTCCTTTTTCGTTCATTTTAGCCGCGCAGAGTGAATACGGCGTGAAATTTAAGTGGATTTGAGCTAAAATCAAAGCCAAAATTTAGCGCAAAAAGGAAAAACGATGCAAGAAAATCCAAAAAAAATGTGGTCGGGTAGGTTTAGCGGTGAGAGTAGCGAGCTTTTGGAGGAGTTTAACGCCTCGATCGGCTTTGATAGGGCGCTTTGGCAGGAGGACATCGCGGGCAGCAAGGCGCACGCAAGAATGCTCGGCGCCTGCGGGATTTTAAAGCCTGAGGAGAGCGAAAAGATCGTCGCGGGGCTTGACGCCGTGTTTGAGGAGATAAAAAGCGGTAAATTTGAGTTTAAAACCGCCGACGAGGACATTCATATGGCGGTCGAAAAGCGCCTAAGCGAGCTCATCGGAAGCGATCTTGGCGGCAGGCTACACACCGCGCGCAGCAGAAACGATCAGGTCGCGCTTGATTTTCGCCTCTACGTGCTTAAAAGCGGTGTCGAGATCTCCGAAAAAATCCGCGAGCTAGTCGCTGCGCTACGAGATATCGCTAGCAAGCACGCGGACACGCTGATGCCAGGCTACACGCACCTTCAGCACGCCCAGCCCGTGAGCCTTGCCTATCATCTGCTAGCTTACGCGTTTATGTTTCGCCGCGACTACGAGCGCTTTACTAGCTCGCGCGAGCGAAATAACCTCTCTCCGCTGGGCTCCGCCGCGCTTGCCGGCACGCCGCATCCGATAAATCGCGAGCTAGTCGCGCGAGAGCTTGGGTTTGCGGGAGTAACGCCAAATGCGATGGATAGCGTCAGCGACCGCGATTTCGCGCTGGAGATTTTGTTTAACGTAAGCGTGCTGATGACGCATGCGTCACGCCTGTGCGAGGAGCTCATCTTGTGGAGCTCGCAGGAGTTTGGATTCATCACGATCAGCGACGCGTACAGCACGGGCAGCTCGATCATGCCGCAGAAGAAAAACCCCGACGTCGCCGAACTCATCCGCGGCAAAACGGGGCGCGTAAACGGCAATCTCGTCGCGCTGCTAACGGTAATGAAGGGCTTGCCGCTAGCATACAACAAGGATATGCAAGAGGACAAGGAGGGCGTTTTTGACAGCGTTTCCACCGCTCTTGCGAGCCTTGGAATTTTAAAACAGATGCTAAAAACGGCTAAATTTAACGAGCAAAATATGCTAGCGATGACGCGCCGCGGGCACCTCACGGCGACCGATCTGGCGGACTATCTCGTGCGGGAGAAAAACGTGCCCTTTCGCCAGGCGCACTTCATCACGGGCAAGGCCGTGGCGTATGCGGAAAATTTGGGCCTAGATTTGAGCGAGCTAGATGCGCAGCAGCTTGCAAGCGTGGATGAGAGTCTGGACGCGGATGCGGTTAAATTTCTTGATCTAAACGCTTCTAAGGAGGCGCGCAAGTCGCAAGGAGGCACGGCGAACGAGAGCGTGGCGGCGCAGATTGAAATTTTAAACGAGTGGCTGAAAAATAAATAAATTTTAAAATTTATCGCTTAAAGATGAAATTTTTAATATAATTATAGAAAAGTTTAAGGAGGAAAGGATGTTTGGAAACGGCTATAAAAAAGAGCTTGAGAGCAAAAACGCGGCTCTATCGCAGGAAAACGAAAGTCTAAAAGCGCAGATAAAACAACTGCAAAGCGAGCTGGAAGCGGCAAAATCAAGTGCTGCGAGCGAGCATAACGCGCCAAAACCGCAAGCCGAAGCGGTCAAGCTGCTAATAGCCAGCTATGCCGACGGTATGAATTTCTTGCAAGGCACGATGGAAGAAAATTTAGAAATACTGGAAAACATAAACGAGCTAAATAACCTAACGTTTACTAAGACAGGCGAACTGCGCGAGCAGACGAGCTTTATCGTTAGTTCTATGCAAAACGTCCAGCAAATGAGCGGCGACTTGCAAAACGACGCCTCATCGCTAAATAACAGCGTGATGTCGATCGTGGAGATTATAAATCTCATCAAAGATATTTCCGATCAGACGAATTTGCTAGCTCTAAACGCGGCTATCGAAGCGGCTCGCGCGGGCGAACACGGACGCGGATTTGCCGTGGTGGCCGATGAGGTGCGAAAGCTTGCCGAACGCACGCAAAAAGCCACTCTCGAAGTCGAGGTAAATATAAACGGACTTAAACAAAGCTCAAATACGATGATAGGAATGAGCGAAAATTTCTCTAAAATTTCGGGCGACGTGATGCGCGTTTTGAGCGATTTTCAAGGCACTATCGCAAGCGTGAACGAAAATACGCAAAACATCCTAAATCAAGCCCTAAACGTTACTAATGAAGTAAACGTCAGCAACGGTAAAATCGACCATATAAATATGAAACTAAACGGCTATAGAGCCGTTTTAAACGGCGAATTTGACGGCATTCCTAGCGTTGGTAGCTGCCGTTTCGGTAGGTGGTTTAGCGAAAAGGTCAAAAACGTTATCGTAAAAGACGCAAAAACCATCCAAGACATCTCGCACGATCACGAAAACGTCCATAGCGGACTTGATAAGGCGATCAAAATTTTCGCAGATAGTAGCAAGGATAACGCCGCCGGAGTGGAAATCCTAAAAGACGTGGAAAACTCGAGCAAAGTAGGCTTTGAAACGCTTTTAGACGCGGTTAGAGAGGCTAGGAAATAATGAAATTTAACCGTCCTGGCAAAAGGTCGGCGGCGGTTAAATTTTAAAAAGATAAAATTTGCGCGTTCGCCGATGGCTTTTGGTTCTCGGCGCGCTTAGCATAAAAACTCGTCGAGCCGCTGTTATCGCTATCCGTGCGGCTTGCTGAGAGAATTTAAAATTTCAGTTTAAATTATAAATGCAAATTTAATATATGTTTCGCGGTGTGGTCAAATTTAGCAAATTTGATTTGTGTCTAAAATTTAGCGTCAAATTTGCAGTTTATCCTATTTTTTATCGGCGCCGGATTTTTGGCGAATTTATCGCGCAAAATGCGGCTCCAATCCTTACTTCAATCTAAAATTTTGATTTTCTTCTGCGATTTTTTGAAGCTCGTCTAGGTTTTTTTCGGCTTGTTTTAAGAGCTCGTCGAATTTAAACCCTAGCATAACGATGCGGTAGAGCTCGGGCTTGCTTTTCTTCCAGTTATAAAGCGTTTTTGTATCTATATTTAAAATCCCCGCTATGTCTCTTTTTGATAGATTATTTCCCATTTTTAGCCTTTTTATCGGGAATTTTTAGTAAAATAGGCTGACTTATCAACTAAAGAATAATTACCTTATATTTATGTTTTATAAGGATTTATTCCTTAAATTTAATATCTCTTAAGGCTCGTTTCGGTAGCATTCTTAAAATTTTAAATGAGGGGTAAAAATGGCGTACAAATTTGATGAGGATTTGGAGTTCTTGCGTGAGCTAAAAAGTAGCGATTTAAATGAGCTTGTTGATATTCTTAAAGGTAAAGATGGGGATGGAAGAATGACTGAAGAGCTGAGCGCTAAAGATGATTTTAAAAAATTTTATCCAGACCATCAAAGGTATATAGAGTTGATTTGTGAGGAGTTGCAACTTTTTGGCGGTAATACGTTTGCAAATATGTTTAGAGGGCATGGTCTTTTATATAAAGAAATTTTATGCGACGTTTGCGATAAGTTAAAGGTTAATTATAATAAATCCCAAAATACTCAGATGATAGAACAGGGGTTATTTATGAAAATTTTATCGGACAGTCTAGATAAAATGAGCGAGGAGGATTTGAAAAATATTTCAAGCGACCTTGGACTAAAAACTACTAACTTTACGTCTCAAGCCGTTATGGGCGCTTTGCAAGTAGCAATTAAAGGAGGCGGATTTATGTCGTATAAAATAGCTCTCATCGTGGCAAATACTATCGCAAATATTATTTTGGGCAGAGGGCTTAGTTTGGCGGCGAATGCGACGTTTACAAGAACTATTAGCATATTTGCTGGACCTATAGGCTGGCTTATTACGGGTGTTTGGACTGCGGCAGATATAGCCGGTCCTGCATATAGAGTAACGATACCTGCGGTTATCCAAGTGGCTTTTTTGAGGCAAGTTTATTTGAATAAGGGTGAAGAATGTTAATGGAAATCGTTTCGTTAATAAGTGGGGGTAAAAAAATTTGGGATTGGATCGAAGAGCAAGAAAGACTTGAAAGGCGTAGAAAACGCAATGCCGCAATAATCAGATGCCTAATCTACTCCGCTATTATCGGCGTTTTGTATTATTACGGCTTTATGGATAGCTTTTTTGAATGGATTTATAATTGGTGGAATGATTAAATTTAAACCAAAAACAGGCGAACCGACCTAAATTAAAGGTCGGCTCGCTAAGTCAAATTTACGCTCAAATTTCGAGCGTAAATTTAAAATTTAAAACGTGCTTTGCGGATCGGTCGCGGTATCTACCCAGCCAAGCTTTGCCCCCGCTAGTAGGTGAAAGTGCAGGTGCATGACTTCTTGACCACCGTTTTCGCCGCAGTTTGTAACTAGGCGGTATCCGCTCTTATCTACGCCCATTAGCACCGCGACCTCTTGGATAAATTTCGTCATCTCGCCCATCAGCGCCCCGTCCATCTCCTGGAAATTTTCAAAGTGCTTTTTTGGGATGATCAAAATATGAATCGGAGCCTTTGGATTTATGTCGTTAAAAGCTAGAAATTTGTCGTTTTCTAGTACTTTGTTGCAAGGTATCTCGCCTGCTACGATTTTTTCGAATATCGTCATGATTTTCTCCTGGTTAAAATTTGGCTTAATTATAACAAGTAAAAGTTAAAATTTCCCGCCTTTTAGGCAGATTTTATCAAATTTTGACTACAATCTATCCTAAAATTCAGTAAAGGTAAAAACTTGCAAGAGTATAGAGAAAGTATCGCAAAATGCGGAAATTTGGCGGATTTAGACAAGATTCGCGTCGCGCTACTAGGCAAAAAAGGCGCGATCACGTCGGAATTTGCTAAGCTTAAGGATATGGACGAAGCGGCCAAGAAGGAATTTGCGGCAAATTTAAACAAGCTAAGAGACGAATTTGAGACGCTTTTAGCGGCCAAAAAAACCGAGCTTGAAAGTGGCGAGATAAAAGCCAAAATGAAGGCTGAAGCGATTGACATAACGCTATTTAGCGAGCCTTCGGGCGCGGGCGCGCTACACCCCGTGATGGCTACGATGGATAAGATCATCGAGTACTTTATGATGCAAAATTTCTCGCTCGAGACGGGACCGCTGATAGAAGATGATTTTCACAACTTCGAGGCGCTAAATTTACCTAAATATCACCCCGCGCGCGATATGCAAGATACGTTTTATTTTAAGGATTTTAGGCTGCTCCGCACTCACACTAGCCCAGTGCAGGTGCGCACGATGATGAACAAAAAGCCGCCGATTCGCATGATAGCGCCGGGAACGGTATTTCGCCGCGACATGGATCTAACGCACACGCCGATGTTTCATCAGGTGGAAGGCCTCGTAGTCGAGGAGGGCGGCGCGGTGAGCTTTGCAAATTTAAAATCAATGCTTGAAAATTTCTTAAAATACATGTTCGGCGACGTTAAAGTACGCTTTCGCCCTAGCTTTTTCCCGTTTACCGAGCCCAGCGCGGAGGTCGATATCAGCTGTATTTTCTGTCACGGCGACGGATGCCGCGTATGCAAGCAAACGGGCTGGCTCGAGGTGCTAGGATGCGGCGTGGTCGATCCAAACGTCTTTAAAGCAGTCGGCTACAAAAACGTGAGCGGATACGCATTTGGACTCGGAGTCGAGAGATTTGCGATGCTGCTTCATCAAATTCCTGATTTACGCTCGCTTTTCGAGGGAGATTTAAGATTATTGGAGCAGTTTAAATGATAATTTCAAGAAATTGGCTAAACGAATGGCTAGATATCTCAAACGTAACGAGCGAAACTCTGCTAAAGACGTTAAATTCGATCGGGCTTGAGGTCGATAGCTTTAAAGAGATCAGGGTACCTAAAAATATCGTCGTAGGCTATGTAAAAAGCAAGATAAAACACGAAAACGCCGAGAAACTAAGCGTTTGTCAAGTGGACGTGGGCGGCGAGACGCTACAAATCGTCTGCGGCGCAAAAAACGTCGAAGCCGGACAGTTCGTGCCGGTGGCGCTACCAGGCGCCGTTATGCCAAGCGGCCTAGAGATAAAGAGGGCAAAACTGCGCGGCGTCGAGTCAAACGGTATGATCTGCTCATCCGTCGAACTAGGCCTCGTAAAAACAAACGACGGCATAATGCCGCTAGATGAAAGTATCGGCGAACTAAAACTGGGTAAAGAAATTTGCGAATATCCGCTACTAAACGACGATATCATCGAGATCGAGCTAACGCCAAACCGCGGCGACTGCCTGAGCGTCTACGGCGTAGCGAAGGATCTGTCGGCCGCGCTTGATCTGCCGCTAAAAGACGCCGCCAGATACGAAGAGGGCGAAAATTTGCTCGGTATCGGGCGCATCTTGGCTATTCACGCCGAGGAAAATTTACAAAGCAGCTTTCAGTACCGCGCTTTTGAGATAAAAGAGTATTTTGACGAAAATTTGCTGATGAAGATCCGTTTGGCGCTGATCGAATGCGATAAACAAAACCGCATCGAGCGCCTGCTAGACTATGCTACGCACTCTACGGGCGTGCTGTTTAGCGCGTATGACTATGCCAAGCTTAAAAAGGACGACGAGCGCGTTGTTTTTGATCTGCAAAAGGGCGCAAATTTGGCGACTGAAATTTTAGCCGGCGGCGAGCTTTTGGGCGTTGGCGGCGTGTATCAGACGGATGCGGCCAGACTTGACGAAAATAGCAAACTAATCATAATAGAGGCTAGCTACACAGACCCGGAAGTCATCGCGACAACCGTCTACGAGGATAAGCAAATGCCGCGCCAAGCGCAGGCTTACCGCTCGCTAAGAGGCAGCGAGCCAAACGTAGGTTTTGGAGCCGATTTTTTATTTAAACAGCTGGCCGCGCTAAAATCGGTCGCGCTTTATGCGGGCTCTCAGCAAAGCGTGATGACGCGCGAACCAAAGGTCGTGAGCTTTACGATGAGCGAAATGCAAAAAATGATCGGTCAAGAAGTCGCTCAAAACGACGTCGTGAGGATACTTAAAAAGCTTGGATTTAGCCTAACTTTTAACGCCGAAAAAGAGGGTGCGAACGTGAAAGTGCCGTTATTTCGCCACGATATCGTAAATGCGCAGGACGTGTGCGAGGAGATCGTGCGAATGGTCGGTATCGATAATATCGCCTCAAAGCCGCTAAATTTCAGCGAAGCAAACCGCATAAACGATACTTTTACCGACTACAAAAACGCGCTAAATTTGCGTAAAAAAGCCGCTGCGGCAGGATTTTTCGAGAGCGTGCATTATGTATTTGACGACGCCGGCGAGCTAGCGGCGCTCGGTTTTGCGCCTTGTAAGGCCGAGATAGCCAACCCGATAAATAGCGAGCTTAACACGTTAAGGCCGACGCTTGCAAATCACTTGCTAAAATCGGCCGAGCGAAACGTAAAAAATCAGCGCAAATCGGTCAAAATTTTTGAATTCGGTAGCGTATTTAGCCAGAGCGGAGAACAAAGCGAGAGATTTGGCTTCGTAGCTAGCGGACTGACAAAAGAACCTAGCCTGCTAAACGGCGCAAAGCCTGCCGATATCGACTTTTTAGGCTTTGCGACGGCAGTTAGAAACGCGATCGGCGAATTTGAGCTAAAAGCGTGCGACGACGTAAAATATTTAAGCGAATTTGAACAAGCGAAAATCTATCAAAACGGCCTTTGCGTGGGCTATATCGGCCGCGTGGACGTGCGAGTCGAAGCCGCGCGCGACCTGCCGCGAACCTATCTTTGCGAGATAGAGTTTGAAAAGCTTAAATTTGACGGCGCGGTCGTCAAAGCCTACTCAAAATTCCCTGCTATCAGCAGAGACCTAAGCCTAATCGTGCCTAAAACTATGAAATTTGAAGCGATAAAAGAGTGCATAAACGCGCTAAAAATCGAGTTCCTAAAAGAATTTGCACCGGTTGATATATATTCAGACGATAAGCTCGGAGACGACGCGAGCTTAAGCGTCAAATTTAACTTCCAAGATATACAAAAACGCTTGAGGACGAGGAAGTGGCGGCGATAATGGATAAAATTTTGGACGCTTTAAAGCAAAATTTAAATATCGGACTAAGATGAAAGTTTACGCATTAAGAACGCCGATAAATGCGAGCCTGGAAAACATCGCGGCCGATAAATCCATCTCTCATAGATGCGCGATATTTTCGCTTTTAAGCGATAAGCCAAGCCGCGTGAAAAACTATCTAAAGGCCGAGGATACGCTAAATACGCTAGAAATCGTAAAAAATTTGGGCGCGCATATCGAGGAAAAAGAGGGCGAGCTAATCATAACTCCGAGCGCAAATTTAAAAGAGCCTAGCGTTGTTTTAGAGTGCGGAAACTCGGGCACGGCGATGAGGCTTTTTATGGGCTTTTTGGCTGCTAGCGAAGGTTTTTTCGTGCTAAGCGGAGACGAGTTTTTAAATCGTCGTCCGATGGCGCGCGTGGCTAAACCGCTGATCAGCGTCGGCGCTAAAATAGACGGTGCAAACGGCGGAGATCACGCGCCTTTGGCGATCCGCGGCAAGAAGCTGGAGTATTTTAAATTTGATAGCAAAATCGCCTCCGCGCAGGTAAAATCAGCGCTGATTTTGGCTGGGCTAAAGTCAAACGGCTGCGAGCTTAGCGAACCTGAGCTTAGTCGCGATCACACCGAGCGCATGCTAAAAGGTATGGGCGCAAGTTTGCAAATTTTACCCCGCGGCGTCAAGGTTGAGCCGATGAACGCGCCGCTAAAACCACTTGAAATTTGCGTTCCAAACGATCCTAGCTCGGCGTTTTTCTTTGCCGTAGCCGCAGCGATAATCCCAAATTCCCACATCGTGCTAAAAAATATGCTGTTAAATAAAACGCGCGTGGAGGCCTTTAAAATTTTAGCCAAAATGGGCGCGCAAGCAACGTTTAAAGAGACTTCTAGTACATACGAAAGTATCGGCGAGATCGAGATAAAGCACGCGCCGTTAAAGGCCGTGGACGTGAGTGAAAATATCTCATGGCTGATCGACGAGGTACCGGCTCTTGCTATAGCGTTTGCAAGTGCAGAGGGCACTAGTAGCGTGAGAAACGCAAAAGAGCTTCGCGTAAAAGAGAGCGACCGCATCGCGATCATGGTGCAAGGTCTGCGAAAATGCGGGCTTGAAGTCGAAGAATTTGAAGACGGCTTTAGCGTAAAAGGCGGCGAGGCAAACTGCGCTATCATAGACAGTAACGGCGATCACCGTATCGCGATGAGCTTTGCGGTGCTTGGACTAAAATGCGGAATGGTTATAGAAAAGAGCGAATTTATCGCGACTTCGTTTCCAAATTTTAGCGGGATTTTAAGGCAACTTGGAGCTAGCGTTGAAGATTGAGCTTGCTAGCAGTTACGGATTTTGTTTTGGCGTCAAGCGCGCTATAAAAATCGCCGAAAACGCTAAGGACGCCGTAACTATCGGACCCATCATTCACAATAACGACGAGATAAACCGCCTAAATAAAAATTTTAACGTCAAAACGCTTGAGGGGATAAGCGAAATCGACGGCGAAAAAAAGGCAATCATCCGCACGCACGGTATCACAAAGGGCGACCTAGCCGAGCTAAAAAAAAGCGATATAAAAGTGATCGACGCGACGTGTCCTTTTGTCACCAAACCTCAGCAAATTTGCGAGAAAATGAGCAAAGAGGGCTACGACATCGTGATATTCGGCGATGAAAAACATCCCGAGATAAAGGGCGTGAAATCATATGCCATCGGTAAGGTTTTCGTCGTGCTAGAAGAGAGCGAGCTAGAGGGCGTAAAACTAGCGCAAAAAGTAGCCGTCATCAGTCAAACTACTCGCAAAGTAGAAAAATTTATGCAAATCGTAAATTATTTGATGCTGCGCGTAAAAGAGGTACGTGTTTTTAACACGATTTGTAATGCTACTTTTGAAAACCAAGAAGCTGTTAAAAACTTAGCCGTTAGAGCCGACGTGATGGTTGTAGTCGGCGGCAAAAACAGCTCAAATACAAAGCAGCTTTATCTCATCTCAAAAACCGCCTGCGAGGATAGCTATCTCGTGGAAAACGAACTAGAACTAGAGCGCGCATGGTTTGAAGGGAAAAATCTCTGCGGAGTGAGTGCAGGAGCGTCTACACCTGATTGGATTATCCAAAAAGTGATTGATAGGCTGGAGAGCTTTCAAATTTAATAAATACTCATTACCTTTTTAAACAAAATTTCAAATTTAGCCCTGAAATTTCGCAAGTTAATCTACAAATAAGTTAATATTAAGTAAAATTGAGTCTAATTGTGTTAAAAGCAAAATACATACAAAAGGAACAAGATGGCTGCGGTGAACAAAAAAGTTCAGCTTAGTAAGGCAAACGACGGTATCGAAGACGACGATTTTGCCGCGATGTTAGAGGAGTCTTTTAAAAAGACTGAAGAGGATAGCGACGGAATAATCGTCGATATTAAGGGCGATGAGGTTTTTGTAAATGTCGGTAAAAAATCAGAGGGAATTTTAAATATTTCCGAGATCCAGGACGAAAACGGAGAGCTTAAATTTAAGGCTGGTGACACGATCAAAGTCGTCATAACCGGCTCAAGAGGCGGAAAGCCGATCGTATCTCATAAAAAAGCGCTTAGAAAAGAAAAAGTAAAAGCTTATATAGACTCATATAATGAAGAAAATCAAGACATATTTGACGTAAAAATAATCGGTAAAAATAAAGGCGGTTTTGTTGCCCAAAACAGCGACGGTATCGAGTTTTTCTTGCCTCGCTCGCAAGGCGGCTTTAAAGACGCAAACGCGGTAGTAGGAAAGTCGTTTAAAGTAAAAGTCATAAAAATAGACAAAGACGAGCAAAGCATTATCGTGTCAAGAAAAAAACTGCTTGACGAAGATAGAAAGAAAAAAAGAGAAGCGATATCTGCAGTCGCTGAAAATACGGACGTGATAGAGGGCGTGGTTAAGAAAATCACTACATATGGTATGTTTGTAGACGTAGGCGGAGTGGATGGACTCGTACACTACAGCGAGATAAGCTATAAAGGACCGGTAAATCCAGGCTCTATCTACAAAGAGGGTGATAAAGTTTTAGTAAAAGTTATCAAATACGATAATGAGAAAAAGCACCTTTCTCTATCTATCAAGGCTGCAACTCCGGATCCTTGGGAAGAGATAAAAGATGGACTAGATGTGGGCGACACTATAAAAGTAACAGTCAGCAATATTGAGCCTTACGGCGCATTTGTCGATCTTGGCAACGACATAGAGGGCTTTTTGCACATTTCTGAAATTTCATGGGATAAAAATATCAAAAATCCAAAAGATCACATTAGTGAAGGCGAGGAGCTTGACGTCGAGGTTATCGAGATAGACGCAAAAGATCGCCGCCTAAGAGTGAGTCTGAAAAACCTACTCAAAAAACCGTTTGACGAATTTAAAGCCCAATTTAAAGAAGGGGACGTCACTAAAGGCGTAGTTACTAGCGTGACGAATTTTGGAGCATTTGTTAGGATTGGCGCAGTTGAGGGCTTGCTCCATAATGAGGACGCTTCATGGGATAGAAACGACAAGTGCAAAGATTTGTTTAAAGTGGGCGACGAGGTTGAGGTAAAAATCATCAAAATAGACTCTAACGAGCAAAAAATTTCGCTTAGCCAAAAAGATCTAAAGCAAAGCCCAGTACAAGCTTATGCGAAGAAATTTAACGTAGGCGACATCGTGACTGGTAAAATTCGCGATATTAAAGATTTCGGCGTATTTGTAGAGCTTGGCGATAACGTCGATGCGCTCATCCGCAAAGAAGACCTAGGTAGCGTAAGCGCTGAAAGCTTAAACATAAACGATAATATCGAAGCTGCGATAGCTTTTATCGACGAGAAGAAAAATAGAATCCGCCTAAGCGTAAGGCGCCTTGCAAGACAAAAAGAGCGCGAGGTGCTAAACGAAATAAATAGCGATGATAAAGTTACTTTGGGCGACATTATCAAAGAACAGCTATCATAAGTAAATGAAGCGATATTTGTTCTGGGGTGCGATTGCTTTTTTGCTGATTTTCGTCTGCGTGTGTGGCGCTTTGCTGTATAAGTACGCGGACGTAAATTTAAAAGAGTCCGCGCCTGCGGAGCTACAAGTATCACAAAATAACGAGGAGCAAAATTTGACTACTGGCCCTACTTCTTGGGTTGGCGAAATGGCAAATTTGGCTCCTAAAAAATATGCTTTGGCAAGCAACGAGATATATGTAGAATTTAAAGACGAATCAAAAGCCGTCGTAAAAATCGCCTATCAGCTGATAATAGATAAAAACGATATTTACTCGATGTTCTGCCTCACTCAAACATTAAAAAATATACCCGTAGATTTTAGCGTAGTAAAAGAAAATTCACAAAATTTAATTTACATAAACACGCAAGACGGCGGCGTTTTAGATCGCGTTATAAACGAACTTAAAGCGTACGATATACGCTCAACTTTCAAGGAGATCAAGCTATGAAAACGATAATAGTGTGCGACGCAATACATAAAGTCGGCTTTGAAATTTTAAATCGCGAAGAGGATATAAAAGTAATCGACGCAGTAAACGTGCCTAAAGATAAGCTTTTGGATATCTTAGGCGAGGCTGACGTGGCTATCACGCGAAGCTCGACCGAGGTCGGCGAAGCATTTTTAAATGCGGCTAAAAATTTAAAAGCTCTCGTGCGCGCTGGCGTGGGCGTCGATAACGTAGATATAGACGGTTGCTCAAAGCGCGGCATAATCGCGATGAACGTCCCTACGGCAAACACGATCGCCGCGGTGGAGCTAACGATGGCTCATATGCTAGCTGCTGCTCGCTCGTTTCCGTATGCTCACAACGACCTAAAAATCGATCGAATTTGGAAACGCGAGAAGTGGTATGGCGTTGAGCTTTTTAACAAAACTCTAGGCGTCATCGGATTTGGCAACATCGGCTCACGCGTGGCTACTAGGGCTGCGGCTTTTGGTATGCAAATCGTTGCTTACGATCCGTATATCGATCCGTCGAAAGTAACCGATATGGGCGGCGTTTATACGCGAAATTTCGACGATATCCTTGCATGCGATTTCATCACGATACACACTCCGAAAAATAAAGAAACCATAAACATGATCGGCGAGGCAGAGATCGCAAAAATGAAGGACGGCGTGCGCCTCATCAACTGCGCTCGCGGCGGTCTTTACAATGAAGAGGCTCTGTATAGCGGCCTAAAAAGTGGCAAGATCGCGTTTGCGGGTATCGACGTATTTGAGAAGGAGCCGGCGACGGATCATCCGTTGCTTGAGCTAGATAACGTCAGCGTCACGCCGCATCTTGGCGCAAATACGCTCGAGTCTCAAGCTAACATCGCTATCGCAGCAGCCGAGCAGGCTATCTCTGCGGCTCGCGGCATCAGCTATCCTAGCGCGCTAAATTTACCGATAAAAACGGAAGACCTGCCGCCTTTTGTAGAGCCTTATATCGAGCTTACAAGCAAGATGGCCTTCCTCGCCGCGCAGATCAACAAAAAGGCTATCAAAGCTATCCGCATCGAGACGCACGGCCCTATCAGCGAGTACGCCAACTCTATGCTTACCTTTGCGATCGTGGGCGCTTTAAAAGAGAGCCTCGGCGATACGATAAACTACGTAAACGCTAAATTTTTGTGCGACGAAAAAGGCATAACGACAGAGAGCACCGTCGGCGGCAATAGTATTTTTAAAAATAAAATCACCGTTCGCATAACGACCGAAAATGATGTAGTAACGATCGGTGGAACCGTATTTGGCGAAAATCAGCAGCGCATCGTGACGATAAACGGCTTTAAAACCGACTTTAAGCCTAAAGGTAAGATGATTATCTTTAAAAACAACGACGTTCCGGGCGTTATCGCTAAAATTTCATCTATCCTTGCCGAGGAAAAGATCAATATCGCCGACTTCCGCCTAGGACGCGACGATCACGGAATGGCGCTTGCGGTCGTGCTTGTGGATGAAAAAATAACCAAAGAGACGCTGGCTAAGTTAAACGATCTTGATGTTTGCGTATGGGCGAAATACGCAGTTGTCTAAATTTGAGCCCGAATCAGGGCTTAAATTTAAGGAGGGTTTGAGTATGAAATTTTTACTTTTTATTCCGATTTTGTTTTTGCTAATGGGCTGCGAGAGCGAGGCGCAAAAGCAAAGTACTAAAAATTTCGAGAAAATTTTGACCGAAAAAAAGAAATTTCAAAAGATACAAAAAGACGAACCTAGCGTAAGCGAACAGATGAAAAGGGAAATCCACTCGCAGTCTGAACAAAGCAAGGAAAAAGGCGAGTTCAAATTTAAGCCTTAAATTTGAGTTTTGCTTCGGCGTGAGCGGTCAAATTTGCCGCCTCGCTGCTTCTTAAACTAAACTAAAAACTTTTTTGATATAATCAGCCTTTAAAACTACAAGGAGAGAAAATGGCAACCTATTCAATGGGCGACCTAAAAAAAGGACTAAAGATCGAACTAGACGGCGTTCCGTATAAAGTCGTCGAGTATCAGCACGTAAAACCTGGCAAGGGCGCAGCTTTCGTTCGCGCGAAAATCAAATCTTTTATCGACGGTAAAGTGCTTGAAAAGACCTTCCACGCGGGCGACAAATGCGATCAGCCGAATTTGGAAGAAAAAGAGATGCAGTATCTTTACGACGACGGCGAGTTTTGCCAGTTTATGGACACTGCGACCTACGAGCAAGTAGCGATCAGCGATGAGGACGTAGGCGATGTTAAAAAATGGATGATCGACGGCATGATGGTTGAGATCTTGTTTCACAACGGCAAGGCTATCGGAGTAGAAGTGCCGCAAGTCGTCGAGTTAAAGATCGTCGAGACTCCGCCGAATTTCAAAGGCGACACCCAGGGTGGCAAAAAGCCTGCTACGCTTGAGAGTGGTGCAGTCGTACAGATACCTTTCCACGTGCTCGAAGGCGAGGTCATCCGCGTAGATACCGTCCGCGGCGAGTACATCGAACGCGCAAACAAATAATCACAGTCGTCAAATTTGATGAAAACAAAATTTGACGAGCTCATAGCCCAAGCAAAGCCGCTATTTAAAGATAACGGCTTTGCTAAAAACGGGCTAAATTTCTACAAAAATACCCCCGAACTTATCTATGTTGTAAATCTCCAAAAAAGTAGCGGCAATACTGCATTTGAAACTAGATTTTACGTAAACTGCGGCATTTACGGCGCATTTATCAACGCTGCGACCGGCAAAGAAACCGTCTTAAAACCCAAAGAATACGAATGCCATTTTAGAGAAAGGATTTCATCCATCACGGGCTCCAAAACAGCTTACTATGAAATCAACGAAAATACCGACACCGAAGCCCTTTGTCAAAATTTAACAAATGATTTAACGGCGGTGTTTAGATTTTTTGGCGAGATAAAAACCGAACGAAATTTGATTGATTTGATGCTGGAGCGAAACGGTCTGGCGGTGGTTGAGCAGCTTTTTGAATATTTACTCATAAAGAATGAACAAGAAATTTTGACCAGTCACGCGTTAAATTTGTTTGAAAAGCATGGAAACGAAGCTAGATGGAAAATTTTTGAGAGGCGTATAAACGATTTGCTTAAAAAATACGAAAAAGACGAGATAAAATTTGAAGAAATAAAAGCCAAGGCCTAAGCCTCGGCTTAGACTTTAGGCTGATTTTTTAACGCTATCGACCAAAGCAACGATCTCTTCGTGGTTTGGCAGGGCATTTACTTCCGTGCCGATGAGATCTTTTTTGGAAAATACTACTTTTCCGTTTACTTCAACTATGAAGTTTCCGCCGCTACCGACGATTTTGCTAATATTAGCGCCTGGGATTTGACTTAAAAATTCATCTTCTACACGAGAAGCTACCGGTCTATAGTTTCAAGAATTGCAATACGTAATCTTTACTTCCATTTTCCTTCCTTTCGAATTTAAAGTGGCGCGATTATAGCGCAAATTTAGCAAACAAGAGTATAATAATCCGAAAATTTAAGGAGAAAATTATGAAAAAAGTTGCCGTGATTTTTGCCGACGGGTTTGAGGAGATAGAGGGCGTTAGTGTCGTGGACGTGCTTAGGAGGGGCGGCGTGGATGCTCATATAGTCGGGCTTGACAAGCTACCTATCACGGGCGCTCACGGAGTGAAATTTATCTGCGATATGACGCTTTATGATCTTGAGGAGGGCGACTACGATATGCTGGTTTTGCCGGGCGGGTATACGGGTGTCACAAATATCTCCGGTAATCTAAAAATGAGAGAGACGATCAAAAAGTTTGCTAAAAAAGGCAAATTCGTCGCTGCCATTTGCGCCGCGCCGATAGCTCTTGGGGTGGCCGAGGTGATGAGCGGCGAGTACACATGTTATCCTAGCTGCGAGGCTAGCATAGAGGGCGGAATGTACGTGAGTGACAAAAACGTCGTGCAAAGCGGAAATATCATCACTTCAAAAGGCCCTGCCACTGCGATGGAGTTTGCCTTGGAGCTGGTTAAAATTTTAAACGGCGAGCAAGTTTATAATGAAGTGAAAAACGGACTTTTATTTATCAAATAACGATTTGCGGGTTTAAATTTTGATAAATGCTGCACGTTTTGCCAGTTTTTGGCGAAGGCGCGGCTTAAATTTTATTAAGGATGCAAATATCAAATTTGCGGCTGTGAAATTATAAAAATTGCCGACAAGGCCGCATTTTGGTTTAAATTTATTTGCGCCGATTGGCTGGTGTTCCGTGCCAAACCTGCCTTAAATTTACGGCAAATTTTACCTAGCCCAAAATCGCCGAATAAAAAATAAATTTTCAAAAACGCCAGCCGAAATTTAAATTTACAAAAAATTATAAAAATATCAATTTTTATCTAGCTTTTTTATTTAAATTCAGGTATCATCTATCAACCGATTTTATCGGGAATTTGATTTAAGGAAACGTTACTGTGAATATTTACGTCGGTAACTTGTCATATCGCATGACTGAGGCAGAGCTTAAGGATACATTTGCGCCGTTTGGCGAAGTAAAACGCGCGAAAATCGTCAAAGATCGCGACACGAATCGCTCAAAAGGATTCGGATTCGTCGAGATAGAAAACGACGCAGACGCGCTAAAAGCGATCGAAGCGCTAAACAACAAGGAAGTAGGCGGCAGAGCTCTAAGAGTAAACGAATCTAAACCTAAAGAATAATCCGGCCGTCAAATCTGACGGCTTTAATCTAATTTTTAAATTTAAGCTTTTTAATTAAATTTCACTCCAAATGAACCAAAAAATCACCTCTCGTATCGCTCCGACGCCAAGCGGCTTTTTGCACGCAGGCAATGTTTATAACTTCTTGCTGACATATCTTTTTACTCGCGCGTTTGATGGGATTTTGTACTTAAGGATCGACGACTACGACTTGCCGCGCTACCGCAGGCAATACGTGGAAAATATCTTTCGCGTGCTTGATATGCTGGGCATTGATTTTGACGGGGGACCTGGCGGAGTGAGGGAATTTGAAACCAAATTTAGCTCCAAATTTCGCCTTGGCGCCTACGAAAACACGCTAAAAACGCTTGAGCAAAAAGGTGTTTGCTATGCTTGCGAGTGCTCGCACTCTATGAAAAACTCGTTTAAAAACGGCATTTATACGCGGGTTTGTGCGGATAAAAATCTTAAATTTAAAAAAGACAAAATGGCTATGCGGCTAAGCACCATCGACGGGGCGGAAATTTTAGTCGGGCAAAATTTGATAAATTTTGACGCCCTGCGCGGCGACGCGGACGGTCCAGCAAACCAAATGAGCGGCTTTTGCGGCAATGAGCGAACAACGCAAAATGGCGTGGCAAACGGTTTAAAAAAATTGGCAAATTTGGTCATCTCGGACAGTGAGAAACCTGGTGGCGAAAAATTTAACTTTGAGGCCGTTGGAAATTCGGGCGAATGTTTTTTAAATTCGGCAAATTTGGGCGCCCTAAATTTGACGGACGAGACGGCGTTTGAAACGGAAAAATTTTCGCAAGCTCAAAGTGTAAATTTGGCGCAAATTTTGGGCGATTTCGTCGTTTGGAAAAAAGACGACACGCCCGCGTATAATCTCGCTAGCCTCGTGGATGACGAGATCTTAGGCGTAAATTTGCTCGTGCGAGGCGAGGATCTGCTCGCGTGCTCGGCGGCGCAAAAATACGCGGCAGGGCTCCTGGGCTACGGTTTTAAAAATGCAAATTTCATCCATCACGGCCTGCTGGTGTATGGCGGCAAAAAGCTATCCAAAAGCTCGAGCGCACCGGCGGTGAGCGTAACGGACGGCGCAAAAATGCACTATAAATTCGCCGCTCTTAAGCTAGGGCTCGACGCATCAAAATGCGATACTTTGTCAAATTTGCTTGAGATGTTGAAAGAGAAATTTAGTCGATAAATTTAAACGCGCTACTTGGATTGTTTTAAAAGCGCGGTAAATTTTTACCGGCTTATCTAAATTTTCCTCTGTTTATAGCATAAAATATTTCTTGGCTTCCTTGTAGCCGCTCTTCAATTTTTTATTTATGCTTGCATGGTTTCATAAAATTTACCGCTCAAATTTAAGCTAAATTTGAGCGGTAAATTTAAACCGAGTTATCTATATCGCCAACCCCAAATTTGCGTCCAAAAACCTGCGTCAAATTTAAGCTCAAATTTGACGAAAAGCCCACATCAGCAGCCTACTTTCCGAGCCTAGCTAAATTTAAACGAGGCCGATTTATCCGCCTAAAAGCAAAGTTTTTGTAAAATTAAAAGCATTAAAAAGGACGAAAAAATGAGCGATTTTACAGATTTTACGCACCTGCACCTGCACACGGAGTATTCACTGCTAGACGGCGCCAACCGTATCAAGGAGCTAGCCAAAACGCTAAAAAGCCAAGGCGTCAAAGCCGCAGCCATCACCGACCACGGCAATATGTTCGGAGCGATAGACTTTTATAAAACGATGAAAAATGAAGGCATAAAGCCGCTAATCGGCATCGAAGCCTACATCCACAACGGCGAGGAGCTGGGAGATAAAAGCACCAAACAGCGCTTCCACCTCTGCCTCATCGCAAAAAACGAAATCGGCTACAAAAACCTGATGTATCTGAGCTCCATGAGCTACATCGAGGGGTTTTATTATTATCCGCGTATCAACAAAAAGATGCTAAAAGAGCACAGCGAGGGCATCATCTGCTCATCGGCGTGCCTGCAAGGCGAGGTGAACTGGAATCTCAACCAAAGCGAGCGAAATTTGCGTTTCGGCGCGGGCGGATACGAGGCGGCAAAGGAAGCCGCGCTGTGGTACAAAGATGTATTTGGCGATGATTTTTACCTCGAGATCATGCGCCACGGTATCGGCGATCAGCGCAGGATCGACGATGAAATCCTGCGCCTGGCAAAAGAGCTAAATATCAAGGTAATCGCAACCAACGACACGCACTATACGTTTAAGCAACGAGCCGATGCGCACGAGGTTTTTATGTGTATCGCGATGAACAAACTGCTAGACGATCCAAACCGCCTACGCCACAGCGTGCATGAGTTTTACGTCAAGACGCCTGCGCAGATGAGCGAGCTTTTTGCCGATATCCCTGAAGCCGTCGCAAACACGCAAGAAATCGTAGATAAATGCGACCTCACGATCAAGCTAGGCGACGCGACGCCGCCAAATTTTAAATTTACGCTCGAATACGCCGCCGAGCGAAATTTGAGCCTACCAGAGCCTGATAAACGCTACAGCATACCAAACGACAGCGTGCTATTTGAGCACGAGTGCAGGCAGGGGCTGGAGGAGAGATTGAAATTTATCCCAGCTGAGCGCCACGAGGAGTATAAAACCCGTCTGCAACGCGAGATAGATATCATAAATAAAATGAACTTCCCGGGCTACATGATGATCGTTTGGGACTTTATCAACGAAGCTAAAAAGCGCGGCGTGCCGGTAGGCCCGGGACGCGGCTCGGCGGCGGGAAGCCTCGTGGCATATAGTCTAAAGATCACCGACCTGGATCCGCTGCCCTATAACCTGCTTTTCGAGCGTTTTTTGAACCCGGAGCGCGTGAGCATGCCCGATATCGACGTGGACTTTTGTCAAAACCGCCGCGGCGAGATCATCGACTACGTCATCGAAAAGTACGGCAAATTTAACGTGGCTCAAGTCATAACCTTTGGTAAGCTACTGGCAAAAGGCGTCATCCGCGATGTCGCGCGAGTATGCGACATGCCCTATGCCGAGGCCGACGCTATGGCTAAGCTCATACCCGACGAGCTAGGCATCACGCTGGAACAAGCCTTTGAAAAAGAGCCAAAGATCGGCGAGCTGATAGCGACCAACTCAAATGCAAATAGAATTTGGAAATTCGCCCTTGATCTAGAGGGTCTAAACCGAAACGCCGGTATGCATGCCGCGGGCGTGGTCATCTCAAACGAGGAGCTGTGGAACAAAACCCCGCTTTTCCGCCAGCCAAACGCCGAGGAGGATCACTTCGTCACGCAGTATAGCCTAAAGTACCTAGAGGACGTGGACCTCATCAAATTTGACTTCCTAGGCCTAAAGACGCTAACCGTGATCGATAACGCCGTCAAGCTCGTAAAAAAGAGATTTGGCAAGGAAATCATCTGGGAGCAGGTCAATAAAAACGACCCCAAAACCTACGAGACGATCAGCAGCGGCCAGACGCTAGGACTGTTTCAGATAGAGAGCGAAGGCATGCAAAAAGTCGGAGCCGATATGCGTCCGGACTGCTTCGAGGATATCATCGCGATGATCTCGCTTTACCGCCCGGGTCCGATGGATCTTATTCCTGATTTCATCAAACGCAAACACGGTCTGGAGCCTATCACGTATATTTTCCCCGAGCTTCAGCCAATCCTAGAGCCTACATACGGCGTCATCGTCTATCAAGAGCAAGTTATGCAAATCGTGCAGACTATCGGCGGCTTTTCGCTAGGAGGCGCTGATCTCGTGCGCCGCGCGATGGGTAAAAAAATAAAAGAGGAGATGGATAGACTAAAGGGCAAATTTATCGAAGGCGCCGAGGCTCAGGGGCTAGACGGTAAAAAGGCCGACGAGCTGTTTGAGCTTATTTTACACTTCGCTTCGTACGGATTTAACAAATCCCACGCAGCGGCCTACACCTACGTGACCTTTCAAACGGCCTATATGAAGACGTACTATCCGGCCGAATTTATGGCGGCTCTCATCACTAGCGAGGAGACCAATGCCGATAAGATTTCGCGCTACATAGACGAGTGTAAGCGCCTAGATATCGCTATCCTGCCGCCGTCGGTCAATAAATCTGCCAAAGAATTTTCAGTCGTTAGCGAAGGAGGTAAGGACGCCATTATCTACGGCCTAGGCGCGATAAAAGGCGTCGGGGGCGCGGCGATAGAAAATATCCTAGAAGAGCAGGCCAAGGGCGAGTTTAAAGACATCGACGACTTCGTCTCGCGCGTGGACAACTTTAAGGTAAATAAAAAAGTCTTTGAAAGCCTGATAAAATCTGGCTCGTTTGACAGCTTTGGCCTAACGCGCAAGATGATGCTAAACAACCTAGATAACATCGTAGAGGCGTGCAAAAACGCCGCTACTATCAAGAAAAACGCCGCCGAGAGTCTGTTTGGCGACGACGAGAGTATGGCGACGGTTAAAACTAGTCTCGTGCGCGACGACTCCGAGCTGGAGCTAAAAACTAAGCTAAAATTTGAGCTAGAAAGCGTGGGTATCTATCTCTCCGGCCACCCGTTAGACGAGTACCGCGAGCAAATCTCAAAGATAAAATACACGCTTAGCGATAAATTTGACGAGCTACCCGAAAACGGCGAGATGCTGCTCGTGGGCAAGATAGAGGATCTAACGACTAGGATCAGCAAGAAAAACGGCAAAAAAATGGGCACGATCGAGATGCTGGATTTCCACGGTACGGTCGAGATCGCGGTCTTTGACAGAAGCCTTGGCGCGGTCGAGTCGATGAGTGCCGATGAGCGCGATCTGCCGCATGCGTTTAAGGTTCGCTACTCCAAAGACGGGCAGTTTATGCGCATAAATTTGGATAAAATTTTGACTCTTGACGAGGCTATGGGTATGGACTTTTCGCATCCGCTCGAAAAATACAAAGAGCAAATCGAACAGATAAAACACACGCCTAGCAAGGACTTCGGCAAGATTGATAAGACCAGCGAGATCCTAGTCGTCGGCAAGATCAGAGAGGTCGCCAGCATCACGAGCAAAAAGAGTGGCAAAGAGTTTATGATGCTAAGCATTATGGACCTTTTTAGCACGTTTAAGGTTGCGGCGTTTGACTCTGAAAAAGGACTTATCGAGAGCCTAAGTGACGAACAAAAGGACGCTCCGCTAGCATTTAAGGTGCGCTACAGCCGCGACGATCAGGGCGCTCGCATAAATCTAATCGACGTCGTGGGCCTAGAGGACGCGCGCGATATGAATTTCCAAAGCAGAAGCTTTAAACAGCGCAAGGAAAGTAGCGGCGCAAGCTACCAAAACGGCCAGGCATCTAGCGAAAGCAGAGGCAAAAGAGAGCTTGAGGATCTCGTGTTGGAGCTAAATTTGGACGAAACGGGCAAGGATATCATCACGCAAATTTACCGCGTCGCCATCGGCGAACACCGCGCCGCAGCCGATAAAAACAACAAACGCCTGATCATCCGCATAAAAGACGCGCAGGAAGGCCGCGCGCTGGTTTATACGACGGAGTTTATCGTGGGGGATGGGTTTGGCGAGAGGGCATTAGGCTTAAGGCAAGCCGTTTAAATTTGACGGCTCGTCTTTTTGGTTTATACTTCGTTGGATTTAAAATTTTACTCGGTCACTACCGGACTAGGTAGCTCCCGTCGTAAAATTTAAAAGCGGCTCGTCTCGCGAGCGCTTTTTAAATTCAAATTTGACGACTGATTTATCGGCAAGTTTTGGGTTTAAATTTAAGGAGAAAACATGCGAAAAAGCATGCTAAAAGAGTTAACGAGGCTTAAAAAAGCATACCAAGACTCGTGGTAAATCGCAGAAAAAGCAAAAGCCGGACATAAAAGTCTACCCGTTTTCTTATAAATTTGGCTTCCAAAGCCGTCTTTTTGCTTTCAAATGATACAATTCTGATTTCAATTATTACATTTTGTCTTTAAATTTGACGGGAGTTCTCATGAAAAAACTGGTTTGGCTAAATCCTGTTGTAAAAAGTATCTACGACTTTGCGACGCTTAAAGAAATTTTACAAAACAAAGGCTTTAGCGTAATGGAGTGCGAAAAAGACCACGTTAATAGCGTCAAAAACGCATACAAAAATGACCTCGCGCAAAAGGAACTCATCTTTGATAGTCGCTGTCCTAGGGCTGCAAATTTCATCAGGGCAAATTTCAAAGAGCACGCCAGCCTCATCTCAAATTTAAACCCTATTTTGATTGAAAGCGCCACCGAGCTTAACTCAAAGCTAAAAGAGGACGAGTGGCTCTACGTGACGACGCCCTGCGAGGACTTGGCCGAGCTTGGCAGGGGGCTAAATTTAGAGCGAACCACATTTTTGACGTGGAAAAGCTTTAGGGAGCAAAACGCTATAAATTTAAAGATGCGTAGTATCGAGCAAAGTCCGATACCGCCGGGATTTTTTACAAATTTAGGCGTAAAAACTCTAAGCCTTGGCAATAAAGAAAAGATACAAAACGCCCTTTCATATAAATTTAGCGAGTTTAAAAACTACCGGATCATCGAGCTTTTGTACTGCGAAAACGGCTGTCACAACGGGGATGGGCTGTGAGGGAAATTTTTAAAAAGAGCATTTTGATCCTAGCGATCTTTGTCATCTGGCAGGTCGTTTGCGAGCTAGAAATCTTCACGCCGTATATCTTGCCAAGTCCGGCAGCGACGCTAAAGACGATGTATGGCATGAGCCTAAGCGGGGAGCTTGCTACGCACACTATTATCAGCTTTAAGCGCATATTTGTAGGATATACTCTTTCTTTTGCCCTAGCGCTCGTGCTTGGCGGTATAGCTGCGCTTTTGCCAAAGATCAGCGTTTATTACGAGTGGATACTGGAGTTTTTTAGAAACATCCCGCCGCTTAGTTTGATAGCCATTTTGGTGCTTTGGTTTGGTATAAACGAGACGCCAAAGATCATTATTATCATCCTGGCCTCATTTTTCCCGATGTTTTTAAGTATCCAAAAAGGGCTAACGAGCTGCGACGTGAAGCTCATCGAAGTTGGCAAAATTTTTGGCTTTAGCAAATTTGAAATTTTTTACAAGATCATCCTAAAAAGCGCGTTAAAAGATATCTTTGTCGGTATGCGAATAGGCTTTGGCTACGCCATGCGCGCGATCATCGGAGCTGAAATGATAGCGGCTTCAAGCGGGCTGGGATATCTCATACTTGACGCCGAGGAGCTTTCGCGCGCGGATAGGATATTTGTGGGCATTTTTACGATCGGCGTTTGCGGCGTGCTCATAGATAGGCTCTTTTTGCTTTTGATAGCTAAATTTAGCCTTTTGCGAGGTGAGAAATGATAGAAATTTCAAATTTATCCAAGCATTTTTTTATTAATGGCAAGCGAATTGACGTTTTAAGAGAGCTAAATTTAAGCATAAAAAAAGATAAGATCACCGTCATACTTGGCAGAAGCGGATGCGGCAAAACTACGCTTTTACGCCTTATAGCGGGCCTTGAGAGCGTAAGTCTTGGCGAGATAAAATTTAAAGAGCCTGCAAAGATCGGCTTTGTCTTTCAAGAGCCCCGCCTCATGCCGTTTCTAAACGTCTATGAAAATATCGTTTTTCCGCTTAAAAAGCATGGGATAGAGGCTGCAAAGATAGATGCTCTCATATCTATGATAGGGCTTAGCGATTTTAAATTTGCCGCAGTTTCGCAGCTATCCGGCGGTATGAGCTCGCGCGTTTCGCTTGCGAGAGTGCTTGCATATGAGGCAAATTTGATCCTCATGGACGAGCCGTTTGCGGCACTTGATGCATTTACGAGAGCTAGCATGCAGGCTGAAATTTTAAAAATAAAAGCCGGCAAAACTATCCTTTTCGTCACGCACAACATCGACGAGGCGCTGTTTTTGGCTGATGAGATCATCTTGCTCGAAAAAGGCGGTATAAAATCAAACTACGATCTATCAAATTTAGCAAGACCACGAGATCTGCTAAGTGAGGAGCTAATAGCCGTAAAACGCAAAATTTTGAGTGAAATTTAGGATAAAGATAGATGATAATTAAAACCAAAATGAAGCAAAAAATTTATATAATCCACAAAATTTAAATCACAAGGAGTAAATATGAGAAAGTTTTTCAAGGTTTTATGTGCAGCCTCTTTGCTTTGCCTCGTCGCAAACGCAAGCGAAGGCTTAGACAAGATCGGCATGACCTACGTCAAATCGCCGCTAAACGTCCCATCGATCGTCGATAAATTTAAAGGATTTTACGCGAAGTCTTTTGGCGTGCCGGTCGAGTACTCTGAGATCACCTCGGGTGCCAAGCAAACGCAAGCACTAGCTTCAAATTCGCTCCAGTTTCTAAACTGCGTGGGCGGCACTTCTGTCATACTTGCAGCTGCAAATAAGGCTGACATAAAGATCATAAGCGCATATTCAAGGGCGCCAGAGGCATTTGTGATATTTTCTAAGGACCAAAACATAAAGTCGCCAAAAGATCTAAAAGGTAAAAAAGTAGCAGGCCCAAAGGGCACGATCTTAAACGAGCTTTTGGTTAGATACCTAGCTCTTGGAGGGCTTAGTATAAACGACGTAGAGTTCATCTCTATGGGTATCCCGGCTGCGCAAGCCGCGGTAGAAAACGGCAGCGTAGATGCAGCGCTTCTTGCAGGACCTGCTGCCTACAACGCTCAAAAATCAGGCCTAAATGTAGTCACAACCGGCAAAGGCGTTATCACTCCGGTCATCGTCACGGCAACAAGTGGAGAGTTTTATAAAAAGCATAAAGACGTCGTTGAGAAATTTAAAAAGGCTCAGGACGAAATTTTAGACTATATCAAAGCAAACGAGGATGAGGCGCTTAAATTTACAGCCGAGGAGACGGGGCTAAGCATAGAGGCGGTAAAGAGTATGTATCCTCAGTACGACTTTAGTCCAAAGATCACGGCTGAAGACATAAAAGCGCTTGAAGCTACGCAAGAATTTATGCTTGAAAGCAAGATGATCGAGCAAAAAATAGATATAAAATCACTTCTACTAAACTAAAATTTAAAGGGCAAATTTGCCCTTTAAATTAGCCTCAACACCTTGCAAAAAGCTACAAATTTTAATTATAATAATGGGCATTAGCCTCGCAAAGGCACTAAGAAAATAAATTTAAGGTATAAAATGAAAAATTTGATCGCGTTGATACTTTTTGCTATCGCGGCTATGGCCAGCGAGCCCAAAAAAGGCGAACTAAGCCCCGAAAAAGAGGCGTTTTTAAGCGCGAGGTACGAGGAGCTCAAAAAATCTTGCGCCCAAAAGGACGCAAGAGCCTGCAAGCGAGTGATCTTGTTTTACCAAAAACAGCCCAAAAAGCAAAACGAAAAAGACATCCGCGAGGCGATGCAAATTTTGCTTGATGCGTGCAAGGATGGTAAATTTGACACATGCGCGGCAGCGGGCGAAATGCATATAAATAACAAAGATTTCATCGCCGCAAGGGAGATTTTGATCCCGGCTTGCGATAGCGGCTATCAGGATGCTTGCGTGATTTACGGCAAGAGCCTTGAGGCTGACGGCGCGCCAGGCAAGGACGAAAAACGCGCGAAAAAACTATACGAAACCGCATGCGAAAAGGGCTCGGCGCTAGGATGCGAGCATCTGGGGCTAGCGATCGGCAGCAGCGCGCCGGAGCAGGCGGTCGGCTATCTGCGCAAGGCGTGCGAGATGGACGCTTGGCGATGTTTTAGATTCGGCACGATGGCGATGCCTTATGGGGCCAAGGAAGGGGTAATGGCGCTTGTTAGAAGCTGCCACGAAACAGATATGCTCGCTGGCTGCATCATGCTAGCTAAATACCACGAAAAAGAGCTACTCGAGATCGCGGGCGAGGCCGAAGTAAAGCGGCTGCACGCGAGGCTTTGCGAGCTGGTGCCGTACGGAGAACACTGCGAAAAGGCGCGGTAAATTTAACTAAATTTGCGGTTTTGGATTTGAGATAGGGCGGCTCGGCGAGGCGAGGTAAATTTAAAGTCAAATTTGAAAAGCTCGCCAAGGCGGCTCAAAAAAGCGGGCAAATTTAACAAAAACCAGGTCAAAGGAGCAAAAATGGCGATCATAAAAGTCGATCTACAAAAATCATATCCCAAACCCCGGGCGCGACCACGCTCGTATCGGCCAAATACGATGGCGACGTCAATGCGATGGCGATAACGTGGGCGCAGGCGCTTGATTATGACAAGGTTACCATCGTGCCGCATAACGGCTCGTACACGCGGACGCTCATCGAAAAGAGCGGGTATTTCGCCGTGCAGATCCCCACGGCCGCGCAGGCGGAGCTGGTTAGCGAGCTGGGCGCCGAAAATAACTCGCGCTTTGATAATGCGGACAAGATGAAAAACGTGGAAATTTTTTATCAAGATGAGTTCGACGTGCCGCTGATCGCGGGCTGCGCCGCATGGCTCGTTTGCAAGCGTATCCCCGAGCCTCATAACGAGCAGAGCTATGATCTTTTCATCGGCGAGGTCGTCGCGGCGTATGCGGACGAGCGGATATTTGACGGCGGGCACTGGCTGTTTGAAAAGATCCCTGACGAGCTAAAGACGCTTCACTACGTCGCCGGCGGTCGGTATTATCTGGACGGCAAAGCGGTGGATACCAAGCGCACGCCCATAAGCGGCGAGTAAGTGGCCCGCAAAACGCGGGCGAGTTTGTAAAATTAAGATGAAAGCGCGCGTGAATACGCGGCGAGCTTCGGTAAAATTTCAAGCCAAAGAATCTAAAAAAGGATAGAAAATGAAAAAATATATCGCGATTACGGGTGCAAGTTCTGGTATAGGAGCAGCTACGGCGAAGGCCTTTGCCGGGCGAGGAGAAAATCTAATCCTAATCGCGCGCAGAGCGGAGCTGCTGCAAAGCTTAAAGGACGAGATCGCGCAGATCGCGCCCAAATCGGACGTCGTGATTAAAATTTGCGACCTTGCGTGCAGCAAAAACGTCCGGGTGCTTTGGGAGGAGCTAAAAAGCTACGAGCTAAAGGCGCTCATCAATAACGCTGGCTTCGGAGATTACGGCGCGGTCGGCGAGCGCGATCTATCCAAAGTCTCGCAGATGTTACGTCTCAACATCATTTCGCTCACGCTGCTAAGCCACCTCTTCGTGCGCGATTACAAGCATAAGCCCACTCAGCTCATCAATATCTCCTCCGCGGGCGGCTACAGCATGGTGCCAAACGCCGTCACCTACTGCGCGAGCAAGTTTTTCGTAAGCGCCTTCACTGAGGGCTTGCACCGAGAGCTGGCGCAGGATAAAGACGCCAAAATGCAGGCTAAAGTTCTAGCGCCCGCCGCGACTAGGACGGAGTTCGGTCCCGTGGCGACGGATGACGCAGGCTACGACTACGACGCGGCTTTTAAGCGCTATCATTCAAGCGAGGAGATGGCGGAATTCCTGCGCGCGCTTTACGATAGCGACGCGTGCGTGGGCGCGGTGGATCGAAACAACTTCGAATTTAGCTTGGGGGCTGCGCGATTTGACTACGCGGGCAAACGCTAAATTTATGCATTACGCGTCGCGAGACGAGGCGTAAAATTTGAGTAACGTAGCGCCGGAGTTAAATTTGACTGTAAAGCGCGTTAAAATTTAAAGAAATTTAAGGAGTGAAAATGGGAAAATCGGCTCTTGTGCTAGGCGCTACTGGCGTCGTGGGTAGGGAGTTGGTGCGCGAGCTTTGCGAGAATGAAAACTACGACAAAATCATCGTTTGGGCGCGCAGGGAGCTAAAATTTAGCCACGAAAAGCTAGAGACGCAGATCGTAAATTTTAGCGACGTAAAAAACATGCCGCCGCGCGAGATAGACGAGATATTTTGCGCGCTAGGCACGACGATGAAGCAAGCCGGCAGTCGCGGGCAGTTTTATAAAATAGACGTGAGCTACCCCGTAAATATCGCAAAATGGGGCATCGCCTCGGGCGCTAGCCGTTTCGCGCTCATTTCGTCGCAGGGCGCTGATGAGCGGTCGAGATTTTTTTATCTGCGCGCAAAGGGAAAGGCGGAGAAAAAGATCGCCGCGCTGGGTTTTAAAAGCCTGCAAATAGCGCGGCTGCCTGCGATAAAAAGCGAGCGCGAGCAGGTGCGCATGGGAGAGCTTTTTACGATTTGGCTGTTTGGGCTTTTGCCGAAATTTATCTTAAAGAACTACCGTCCGATGAGCGCGAAAGATATCGCGACCGCCGTCATCGCCGCCGCGCAGACGGAGGCTAAGGGCATGCAAATTTATCATCCGAGGGATTTTGCGCAAACGCACGGCAAGTAGCCAAATTTCGCGCTTTAGCTCAAATTTGACTCCGCTAGCAGTCTAAATTTGCTAGCCGCTCCGCCCGCAAAATCGGCGCTAAAATTTAATCCCTCGCACGACCTGCGCGCCAAGACCCGTTTGCATATGCCGCAAAAACATCGCGTGATAAAAGTCCCCCTCGTGTCCCGGCGCGTCGTAGGTGGCGACGAGGCTTGCCGGCACTAGGACTTTGCGCCCGATATTTGCCTCGTTTGCGCTAAGCTTTAGGTGCGAGACTAGCTGATAGACGCATAGATCTGTGCAGTCGCCGAGTACTACGAAGGTGTCGATCTGCGGATTTTGCGCGATAAATGCGTTAAAATCGGCGCAGTAAGCCGCGCTCAGGGAGTTTTTGCGAAAGATTTTTATCTCGTCAAAAAACGGCAGATCGCGCAGCTGCGGTATCGTCTTCGCGCCATCGGTGCCTTTGATAGCGTGCGGCGGAAATGCGTCAAATTCCGCGCAGTTTGCCTCATGGCTATCCTCGAGCAGCACGAGATTTCTCGCGCCCGCCGCGTAAGCCGCGCTAAAAGTCTGCACTATACCGTCCGCGATCGCGCCCACTCGCGGGCTAGCTAGCGGCCCCATGCTGCAAAATCCCTCTATCATATCCACGCTGATAAAGGCGGTGTTTGCCGCGTCGCCCGCTAAAATATCGCTAAATTTGATCTCCTTTAGCTCCTCAAACCACTTCGCCAAATCCTCTAAGATTTTCGCGTCAAATTTCATTTTCTCTCCTTGTTTTGATTGTTTTTACGTTCGTTGTTCGGCTCGCCGAAGCCAAACCTTCCGCCGCCCCAAATTTTCTTAAATTTAAACTCCGCCTAGAGCATTAAATTTCATCAAATTTGCCGCCTAGCCGCGCGTTTTAGCAGGCAAATTTACGCAAAAGCTCTTTGGCTCAAGCTCGATCTCGATGCTGCCGCCGTGGGCTTGGACGATCTGTAGGCACAGGTGCAGGCCTAGGCCGTTGCCTTTTAGCTTGCTCGTTTTAAAGGGCTCAAAGACCATGGCCTGGTTTTTGATCGGCACGCCGCTATCGGTCACGGTAAATTTATGTTCGCCCTCGCACTGCTCGTAGTCCACGCGCACCCAGCCGTCATCATCCTCGTTTTCCTCGACCGCATCGATAGCGTTAAATAGCATGTTTTGAAACACCATCGCCAGCAGATCGCGGTCGCCCACGTAGGGCAGGTCGGGGAAATTTAGGCTAAATTTGATCTCCTTGCCGTATGTGTAGCACTCTATTGCCGCCTCGCACTCGCTTTTTAGCTCGGCTAGGTTAAACTCGCGCGCGTTTATCGTTAGGCCTTTGGTGAAAAGCAAGGTGGCCTTGATGATGCGCTCGACGCGCCAGATCGCCTTTTGCATCTGCTCGACGACGGGGCGAGCGCGCTCGTCCGCCTTTTTTATCAGCGTGGAGGCTAGCAGCGAGATCGAGCCCACGGGGTTGCGTATCTCGTGGGCGAGGTGGGCGGCGACCTGACCCATCGAGGCTAGGCGCTCGGTGCGTTTTTCGGTCGTTATGTCGGTTGCGGAGATGATTTTTTTGCCCTCTTTTTGGGCGATTTTGATGAGATAAATTTGTCCTGCGGCGCTTATCTCGCCTTCATTTTGCGGGATAAATTTTAAAATTTGCCCGAGTTTTAGGGCTTCTGAGTTTTGTAAAAATATCTCGCCCGCCTCGTCCAAAACCCAGATCGCATTGGGCAAAATTTCTACGATATCTTTGATGAAGCCTTGCAAATTTGCATACGACGCGGTTAGGTTTTTATACTCGCGCTCTATCAGGTAGGTCTGCTCGATCAGGCTTTTTAGTCCGTCTTGGACGCTGGTTTTGTCGATCTGGGTCATAAAAGCTCCTCGAAATTTTCTAAATCAAAAAGTAAAATTCGGTCGTTTTTTAGGCGGCTTACTTCGTTGCTAAAACCGCTTTTGGAAAATAGCGCGATGGCGTCGGGCACAAAGCCTAGCCGCTCGCATTTTTTAAGGAGTAAATTTACCACGTTTTTGCAAATTTTATGCTCTTTAAATTTAGCTTCTCCCACGACGATGCGACCTTCGATGCTCAAAAATATATCTATCTCGATATTTTTCGCCCACAGGCTGCGCACTCGCGCGGGCTGGGCGCCTAGTCTAAATGCTAAAAGCTCGCGGCAAAGCAGCTCAAAGCCAAAGCCCGCGTACGAGTCAAACTCTCGTCTGATAATCTCCATCAAAGCGGCCTTTTCGCCGTTTTTTAAAAGGGCAAAATTTGGCTCGATGAAATAAAACCAAAATCTAGTAAAATTGTCGTTAAAGACCACTTTATCCTGCGCCTTATCGCGCTCGGGCAGTTTTTTAGCTTTTTGATATTTGCTTTTTACGCGCGGTTTTTCCAGCGTCTTTTCGATACTAACCACGCCCGAGTTTATCGCGGCGGCGTAAATTTTTAGGATGAGAGGGCGGGGCAGAAATTTATTTAGGGCGTATTTTTTGCGGTCGTTTTTAGCAAGCCTGCAAAGGGCAAATTTAAGCTCGCTCTCAAAAGGCGCGTCAAAGCTAAATTTGAGCGACAGATCTTCAAATTTATCTAAAATTTCCTTTTCGATCGCCTCGAAAATATCGTAATAATTCGCCTCAAATTTTAGCGCGTCAAAGACTAGATGAAAGTAAATAAGCTGCAAGATATCAAGGTGCTTAAAGCGCGCGTAGCTTGATTTTAAGGCGTAGATTTTTGCTCCTTTTTAGCCCATTTTAGCACAACTTTGGTTATAATCTCTTTTTTTATAAGGAAAAATTTTGGTTAGCATCGACGAAATCAGGAAAAATATTATTTTAAAAAAGGGCGTGCGCTACTTTGACTACACGGCCTCGGGCCTATCCTACGCGCCGATCGAGCGTAGGATAGCAAAATACCTAAAAACCTACGCCAACACGCACTCAGAAAGCGCCTCAAACGCGCTAAAGACGCAAAAACGCTACGAAAAAGCAAGGCAAAGCTTAAAAGACGCGCTGGGGCTTGACGAGCGATTTTATCTGATCTCGGCAGGCTGCGGCGCGACTGGAGCTATAAAGAAATTTCAAGAAATCATGGGGCTTTATCTGCCGCCTATGAGTGCAAACCGCCTGGGCGAGGAGAGTCTAAAGGGCGCAAATTTACCCCTCGTCATCGTCTCGCCCTACGAGCACCACTCAAACGAAGTCAGCCTGCGCGAGGGGCTATGCGAGGTCGTGCGCATACCGCTAAGCAAGAGCGGGGAGATAAATTTCGGCAGGCTCGATCAACTGCTCAAAATCAACTCAAAGCGCGAAATCATCGGCTGTTTTAGCGCGGCCTCAAACGTCACGGGGATAATCAGCGACTACAAAAAAATCTACGTGATGATGAAGCGATACGGCGCGACCGTAGCCTTTGACGCGGCTAGTTTTAGCTCGCACGACAACCTCGACGCGGACTACTTCGACGCGCTATTTCTATCGCCGCACAAGCTTTTAGGAGGCGTGGGTAGCTGCGGACTGCTCGCGATAAGAAAAGAACTCGTGAAATCAGACAAACCGACCTTTGCCGCGGGCGGGACGGTTAGCTACGTGAGCCGTAGCTCGCATTTTTTCGCGCCAAGCGTGGAGCGCACCGAGGAGGGCGGCACCCAGCACGTGATGGGGCTCATAAGAGCCGCACTAGCATACAGACTGCGAAACGAGATCGGCCTAGACGTCATAAAAAGCCGCGAGGATGAGCTCACGAAACAGTTTTGCGAGGGGCTGGATAATATCCCCGAGGTCGTGAGCTACTGCCCGCGCGCAGTGCCGAGATTGCCGATTTTCGCGTTTAACGTAAAAGGTGTTTCGCCTTATGATTTCGCCGAAGCGCTGAGCGAGGACTATGGCGTGCAGACACGTGCGGGGTGTGCTTGCGCCGGCCCGTACGGACACGATCTGCTCGGGCTAAAAGACGATCAGAAATTTGATCAAAAACCCGGCTGGGTGCGCGTGAGTCTGCACTATTCGCACACGCAAAAAGACGTCGCCTATCTGCTAAAGGCCATCAAGAAAACTATTAAAAAATTTAAAACCAAAAAGGATAAGAAATGAATAAAATTTTAGCCGCAGCCATATTTGCTCTTTGCGCCATTTGCGCGCAGGCAAAGCCATATAGCCCCGAGCAGTACGCAAAGGTGCTGCGCGAGTACAACTCCGTTGCGGGCGCGAACAACTACTTTGAAAGCGGTAAATTTAAAGAGGAATTCGAGCTTCGCAAAAAATACTGCGACGAGGGTCTAAGAGACGCCTGCGGGGATCTGGGGCTGCTCTACGTTACTGGTCTAGGCGTGCCAAGAGATAGCAAAAGAGCGGGCGAACTACTAGGGTACGCCGCTAAAAACGACGAGTTTAAAGCCATATCGCAGTACTACGAAGCCGCACTTGACATAGCTCGCGCGGCGGAAAAGTACCCTGACGACAAGGTCACGCAGCACCTAGGAGCCGAGTTTAAAAACTCGCTAGAGCAGTGCAAATCCTACAAGGGCGACCGCCACGTGTGCTTCCGCGCGCTAGTGATCAGCGGCATGCTGCCAAAGGGCGAGGGCGGCCTCGGGCTATCTCAGGCCGAGTTTGCCAAGACATGGGAGGATATCGTCGTGAGCGACGTCGAGCGCAACGGTATGGACGACTCGAAAGTAAATGCGCTAGCAAAGGAGCTGGAAGGACTAGCGGCGCGGTAAATTTGCGGGCTTTTACGGCGTAAATTTGCTTTTTTCGGTCAGGCGATCCGTCAAATTTGACCGTCCGCGCTTTTGTCTTTTTGCGGGCGGCTTCGCGTTTCATGTAAATTTAGATTACTCGGCTCAAATTTGAGTCGGCGATTGCTAGGCTTAAATTTGGGTCGATTTTTGGGTAAATTTATCGAGCGGTGCATAATTTGTTTTTGCCCAAATTTGACTGCTTTTTACGGGCAAATTTGGCTCGCTTCCGGCGGCATTTTGCGGCTTGCGAGCTTTTGCCCGGCGGGCTTTACGGCTATCTTTACGGCGTAAATTTGCTAAATTCTTCTAGCGCTCAAATTAGCTCGTCAGGCTTAAAGTCTTTGCTTGCGCTTTTTTGCGCATGCGGTCAAATTTACGCGCCCGCGCGGGTTTTGCCCCGCTCAAATTTGTGCGGCGTTAATTTTTACGAATTTACAAAAACTTTGGAGAAAATTTAGATGCGAGATTCGCGCGAGTTTCAGGTCTTAGCGGGCGAGGTAAAAAACGTGAGATGGAATGCGGCGACGGACGAGTGCGCTTTTGAGATCGCGGGCTCGAAATTTAACGCCAAAATTTCTAAAGATCGCCTCGTGCCGCGCGAAAACGACCGCCTAGCCGTAGCCTACGGCGAGCAAAACGAGGTTTGGAATTTTAAAAATTTAACCTCGGGCAAGTGGCTCAAAAACTACGCTTGGCGCGCGCACTTTATACTATCTTGGGCGGCGATCTTTGATATCGTTCCGGGTAAAATTTTAGGCGCGATTTTTGCGATACCTATCATTTATCTAAGCAAGCATTTGTCCGAATTTGCAGGCATGGCAGCCTTGTTTGCCTTTGTTGTTTGCCTGTTTTTATCGCTGCCATTTTTGCACATATACTGGAGCGAAAATAAGAGCTTAAGCGGCACCGTCGAGGCATATCTAACTGTAAGAAAATTTTTAAATGAGATAAATTTATAAAATGGCGTCAAATTTAAGGGGATTTTTGATGAAAACGCAAAACAGCTTAAATCTACTCAGCGGCCGCGCGGGTTTGCTTGAGTGCGTCTATAAAGACAAAAGCGGATTTGATTATAGCTTTAGCTTGGAGGATCAAATTTTAAACATCCGCTCGCTACAAAGTCCGCTTCTGCCGGTAAATGACGGCGATGAGATGGTGGTCGTTTGCGATAAAAAGGGGCGGGTTTTGGGGCTAAAGAATCGCTCCCTAAACTCCGCGGCCTGGTACGCCTACGAGCCTAGCCTCTTTTTTGCGGCTCTATTTTTCGTGCTGTTTTTGTTGTTTGGCGTGGCCGGCGTTTGGGCGATTTTTTCGGGCTTTGACGGACGGCAGCCACTTTTTGGCACCTTGCTGCTTGTTTTTGGTTTTAGCTCTCTTGCCTTTGCTTGGTTTAAATATCACCGCGAGGCGTCATTGGGTTTACGCGTTAGATTGATGCTTGGCGCCGCAAAAGAGCCCAAGGTAAACGGCGAGGTTAGCGGCACGGCGCGAAATCTAAGGATTTTTGAGATGAAAGAGAAAAATTATTTTAGCGTCACTATCGGCGATACGTTTTTGTGGGGTAGCAGCCCTAAAAAGCTCGCCCTGGAGCTAGTAAACGGCGACGAAGCGAGCGTAAAATACGAAAATTTCAAGGTTTTAGAAATACGAAATCTCAGTAAAAATCTGACGGCGAAAAAATCGCAAGGCTTTTTTGAGAGGGGCGTTAGTTTTATCGCGGATATCGCGATCAGCCTTTGCGCGGGACTTGTTTTGCTCTATTCGGGGACGATGGATTTTTGGTTTTCGCCTTTTGCGGGGATTGCCGGCTTGATAATCTTGCTCGGTGGATTTGGATTTAACGTGTTTTATAAAAAAGATTAGCCTTCGGCGAGGCTTAGCAAATTTGGCACGGAAACTTCAAATTTGAGCCCGTTCGCCGTAAATTTGACGCTCAAATTCGGCTTAAAATTTGAGTAGCGTAAGCGGACTCGTCAAATTTTAAGCCTTACAAAAACGCTTACAAATTTTGCCGAGCGCTAAATCGCGTAAATAACGGCGATAAAGCTTAAATTTAGCGCGGTCTCCGTGATTTATAGCGAGGCAAATTTACGCGTAGCAAGACTAACTGCGACCGTCAAATTTAGCCTAAATTTCGCAAAAACTCCGCGTATTCTCTAGCTCCGCGCTCTAAATCGCCCTGGCTTGATACGTAGTCCACGCCCGGGGTCTCCTCGGCGCCGTAAAATGCGAAAAAGTCGCGGTAATCGGCGCGAAAATAGTATTTAAATGCAAGCTCAAACGGCGTAAGAACCTCGCGCAGGCTAAAATGATAGCGTCCTTGCGGGCAGTAGTCGCTCTTTTTGATGCCTGCGGTCACGGCTAGCGCCACCTTGCGGCCCGCGATACCGTCCGAGCCGCGCCCATAGGCAAAACCGTGCGTCATCACCGCGTCGATCCATGATTTTAAAATCGGAGGGCAGGAGAAGTTGTGAAGCGGAAACTGCAAAACGAGGGCGTCGTGGGCTCTGATGAGCTCTTGCTCGTGCGCGGCATCGATATCGCCGCTCCCGTAAACCTGCGTCAAATCATGAACGCTAAAGCGCTGCGGCTCTTTGAGAGCTTCTTGCAGTAGGCGTTTGTTTATGACCGAGTTTTGGATGCCCGGGTGAGCTAAGATGATTAGAGTTTTCATTTTTTTCCTTTTTAAATCGAGTAAATTTTAACTGTCGGCAAGCGCCACCTCAAGCTCGCAAATACGCTGTTTCAAACCCAACGGGGTAAATTTGCGCCGGCGGCACTACCGTAGAGCTATCAAGCACGGTGTTTCAAACCCCAATGGGGTAAATTTGCACTGTTGATAGGCTCTCCGCTCTCTTTTAGCGCCTCGTTTCAAACCCTATCGGAGTAAATTTTGGCGGACTCGGCTTAAATTTTAGCGGAGTATTGCACGGTTTAGCGGCGCAAATTTGATGTAAATTTAGATCATTTTTACAAAAACGCTTGCAAATTTCGCAAATTTTCTTTTATGGATGCGGGGCGGTAGAGCGCTGAGATAACGGCGATGTAGCCTGGATTTAGAGCGGCGATTTGCGCGATATTTGCCGCGTTTATGCCGCCGATCACGCAAACTGGGATACGTAAAATTTCCTTTGCGCGCATTATAGTTTCAAATTTGCAAAGCGGAGCGTTTGGTTTGGTCGGGCTCGCAAACACGGCACCAAATGCTGCGTACGAAGCACCCTCGTCCTGTGCCCTTAGCGCCAAATTTAAGTCGTCGTAGCAACTAACGCCGATGAAAGCGTCCTCGCCTAGGATCTTGCGAGCGGCCTTTACTCCGCCGTCGTCCTTGCCGATATGCACGGCGTTTGCGCCTATTTTTGCGGCAAATTTGACGTCGTCGTTTACGATAAATCTCGCGCCGTAACGCTCGCAAAGCTCTTTTAGCGCAACAGCTACGCGCTCGTTTTTTGGCTCGATTTTAGTGCGGTACTGCAAAACTTTCACTCCGCACTCTAGCAGCTCGCGAGTTTGTTTGAGTACGCTGTTTTCGGGCGTTAGGATGTCGTCCGTGATAGCATAAATTTCAGCCACGGTTTGCGCCCGCTGCTTTGTGATCTAGTAGCCGCATGCCGAAATTTGAGCCGTGGGCGTTTTTAATCGCGTTTGCGACAAAGGCTTTGGCGAGTCTGATCGCCGTTACCTCGTCTGCACCACACGCTAGGGCGCATGCGATAGCCGTGGCAAAGCTACATCCCGCGCCGTGCATGATTGTGGGACGCTCTAGCGGCTCATTAAATTTAACTACCTCGCCGCTTTTTTTATAAAGCGTATCCTCGCAAATCTCGCTCGTTTGAGTGCGTTTTAGCACCACGTCGCAGGGCAGATCCGCACCCAAATTTAACCGCTCGCCGTCAAAATTTAATCCCAAAATGCGCGCTTCGTCTAAATTCGGCGTCGCAATGCGGGCGAGGCTTAAAAGCTCTTTTAGCGCGTTTATGGCGCCCTCTTGCAGTAGCTTGGCGCCTGATTTCGCCACGCAGACGGGGTCTATCACGGCGCTTATGCCTCTGTTTTGCTCTAGCCAGGCTTTGACGTAGGCTATGAGCTGTTCGTTAAAGAGCATGCCGATCTTTACGGCGTCAAATTTTAGCTCGGTGCAGACTGCTTCTAGTTGCGCGTTTAAAAACTCGGGCGTTACTGGCATCACCGCGCTCACGCCGTTCGTGTTTTGCGCGGTTAGTGCAGTGATCGCGGTCGCGCTGTAGCAGCCGTAGGCCTCGCAGGTTTTTATATCCGCTTGCACGCCGGCACCCCCGACGCTGTCGCTGCCTGCGATGATTAGGATATTTTTTTTAGGATTTTTCATTGTTTTGCCTTGAGCGGTTTTGTTAAATTTATCTTTGGGCGAATTTATCTGTCGCCAAAATCCTTGCCAAACTCGACGCCTAGCTCCTTTAAATTTACGGGGCCGTTTCCTTGCGACTCCATCGGCGCAGGCACGGTTTGCGGCTGCGTTTGAGCAGGTTGCGAGCCTAAAGAGTTTTGCTCGGTTTGATCGTTTTTAGTGGCGTTACTTTCGGCTTTTTTAGGTTTTTTCTTCTCTTCTTCTAGCTTTTTGCCGGTTAGGCACTCGTAAATTTCCGCGTGATTTTTCTTTACCCAGTCCTCTTTGACCTCGATTTTTTGGTACTCTTTGCTAGTAGGCGCGGCAAGGCCGTTTTTGACCAGGGTTTTGTTTAGGATTTGGCTTTCGTCGCTTACTTCGCACAGCCATCTATCGCCTAGATTTTTTAGCGTGAGTACATAATAGTTGCGCTCCGGACGAAATATCTTTTTGATCTCTTTGTCGTAGGATTTGGTGAAATTTTCCAGCTCTTTTTTATCTTTTATGCATTTTGAGCCATCGTAAAATTTAACATTTGCAAGCTTGCAAGGGGCGATCACGGCGGCGTTTAGCCTAAAGACGAAGGTATTGTAGTCTAAAATTTTTTCTAGAAAAAGGACCTCTTTGACGACTTTTTCGCGTTTGGATTTGGTTGTTTGAGTGATTTGCATGTCGGTAAACTGGGCAGCCGAATTTACCGACAGCAAGGCTAAAGCGCAAAATTTAAGCAGAGTAAAAAATGCGCCTTTTTTCATTATTTCAGATCATATCTTTCTAGCAGTTTGTCGTAGCTGCCGTCTTTTTTCATCTCATCAAGCGCGGCGTTTATTTTAGCGATTAAATCGGCTTGCTTGCCTTTGTCAAACGCCATAGAAAAGCCCTCGCTACCGTCGTTTTCTTTGTAAAATTCCTCAAGCTCCGGATTTTTCTTTAAAAACCCGTAACCGATCGAACTATCAAGCACTACCGCGTCTATTTTGCCCTTTTTTAGTCCCATGATTAGCGGAACCGGATCCTCGGCAGGCACGACTTTAGCGCCTGCGATAGCGTTAGCGGCGATCTCTTGGACGGTGCCTTGTTGTACGCCCACTCTTTTGCCGTTTAGAGCCTCTTTGCTCGCAATAGCGTCGTTGCCTTTAGCGCGCAAATAGATATTTTCCGTAGCGTAGTAAGCCTGCGTGAAATCAACCGACTTTCGTCTATCGTCGGTCGCACTCATAGCGCTTGCTACGGCGTCGATCTTGCCCGTTTTTAGAGCTGGGATTAGGCCGTCAAAGCTCATATTTACGATCTTGTACTCAAAACCCGCGCGTTTAGCGAGTTCTGCGACTAGATCCATGTCAAAGCCCGTGATTTTGTTTTGCTCGTCCACGTACTCAAACGGCGGATAGTTGGCGGCTGTACCGATCTTTAGCTCGGCAGCGCCAAGCGTAGCTAGAGCCGCTAAAAGCAGCGCAAAAATCTTTTTCATTTTCTCTCCTTTAAATTTGGTTTCAAATTTAAGCCCGCGTTTTGGTGCGGGCTCGCAAATTTACTTCAGGCCGTATTTTTCCATCATCTTGTCAAATTCGCCGCTCTTTTTGAGCTCCTCTATCGCGGCGTCTATCTTGCCGATTAGCTCTAGGTGCTTACCTTTATTAAACGCTACGGCAAAGCCTTCGGTGCCGTCGGGAAGCTTTAAAAACTCCTCCAAATCAGAGTTTTGCTTTAGATACTCGTAGCCGATCGGGCTATCTGTTAGCACTACGTCGATTTTGCCCGCTTTTAGCGACAAAATCGCAGCCGCTACGGTTTCTGCAGGCACGGATAGGTCGCCGCAGATAGATTTAGCCGCGCTCTCTTGCAGTGTGCCTATTTGTGCGCTTATTTTTTTGAGATGCATATTGGTCGCATTTACGTCAGCGCCTTTTTTGCGGATGAAAAGATTATCCGAAAAATAATAAGGCTTCGTAAAATCGACCGATTTTCGTCTCTCCTCAGTCGCGCTCATGCCGCTTAATGCGGCGTCTATCTTGCCTGTTTTTAGAGCAGGGATTAACCCGTCAAAGCTCATATTTTGTACGTCAAATTTGACGCCGATTTTCTTGCCGACGGCTTCTATCATATCGATTTCAAAGCCTACGATCTTGTTGTGCTCGTCGATATACTCAAACGGCGGATAGTCCGCGCTCGAGCCCACTCTTATCGTTTGCTGTACCGCTACGGGGGTTGCCTCGTTTTTTACTGCGGCGTCTTTGCTTGCTTTTTCATTCGAGCTTTGACCGCAGCCTGAAAGCATCAAAGCGGCGGCTACGAAAACGAAAAGTTTTTTAAATTTGCCGGCGGACAAAGCCGCAACGATGTTTTGTGACATTTTGACCTCCTTTTAGTGGTTTAAAATTTTACCTAGAAAATCCTGCAAACGCTGATTGCTAGGGTTTTCAAATACGTTTTTAGGTGTGTCATCCACGGCTATTTTTCCGCCGTGCATGAAAAATATTCTATTTGCCACGTTTTTAGCAAAGCCCATCTCGTGAGTGACGACTAGCATCGTGATGCCTTTTGCGGCGACGTCTTTCATGATGTCTAGCACTTCGCCGATCATCTCGGGATCTAGCGCGCTGGTTGGCTCATCAAAGAGTATGACCTCGGGATTCATCGCTAGGCTTCTAGCGATTGCTATACGCTGTTTTTGACCGCCCGAGAGCTTGTGCGGGAAGGCGTATTTTTTATCGCTTAGACCCACGCTTTTTAGTAGCTCGTCGGCTTTTTTTTCCGCGCTTTCTTTATCCAAAATTCCTGCTTTTATCGGAGCTAGGGTTAAATTTTGCAAGACGTTTTTATTTGCAAAAAGGTTAAAGTGCTGAAAAACCATGCTCACTTTTTGGCGGATTTTGTTTATATCCGTTTTTTTGTCCGTTATATCCTCGCCGTTTATCTTGATGTGCCCGCCGCTTGGCTCCTCTAGGCGGTTTATGCAGCGCAAAAACGTGCTCTTTCCGCCGCCGCTAGGACCTATGATAGCGATGATTTCGCCTTGTTTGATATCTACGCTGATGTCGTCTAGGACGCGCAAATCGCCGTAATTTTTACTCAAATTTCTAATCTCAATCATGGCGATTTAGCCTCCTCTCTAAAATTTTAACCAAAAACGTAAAGAACTTCACGCTGACGTAGTAAACTATGCCCGTGAAAATCACGGGCTCCGGACTATAAAATACCGCTTGCAGGCTTTTGCTTTGCATCGTGATATCGATGACGCTGATGTAGCCTACGACCGAAGTCTCTTTAAACAGCGAGATAAATTCGTTCGCAAGCGCAGGCAGGATGTTTTTAGTCGCCTGCGGGAACACCACCTCGCGCATCGAGACGTAGTAGTTTAGGCCCATCGCCCTTGCGGCTTCCATCTGCCCTTTATCGACGCTATTTATGCCGCTACGCACGATCTCTGCGACGTAGGCGGAGCTGTTTAGTCCAAGCGCGATCAAAGCGACGTAAAAGTTATCGCTCCAAGTAGCAAAAATCACGACCGAAAATATAAGAAGCTGCAAAATAATCGGCGTTCCGCGCAGGATATCTACGTATTCGTCGATGAGAAAGCTTAAAATTTTGATATTTAAAAATTTTAAAAACGCCAAAATAAAGCCCAAAGTCACGCCGATAGCCGTGCCGCCGATAGTGAGTCCTAGCGTCACGCCGTAGCTTTTAAGGTAAGCTAGACGTTGCGCCTCGTTTAACTCCGTCGGATAAAAATAGTAAACGCCCGCGGAGACGATGACGACGAAAAACAGCGCCCTGAAAAATTTTTCGTTTAGCATTTCTTAAACCTTAAAAGTGTAATGGGGGTTAATAATACGAAAAAAAATATAAATTTAACCTTTTTTACGCGAAAAAATTATCTTTTAAACAAATTTATCATATTATCGTAACTCAAATTTAAAAAACCGAGGGAAATTTATGGACTATGCACGCTATATCGCCATCGCGCTGTATTTTGGATTTTTGCTTTTCGTGGGGCGATACTCTTATAACAAAAACGCCAATATGGGCGAATATCTGCTCGACAACCGCCGCCTAGGGCCGGTCGTAACGGCACTGAGCGCCGGAGCTAGCGATATGAGCGGCTGGATGCTACTTGGCGTGCCGGGCGCGCTTTATGCTACGGGACTGGCTACGATTTGGATGGTTTTGGGGCTTGTTATAGGAGCGTATTGCAACTACCTGTTTTTAGCAAAGCGCCTGCGCGTTTATACCGAGGTTGCGAGCGACAGCATCACGATTCCCGATTTCTTGCAAAATCGCTTTAAAGACGAGACTAAAATTTTACGCATAGTCTCCGGCCTTTTGATTTTGATATTTTTCACGCTTTACGTTAGTAGCGGGATAATCGCGGGCGGCAAGAGCTTTGAGAGCTTTTTTGGCCTAGATTTTAAATTTGGCGCGATTTTTACGCTGGCTATCGTCGTTTTTTACACGTTTTTCGGCGGTTTTCGCGCGGTTTGTATCACGGACGCGTTTCAGGGCACGCTGATGTTTTTGGTTTTAGTCGCCGTGCCTGCAGTAGCGTTTTGTAACCTAAATTTGCCCGACGGCGCTACGTTTTGGAGCGAGGTGGCTAAATACGGCAAAAACCACCTAAACGTCTTTTACGGCCAGACTTTTTTAAGCATTTTGGGACTTATGGCGTGGGGGCTTGGATATTTCGGGCAGCCGCACATCATAGTTAGATTTATGGCGATACGAAGCTCAAAAGAGCTAGCTCAGGCACGCCGCATCGGTATCTGCTGGATGGCGATCGGCTTAGCCGGAGCGATGATGAGCGGACTGATCGGCTTTGTGTATTACAGCGAGTTAAATTTGCCTCTAGCCGATCCTGAAAAGGTCTTTTTGCAGCTTGGCGAGACGCTGTTTCATCCGTTTTTCGTGGGTATCATCATTTCAGCCGTACTTTCAGCTATCATGAGTACGATCTCTAGCCAGCTTTTGGTTAGCGCAAGCTCGGTGACGCAGGATTTTGTATTTGCTTTTTATAAAAAAGAAATCTCTCAAAAAGCTCAGGTTGCAGCTGGTAGATACGCTGTCGTGGTCGTCGCGCTAGTGGCTACCGCGCTTGCTTTTAGCTTTAACGAAAGCGTGCTAAACGTCGTGGGTTACGCGTGGGCGGGCTTTGGCGCGAGCTTTGGGCCGGTGCTGCTTTTTAGCCTTTACTGGCGCAGGATGAGCGCGCTAGCGGCTTTGCTCGGTATGATAACGGGCGGAGCGACGGTGATCGCGTGGATAGCGCTCGGGCTAAATTCTTACGTTTACGAGATATTGCCTGGCTTTGCGGTCTCTTGCATCGTGATTTATCTAACCAGCCTCTACGGCGACGCGATAGACAAGATGAGCAACGAGCCAAACTCGGCCACCGTGCAGGACGAATTTGAAAAAATGAAAACGAGGCTGTAAATGCAAAGTAGCGTAAAATGCGGTAACTGCGGCGCCGAAGTCGATGTAAATTTGGCTCTAAAAACCGAGCTTGAGCTTGAAATGAAGCAAAAAATGGCGGCGGCTAGGCGAGATTTTGACAAAGAGATCGAGATTAAGAGGGCCGAATACAAGGCGCATTTAGACGCTTTAAACGCGAAGGAAAAAGAATTCGACGCCAAATTTGCCGCAGCCCTAAACGCTAAAAAAACCGAGCTTGAAAATGAAATAAAAGCAAAACTCGAGGGTGAAAATTTAAACATAGTAAACGCCCTAAAAACCGAGCTTGAAGCTAAGTCAAAGCAGATAAACGAGCTAAATTTAAAGACGCTTGAGATAGAAAAGCTAAAACGCGAAAAGAGCGAGTTTGAAAGCGCGCTGATGGCTAAAACCGAGGCTGAGCTAAGCAAGCGCCTAAACGAGGAAAAAGAGCGGCTAGGCAAGGCTTTGGCAGAGCAAAACGAGCTAAAATTTAAGCAAAAAGACGAGCAGCTAGAAGCGCTAAAAAAGCAGCTAAACGAGGCGCAAAGGCGCATAGAGCAGGGCAGCGAGCAGCTACAAGGCGAGACGCAAGAGCTAGCTATCGAGGCGTGGCTGCGGGAGAAGTTCGTATTTGACGTCATAGACGAGGTTAAAAAGGGGGCAAACGGCGCAGACGTGATGCAGATCGTAAATACCCGCGAGGCGCAAAACTGCGGCAAAATCTACTACGAAAGCAAACGCACGAAAAATTTCTCAAACGAATGGATAGAAAAATTTAAGGCCGATATGCGCGCATCGGGCGCCGACGTCGGAGTGCTAGTTAGCGAGGCGCGGCCAAAGGAGCTAGAGCGCATGGGGCTGGTTGACGGCGTATGGGTGTGCAACTATGAGGAGTTTAAGGCGCTTTGTTTCGTGCTAAGGCAGGGCGTCGTGGAGCTAAATTTTGCTAGGAACTCCGCGCAAAACCGCTCAAACAAGATGGAGATGCTCTACTCGTATCTCGTCAGCAACGAGTTTAAGATGCGCATTGAGGCTATCGTGGAGGGCTTTTCTGCGATGAGCGAGGAGCTGGAGCGCGAGAAAAACGCGATGAAACGCATCTGGAAGAGCCGCGAAAAACAGATCGAAAAGGTGCGCGACAACGCGATCGAGATGTTTGGCTCGATAAAGGGGATCGCTGGAAATGCGATAGGGGAGATAAAAACGCTGGAGCTTGGGTTTGATGCGGGTGATTTTGATTCCCCGTAAATGACGGATTTTGGAATAAATTTTTCTACGCCCGCCGTAGTCACGGACGACTAGTCCGCTCCTTTGCAGGCAAGAAAATTTATTTAAACTACGCCTATTCTGTCTGGAACACTTGTTTCATATCTTCCTAAATTTGTAAATTTTATCTGCCGAGACCCGTATCTTTAAGGCGCTAAATTTGGTTTTCAAATTTGATGCTATGTGTTAAATTTCTTAAAAACAAAAATGATTGTCTAAAGTTATCTTGCTTCTTTGTTAAGGGGGGCTTGAATTACGCTCTGTTTTGCAGCTCTCAAAGAGAGTGCAAGCACAAGGCGAGGCAAGGTCGAAGCAAAAGAGCTCCCTTCCCCCTTAACAATCCTCTATCCCCTACGATGTGAGAGGTGGCGACATAGCTTTGCTGACGCAAAGCGTCGCTGGGTTTTTAAATTTGCAAATTTGCGTCTGCTATAAATTAAAAAGATGTGTAGCGCGTAAGCGCCAAATCTAGACCTGCACGCAGTGCAGCAACTTCTAACGTGCAGTGGGGCTGGAGGGGGCTTCTGCGTCGTTACACTCGCAACTGCGAAGCAAAGCGTAGTTTAAAACCCTTCAACATAAAAGCAAAACAGCATCAAATTTAGCTAACTCAAATTTTACGTTTTCAAGATGCAAGTCCGGGCGAGTAAAATTTTTCAAATTTAGCTTGCATCGACATAAATTTTATACTTGCCGCAGCGGGCGCAACGAAACAGATAGCCCGCCATGTCGCCGCCCGCGATGAGGTAACTCTGCACGTCCTCTACCGCAAATTCCCCGCGCAAGGCGTAGTCTGCAAACACATCTTCCGCTATGCCCATCTCCTGCAGCTCCTTCGTGCCTATGTCGCCTAAAAACTCGCAGTAGTCGTCGCAGCAAGCAAGCCGGTGCTCTCCCTGCCAGCTAAAATATCCGGGCGTCCTTTTAAATGGCTCCTCGGTTTTAGCCTGTGCGTCCGAAGTGCTAGGCGGCAGAGGATCTGCGTCCTGGATAAAACTGGCGTCAAATTTCGCTGCAGCCGCACCGCTAGCGATGCAGTGCGGGCAGAGGTAGTTTACGTCCTCCACGCTGTAAACACTACCGCAATAATACGCGTCAGTCGCCTGCCCGCAGCACTCGCAAACCACGCTTACACCCTCTTTAAACACCCCCGTTTTAAAAGGATCCGGGTGGTAGCGAAAATGAGGCAATGCCTTTAGCTTTTTGCTTTGGCGCGCCGTCTCGCTAGCTGTTTTAGGAGGCTTTATCGCGCCCGCATTGCCGTTTTTTGCATACTGCTTCAGATAGCCGAGCTTTTTGAGTTGCTTTCTGTCCTTCGCATCGCAAATTTTACCGAGCAGTTCGCAGGCGCTCTTTTTAAGTCCTAGCAGCTCGTAAACGTCCACGAGCACAAGCTTTGCCTCTGTTTCATCGAATTTTTCGAGCTCGTCTTTGAAGTCATACAGTGCCAAAACGCTCGCCGCTCCGCCGTCAGAATCCCAAAACGCCTTTTGAAGCGCGATATATCTTTGTCTAAGCTTATCCATCTTTTCCCCTCAAATTTGCGGGCGGTACTGTTTTTAAAATTTAAATTTTACAGAGCGCGCTTGATGTTTTAGAGGATGCCCGTTCGGGTCAAATTTTACTCCGTGCAGATTGCTTTGAGCTTTGCAAGATCTAAAATCAAACTATGCGAAAACGCGTCTATCACGACTCCTGCATATTTGCCCTCAGCGCTTTCTAGCATAGCGGCGTAGTCTTTTAGGTGCAGATTTATCGCCTCCTGCTCGGCATCGTTTCGCCATCTCATCATCTCGCCCCTGCTAGAAAACGCCGGGAAATAGCTAAGTCCGCTCTCCTCGTCTTCTAGTAAGACAAATTTGATATTTGAGCCCTCTTCTTCATAAACCGCGCTGCCGTCGGGCTTTGCTAGGGCTTGGTTTATGAGTACGGGAGCCAAAAACTCGGCCTTTTTTAGCGCCGCGATTAGTGCCTTTTCGCTCTGCTCGCCGCCGTCTAGTAAAAACGCGTCTATGAAATCGTTTAAATTTTCGTTCATCTTTTACCTTGGATTAAATTTGGCGTATTATACATTTTTGCGTTTTTAAATCAAAATTTAGCAGTAAATAAGCTTTGCGTTGCTATAATCACAACCTCACTTCAGCTGGCGGGTTCATAGCTCAGTTGGTTAGAGCATCCGGCTCATAACCGGATGGTCCCAGGTTCGAGTCCTGGTGAACCCACCACTTCAATTTATCTTTATCAAATACTTTAAAGTACATCATCTTATTATTTTGTAAGTTTGTTCGGTACATATAAAACATTTGTAGGTTTGTGCTTGCACGATCAGGGCAGGCTGTCAAAAAAACGTCGTTAATAAAATGACCTAACAACAAATGCGGTTAATATTTCAAAACTTCAAATTTTATTTAGGATTTGATTGAAAATTATTTCAATCAAAATTCACGTATGTATTTAGTAAAGTTTTTATGTTTAAATTTTAAATTTAACCAACCTATATGTCGGATCAAACCTAAACGCGAGCAAATTTTGCAAAATCCCAAAAAGGCACATAAAAGTAACGAAGCTACTGCCGCCGTAGCTGTAAAACGGCAGCGGGATACCCACCACCGGCGCAAATCCTATCGTCATCATGATATTTACGCTAACGTAGATAAACAAGAGTATCCCGATCCCAGACGTCATGGTCTGGGTGAAATAATCATCTTTTAGCCCGTAGTTTAGGCTGAGTAGATGAGCTATCAGCGCGCCGTAAAAGCTAAGTAGCGCAAGCCCGCCGTAAAATCCGTATCGCTCGATCGTGTATGCGAAAATAAAATCGCTAGTGGAAATGGGCAAAAATTTAAAATGCGTCTGCGTAGCTTCGTCTTTTGGTTTGCCCTTTAGTCCGCCGCTGCCGATAGCGATGATGCTTTGGCGTACGTGGTAGTTAGACTCCTCGCTTAAAAAATCGGTAATGCGCTTTTTTTGATAATCGTGCAAATTTTCGTAAATCAAGGGGGCGGCGAGCAAAACCCCCGCAAATATCGCAAACCAGATTTTTTTATTTACCCCGATGATAAAAAGCACGGCGTAGCCCACGATGAGTAGTATCAAAGCGGTGCCTAAATCAGGCTCTTTTAAAATCAGTACGAAAGGCAAAAGGATATAAAGGCTAAGCCGTCCAAAATCTTTAAGCCCGTATCCCTCTTCGCCGGGCGGGTGCTGTTTTATGAGGTAGCCTAGCATCAAAAGAAGCGCCGGTTTCATGATCTCTGATGGCTGAAGCGTAAAGTGGATAAAAGGAAACTCAAGCCATCTTTTTGCGCCCAGTTTGCTTGCGCCAAAAAGATCGACGCAAATAAGCAACACGACGCAAATCCAGTAAAATAGCGGTATGAGCCAGGCGATCTTGCGAATGGGGAGCAAAAAGAAAAATAAAAACGCCGCCAGCCCCACGCCGAAATATACAAGCTGCTTGCCGGCTAGGATAGAATTTGCCTCAGAAACCAAAATGTATGATAAAATAATAATAGGAAGTATCAAAAACGGCTGAACGAAGTCAAAATGGGTTAAAATTCGCCTATCGAGTCTTATCAAAAATTTGCCTTTTTTGAGCGATTATAGCATTTTAAAGGAAACAAATCTAAAAATGACGGAAAAAGAGATCAAAATTTTAGAGGATGCGCAGGCGAGGGCGGACGCGTTTTTGGCGGCCGAGCTAAACGTCGCTAGAAACCAAGCGCTAAATTTGATAAAAAGCGGGCTGGTTAGCCTAAACGGCAAGCCGCTAACTAAGCCCTCCGCAAAGCTAAATTTAGGCGACGTTTTGAGGATAAAATTTGAGCAAAGCGAGCCTGATAGGGCTAAATTTGAAGCGGAATTTGAAGTGCCGATCATTTACGAGGACGAGGATTTGCTCGTGCTAAATAAACCGGCAAATTTAGTCGTCCATCCAGCTCCCAGCGTCAAGGAGCCTACGCTTGTGGACTGGCTCGGGGCGAAGGGGTTTTTGCTATCAAATTTAAGCGGACAAAGCAGGGCGGGCATCGTTCACAGGCTAGATAAAGGCACTAGCGGAGCTATCGTCGTAGCCAAAAATAACGCCGCTCACGCCGCGCTTTCAAATCAGCTAAGCGATAAAAGCATGGGGCGCATTTATCTAGCGCTAACCGATCTGCCGCTCAAGCAAAACTGCACCGTAGAGCGAGCTATTGGACGAAATCCGATTAACCGTCTAAAAAAGGCGATAGTTTCAAGCGGCCGCGCGGCAAAGAGCGCCTTTGCGAATTTGCTTTTTAGCGAATTTGACGGCTCGGCGCAGAGCAAAAATGCGGGCGTAAATTTGATCGCGGCAAAGCTTTTTACGGGTAGAACTCATCAGATAAGAGTGCATCTAGCTAGCCTAAACCGCCATATTTTGGGCGATGCTTTATACGGTTTTAAGAGCGAAAAGGATAAAATCGGCCGAGTAATGCTTCACGCCTACGGGCTGTATTTCACGCATCCGCGCACGGGCGGGCAAATGAGCTTCGTTGCGCCCGTCTGGGATGATTTTAGTGAAATTTTACTTAGTAAATTTAGTAAGGAGAATATAGATGAAAAGATTGATTTTATGGGGCTTAGCGAGCTCTTTGGCCATTGTGATGAGTGGATGCGTATCCTCTAGCGGGCCTGCGCAAGTAAATCCAAATTTGCCGACCGTCCAGAGCCTAAAAACCATCAGCGATATGACCGAAGTGGGCTTTGAGTGGACGCCGACTCCGACCTCAAACGTCGCAGGCTACTATCTATACCGCTCAAATCCAAATGAAAATAACGGCAAAATGAAAGTCGTAGCCGTTATAAAAGACCGCTTTGCCAGCCACTACGTGGACGCAAATTTAGCCCCCGAGACGACCTACTCGTACGAAATGAGAACATATAACGAGAGCAAGCAAATCTCGGGCCCGGGCATGATCGTTAGCGCCACGACCAAGCCTCTTATGGACTCCGTACCTTTCGTTAGAGCACTTACGAATTTACCTGAGCGCGTGAAGCTCATCTGGAGACCGCATCCGGATCTTCGCACGGCGTCTTACGTCGTCGAAAAGGCCGATATAAATAAAGAAAACTGGAGGCAAATCGCCGAGGTAAAAGGCAGACTAAACGCCGAGTATATCGATGACGACGTGAAGTCGGGCAGAAGCTACAAGTATAGAGTTTTCGTAAAAACGACTAGCGGCACGATCTCAAAACCTAGCGAGATCGTAGACTCTACGACGAAGCAGCTGCCAAGCGAGGTCGTAAATGCCCAAGCTACTCAAAACGTGCCTAAAAAGATTATTTTGACGTGGGATAGCGTGGCTAGCGACGACTTTGGCTACTATAAAATTTACAGCGTGTCAAGCAAATTTATGCCCTACACTTACCTCGTCAAAACAACGTCTAATAGCTACGAGGATCTCATAAACGAAAACGGCGCGACCAGATACTATAAAATCACCATCGTCGATAAAGACGGCCTAGAGTCTAAAAAGCCTAGCGAGCCTATCATCGGCATGACGTTAGGAGCTATCGACGCGCCGGTCGTATCCTCTATCGTAGCCGACAGCACGGCGGTTAAGCTCACGTGGAACGCCTCTGATAAGGCTAGAAGCTTTACCGTTATAAGAGACGGCGGCGGCAGCGAGCAAAAATTTACAAATATAACGGGCAACGAATTTGTCGATAATAGCGTAACATACGGGCAAAAATACAGCTATAAAGTGATCGCCGTAGATGAATACGGCATAAGCTCCGACGCTTCTGCTAAAGCAGAGATAGCCGTCGAATAATGCCCAATTTTATAGCTAAAAACGTAAATTTTACGCCAAAAGATTGCGGCGAGATAAGCTTTTTGTGGGAGGCTCGCGGCAGGCAGGGCGTTAGCCTCGTTTATACAAAAAGCTCTAGCGAGGAGTTTTTTATCACGCTAAAAAAGCGCGAAGGGGGCTGGGTCGTAAAGGGCGAAAAGCTAACGAAGCCTGCCAAAATAGGGCTTTTGCAAAATGCTTTGGTTAAATTTAAAGAGCTTTACTGCGATCAAATTTTAAGCGAAGCCATCGCTGTAAAAAACACGCGCCTCACGCAAAAAGACTCGGCGATCTTTAGCGTGGGCGAGTTGCTTGAGAATTTAAATCAGAGCGAATTTGAGAGCAAATTTATCGAGATCGGATTTGGTTCGGGCAGGCACTTGCTATTTCAGGCGGAAAATAATCCAAATACGCTAGTCGTCGGTATCGAGGTCTACAAGCCCTCGCTCGAGCAGGTCGCAAAGCTGGCTAAAGCCAAAAACCTAAACAACGTCATGCTTGTAAACTGCGACGCGAGACTGCTTTTGTCGCTTGTGGAGTCAAATTTGATAGATAAGATTTTCTTGCATTTTCCCGTACCTTGGGACGACGCTCCTCATAGGCGCGTAGCCTCGGCTAAATTTGCCCTGGAGTGCGAGCGAACGCTAAAAGTAGGCGGCAAATTTGAGCTGCGAACCGATAGCCGCGAGTATGCGGACTTTACTTTGGCGCAAATTTTAAATTTGAGCGATGCCGACGTGCAAATTTACAAAAACCGCGACCTAAAAGTGAGCAGCAAATATGAAGACCGCTGGAAAAGGCACCAAAAAGATATTTACGACGTTATCTTTACCTGCGAAAAGCAAAGCGAACCAAGAGCCGATCTGGGCGAGCTAAAATTTGAAAGCGGCTACGACGCGAGCAAGGTCGCGGCTAAATTTAGTAACCAAACGATAAAAGAGGATGATTTTTTCTTGCACTTGGAGGAAAAATACGAAAAAGACGGCGAAATTTTGATTCGCGCCGCGTTTGGCTCATTTAACGCGCCCGAGCACTGCTATATTTTGCTCGGCGAAAAGGGCGCGGAATATTTTATAAAAAAGCCGCTCGTTACGGCTGAAAATTTAAAGGCGCATCTTGCGTTGAAGGAGTATTTGGCGGATGCAAAAAATAATTAGCGCAAGCGGGCTTTGCCTAGGATACGAGGGCTGCGAAAAGCTCATAACGGACGCGAAATTTGACATTTACGCCAATGATTTCGTTTTTATCACCGGGCAAAGCGGTAGCGGCAAATCGACGCTTTTAAAATCTTTTTACGGTGAGATAAAGCCAAGTGCTGGCTCGCTAAACGTCTGCCTAACCGATATGATGAATCTTGGCGGGCAAAATCTAGATAAACTAAGGCAGCGCATCGGCGTGGTCTTTCAAAACTACCGCCTGATAAGTGAATGGAATATCGAAAAAAACGTGATGCTGCCGCTGATGATAAAAGGTCTTAGCGCTAACGTTTGTAAAAATCAGGCGACCAAACTCCTAAAGCACGTAAATTTGCTCCATAGGGCGCACAAATATCCAAACGAGCTAAGCGGCGGCGAACAGCAGCGAGCTGCGATGGCTAGGGCGCTCGCGCATAATCCAAATTTGCTACTTTGCGACGAGCCGACGGGTAGCCTCGATGAATACTCAAGCGACGTTATCTGGGGACTTTTGCACTCGGCTAAGGAGTTTTTGGGTACTTGCATCGTGGTCGTCACGCACAGGGTGCCAAGCTCGCTAAGAGTACCCTATAGACATCTTGCTATAGAAAATGGACGCCTATATGAAATTCTTTAAAAACCACTTAAGCACTATAATTCCACTTATGGCGTTACTCGTGGGCATTCAGTTTATATTGCTAGTCGGGCGAGTGGTGGACGAGTACGAGTCCGTGATGAACAAAGACTATAACATTATCATCGTAAGTCAAAACGAGCTAAACGCTACCGACGTAAAGCCGCTCGTTCATACGTTTGAATCTCTTGAACCGCTTAGTTCAAAGCCCGTACTAGAGAAGCTCTCTAAAGATATTTCGTCTAAAAATATCGCCGTTTTGCAAAACGCTTTGCCTAATTTTTACTCGCTAAAGCTAAATGCCTTTCCAAGTACCCAATATATGCAAGAGATAAAGGATAAAATTTCAAAGATTAACGGCGTAAGCAGGGTTGAGACCTTTTCAAAAACGCATGATAAAATTTATAAAATCATGCAGCTGATTAAAAATATTTCGGCGATATTTTCGGGGCTAATCGGGTTAATCGGGCTTATGCTCATCGCAAAACAGATGCGAATTTGGCTATACGAGCACAAGGAGCGCATCGAGATAATGACGCTGCTGGGAGCTCCGTCGTGGCTAAAATCTGGCGCGTTATACAAAAACGCGTTGTTTGATTCGTTTATAGCGACCGTTTTGGTGGCGGTTTTTTACATTATCTTGCCGGATTTGCAGCCCGTTAAGGAAGTCGCTACCGACCTAAATATTAATTTGCCGGCGATTGATCTGTTTTACGAGGGCGGAGTACTGCTGGGCGTTTCGCTTGCGATTAGTTTTTTAGCCGTTTATCTCGTAACCAGAAAAGCAACGGCGATATGAAAAAAATTTGCTTTTTGCTGGCCGCCATGATTTGCTTAAACGCAAGCACTGGCGAAAAGATAAAAAATCAAACGACCTATCTCGAGTCCTCAAAAGAGCTTGAAAAGCAGCTAAATAAAAAGCTAGACGACCTAGCCGGCGACATACTCGGCGGCGAAAAAAGCGTCAGACAAACCGACGACAAGATGAAAGAGCTCATTTTGCAAATAGCGCAGCTGGAAAACAACGCAAAAAGCGCTAGCGGCGAGCTTGACGAGCTAGTAAAGCAAAACAAAGACCTAACGCAAAGTCAAAAAAATATCCAAAAAAGTATCGTGCGCATCATCTCGGACGAGTTTTCTTTCGATCTTATAATGCCAAAAGAGTACGAGGAGGGCGTGGATAGCATAATCGCGACCGAGATTTTAAGCAAGCTAAATTCGGTACTAAAAGATGATTTTAACGAGCTAGCCAAGCAATATGAAAGTACGCAAAATTTAATAAAAACTCAAAACGACAAGATAGACGGCATAAAGTCAAATTTAAAAACCTTTAAATTTAAGCAAGCCGAGCTCGTTTCCCTGCAGGATAAGCAGATGAAAACGCTGGCAAATTTAAAGCGGGATAAGGAAATTTATCAAAAGCAACTCTCGCGCCTACAAGCGCAACAAGACGAGATCAGAAAGACGCTAGAAGAACTAAAAATCGTCGCAAAAAGGGAGAGCGAGGAGGCTAAAAAGGCTCTAGCCGCGCAAAAAGCAGCCGAAGCCAAAGCTCAAAAAAATAAGAAAGATAAAAAAGGCGAGGCCGCAGCAAGCGCGTCTGAGGGCGACGTGAAGCAGTTTGGCTCAAGCTACCAAACTAGCCTTGTTAAAAAATACAGCGGCGAAAAGACTATCGCACCGCTTGACGGCTTTACGGTCAAGCAAAAATTCGGCAACTACGTAGACCCCATCTATAACATCAAAATTTTTAACGAATCGGTTGTGCTAAGCGCAAATTCGGCCGATGCAAAGGTAAAAAGCGTGTTTAACGGTAAAGTGGTCTTTGCCAAAGAAACGGCGATGCTAGATAAGGTCGTCATCATCGAAAATCCAAACGGCATTCACACGATCTACGCGCACCTTAGCCAGATAGCTCCTACCGTAAAAGTGGGCGCAAAAGTGCAAAAAGGCTACGTCATCGGACGCGTGCAACGAGATCTAACCTTTGAAGTTACGCAAAAAAACTACCACATAGACCCCCTCGAGCTAATCAGCCTAAAATAGTACTCGCGCTCCGAGATTAGCAAAATTTAAAGCAAATTTAGCTAAAATCCGAAAATTTAAGGAGATGAAAAATGGAGCGAAAAAAGCGAATTTTAGTTAAATTTTCAGGTGAGGCGCTAGCTGGAGACAGCGGCTTTGGTATAGATAACGCTGTGCTTAAATTTATCGCAAAGCAGATCAAAGAGCTAGTAGAAAACGGCATCCAAGTGGGCATCGTTATCGGCGGAGGCAACATCATACGCGGCGTGAGTGCGGCTAGAGACGGCATCATAAAGCGCACCAGCGGCGATCACATGGGCATGCTGGCTACCGTGATAAACTCCATCGCGATGAGAGAGGCGCTAGAGAGCGTAGGCCTAGACGTGCGCGTACAAAGCGCGATAAAGATGGAGGCTATCTGTGAGACCTTTATCGTCGGACGCGCGAACAGACACCTTGAAAAAGGCCGCGTCGTGATCTTTGCCGCGGGAACTGGAAATCCATTTTTCACTACCGATACGGCGGCGACTTTGCGCGCTATCGAGATAGATTCAGATATGATAATCAAAGCTACGAAAGTGGACGGTGTTTACGATAAAGACCCGCATAAATTTGAAAACGCGAAGCTCCTAAAAGAGCTAAACTACGAGCTTGCGATGAGTGACGATATCAAAGTGATGGACGATACGGCAATTGCGTTAGCTAAGGATAATTCGCTACCGATCTTGGTGTGCAATATGTTCAAAGACGGAAACCTACTCAAAATCATACAAGGCGACGAGAGTGCGTTTTGCTCTATCGTAAGAAATTAAATTTAAGGAGAATAAATGAGATCTGAAGAAGTAGCGGCAAAGGCTCTAAAACTCGTCGGAGACGATAGGTACATGCTCGCTCTAGCGGTAGCAAAAAGAGCCGAGGCTCTAGCTGGCGGCGCAAAAAGCTTGCTTGATATCGACGTTACTAAGATGAAATTTGCCGATATCGCCCTACGCGAGATAGCTGAGGGCAAGATAGCTTTAGAGGGCATAGTTGAAGCAGCTAAATAGCGGATTTTTACTAGAACAATTAATCGATGATATAACCGCTTGCAAGGATGTCGCTCAGGCGAGACAGCTGCTTAGCGAGCTGATAAATTTTACACCGAATTTAGAGCGCGCGATCGAGTGTTGCGTCATCTCGCATGCGGGGCAGTTTAGAAAAAGCGGCGAACCGTATGCTATACACCCTATCCTAGTGGCCTGCATCGTGGCGCACATGGGCGGAGACGAGGATATGATTATCGCCGCCTTGCTGCACGACGTGGTTGAGGATACGGATAGATCGATCGAGAGCGTGCGGGAGGACTTTGGCGAAGAGGTCGCAAAGCTAGTCGAGGGGCTAACTAAAATCGTAGCCATCAGAGAGGATAAGCTCGCAAGCTCGGAGTCAAACGAGCGTCTGGCGGCCTCTGCGATGACCTTTCGCAAGATGCTTCTTATCTCTATCGAGGACGTGAGAGTGCTCGTGGTAAAGCTTTGCGATAGGTTGCACAATATGCTCACCCTGCAAGCTTTGCGTCCGGAAAAGCAAAAACGAATCGCCGAAGAGACGCTGATGGTTTACGCTCCGATCGCGCATAGGCTAGGCATTTCGTCGATCAAAAACGTGCTTGAGGATCTTAGCTTTAAATATGCTTTGCCAGAAGAGTACAAAAAAATCGACGACTACTTAACCGAGCACAAACAGCAGCTCGTGCTAAAGCTAAACGCGTTTACCGATAAAATTTTTCAAATTTTACTCAAAAACGGTTTTAGCGAAAATGACTTTGAGATACAAAAGCGTATCAAACATCACTATTCGATTTATCTAAAAATGCAGAGAAAAGGCATCTCGATCGAAGAGGTGCTGGATCTGCTAGCTGCGCGCGTGCTGGTTAAAGAACCGCAGGATTGCTATTTGGTGCTTGGAAATTTGCATATAAATTTTAACCCTTTAATCTCGCGTTTTAAAGACTACGTTGCACTTCCGAAGCAAAACGGCTATCAGACGATACATACTACGATATTTGACAACAAAAGCATCTTTGAGGTTCAAATTCGCACCTTTGATATGCATAAAACCGCAGAGTACGGCGTTGCGGCGCACTGGAAATATAAAAGCGGCGGCTTTTTAAACCCGAAACTTGACTGGCTAAGCGATATCAGCGGCATAGAAAACGGCATGGAGGAAGCAGGCGAAAACCCTGAGGAGCTCTACGAATATGCAAAAGATAGCCTCTACGTCGAGGATGTCGCGGTTTATTCGCCAAAGGGCGACATATTCACGCTTCCGCGCGGCGCTACGGCACTTGATTACGCTTATGAGATACACACGCACGTAGGCTTGCATGCTAAAGAAGCCTATGTAAACCGCGTGCGAGTACCGCTACTAACGGAGCTAAAAAACGGCGATATCGTGAGTATCGTAACCGGCGATGAGCCAAAATACCGCTGTTCGTGGCTAGGTAGCGTAAAAACGGGCAAGGCTAGAGCCACGATCCGCTCGTACTGCAAGCAAAAGATAAGAGATATAAACAACATGGTCGCGATCGAAATTTTAAGCGGTATCTTTGCCGTACCTTCTCAAACTATCGAGCAGTGGCTAGAGACTGAAAATTTGACCAAGAAAATTTTTAGAGCGGCGTTTGATTCGGTTTACCTGCAAGACGTGGTAAACGCGCTAAAAAAATACGTAAAAAGAGACCGTCCGTTTGCTATCGCGATGACGGATAAATACAACGTCAAAAAGCAAAAATTTGAAAATATCGTGATCTACTCGAATCACAAGATAAATAGCATTGAGTTTGATTATTGCTGCAATCCAAAGCGCGGCGACGATATCGTGGGATTTAGAAACTACCACCACGTAACCGTCCATCACAAGCTTTGCGAGCGGTTTATGAAGCTAGCCGAAGAAAAAAACGAGATGATTTTCGTCAAATGGACGCGGGTTGCTCCTCATAGATTTAAGATCATCTTAAGCCTAGAAAACAGACGCGGGTCGCTTGCGGAGTTTTTGACGCATATGGCGAAAATGCAAGTCGATCTCGTAACTATCAGCCTCACCGAAACTAGAGAGGCGACGGCGGACTTTTTCGAGCTAACGATCGAACTTGGCGAAAATTTGAACGTGAACGAGATAAAGGAGCGGCTAAGAGATCGCTACAAGATCATAGACTTCGTGTCGCTTGACGACGCATACGGACATTAATAAATTTAGGAGAGAAAATGGGCGAAAATTTGAGCAAAATAATGAGTGATATAAAAAAGGGCGTCGCCGAGATGATCGATGAGGAGCGTGTCGAAAATTTAGTAAAAAACTACTACGAAAAGGGCGAAAATTTCTACGTTAAAGCAGGCTTTGACCCGACGGCTCCCGATCTACACCTAGGTCACACCGTAGTGCTTCAAAAGATGGCTCTTTTGCAAAAGCATGGAGCGATAGTGCAGTTTTTGATAGGCGATTTCACGGGACAAATCGGCGATCCTAGCGGCAAAAGCCAGACGCGTAAAAAACTAGACCGCGAGACCGTGGCGGCAAACGCCAAAACCTACGAGGAGCAAGTTTTTAAAATCTTAGATCCGCAAAAAACAAAGATAATGTTTAACTCCAAGTGGCTAAACGAGCTGGGAGCTGCGGGCATCGTGGAGCTAACTAGCACCTTTGCGGTGGCCAGGATGCTTGAGCGCGATGATTTTGAGAAAAGATACAAAAGCGGCGCCTCGATCTCGATTAGCGAATTTTTATATCCGCTCCTTCAGGGCTACGATAGCGTCGCGATGAAGTGCGATATCGAGATGGGCGGCACGGATCAGAAATTTAACCTTTTAATGGGGCGAACCTTGCAGCGAGTTTACAACGTCGGCAAAGAACAAGCCGTCATCATGATGCCGCTTTTAGAGGGGCTAGACGGCGTAAATAAAATGAGCAAGAGCTTGGGCAACTACATCGGCGTGACCGATGAGCCAAACGATATGTTTGCTAAGGTTTTAAGCGTGAGCGACGAGCTGATGTGGCGCTGGTACGAGCTACTAAGCGACAAAAGTGCGGAAGAAATCGCAAATTTAAAAGCGGACGTAGCTAGCGGCAAGGCTCACCCAAAAGCCGTAAAAGAGGCTCTTGCGCTAGAAATCACGGCTAGATATAACGGCGAAGCGGCGGCGAAAGAGGCGAAGGCCGAATTTGACCGCGTGCATTCGCAAAATTTGATCCCGACCGAGATGGACGAGTTTGAGCTCTCAGCTCCCGTTTGGATCGTGCAGGCGCTCACTCACTGCGGGCTCTGCGCTAGCAGCTCTCAGGCGCGCCGAGATATTGCGGCAAACGCCGTGAGCCTAAATCAAGAAAAGATCGCCGACGAGCAGCTTCAGTTGGGTGCCGGCGAATACGTCTTGCAAGTAGGCAAGCGTAAATTTGCAAAACTAAAGGTAACCTGATGCAACCCGTAAAAATCGGAAAATACGATATAAAATACCCGATAATCCAAGGCGGAATGGGACTTGGTATCAGTTGGGATAGGCTCGCCGGAAACGTCAGCCTAGAAGGCGGCCTAGGCGTCATAAGCTCTGTTGGGACGGGCTACTACGAAGGACGAAAATACATCACCAAAGAGCTAAACGCCAAGCCCTACGGTAGCGGAAATTTCTACTCGCGAGAGGGGCTAAAAGCCGTCATCGACAATGCGCGTAAAATTTGCGGCGATAGGCCTCTTGGGGTCAATATTTTGTACGCCAGCAACGACTACGAGCGTATCGTAAAAGACGCCTGCGATCACGGTATAAATGTAATCATCACGGGCGCGGGGCTACCGACGAATTTGCCTGAATTTACAGTAGACTACCCGGACGTGGCTTTGGTTCCTATAGTATCCTCGGCAAAGGCGCTAAAAATCATCTGCAAACGCTGGCAGGGGCGCTACGGTAGGCTTCCAGACGGCGTGGTACTCGAGGGGCCTCTTAGCGGCGGGCACCAGGGATTTACCTACGAGCAGTGCATAGATCCTGCGTACAGCCTGGAAAATTTGATAACTCCAGTTAGCGAAGAGATAAAGCAGTGGGGCGATTTCCCATTATTTGCCGCGGGCGGCATTTGGGATAAAAACGACATCGAAAAAGCGATTTCGCTAGGGGCAAATGGCGTGCAGATGGGTACTCGCTTTATCGGTACGCACGAGTGCGACGCTAGCGAAGAGTTTAAAGATGTACTCCTTGCGGCTAAAAAAGAGGACATAGAGCTAATCAAAAGCCCGGTAGGCTACCCCGCACGAGGCGTTAGAACAAATTTAATAAATCTAGTCGACAAACGCCAAGGACCAAAAATCAGCTGCGTAAGCAACTGCGTAAGTCCGTGCCAGCGCGGCAAAGAGGCCAAAGAGGTAGGATACTGTATCGCAGACCGCCTTTATGACGCCTTTGAGGGGCGCAAGGAGACGGGGCTGTTTTTCACGGGCGCAAACGGCTACAAGCTAAACGAGATAATAAGCGTGAAAGAACTATTTGAAAAACTGATAAATGGCGAAGATAGTTAAATTATTTTTAATACTTCTATTTTTTTTGAATAGCGCGGTTTGCGCAAGCGCTTTATCGAGTTTAGATAAATTCGATAAAAATTTTGATAGCGCAACCAATAAAGAAAAGATCGCAATGCATCAAGAGCTAAGGACTCTTTACGTAAAATCCATAATGGAAAATAACGTAAATTTAAGAGTCCAAAGCCTAACTAGACTAATAAAAAGCTCAAAAGCCCTAGGGCTAGATACCAAACCGTATGAAAAAGAGCTCGCGAGCATACCGCAGTCTGCAAAGCCAAGCGAAGAAAAACCAAAACAAGAAATAAAGCAGGTCAAAAAAGAACAACAAAAACAAGAGCCGAAGCAAAAAGAAGTAAAGCTAAGTCAACTTTCCTCCGCTCCATTGGCCGTTCAAAATACTAAAACCGTCAAAAATCAAACTTTGCAGCTTCTAGAAGTATCTGATAACGACGGGAATTTCGAGCTAAAATTTAACCGCCAGCTAAACGGCAATGATATTAAAAAAACCGACCTTAATCAAAAAGGTTCTTATAAAACGATTTATGAATTTAAAGGAATTTGGAGTGGCGGAAAACTGCAAAGATTTAAGAACTACTTGGTGGATGAGATCCGCATAAGTCAGTTTGACGAAAAAACCGTTAGGGTGGTATTCGTAAGTCAATTTGAACCAAATTTAAAACTCAGAGTCGATAATCAGTCTTTAATTTTCTCAAAGGCTAAGCCCACGCAAAGCCAAAATTTAACGAGTCAAAACAGTAAACAAAAAAATTATCAACCGTCTATCAAGCAAGAGCTCCCCAAAATCGCTGCAAATTCGAAATCTGAAATAACTCAAATACAGCAGCAAAAAGCAACTCAACACCAAGCTCAAAATCAAAAGCTCGCTCAGCAAAAGCAAGAAAAAGTTGCCGCACAGACCAAGACGAATGCTAAAAGTACCCAAAGCACCACCGAAAAGGATGAGCAAGAGGTCGTGCTGGCGCCCGTAAAAACGACAAGCACTAAAAAAATCACAAGCGCTAAAGGCAAGGTTGTCGTCCTTGACGCAGGACACGGAGGCGACGATCCAGGCGCCATAAACGGATCGCTAAAAGAAAAAAATATCGTGCTAAGTATCGCCCAAAAGGCAGGCAAAGAGCTGCAAGGACGCGGCTACAAGGTGTATTACACACGTAGTAAGGATAAATTTATCAACCTTCGCGACCGCACGAAATACGCCAACGACAAGGCTGCGGACCTCTTTATCTCCATCCACGCAAATGCCGCGCCGAGCAAAACCAAGGCAGCGACTATGCGCGGCATAGAGACGTTTTTCCTCTCGCCGGCTCGTTCTGAGCGTAGCAAAAACGCCGCTGCCCTGGAAAATAAATCCGACATCGAGGAGATGAACTATTTTTCTAAGCAGACTTTTTTAAATTTCCTCAACCGCGAGAAAATCATCGCCTCAAACAAGCTCGCCATCGACGTTCAACGCGAAGTTTTAGCGCGAGCAAAATCAGTTAGCTCAAAGGCCTCCGACGGCGGCGTTCGCGAGGCGCCGTTTTGGGTACTAGTGGGTGCGCTGATGCCTGCGGTTCTGCTTGAGGTCGGCTACATCACTCACCCGGGCGAGGGCGAGCTCATAAATAACTCAAAATACCAAGATGCCCTAGCTAAGGGGCTCGCAGACGGTATAGACGTCTATTTTTCAAACCAGCAATGAAAAGCGCGCAAGTCGTTTTAAAGGGCGGTATCCCTTTTAGTCCCGAATTTGACGACATTTACTTTAACGCAGACGACCCTGCCGGCCAGAGCGAGTACGTTTTTAACTCCGTTTTTGACGAAATTTGGGAGAAAAAGAGCGAATTTAACGTGCTTGAGGCTGGATTTGGCACAGGGTTAAATTTTCTCTGCGCTTTTAAAAGATTTAAAAACTCGGATAAATTTTTAAATTTCGTCAGTATCGAAAAAACTCCGATCGCCAAAGAGGATCTGGCTAAAATTTATGCGAATTTTAGCGAGCTCGCGGATATTTCGGGTGAGCTTTTGGGTGCCTACCCGCCTCTTATTCGCGGATTTCATAGGCTAAATTTGGCTCCAAACGTCACGCTTACCTTGTGTTTTGGTGACGTGGCCGAGGTTTTGGATGAGCTTAGTTTTAAAGCAGATACCGTTTTTATGGACGGCTTTGCTCCCGCTAAAAACGAAGCTATGTGGAGCGAGCGGGTTTGCGGTAAAATCGCAAATTTATGTGCATTGGGTGCTAGCGTTTGCACATACTCGGCTTCGGGTGCGTTAAAAAGAGCCTTGCAAAATAGCGGTTTTGAGGTAAATTCGCTAAAAGGTTACGGCAAAAAGCGCGAGATGCTACGTGCCAAATTTACGGGTGAACGGCAAGCTGAGGGTGAAATTTGGTTTAGCAGATTTGATCCCGCTGCCACGACCGCTCCAAAGACGGCGCTAGTTATCGGCGGCGGCGTGGCTGGCTGCGTTTGCGCGTTTAAGTTGCGCGAGCGCGGCCTAGATGTAACGATCGCCGAAAAGCGTGGCGATATCGCACTAAACGGCTCTGGAAATTACTGCGGGATTTTGATGCCGCTCATCACGAAACCAACCGTAAATTTAGGCCGAATGCATATGAACGCGTTTTTGCAGGCAGCGCGCTTTTATGAACAAAACCTCGGCGCCCAGGAGATAGAGTTTTGCGGTGCGACAGACTACGCATACGAGCAAAAGACGCTAGAGCGCTTTTACGAGTGGCACGAATTTGACGCGGACAACGGCGTTTTTGAGCTAAAATTTGATGACGAGCCTTACGCTAGCGCGTTTATTTTTAATGGCGCCAAAGCTCGCCCCAGAAAGATGTGCAAAGCGGCAAGCGCAGGCATAAAAACGCTATTAAACTGCGAATTTACGGGCTTTGAGACTCTTGAGAGCGGCGCTGTTAGGGCTCATTTTAAGGATGGGGAAATCATCGACGCCGACGTACTCTTGCTTGCTGTCGGTAGCGAGAGCATGGAGCTTTTTACGGACTACGACATCAGGCTTAGCTCCGTGCGCGGCCAGGTCACGCATATCGCGCCTGCCGTTTGGACGCCTGCGCCTTTTAGCGCCAAAGGCTACGTTTGCCCGCCTGCCCAAGGCGTGCAGGTTATCGGCGCGACTTACGATAGAAATCTTTTTTTAGACGAGCCGCGTTCTAGCGATGATGAGAAAAATTTAGCTGACGTTGCCGAGTTTTTGAGCGGTAAATTTGTAGAAAACGAGCGGCTAAATTTAAACGGCGTGCGGGAGCTAAATTTGACTATCGGCCCAGAGTGTGACGCTGAAAATGCGGATCGTTTGGAAGCGATAAATTTAAGTAAAAGTGTGGATTTGCGTGCCGAGACTACTGATGATTCGGCGCAGACGCAAGATGCATCAAATTTGACTGCATCCGAAAATCTCTCAAACAACACGATAAAAACTCCGCAAAACGTCCGAATAATCGGCTCGAAAGTGGGCTACCGCAGCTATAGCGGCGACCGTTTTCCGCTCATCGGGCGGCTTTACGACGAGGATTTTTATAAAGATACCTACAAGTCGCTGCTTTGGACGAAAGGTAAGTCTAATCCGCGTCCAAAATACGTGCCAAACGTCTACGTTAGCACCGCTCACGGCTCGCGCGGGCTTTGTACGGCCGTGCTCGGCGCCGAGCTCATCTGCGACCTTATTTTTGACCGTCCGCTTTGTATAGAAAAATCGCTTTTTGACGAGCTTCATTTGGCGAGATTTCTCGTTAGGAAACTCAAAAAAGGGCTAAAGTAGGCATAAAGTTGGATTTTAAAGTTTGATTTTACGTTGTTTAATTTTGCATCAAATTCGGCATAAATTTGAGGCAGCGGCTGGTACTGATCAAATTTTATTTTTTATAAATTTAGCCGTTCTAGTTAAAGTAGCATGAGTGCCGTTTGCAGGCGTATATCAAAAATGTTAAGAGTGGAATAAATTTACGCGATATGGTACAAAAGTAGCAGTTTTTAGCGAACCGTCAAAAGCTGTAATTTGGTGAAACGAAAAAGCACAACGGCTAAAATAGGCGAAATTCGCCTATTTTTTACCGAAAAAGTCGCCTGCGATCCTAAAAATATCATCTACGATCGAGCCGTCTTTGTTCTGATCCAAAAACTGCGTAAGCATCGACATCATGGAGCCGTTGTCCGCGGAGTCTTGCAAATTTGATGCTTTGAGTTGATTGTTTAGCATGCCCGCGATCATCGGCGCGATCATCGGTAGCAGAGTCTTTATAGAGTCTGCGCTGATGCCTAGCTGCGAGCCTATGTCGCTAGCTAGAGCCCTGCTGTTTTCTTTAGATCCCGTTAGTACGCCTAGTAGCTCGTTGCCTTCGGCGACGTTGATATTTTGCGGGGTGCCAGTCATCTCGTCAAGGTTTGAGCGGCGGATCATCTCTAGGAAATTTGACGAATCTGAATCTGATTTAAAATTCTCGTTGGCTCTTTGCATGAAAATCGGCGCGATCTTAGAAATCACGGCCTCTACGTCGTTTGTGCCCAGTCCGCTTTTTTGCGACATCGCATCTAACATACCGCCGGAGTTGCCCAAAAGTAGCTTTAGTATATCCATTTTTATCCTTTTGATTTTTGCGTGAGTTTAAATTTGGCCGCCGCTTGTTTAGGTTTAACAAGGCGGCGGCCGACAAGCCAAGATGGCTTATTATTTGTAGTTTTTGATCGCCGCGTCTAGGATCTCTTTTGCGGCATTCGCGTCTTTAAATTCTTTAACTTTGACCCATTTGTTAGGCTCTAAAATTTTATAAGTTTCAAAGAAATTTTTGATCTTATTTAAAGTGGCCTCAGGCAGGTCTTTGTAGCTTTTGATCGCGTCAAATCGCGGGTCGATCTTGGTAACCGGTACGGCCAGTAGCTTCTCGTCCATACCTGCTTCATCCTCCATCACGAGCACGCCGATGAGGCGGCACGGGATCACGCTACCTGCTTGCAGAGGGTATTCGTTTAGCACCAAGATGTCGGCAGGATCGCCGTCTGCTGCGAGAGTGTTTGGCACGAAGCCGTAGTTTGCCGGGTAGAACATCGCCGAGTAGAGCACGCGATCGACTACGACCGCGCCGCTATCTTTGTCGATTTCGTATTTTATGTTCGAGCCGTACGGGATCTCGATCACGGCGTTGATTTTGTCCGGGTTTGAGCCTGCTTTGATTTTTGAAACGTCCATTTTTATCCTTTGTAAAGCTCCTATCACGCGGCGTTTTATAGCAAAACGCTTTGAGATACTTGCCTTGAAATTTGAATAAGAGATTATATAAAATCTCGGCTAAATTTGGAGTAAAACGAGAATCGGGGCAGGCCAAAATTTGACCGGCATTACGGCGGTAAATTTGATGCTAAAAAGTAAAATTTGTAGATTTTTTTTGGGGGGGGACTAAAATTTGGGGAAAATTTAAGGCGGCGAACCGCCCTAAAATTATTTGATTATTTCGATAGTTTTTACGTCGATAGAGGTTTTCATAAAGTCCTTATCGACCTCACCGTAGATGCGCACGGGCGTGTTTTCATCGACGGTTACGCCTCTCCAATCCTTGTGGTCGATCTCGATTTCGATCGCGTCGCCGTTTCTATCGACGAACTGGTAGTGCTCAGGGCGAAACTCGGAGACGATCTTGCCTTCAAGCACTACGCGAGCGTCATCTGGTAGCGCTAGGGCTTGTTTTACAGTGCTTGCGCTCATGGCGCCTTTACCGACGAAGCCGCCTTGATTTGTTGAGTTTTGCGCGCTTGAACCAGTAAATCCGCCTGCTGCAAACATCGCGCTAGCAAGGGTTGCTGATAAAACTATTTTCTTAAACATTACGTATCCTTTAAAATTTTATGTGATTTTCGTGAAATCATAGTGCGGATTTTAATGATATTTCGTGAATTATTTGTTAATTTGTATTTATGGGAAGCTTAAATTTAGAGCCTGGTTTGAGGCTCTAAATTTAATGTTTATAGGCTATTTACGAGAGCTTTGACGTCGGCTACGATAGGCTCGATCGCACGCTCGCCGTTTACGACGTGAAGTAGGCCTTTTTCTTTGTAAAATTTACGTATCGCCTCGATCGGCTCTAGATAAACCTTCATGCGGTTGTTGAAAACCTCGTTGTTGTCGTCGGCTCCGCGCGCTCGTCCGAGTACTCTCTCGCGTGCGACGGCTTCGCTAACGTCCACTTCGATCACGCCTTTTAACGCGATCTCGTTTTGCGCGGCTAGAACCTTGTCTAGCTCGGTCATCTGCTCGATGCTGCGCGGGTAACCGTCGATGATGACGTTTGATTTGTCCGAGCTTTTAATCGCTGAGACGATCGCGTTTACGACGACGTCAAGCGGGACTAGGTTACCCTTTGAGATGAATCCGTCGATTAGTTTGCCAAGCTCTGAGCCGCTGGCAACCTCTGCGCGGAGCAGATCACCTGTTGAGAAGTGCGCAAATTTGGCGTCCTCTTGCGCGATTAGCGATGCGTCGGTGGTTTTGCCGGAGCCTGGAGCGCCGATGATTAAAAATAGTTTTTTCATAAAATTTCCTTTAAAACGGCTTGTCTTTTTCTGCTTATACTTCGCTCGATTTTAATTTTTAAGCTCGATGAACTATATGTTCTATCTACGCTTAAAAATTAAAATCCGCCTCGTCTAAGCGAAAAATACTTCGCCTACATTTTTACTATTAAATTTCAAAGCGAAAGTATTTAATACTTTGCTTTCCTGTGGTCGCAACTACAAACAGAAGCGACGAAATTTCTTCGCGACATTTAAATTCATCGCAAGATACTTCGCCTTTTCTTTAATAAAAAATAAAATTAGCTAAATTTATAGCGGAAGTATCGCCAAGCTAGACAAGGCGGTTTTAAAATTTAAGCGCACGCTAGGCATGTAGCCTGCGGAGCGTAAAATTTTAAAACCAACGACGTATAGCGCGGCGAGACGACGCTTCATACTTATTTTTCTTTTTCTCGCAGCCTTAGCCCCAGCTCCCTCAACTGCTCCGCGCTAGCTTCGCTTGGCGCTTTCGTTAGCGGGCACTGAGCGCGCTGGGTTTTAGGGAAGGCGATAACGTCGCGGATCGAGCTGGTTTTGTTTACTAGCATATTTAGCCTGTCAAAGCCGATCGCGATACCGCCGTGCGGAGGCGCGCCAAAGCTTAACGCGTCAAGCAAGAAGCCAAATTTCTCGCGCTGCTCGGCCTCGTCGATACCTAGCAACTTAAATACCTTTTGCTGAACGTCGTTTTTGTGTATTCTCACGCTGCCGCCGCCAAGCTCATAGCCGTTAAGCACGACGTCGTGAGCAACCGATAGGATATCCTCGAGATCCGGCTCGTCGATATTTTTAGGCATGGTAAACGGATGGTGCATAGCTGAGTAGCTGCCGTCGTCGTTTTGCTCAAACATCGGGAAGTCAAGCACCCATAAAAACTCCATTTTGTTTTGGTCTATGATACCCATTTGCTCGGCGAGGAAAATCCTAAATCGTCCCATATAATCAAGCACGACTTTTTTCTTGCCGGCGCCGAAAAATACGACGTCGCCGACTTTTAGCTCGCAGCGAGCGACGATCTCGTCGAGGTCGCTCTGCTCGAAAAATTTGCAAAGCGGTCCTTTTAGCCCGTCCTCTTTCATCTGGAAGTAGCCAAGGCCCTGAGCGCCGAATTTGCGGACGAACTCCTCAAATCTATTCATCTCGCGCTTGCTAAAGATATTATCGCCGTTTGGTACTTTTAGCGCTTTGACGCGGTTTTTCTTAGGTTCGGTTGCGATTTTGCTAAAGATTTCATTGCTAGAGCGCGCGAAAATGTCGATAACGTCGATCATCTTTAGATCGTAGCGCAAGTCGGGTTTATCGCTACCGTAGCTCTCGGTAGCCTCTTTGTAGCTCATGCGGCGGAAAGGTATTTGGATATCGTATCCGCAGGCGGCAAATACGTCTTTTAGCATATTTTCAGCCATATTTAGGATATCTTCTTGCTCGATGAAGCTCATCTCGATATCTATCTGCGTAAATTCAGGCTGTCTATCGGCGCGCAAGTCCTCGTCGCGGAAACATTTTGCGATCTGGAAATATTTATCAAAGCCCGAGCACATCAAAAGCTGTTTAAAAAGCTGCGGGCTTTGCGGCAGGGCGTAAAACTGTCCCGGATATACGCGGCTAGGCACTAGATAGTCTCTTGCGCCCTCCGGCGTCGCGCGGGTTAAAATCGGCGTTTCAAACTCGATAAAGCCCATTTTATCTAGGCTGTTTCTAGCCGCGATCGCCGCTTTTGAGCGCATTTTAAAGATATTTTGAAGTTTCTCGTTTCTAAGGTCTAAAAATCTGTATTTTAGCCTGATGTCCTCGTTTACGCTCTCGTCGCCGATGACGAAAGGTAGCGGCTCGCTCGGGTTTTCGACGATCACTTCGTTTGCGACTACTTCGATCTCGCCCGTTTTTAGGCGCGGATTTACCAGGCCTTCGCCGCGAGCGCGGACCTTGCCTTTTATCCTTAGTACGTACTCGTCGCGAACGTGCGACGCGGCCTCGTGAGAGCTCTTGCTATCTGCCGGATCGCAGACGATCTGAATCAGCCCCGTGCGATCGCGCAGGTCTAAAAATATAACGCCGCCGTGGTCGCGGTAGGTATTTACCCAACCGCAAAGCGTAACTTCTTTGCCTATGTCGGCACTGCTTAAATCAGTGCAGTAATGGCTACGCATTTTCACTCCTTTTGCTATTTTTAACGCGCCCATTATACTAGAAATTTGCTTTTTCCCAGCTTTTTTAAAACAAAATGTGATAAAATCCACTCTATGAAAAAAGAGAATTTATTACTTCCGGCTAAGGTAAAAAAAGTCGGCCTAGTCGCAAAAATCAATGCAAATTTAGTTAAAAACGTGCGAATCCTGCGCGAGATTTTGGCTAGGTACGGCGTTCAAATTTTGTTTGAAAATGCGGCGGCCAAACATTTAAATTTAAAAGAAGGCTCAAATTTACAAGGGTTTGATGTGCGCGAGCTAGCTACGGAGTGCGATTTTTTGATCTCGCTAGGAGGCGACGGCACGATCATCTCGATTTGTAGAAACGTGGCCGAGATTGCACCATTTGTGCTAGGCATACACGCGGGTAGGCTTGGATTTTTGACTGACATCACGATGAATGAATGCGAGAAGTTTTTCGCCGAGTTTTTTGATGGCAAATTTGAGGTCGAGACCCCTTTTATGCTTGATGTTTTTTGCACAAAAAAAGCGGCGAAATTTTACACAAGATAGCATTTAACGACGCGGTGATCGTGGGCGAAAAGGTTGGCTCCATGACGCACGTGGAGGCTTTTTGGAACGAAAAATACTTTAACGCGTATTTTGGCGACGGCGTCATCGTCTCTACGCCCGTTGGATCAACCGGATACAACATGAGCGCGGGCGGAGCGATAACATATCCTCTAAGCGAGGTGTTTTTGGTTACGCCAGTTTGCTCGCATTCGCTCACGCAGCGTCCGGTGGTGCTTCCGCGCGGATTTGAGATCAAATTTAAAACCGCTAGCGCGGCGGTGCTGGTTATCGACGGGCAGGAGCGGTACAAAATGGGCGAGCTTGAGAGCGTGAGCATGACGCTGAGCGCGAATACGGCGCGGCTAATCCGCCACGTCGGGAGAGATTATTTTCAAATTTTAAAAGAAAAGCTGCATTGGGGTTATAATGATTGAGCGGATTTTGATAAAGCAAAATTTGAGTTTTGAAAACGTCGAGTTAAATTTCGGGCGCGGGCTTAGCGTCTTTACGGGCGTGAGCGGTGCTGGCAAATCGGTCCTGATGGGCTCGATAATGGCGGTTTTGGGACTAAAGGACAGCGAAGCAAAGTTGATCGAGGCCGATGTCTCGCATAAATTTGACCTTGAGGAATTTGGTCTTGAGAGCGAGGAGATAAATACCTTTAAGCTATTTCGCGACAAAACGACGCGGTATTTTATAAACTCGCAAGCCGTTTCTAAAAAAAATCTCGCCAGCATCGCCAAAGAGCACGTAAAATACCTATCTGCAAAAGAAATAAACGAATTTGAAAACGAGAGATTTTTAAATTTACTAGATGCTTTGCAGGCGAAAAAAGACGCTAAATTTAACGAAAAGCTCGGCGAATTTAGGTTCAAATTTGAGGAATTTAGCCAAATCTCGCGCGAGCTGAAAAAAATAATCGACGAAGAAAAAAGAGTGGAGGAGCTAAAAGAATTCGCCTCCTTTGAAATCAATAAAATAGAAAGCGTGAGTCCGAAAATCGGCGAATTTGACGAGCTAATGGAGCTAAAAAAGCGCCTAAGCAAAAAGGATAAAATTTTAGAAGCATGGAATAGGGCGGAGCAAATTTTTAATTTCGAGCAATCCGTAGTAGACGCGCTAAACATCAGCGACGTCGATAGTAGCTTTTTTGAAGAAGCGATGAATGAACTGCGAGTAGCGCGCGAAAATCTAAACATGGATGAGCTGGAAGACGTGGATATCGAGGGCGTACTAGACCGCATCGAGGCGATAAACTCGCTCGTGCGTCGCTATGGCGGCGAGGAGGAGGCTCTGGCGACGCTAAAAACGCGCAAGGCAGAGCTAGCAAGATACGAAAATATAAGCTTTGAAAAGAGCGAGCTGGAGCGTAAATTTAAACAAAACGAAACTGCGATAAACGCGCTGGCGGATAAAATCAGCCAGGCTCGCGCGGCAAATTTAAAGGAGCTTGAAGTGCTCATAAATTCTTTTCTAAAAGAGCTTTATATGAGCGAGATTTCATTAAAGATAAATAGCAAAACCCTAGACGCCGCAGGTAGGGACGAGGTAAATTTGAGCTTAAACGAGACGGCGCTAAAAAATCTAAGCTCGGGCGAGCTAAACCGATTAAGGCTGGCTTTTATCGCGAGCGAAAGCAAGATCACCGGAGGCGGCGAGGGCGTCATAATATTAGATGAAATAGACGCGAATCTAAGCGGAAAAGAGGCGATGAGTATCGCAAACGTACTGCTAAATTTGGCCAAATTTTATCAAATTTTCGCTATCTCGCATCAGCCGCAACTAAGCTCTAAGGCCGATTCGCATTTTCTAGTAGAAAAACACGGCGAAACCTCGATCGTAAGAGAGCTAAAAGGCGAAGAACGCGTAAATGAACTAGCCAGAATGATAAGCGGCGAACATATAACCGACGAGGCGATAAATTTTGCCCGTCAACTTTTGGTTGTTTAAGTTTGGCTTAAAATTTAGGTTGAAAAAAGAAAAGTAATGGTATATTTGCAAAAATTTTAAAATGGGAATATATGGAAAAAAATAAAATTTTAATAGTAGAAGACAACAAAGCTCTGGCAAAGCTGATCGCCAAAAAGATGGAAGATAAGGTCGAGATGGATATCGACGTGGCGCACACTATGGCTGAAGCGCAAGCGTTTTTGAATAATTCAAAAGATTATTTTATCGCGCTACTTGATCTAAATTTACCCGACGCTCCAAACGGCGAAATCGTGGATTACGTCATATCAAAGGGTCTACCTAGTATCGTACTAACTGGTAGCATAGACGATGCTACCAGAGAGAGCTTTATCCATAAAGACATCGTAGACTACGTCTATAAAGGCAATATGGACGATATAAATTATATATTTCAGATCATAAATCGCCTAAGCAAAAATAGGCAATATAAAGTAATGATCGTTGAGGACTCGGCTCCTTTTAGAAATAGTCTTAAAAAAATCCTAACTAGCCTTCAGTTTCATGTATTTACCGCCGCTCACGGCGAGGAGGCTATGAGCTATTTTGCCGATAATCCAGATATTAGGCTTGTCGTTTGCGACTACAGGATGCCGGTAAAAGACGGCCTTGAGGTACTAAAAGAGATAAGGGCTGTGGGTGATAAAAATCAAATCGGCGTTTTAATGATGACGAGTCCGAGCGAAAACGTAAACGGCGCGATATTTTTGAAAAACGGTGCGAATGATTTTATTGCAAAACCTTTTGTAAAAGAGGAGCTTATCTGTAGGGTAAATAATCTAATCGAAGCGATGGAAAATATAAATCAAATCGCAGATTTTGCCAATAAAGACTTCCTAACCGGCGTTTATAATAGAAGATATTTTTATGACGACATGAACGAATACGTAGCTTACGCCGAAGAGCGCGCCGAGCCTTATGCGGTGGCGATGCTAGATATCGATCACTTTAAAGAGATAAATGACGCCTGCGGCCACGATAGCGGCGACAGGGTGCTAAAAACGCTAGCTAAAAAACTAATCGACGAGACCAAAAATGGCGATTTGATAGCAAGATTTGGCGGTGAAGAATTTTGCATCGTGCTAAAAAACGTCTCAAACGAAGAGGCGGTTAAATTTTTCGTAAATTTAAGGGCAAACATCGCAAGCTGTAATGTTCAGCTGAAAAAGGAGCAGATAAATTTCACCGTTTCTATCGGAGTGGCTTTTAGTAGGAGCGATTATAAGTTAGATGAGCTTTTGGAGCTTGCCGACGAGGCTCTTTATAGAGCAAAAGAAAACGGGCGAAATAGGGTAGAAATAGCCTGATGATAATAGACACTCACTGTCATTTGGACGATGAAAGCTTTGATAACGATCTGGTAAAAGTTATCGCAAATGCCCGAGAAAACGGCGTCGGCGGAGTGCTGATACCGGGGGCTGATATTAATGATTTACCAAAAGCGGCTAAAATAACCCGCGCATTTGAAAATGTATTTTTTGCCGTCGGAGTTCATCCGTATGATAAGGATGGATTTGATAAGGACGTACTTTATAAATTTGCAAAAGACGAAAAATGCGTTGCTGTGGGCGAGTGCGGGCTTGATTACTTCCGATTGCCCAAAGACGAAAACGAAAAAGAGCTTGAAAAAGCGGAACAAAAGCGCGTATTTAAAGCGCAACTTGATATGGCGATAGAGTTAAATTTGCCGGTTATTTTGCATATTAGAGATGCAAACGAAGATAGTTTTAATATCCTAAAAGAGTATGCAAGCAGGCTAGTCGGAGCGGTTTTACACTGCTACAACGCTTCGCCTTTGCTATTAGAGCTTGCTAAAATGGGCGAATTTTACTTTGGTATCGGCGGAGTTTTGACGTTTAAGAACGCAAAAAATTTGGCTCAAATTTTATCCCAAATTCCGCAAGATAGGCTGCTACTTGAAACAGATGCGCCGTATCTAACGCCTGAGCCATTTAGGGGGCGTAGAAATGAGCCTGCCTTTACGCGATTAGTCGCGACGAAGATTGCTGAGATTTTAAATTTAAAAGAAGAAGAGGTAATGGAAATAACAACGAAAAATGCAAAGAAAATCTTTACGAAATTTAACACGTAATCAAGGAGAAAAATGAAAATCTTTAGAGTAATAATGCTGTGTTTGGCATGTACGGGGTGGCTTTTTGCGACCGCGGCTAGCAGTGACGCAGAGCAAACCCAAAAGATGATATTAAAAGAATTTGACATAGATGCTAAATTTTTACAAAGCTCTCACTACGCTTCTATAAAAAATTCTATCAAAGACAGCAAAAGAAAAGAGTTTATAGATACCGTCAAAGGCGGTTATAAACATATCCCGATGCTCCAAAAGATTATAAAAGACTCAGGTATCCCGGAGTCGTTTTTGTATCTTGCTATGACGGAGTCCGGTTTTTCAAATCACATAGTTTCTAGCAAAAAAGCCATCGGAATTTGGCAGTTTATGGAGTCTACGGCAAAACTTTATGGTCTTAGAGTCGATAAATACACCGACGAGCGAAAAGACCCGATGGCGGCTACCGTTGCAGCTACAAAATACCTACAGAGTCTAAAAAACGACTTTGGTAAGTGGTATCTTGCGATGATGGCTTACAACTGCGGAGACACTAGATTAAGGGAAGGCATTAAAAAGGCCGGAACTACCGATCTGGCAACATTGTTAGACGATAAAAAAAGCTATATTCCAAAAGAAACTAAAAATTTCGTCAAGAAAATTTTAGTCATTGCGCATATAGCAAAAGAGCAGGAAAATTTGCTGGCTAAAACGCAGGCCCTAAGCGGAACGAAAGGCATAGAACTATCAAAGATAGACGTCCCCGGTGGTACAACGCTAATGGAGGTAGGAGACAGCATAGGTCTTAGTCTAAAAAAGATGAAAGAGTACAATATGCATCTAAAATTCGTCTACACTCCGCCGACGGAAAAACCTTATTATCTTTATATTCCATTAAACAAAAAGAAAATGTTTAGCGATAATTTCGAAGTAGCGCAAAATAGAAAATTTGAAATTTACACCGCTAAAGAGAATGACACGCTACTAACTATAGCAGAAAAAACCGGCGTAAATCATAAAATCATAAAAGAGTATAACGGACTTGCTTCAAACGAGATCAAGCCTAGTCAAAAACTAGTCATCCCAAGCGAACAAAACGTAAACTATCTAGCCGAGTATATGGTTAAAAGCGGCGATACTCTCGGCGAAGTCTCGCAGAAATTTGATGTAGCGTTTGAGGATTTAAAAGAAGCCAATACTCTTATGAGCTCAAACAGCTCGATCGGAGCCAAACTTGCCGCAACCGAGTAGGGCTAAATTTATATTTTTTAGTCTATTTTTCATATTTTTTATGAGCGGCTGTTCCTTTTTGACTTCGCCTTCAGGCGGGATTACCGCTAGCGGCGGCTCAAAAAAGAGCGGCAAAATAAACAGCTCAAAGGGCATGCATGAGGCTACTATGCGCCCTTATACCATAAACGGAAAAACATACTATCCGACCGTAGTCAAGGTCGGTGATAGGGCTAGCGGTATAGCCAGCTGGTACGGTCCGGATTTTCACGGCAAAAAAACGTCAAACGGCGAGACTTACGATATGCACGCTATGACGGCGGCGCATAAGACTCTGCCGATGAACACTATGGTGCGCGTGACGAATATAAAAAACGGCAAAAATATCATCGTGCGTATAAACGACCGAGGCCCTTTTGTCGCAGGGCGTGTGATAGATTTGTCAAAAACCGGCGCGGTTAAGCTTGATGTATTTAACGCCGGCACAGCCCCCGTTTTACTAGAGGTCGTTGGCTTTAACGGCAATGTCGGCGGAGCTGTTGTAGCATCCTCTCAGCCTAGCTCAAAACAACATAGCGGCTCGCAAAAAACGAGCACTCAAACTAAAGCGCAACCGCAACAACAGTCTTTTGTCGGCGGTATTTTTATGGTGCAAATCGGCGCATTTAAAAATTTAAGTGGCGCAAACGCTCATAAACGGCAGCACGCTGGACAATACGGCAACGGTGCCTATGATACTGTTATAAAGTCCTATGATCTTGACGGCGGTAAAATTTACAGGGTATTTATAAGCGGCTTTAGAAGCGAAGAGGAAGCAAAAGACTTCATAAGCGCAGGGCATATCTCGGGCGCATTTTTCGTGAGGGAATAAGATGCAAAGAAAGACAAAAGAGACGGATATCAGTCTAGAGCTTGAAATTTACGGCAGTGGCAAATCCGAGATAAGCACTGGCATAGGATTTTTTGACCACATGCTTGAGGCTTTTTGCAAGCACGCGCTTTTTGATATGAAGCTTGTTTGTAAGGGCGATTTGCACGTGGATTTTCATCACAGCGTTGAGGACGTGGGTATCGTTATCGGGCAGGCTTTGCGCGAGAAAATTTATCCGCTTAGCGGCGTGGAGAGATTTGGCGAAGCAACGGTGGTTATGGATGAGGCGGCGGTAAACTGCGCTCTTGATCTTTCAAACCGCCCGTTTTTGGTCTACGAAAGCATAAGCGATGGCAAAGTCGGCGAATTCGACATAGAGCTAGCGAATGAGTTTTTCCAGGCTCTAGCATTTAATGCCGCAATTACCTTGCATATAGCTAAAATCCGCGGACGAAACTCTCATCATATTTTGGAGGCGAGCTTTAAAGCCTGTGCCGTCGCGCTAAGAAGAGCTCTAGCCAAAAACGCTAGAGTCGGCGTGCCTAGCACGAAAGGCGTGCTATGATAGAGATTATATTTTTAGACGTCGACGGGTGCCTAACCGACGGCAAGATCGTTTATAGCCCAAACGGCGACGAGCTTAAATTTTTTGACGTTAAGGATGGATACGCTATCGAGAGCTGGCTAAAGCTCGGTAAAAAAGTCGCGATCATCACCGGCAGAAGCTCGCCTATCGTCGAAAAAAGGGCGCAGGATCTAAAGATAACGCACGTCTATCAAGGCATTAGCGATAAATTTGAAACCGCAAAACAGATACTTAAATTTGAAGGACTCGAGTTTGAAAATGCAGCAGCAATAGGTGACGATTACAACGACTACAAGCTACTAAAAAGCGTCGGATGGAGCTTTAAACCGAAAAATGCGATCAAAGAGCTTGAAGTAAGAACGAGGCTCAACTACAAAGGCGGCAACGGCGCGGTGCGCGAGATGATAGAGATACTTATCCGCAGCGAGGGCTTAATGCAAGAGTGGGCTAAGCGTTGGTTATAAGGATTTTTTACCTAGTCGTCAGCGTTTTTAGCGTGGCGATGGTTTATTTGGCGATTGAGGAGCCTTACTATAGCGAGCTATTAAAGGGTGGCGAAGTGACTACAAACATGCAGATGAACGCAGTCACTGACTACGAGATGAATGCTACTGTAGTAAATGCCAGATATGAAGCCGATACGTGGAATAGATACTCCGAATTTGACGAATTTATCAAATTTAGAGCGGAAATTTTTAAAGATAACAAAGAGCATAACGTGAGCTCCGATAAAGCGTTTTATAACGGCGGTCGAATTATACTTAAGGGTAACGCGCGCTATGCAAATAATGAAAATTTGACCTTTTTATCAGACGAGGTCATTTATAGTACCGCAACAAAAGTAGCTACTACACAAACGCCTTTTACGCTAACGAAAAACGAAGATAAAATAGTCGGCAAAGCCCTGGTTTATGACTTTGAGTTAAAAAAAGCTTATATCAAAAAGGCCTTTGCTTTAATAGAGCAAGATAGAAAAAGATAGGACGGAAAATGATAAATTTTGGTTTTAAAAAAGTGGCTTTAGTTTTGGCACTTAGCGCTTTGCCGCTATTGGCGGAGCAAGTAGAGATCACAGCAGACGAGTTTTATGCCGACGAAGGCAAGCAAATAAGCGAATTTAAAGGCAATGTAAATATTAAAAAAGGCAAGGATACGCTCACTGCAAATTTGGTAGTGATATATTTCGACAAAAAGCGAAATCCGCTAAAATACGTCGCTTCCGGTAATGCCAAATTTAGAGTATTTATCAAAAATAAAACATACGACGGCAGCGGTAGCGAGCTTGTTTATGAGCCTGCGCCAAATTTATATACGATAAATGGCAACGGCTTTTTGCACGAGATAGAGACTGATAAAAAAGTCTATGGCGAAAAGATCACCGTTAACCAAAATAGCGGCACGTATAACGTAAACAGCGGTAAAAAAGAGCCGGTCAAATTTATATTCCAAGTCGAGGACAAAAAGTGATCCGCGTTTTAAACGCAAAATTTCTTATCTCGGCGCCCGACATCTCGCTATCTCCGCCCGCAAACTCTAGCGAAGTGGCTTTTCTTGGGCGCTCAAATGTGGGCAAAAGCAGCCTCATAAACGCTCTCGTAAATCAAAAAGGCCTAGCCAAAAGCAGCTCCACGCCCGGCAAAACGCGCCTCATAAATTTTTTCGAAGTCGAGTATGCGCGCGGTATCAAAAACGAGCAAGGCGAGCTAAACGAGGAGAGGGCAAATTTGACTTTCGTCGATCTGCCGGGCTTTGGATATGCCAAAGTGGCTAAAAGCATGCACGCGCAGTGGAGAAAAAACCTCGACGAATATCTAAAATTTAGAGCCAACATCAAGCTTTTCGTGCATCTCATCGACTCGCGCCAGTTTGATATGCAAATCGACAGGGACGTGAATGATTATCTGCAAAGCTTCCTGCGCCCCGATCAAAAGATTTTAAATTTCCTCACAAAATCAGACAAGCTAAATCAAAGCCAAAAAAGCGCAGTTTTAAAGGTCTATCCGGGCGCGCATTTCGTTTCGGCGCTTAAAAAAACAGGCGTAGAAAAGGCAAACGAGCTTATATATCTAAACGCACTGGGGCTGTAATGAAATCAAAAAGCCGCAGGCAAATTTTAGCACTCTTACCTTCAAATTTTCTAACTAAATTTACAAATTTAAGCGCCGCCAAGGCCAAATTTATAAATTTAGCTAAAAACCTATAATAATGCGAACGAGTGCGGCGATGCGAAGACTGGGCGCGGAGAAGCGATTTTTAAAGCAGCTTGCTTGGGTTGCTTTTCTTATTTTTTATCAGAGCCTAACGACCGTATTTGCGTACCTGCCGCCTCTTATCGGGATATTTTTTACTTATACGATCATGCTAACATTGCAAAAACAAAAGACGCTCAAGGAGTTTGGCAAGGAGTGGTATTTTTGTCTATTTTACCTTACTTTTGCCGAGCAGGCGCACGGGTTTGCGCTGTTTTCGGCGGTGATAGCGTTTATGCTTTTTTATCATTTTATGTCCGACTGGCTCATCGTTACGCTAAAATCAAGAGAGCTTTTAGCGGTTGGATTCGTCGCTAGCGGCTATGTTTGGACCTGCGCGACGAGCTCTTTTATCTCATACGCAGCAAATTTACCCATGCTAAAATTTGACTACGAGTACCTGATCTACGTCGGCGTGGAGTCTGTTTTGGCGGTGATTTTGTTTAGGGGGCGCTTATGAGGATGCGCATAGTGTTTGGCATCATATTTAGCGTCTGGGTGCTCTTGCTGGTGCGAGTTTATTACCTTAGCGTCAAATCAAACGATTTTTATGAGGAGATCGCTGAACAAAATGCGGTAAAAACGCAGTATCTAGCTCCCGTCAGGGGGCTGATTTTAGACGCCAAAGGTCGCCCGATGGCGGTAAATCGCCTCGGCTTTTCCGTCGCTTTAAAGCCGCACCTAAACGGAAAAAGGGTGGAGATTTTAGATGCTGAGCTTACAAATTTGCAAAATTTATTCGAGGACTTAAACGTCACGAAGCTAAAGCGTGAATACATCAAAGCCGACTCGCCTTATAATCAAGATTTTATTCAGATTATCGATTTTATGGATTATGACAAGATGATACCGCGCATCGCCGAGCTCTCGCTGCGAGAAAATTTGGAGGTCAAACTGGCATCCAAGCGCCACTATCCATACAACAACCTAGCCTCTCACATCATCGGCTACGTCGGCCGCGCAAATCAGCAAGACGTCGAGTCCGATCCCGTCGCAAAGCTAACCAATCACACGGGCAGAAGCGGCACGGAGCGCTTTTATAACTCCGTCTTGCAGGGGCAAGAGGGCGTGCGAAAGGTAAAAGTAAACGCGCTAAATCAGGAGGTCGAGGAGATATCCGTGAGCTATCCGCAAAGCTCGGATATCTCGCTCACGATCGACCTTGAGATGCAAAAATACATAGAGGAAATTTTCGGCGATAACGCGGGCGTTATCATCGTGATGGACGTGAGAGACGGCTCGATACTGGCTGCGGGCAGCTTCCCCGAGTATGATCTAAACCCGTTTGTAACCGGTCTTTCGCAGGCCAAATGGGACGAGCTCGTTAAAAGTATCGATCATCCATTCACAAACAAGCTCGTAAACGGCCTTTATCCGCCGGGTTCGGTTATAAAAATGGGCGTGGCGATGGCGTTTTTAGATACTGGCAAGATGAGTCGCTCCGATGGGTATTTTTGCTCGGGCTCGTTTGAGCTTGGAGGGCGAAATTTCCGTTGCTGGAACGTATACGGACACGGTTTTATGGATATGAACTCGGCCATCCGCGAGAGCTGCGACGATTATTTTTATAAAGGCAGCTTAAAGGTCGGTATCGACGCTATAACCCCGGTTTTAGAGCGGCTGGGGTTTGGGCAAAAGAGCGGCGTGGATTTGCCTAACGAATTTGTCGGTATCGTGCCTGGACGCGAGTGGAAAATGCAAAAGTACGCCCAGCCATGGTATCAGGGCGAGACGCTGATCACTTCGATCGGGCAGGGCAACTTCCTCGTGACGCCGATGCAGGTGGTGCGCTATACGGGCATACTAGCGACGGGGAAAAATATCGTCCCGCATTTTTTACGTAGCGTAAACGGCGAGGAGGTTAAATTTGAGCCTACCGATGATATTCTCACGCCGTTTGAGAAAAAGCAGTTGCCGTATGTCCAAAAGGCGATGTATGAGGTCGTAAATCATAAAAAAGGTACCGCGCATAAATATTTTAAAGAGGCAAAACTCACGCTAGCGGCAAAAACGGGTACCGCGCAGGTCGTGGGCATCTCGCAGGCCGAAAAAAAGCGTATGAAAGAAGAGGACATGGAGTATTTGCGCCGCTCGCACGCGTGGGTCACGACTTACGGGCCGTACGAGGAGCCTCGTTATGCCGTTACCGTTATCATCGAGCACGGCGGACACGGCGGTCTGGCTGCCGGACCTCTCACGGCTAAAATCTTTAATAAGCTACTAGAAATGGGCTACATCGATCAAAAATACGAAATCACCTCGCTAGCAGATACCGAGGCTGCGGCTGCAGAAAAAAAGAATAAAAATTAAAATTCCGCGTTTAAATTCGGGGTTAAATGACGTCAAATTTGATCAAATTTCTAAAATTCTAGCGGATTAGTCGCGAAATCGGCAAGCCGAATTTATCCCTCAAACATCTCCGAAAGCTCGCTTGTAGCGATATTTACGATTTTATTATTTGCGTCTAGTTCGATCAAATTTTGGGTTTTAAATTTCGCCAAAATCCTTGAAAACGTCTCTGGAGTGATGTTTAGGATGGAGGCGATTTTGATGTGTTTTAGCTCGTTAAAAAGATCGGCGTGATTAACGAGAAAGCTCGCAACCTTGGCCTCGGAGTTTAGCACGAGTTCTTGGTGTATCAGCTCGCTTGCGATTTTTAGCTTTTGCGAGAGCGATTTGATTATTTGTAGTGATACGCGCGGGTTGGATAAAAACTCGGCGTAAAATTTATCGTAGTCGATTTTTAGCACCTCGCCGCCCGTTAAAAATATCGCAGTCGCCGGAAATTTGATATTTTCAAAGTTGGCAAGCTCTGCTACGAAGCTAATCCCGTTAAACTGATGCATAAAAATCTCTTTGCCTTTGGGGCCGATTTTATAGAGCTTGAGTGAGCCTTTTATGAGGAGGTGGAGCCACTTTGACTCCTCGCCCTCCATAAATAAAAACTCGCCTTTTTTATATTTTTTTAGGATGCTGATATCTTCTAGCCTTTTTAGCTCGGCCTCGTTTAGCCCCTGAAAAAACGGGATTTGCTCTAGCATTTGGTGTTCTTATTTATTTTTTAAAAGATCTCTGATTTCGGTTAGAAGCGCTATATCCTCAGGCACCGGCGCAGGCTCCTCGGCTTTTGGCTCCTCCGCCTTTGGTTTTTTGAGCGAATTTATAGCCTTAACGACGCAGAAAATACAAAACGCGATAATCGTAAAATCGACCATCGTTTGTATGAACGAGCCGTAGTTTACGGTTACGGCAGCCGTATCGCCGACCGCGTCTTTTAGGGTGATTTTTAGGTCAGAAAAATTTACCCCGCCGGTTAGTACGCCTACGATTGGCATGATCACGTCGCCCACTAGCGAGCTAACGATCTTACCGAAGGCGCCGCCGATCACGACGCCCACGGCCATGTCGATGACGTTGCCGCGCATTGCGAATTCTTTAAATTCCTTGATGAAACTCATCTTTTTCCTTTAAATTTTAAAATTAGATATCAATTATATTTATTTTAGCTTCACAAAAGATAAAAAAGCGAGGTTAAATGCCAAAAATGCTATAATCGCCCCAAAAATCAATAAGGAAATAAAAATGTATCGTTTTGCGCCGTCGCCGACAGGCGATATGCATCTGGGAAATTTGAGGGTTGCGATCCTAAACTACGTCTGTTCGCTCCAGGATAAAAGCGGCTTTATCATCCGTATCGAGGATACCGACAGGGAGCGCAATATCCCCGGGAAAGATAAGGAAATTCTAGAAATTTTGGAGCTTTTCGGGATCAAATGGGACACGCTTTATTATCAAAGTAAAAATTTGAAATTTCACCGCGAATTTGCGGCAAAGCTTTTGATAGATAAAAAGGCGTTTTCGTGCTTTTGCACCGAAAGCGAGCTGGAGGCTAAAAAAGAAGCCGCCAAGGCTAGAGGCGAAGCCTACCGCTACGACGGGACGTGCGAGCATCTAAGCGACAACGAAGTGCTAAATAACCAAAAGCCTTTCGTCGTGCGCATGAAAAAGCCGTTAGGTACGATGAAATTTAAAGACGCGATAAAGGGCGAGATCAGCTTCGAGCCTGAAAACGTCGATAGCTTCGTCATTATGCGAGCTGATTTTACGCCGACATATAACTTCGCCTGCGCGGTCGATGATATGCTAGAGGGCGTTACCTTCGTCATCCGCGGCGAGGATCACGTCAGCAACACGCCAAAGCAAGACCTCATCCGCGAAGGCCTAGGCTATACGCAAAAGATAAACTACGCCCACCTGCCTATCATCCTAAACGTCGAGGGCAAAAAAATGAGCAAACGCGAGAACGAAAGCAGCGTAAAATGGCTACTCTCGCAAGGCTTTATGCCTGAAGCCATCGCAAACTACATCGTTTCTCTGGGCTACAAGGCGCCGGTTGAAATATTTACGATCGAGGAGGCGGCGCAGTGGTTTGATATCTCGAAAGTCTCGGCCTCTCCGGCTAAATTTGACGTCAAGCAGCTAGAGCACATCAACCGCGAGCACATAAAAAGAGCAAGCGATGCAAGGCTAGCCGCGCTAATTGGCATAAAGCCCAAATTTGCCGCGCTTGCTAGATTTTACACGCAAGAAAGTAGCCTGCTAACCGAGATAAAAACTAAGGTCGATGCGATTTTCGCGACCAAATTTATCCCAGATGAGTTTAAGGCGGGTTGCGAGGCTATAAAAGCCGCTGTAAATTCGCTAAATTTGAGCGAATTTGGTGAATTTAACGAGCTGAAAAAAGCCCTAATGGACGCGACCGGACTAAAAGGCAAAGGCTTTTTTATGCCGCTTAGGATTTTGCTCACGGGCGCCGAACACGGCCCCGAGCTTAGCGAGCTATATCCGCTCATCAAACCGTACCTAAAGGAAATTTTACGATGATATTTTCGGTATTTTTAGAAGCAGTCGGCAGTATCTTGCACATTATTATCAGCGCCTACACGTGGATCATCATAGGCGCCGCGATCATAAGCTGGGTGCGCCCTGATCCCTATAATCCTATCGTGCTTTTGTCGCTTCAGTTTATAGATAGATTTTTCGTAAGGCTCATGTTTGCGTACGCTGCTTAAATTTATCCTGCCCGCGATTTTTGCAGCGGCGGCATTTGGCGGAGTTAAGAGTTTTGAGGAGATAAAAGACGAGCCTAAAGGGCTTGCTAAGGATTACTACTTTTACCGTCTTTTAACCGAAGGCGACTACACCAAGGAACAGGTGCAAATTTTAAATAAAGACGTCTTTCGCCGAGCGGGCGTGCTAGCAAAGAAACTAGCCGAAATTTTACCGCCCAAAAAGACCAAAGGAAACTGCGATAGCGTAAGCGCGAAAAATATCCTAGATGCCAACGTAACCTGCCAAAAACAGCGTCTCAGAGTGCCTTTTATGATGAAGCTAAAGAAGGAGACGAGGCAAAAGCTGGCGGATAAATTTAAAGACTCCGATCCGCTTCTTTATTGGCGCTTGAGCTCGCTAAACGAGAAGCACCCCGAGGACGAATTTGCCAAATTTAACGATACGGACGCGTTTTTGGTTTATTTTAACCAGTCTTCGCACAAGAATAAATTTGACAAGATATTTGACGCAAATTTTATAAATTTGCTCGCGACGAAAAAGGAGTTTCACGCTCTAGCAAACGATTTAATAATCGATAAAAAATACGCTAAATTTAGGAAAAATTTTCTTGCCATAAAGGAAACCGAGCTTGCCGGCAAGGACGCTTTTATGCTCGGCGTCAATGCGGTTTTGTTGGGCTCGCCCAAAGACGCGGCTAGGTTTTTTACTAGAGCGCAGGCCGCCTTTGAGAGGCAAGATCGTAAGGACAATGCCGTATTTTGGCTATATCTGCTAAGTCGTGACAGAAGCTATCTTGAGAAGCTAAATCAAAGCCGCGACGTAAATATCTACACGCTCTATGCAAACGAGCTAACGGGAGCAAGTCCGGCCGCAAACATCGTCTCGCCGACGCCTACGAAAGAAAAGGTAGCGGACTACGACATAAAAGATCCGTTTTTGTGGCAAAAAACCTTTAAAATGATAAAAGAGATGAGTGCGCAGGACGCCGCAAAGCACTCCGAAACTTTTAATACCAAAGAGACGCTAGGTCAGTATGCCTACTTGATGGAAAAAGCAAGCGGCTACAAGGATAGTTACTTCGTTATGCCGTTTGTTGATGAGCTAGAGGATGTAAACGCGACTAGAAAAGCACTTCTTTACGCGATCGGCAGGCAAGAAAGCCGCTTTATTCCGGCTGTCATATCGACCTCTTACGCGCTTGGTATGATGCAGTTTATGCCATTTTTGGCTAATCACATCGGCAAAAAAGAGCTTGCGATCCCAAATTTCGATCAAGACGATATGTTTGATCCGCGCCTTGCCTTAAAATTTGCGGACCACCACTTAAATTATTTGGAGAAATACCTCTACCATCCGCTTTTTGTCGCTTATGCATATAACGGAGGCATCGGTTTTACTAAGAAAATGCTTCAGCGAGGTGACCTTTTTAACGAAGGAAAATACGAGCCGTTTTTATCCATGGAGTTAGTACCCTTCGCCGAGAGTCGCGACTACGGCAAAAAGGTACTCGCAAACTACGTTATTTACCTAAGGCTTCTCCGTTCCAGTACATCGATTTCGACACTTTTTGAAAGCTTAAAGACGCCTTCTTTGACGGATAAATTTCGAAATTAATATTGATTTTATCGCTTGAAATTTCCGGGGTGCTGACCTCGAAATACTGAGCCCACGGCACCTCAAAGCTAACCTTTTCTAAAAGCGGATCGTTTGCGGCTAGGCGTCTAACCATGATGCCTCGCTGCGAGCCGTTTGCCGTGAAGCTCTCCTCTAAAATTTTAGCTTCTTTGGGGTGTACGGCCACGACGAATTTCTCTCTTTTTTGTTCATCGATCAGCTCGTTATAGATCGGATTTAGATAGGTCGCGACGATTAGGATATTCGTCTTGGCATCTATGATCTCAGACTTGCTCGTGTAAGCTAAAAGCTCGTTTTTTAATGGTTCGTGGATATATTTTTTATCCGCACAGCCGGCTAACGCCAAAATAAAACTTAAAAAAAATACGCTTTTTTTCATTTTAATACCTCTTTAAATTTGGTGCTATTTTAGATAAATTTTGCTTTTAAAAAGCCTAAATTTGCTATAATCCGCGTAAATTTCAAAAATTCGGAGAAAAATGAAAAAAGCGGCGATGGCGTTTTCCGGACCTTCAAATAGCGGCAAAACCACGCTTATTTTAAAGGTCGCCAAAAAATTTATCGATGACGGGCTAAAAGTCGTAATTATCAAGCACGACCCGGGCGACAAGGCAAGATTTGACGTCGAGGGCAAGGATAGTTACAAATTTGCTCAAATAGGCGCCGAGGTCGCGGTCATGAGTCCGACGCGCACGACCTTTTTCTCGCAGGAGAGCAAGAGCGTGGACGACGTCGTGGCGATGGCTGGCGAGTTTGATTTGCTATTAGTTGAGGGGCTAAAGACTCTGCCGCTGCCGCGCATCAGCGTGTTTAAGGACGAGATAAACGAGGATTATCTTAGCTTTTCAAACGCGATCGCAAGCTATCAAAAAGACTACGAGGTCGATAAGCCAAATTTCGATCTAGACGATACGCAGGCTATCTGCGAGTGGATACTAAAAAATGCAAAGGTTTTAAAATGAACGAAATTTTCAAAACGATTAAAAAGATCGCCGTAAAAATCGGCGAGGAGATCAAGTATGCCGATCTAGGCTACACCGATCACGCCAACGCCACGGGCGACACGCAGCTAAAACTAGATGTGAGAAGCGACGAGATCATCACGGCTGAGTTTGCAAATTTAGCCTGCGTAAAAGCGCTGGTTAGCGAGGAAAAAGAGGATATGCTGGCGCTAAACGAGGGCGCTAAATTTATCGTCGCCTACGATCCGCTAGACGGCTCTAGCCTGGTGGACGTAAATTTTTCCATCGGCTCGATTTTTGGCATTTACGAAAACGAGCTAACGCCGCAAAATCTAAAAGCCGCCGCTTACGTCGTGTACGGCCCGCGCCTTGAGCTCGTGCTTTGCGACGGCGAGACGGCTCCCGCGCTTTACCGCTTGGGTAGGGACGGCGAGTTTAAATCTATCAAAAATCTAGCGCTCGCGCAAAAAGGCAAGCTAAATGCCACGGGCGCGACGCAAAAAGGCTGGAGCGAAACTCATGCTAAATTTATCCGCGAGCTGTTTTTGCAGGGGTATCGCCTCAGATACTCGGGCGCCATGGTGAGCGACCTGCATCAAATTTTACTAAAAGGCGGCGGGCTTTTTAGCTATCCTGCCACGATCGACGCGCCAAAGGGTAAGCTAAGAGCGCTATTTGAGGTGCTACCGTTTGCCTTCATCTACGAGCGTGCCGGCGGTGCGACTAGCGACGGATACTCGGCAACGCTTTTTGATATGAAAGTGGAAAAAATCCATCAAACCACGCCTTGCTTTTTTGGCTCCAAAGACGAGATAAATTTACTGCATAAATTTTACGGAAGCGCGAAATGAGCGAGCACGCAGCGCAAACGGCTCAAAAGGACGAATTTGAGCTGGAGCTTGATCGCCAAAGAGAAATTTTACAAGCCTGTCAGCGCGAAAAAGGGCTAAACTCGTGCTTTGCCTGCGAGGTGATGTTTGAGTGCAAAACCCGCAAAAACTACGTGGACGCCGTATATAGCTCGATGTCTAAAGGCGACGGCGGCGGATTTGATTTTTAAATTTAAAAAGGAAAGATATGAACACGACTTATATTACGACTCCGATTTATTACGTAAACGACGTGCCGCACATCGGACACGCCTACACGACCGTGATCGCCGATACGGTAGCGAGATTTGCGAGGCTAAAGGGCGATGATACGTACTTTATGACCGGCACCGACGAGCACGGGCAAAAGATCGAACAAGCCGCCGCAAAAAAAGGCTACACGCCGCAAGCCTACGCTGACGAGATAAGCGCGAAATTTAGAGAGATGTGGGATAAATTTGAGATCAGCTACGATCATTTTATCCGTACGACCGACGACTATCACAAGCTCACCGCGCAAAATGCATTCGAAAAAATGTATAAAAAAGGCGACATCTACAAGGGCGAGTACGAGGGGTACTACTGCGTTAGCTGTGAGAGTTTTTTCACGCAGACTCAGCTTTTGGAGGACGAGAGGTGTCCGGACTGCGGCAGGCCGACAAATTTGGTGAAAGAGGAGAGCTATTTTTTCAAACTATCAAAATACCAAGACGCGCTACTAAAATGGTACGAGGAGAACGAGGACTGTATCGTGCCGCGCGGCAAGAAAAACGAGGTTGTGAGCTTCGTAAAAGGCGGCCTGCGCGATCTCTCGATCACTCGCACGAGCTTTGAGTGGGGTATCAAGCTGCCCGCGAGCCTAAACGAACCAAGACATGTGATGTACGTCTGGCTAGACGCGCTCATAAACTATCTTAGCACGCTTGGCTACACGCGCGGCGATGATAAGATGAACTACTGGAAGGGCGCGACGCATATAGTCGGCAAAGATATTTTGCGCTTTCACGCGGTGTACTGGCCGGCGTTTTTGATGAGTCTTGACCTGCCGCTGCCTCGCTGCGTCGCCGCTCACGGCTGGTGGACGAGAGACGGCGAAAAGATGAGCAAAAGCAAGGGCAACGTCATCAACCCAAGCGAGGTCGCAGACGCGTACGGGCTGGAAAATTTCCGCTACTTTATGCTACGCGAAGTGCCGTTTGGGCAGGACGGCGACTTTTCGCAAAAGGCGATGATCGAGCGCATAAACTCCGAGCTTAGCAATGATTTGGGCAATCTTTTAAGCCGCATAGTGGGCATGAGCGAAAAGTACTCGGACTTTGAGATAAAGGGCCAAAATTTACGCAAATTTTACGGCGAGGTTTTGGATAGCGGCAACGAATACCTACAAAACGCTATCAAAAATTTAGAGAGTTTCGCCACGAATCGCTATCTTGAGGAGCTCTTTAAGGCGCTAACGCTCGCAAACGCGAGCATAGCTAAATTTGAGCCGTGGAATCTAATCAAAAACGGCAAAAAAGACGAAGCAAACGCGCTCGTGTCGCTGTGCGCGAACCTGCTGGCTCGCGTGGCCGTCCTGTTAAGCCCTGCGATGCCAAAAACCTGCGAAAAGATCGCGCAGACGCTTGGCTTTGAGATCTCGACGGCTACTTATAAAAAAATCATCCTAAACAACGAAATTTTGGACTTTAAAGCGCAAAAAACGCAGCCGCTTTTCCCAAAAATAGAAAAAGAGCTGATGGCGACTGCGGTACCGAGCGTGAGCGAACCCGCCAAAACCGCCCCTGCGCCGCAAGAAAAATCGGACGCGAAGATAAAAATCGACGACTTTAAAAAATACGTCATAAAAGTAGGCACCGTGCTTGAGTGCTCAAATATCGAAGGCAGCGAGAAGTTGCTTAAATTTAAGATTGATCTTGGCGAAGAGCAGCCGCGTCAAATTTTATCGGGCATAGCTAAATTTTACGCTCCGGCGGATCTAGTCGGCAAGCAGGTCTGCGTGCTGGCAAACCTAAAACCGGCTAAAATTTTCGGCCATATATCCGAGGGCATGATACTTAGCGCCGAGGACGGGTCACTGTGCCTCATCGCGCCTATGGCTGCGGTCAAAAACGGCTCGCAAATAGGCTAGAAAGCGAGGCTAAAACGGCGTGAATATCGAAAACCTAAGGCGCCTCATCAACGGCGAAGCGCTAAATAAACCAAGCGTCAGCGCCGTGGAGGGCTTTGCGTTTGAGAGTAAAAATGTACGCCAGGGCTACGCCTACATCGGGCTTGGCGCTGGCGCGGACGAGATAGCCGTGGCCGTCGCAAACGGCGCTTATGCCGTGCTCGTCGAGCAAAGATGCGAGGTTGTAGATCCCGAAGTCGCTTTTATCAAGGTCGATAGCCTGAGCGCCGCGCTGATACGGCTAATGCGCTTTGAGACCAGCTACAAAAATCTCAAATTTTGCTCCGTTAATCCCGTGCAAAAAGCCTTGCTAGCGCGCATGAGCCTAGGCAAAAACGCCGAAGGCAACGCAGCCGGCTTGCTACCAGAGGATGCGACGCGACTTTTTATAAAGATAATGAAAGCGGGCGCGGGGGATCTGTTTTTCACCGACGATCTTAAAATTTTATCCAAGATCGCGCCGCTATACGACACCGTTTTTAGCGACGTGGACGCGGTTTGCGCGCAGGGCGGCTCACTGTTTGCCTCTAGCGTCGTTTGCGAGGGCGTTTATTATCCAAACTTAAATTTCCCTAAAGTTTTCACGCACTATCTTTGCGGGCTTTTAAGGTATCTGATCCGCGCTGGCTTTTCTTTTAAGCTCGGCGACACGCGAAATTTAGGGCACTTTGAGCCTATTTTTATAAATAAAAACTTTCGCGTCGTGCCTTTTGGCGCGAGCTCTCAGGCCTTTATCGCTGAGTGCGACGACGAGCTTTTTGATATGGAGGCAGCGTTTCTCGCGCGCAATTTTAGCGGCGGTATCGAGATTTGCGTGCCTGAGGATTTTGCTGGAAGCGCGGCGGCTACGATGAGATTTAAGGAGCTTGCCGAGCTGAAAAATCTTTCAAATTTTCACTACGCTCTCGTTAAATGCCAAAAAGAGGAGCTTGAAGCGATGCTAAATTTGGCCGCGCCCGAGCCTGATTTGTTTGGCGAAATTTTATAAAAAGCTCAAATTTGGCGCTGAGCTTGACGTCTTTATCTACTTCAAATTTAACCTGTTTTTTACAATCATCCGCTTTCTACTGCAAATTTGTCGCTAAATTTGACGCATAAAAATGTTTAAAACAGGAAAGCCTTAAATAAAACATTCTTTCCGCAAATCGTGTTTGCGTGCTTTGCGTAGCAATGCATACGCGGCTAAATTTTGGAAGAGGGCGTTTTTGTTTTACCGTCTGCAAAGGCGGATCTTGTTGCAAATGTCCGCCATTCAAAATCCGCAAAACCGCCGCCAAAAAGATTGCCGTGTTTTGGCGGATAAATTTGATTTTGGGCTAAATTTACTGGCAGAGCCGCACTCGGCCAAATTTTATTTTAGATTTACGTACTTTATCCTGTCTTTTTCGCTTGCAAGCTCAAATCCTCGCAGTCTCAAGCGGCAGCTGTCGCATTCGCCGCAGGCCTCGTCCTCGCGCTCGTAGCAGCTCCAGGTTAGCTCTAGCGGAGAGCCGGCCTCGAGCGACTCTCGCACGATGTCAGCCTTGCTTAAATTTACCAGCGGCGTGACGATTTGCAGGCTAAAATCCTTTGAGTTGCCGGCATTCACGGCGGTTTCTATCTTGGCGATAAAGTCCGCCGTGCAGTCCGGGTAGCCCGAGCCGTCCTCCTCGACGATGCCGATATATAGCGCCTGCGCGCCTTCTTTTTCGGCTAGCGCGGCGGCGATAGAGATAAAGATGCCGTTTCGAAACGGGACGTAGGTGCTAGGGGTGTCGGGCTTGGCGCCGTCTTTACGGATAGGCAGGCTCTCGTCGGTTAGCGCGTTGCCGCCGATGTCTGCTATAAAACTAGCATCTAAATTTACCTTTTTTAGAGCGCCGATACGCTCGCAGATCTGCTCAAACGCTATCTTTTCGCGCTTCATCGTTCGCTGCCCGTAGTCAAAATGCAGCGCGATGATCTCGTAGCCAGCGCGCTTGGCGAGGACGGCGCAGAGGGTGCTGTCCATGCCGCCGCTCATTATGCAAACCGCTTTTTTCACTTTTTCTCCTTTTTATAGTGCGTCGTCTTGCTTTGCTATGCTTTGTTGATTTTGAAATTTACTCAGTCACGCACAACGCGTGCGCTCCGTTCGTAAATTTCAAAATCGCCGCGCCTAGCTTTGCAATACTTCCGCCATTACTTTAAATTTATTAAAATACTTCGCGTTTCACATTAAAATTTAGTATTCACTATTGTTTTTATTTTTTTAAAAACACTTTGTGTTGCACGTTAAATTTTGGTGTCGCATCGGTCGCATAAATTTATCTGCGAAAGCATTGCCGCCGAAAATTGCTTTGAGCGAAGCGAAAAAGAATAATTTTCGTGCTACATGTTCGGCACTCTGCTTGAGCGGATAAAATTATGCGACCAAACCGACCATATCAGCAAATTTAGCCCGAATTTTCGCTAAAATCATACTCAAATTTTACTAAAGGAAAGCCAAAAATGATACTTTGCGAGGACGATTATCCGAAGATTTTGGATCAAATTTGCGACTATTTGACCGCAGGCGAAGTGGAGCTTAGTTTCGTGGACGCCGAGGAGATGAAGGAGATAAACGTCCGCCAGCGCGGCATCTACGAGACTACAGACGTGCTGAGCTTCCCGCTTGAGATGCAGTTGCACACGCCGCTTGGCTGTATCGTGATAAACACTGAGCTGGTCGCTGCCAAAGCCGCCGAGCTAGGGCACAGCGAGGATGACGAGACGGCGCTGCTTTTCACACACGGGCTGCTTCACGTACTGGGCTACGATCACGAAAATGACGCGGGCGAGATGAGGGCCAAAGAGTGTGAGGTGATCGAGAAGTTTAGCCTGCCAAAGAGCCTCATCGTGCGAACGCAGGATGCTGGCGAGGAATAATTAAATTTCGCTAGCTTCGTAAAGGTGCGGGTTATGCCAAGCGTAAAGTAGCTATCGGCGGTAAAATTTAAAATACACCGCTAAATTTAGCTCGCAAATAGCATATTGTCTAAAATTTACAAACCAAAACGCAAGCTCGGCGCGAGTCAAATTTGCCCCGAGCAACCGACCAAATTTTCCTGCCCGCCTATGCCGAACTTGTCGCGTAAAAAGACGTTTCTAGCACACGCTTTGCTGCCGTGGTTAAATTTCCTCAAATTTGCCGCGCGCAGTGGTTAGATATTTAATAATTTTGGCTAAATTTACGAAATGTTTTATGTTCTATCGTCTTTAGTCATTATTTTTATGAATTACGTTTCTTATCGCGGGCTTTTCGCGGATGCCGCGCTCAGGCCGCTTGCCGCGCACAAAAGGGCGCTTGGGCTATTTTTCCTGACGCTTGCTATGGGCGGCGTCGCGCTTGCTTTTTCGCTGCGGTTTAACTTTTTGGGACCTAGCCTTCGTATCGCCTGTTCGCTGATGCTGGCGCTGACGTTTATTATCTTTTCGTTCGTGCTTTTTACGAACATCGTCGCGCTCGCGGTTCGTCCCGTAACCAAGCGCGCGTTTAGCGAGAGCAGACGTAAATTTTTGCGCCTTTACCTTGACGTCACGATACTTATTTTGGCGTTTAGCTACTTTTTTAAAGGCATCTTTAACGCCGTAAAATTACCCGAAGTAAAAGCGCAGGATATCGAGTTAAAGGGGCTAAAGGGCGAGCTAAAGATCGCGGTTTTAACTGATATCCATCTGGGAGATTTTTTGGGAGCGGACTTTGCGCGGGCGGTCACTAGGCGCGTAAATGAGCTAGATGCCGACGCGGTCGCGATCGTGGGCGATATCGCCGACGTGAAGCCGCACCGTTTGGCCGAGTTTATCGCGCCATTTAACGAGCTAAAGAGCAAATACGGCACCTTTTACGTGCCAGGCAATCACGAGTACTATAACGGCATCGACGGCACGCTAAAAGCGATCCGCGAGGCGACGAATTTTAAAATTTTAGGCAACGAAAACGCGCGAGTCGGCGGAGTAAATTTAGCCGGCGTTTATGATATCATCGGTCTTAGATTTAAAGCATACGAGCCCGATCTAGTCGCTGCTCTGGACAGTCGCGACGTAAATTTGCCAACCGTTTTGCTCGCTCATCAGCCTAAGTTTTTAAAATACATGGACGAAAGCGCGCCCGTGGATCTGGTCGTGAGCGGACACACGCACGGCGGACAAATTTTTCCGTTTTCGCTGCTAGTAAAGCTGGATCAAAAATACGTCGCCGGGCTATACCGCGCGAATGAAAATACGCAAATTTACGTTAGCCGAGGCGCCGGGTTTTGGGGGCCGCCGGTGCGCGTGATGGCGCCTAGCGAGATTTCGTTATTAAGACTAAAAGGAGTTGTATGAGGGGACTTATTTCTAGGATATTCGGGTTTGTTGCGGCGATTAAATTTCCGAGATTTTTGCAAGCATTTATCAATGAAAAATACGTAAGCGGCTTTAAAATCGATATGAGCGAGTTTAAAGAGCCAAAGGAGTACGAGAGCCTCACGGCGCTTTTTACCCGCGAGCTACAGCGTCCGCGAAATTTCGACGTTTCGCCCCAGGCTTTCATCAGTCCTAGCGACGGCACGTGCCTGGAGCGCGGAGTTAGCAAGGAGCTAAAGGCGATCAGCGTCAAGGGCCACGAGTACGGTATAGCAGAGCTTCTAGGCGATAGTATGGAGAGTAGGGAGCGAGACGCCGAGCTAGAGTATGTAAATATTTATCTGAGTCCGCGCGACTACCACCGCTATCACGCGCCTTGCGATATGAGGATATTATCTGCGCTATACGTGCCGGGCGAGCTATATAGCGTGGCCGTTAGCGCGCTGCTAAAGGTGCCAAATCTTTACGCCAAAAATGAGCGAGTGGTACTAAAATGCGAGCTTGCAAGCGGCAAAAAGATGTGGCTGGTCTTCGTCGGTGCGCTAAACGTGGGCAAGATGAAATTTGACTTTGACGCGCGCATACAGACTAACGCATGCGCCGGAAACGTCGCGCTTTATGAATACGAAAATTTAAGCGTGAAAAAGGGCGAGCAGCTGGGGATGTTTGAGCTGGGCTCGACGATCCTAATCCTTAGCGAGCAGGGCGCGGTCAAATTTGATCTCGCAGCCGAGCAAAAGCTAAAATACGGCGACAAAATAGGAACTATCAACTAAGGAGGCGTGATGGGAACGCAACTAGTCGAACAAAACGAGCTAAAAGAAACGCTAGAGCTAAAAGAGCGCATCGAAAACAACACGGTGGTCGAACTCTGGGAAAACAGCGAGGACTACGAGCGCCTAGCCAACGCGACGCGCAAGACCATGCGATATATCAACGACGAGCAGATAAAGAGCTTTGCCGATGCGCTAAATCAAACGAACGAAAAGATCTTAAATTTAACCTTTGAGGGCGTAAAAAAGCATCACGAAAAGAAATTTGAGCAGATCAGAAAAAAACAGAAAATCTATGTCGCTTCGGCCTTTGCGGGCGGCGTTTTGATCGGCGCTTTGGCGGTTTGGATAGCGTTTAGGATTTTTGCTGGATAGATTTGTTTTTAGGCTCGGCCGCTTGCGATGCTTGTGCGCCGATTCGTTTTTATGCTGCGCTAAATTTGGGCGCTTGGCTTTAAATTTAAGCGCGGCGGCTTTTAAAATTTGCGTATCGTTACGTGGTTGGGGTCAAATTTGATCTCGGGCGGCGGTTGTAAATTTGATCTTATATTTTAGCGCGCCGACCATTAAGCTTGCATCTACTTTTTGCGCACCGTCTATCAAGCGCGTTTGCTTTTTAAATTTTATAAAAATTTAAATCCCAAATTTAATCGCCGCCAGCTTGCGTATCTACGTAAAAGCTAAATTTTGATTTTTCTCGTCGCGTGACGAACGATTTGCTGCGTGTTTTTGTTTTGCGAGCTTTGCCAGCGCACGAGCAGCTCTTTTGCGGCGGCAAAATTTACCTTTAGATAGTCCGCGACGTTGTTTGCAACCGAGCGCTGCACGAAGCGCACCTCGTCCTCTTTGAGTATCTCCAGCACCGCAAAAACCGGGCGCGGATCGCTGATAAAAAGCTCCAGTTTACTAGCCCACGGTAGCTTTGGTCGTAGGCCCTCGGACGCTAGCCTACGCAGGTGGAAATTTGACGAGCGCGCCCACTGCGTCATGGTCTTTAGCGAGTCTTGCGGATATTTTTTGATAAAGGCGCGCACCGCGTACTCACCCGTGCCGCGCTTCGTGATTTCCATGGTCGCATTCATCGAGGTCTCAAAGTCGTCTAGGCCGTAAATTTCGACGTATTTTGCCAGCGGCAAAGTCCAGTAAAAATGCTTAAACATGCCCGTTTCATTCGGGTTTTCTTCGCCTAAAATCGCGACCAAAATCTCCGCCGCGCGCCTAAAATCCGGCGGCAAAAGTTCATTTAGCGCGTTTGCGTGCGCTAAAATCCTTTGCGAATAACCGAGATTGGGCGTACTCTCCGCGATTTGCCCGCAGTAGCTCTGCGCGTCAAATTTAGGATAGACCGCCTTTATCTTTTGCGATAAAATTTGCGCCAAATTTTCTCCGAAATATACCGCCAGTCCGCCGTTTTCCATATTTTTCCTTTGGGTAGTTTTATCTAGCCTTTAAGCAGGCATGAATCGTAAATTTGTCGCCTAAAACCAGGCGGAGTTAAATTTGCAGCCGTTACGCTCGTCAAATTTGACCGCCCGCGCAAGCAAAGCGTCAAATTTGCCGCGGTTTTTTGGGGTCAAATTTAAATATCGACCCAAAAAGAGGGCGCTAAATTTAGCAGCGGCTAAAATAACGCCCGAAAGTAAAACTATTTGCACGCGACTTGCGGCATCTGCGCTAAAAATATCGGCATTTTTTGCTTGATTAGCGCGTGAAATTTGCTTCTATCCGCGATATTTAGAAACTTTAGCGCGTAGTGCGTGACTCTAAGCCCGCAGTTAAGGCTCTTGACGTGGATTAGATTAATCTCGTAGTTGTCAAAATCCGGGTTGCCCGCGATCGGATAGTAGATCGTGTAAGCTTGATACTCTTTATCATTTATAGACTTAAAATCATACTCCGCTTTGCCGAATTGTCCGCTTTTTAGCGCGGTCATAAAGGTCCTTTGGTATTCGTTGATGTCGGCGTTTTCATCGACGGTGACGCTTACTAGTTTGGTCCATTTAAAGCCTACTTTTTCATTTGGTAGATAAAATTCCGCCGTTCTTGCGTTTTTTTGCTTTAGGACGAATTTTTCGCCGTCTATGGCTATCTCGTTTGGTAGATTTACGCTATCTAGCGCGCTTTTTGGTAGCTCTATCTGCGTGGTTCTAGGCTGAGTGCAGCCGCCTAAAAATAAACAAACGGCTGCAACGGCGGCAAACGAAACTTTTTTAAAACTCATGTTTTTCTCCTTTGTTAGTTGATTTTTTAAACTCCATGCACTTTTTGCTTAGCCCCGCCTCGCACTCTTTTTCGTGCAACTTTTGCGCCTTTTGGCGTAGCGCGGCGGCTTGCTTTTTGTCGCTACTTTCAAGACGGCGCGCTAGATTTAGACACCCGCGCGCCTCGCCGTCCTCGTAAAGCCTGCCCAAAGCCTCGCACGCTTCGTAAATTTTACCATCGCAGGCAAGCGAGTAAAATTTGAGCGCGTTTTTCGAGGCTTCATCGTTTTCGCTTGCCCAGCCGTCCTCATACATACCGCCTAGATAGTAGCAAACTACCGCGTATCCGCGCTCGCAGGCCTTTACGTAGAGGTCTAGCGCCTTGCTTTCATCTAGTGCGACGACGCTGCCTGCTTCATAAATTTGAGCTAGATTATAGCAGCTTAAACCAAATCCTTTTTCGCAGGCTCGCTCAAAAATCGTGGCGGCTTTGGCGTGTTCGCCGCTGTTTTGGTAGAGCGAAGCTAGGCTGTTGCAGCCTGATAGTTCGTCCGCGTTGCAGGCTTTTTCGTAAAATTTGATAGCCTTTGCGTCATCTTGTTTTACGCCTTTGCCGCTTTGGTATAAAACCCAAGCCTTGCACACCCGCGCGCCTCGCCTGTTTCGCAGGCTTTTAGCCAAATTTTTGCCGCCCTTTGCTCATCGTCCGCGTCGTAGGCCGTTTGGCCTTCGTCTGTTAAATTTGCGAGAGCAAAATTTAGCGCAAAAAGCAGTAGTAAGAGCTGTTTTATCATCGCGCTCCTTTGTTAAATTTTACTTGTTTTGTTTTTCAAATTTGATCTATTTTGCCTCTTTGTATGCCACAGTCCTGTTTGTATCGGACGGGTAGGTTGTCGCGTCTTGTGCTGCTTTGATAGCGCGACGATATACTAAAATCGCGCGACATTGGCGTTCTTTAAAATTATTTGGGTGCGGAGTAAATTTAATGCGGTTACGCAAACGGCTATGATCTTTTTCAATTTTTTCCTTAAATTTAGCGCGAGTCAAATTTGAGCGGCAAAACCGCGCCGAGCTAAATTTAACACGCTCTTAAAGGCTAAAACAAATTTTGTAGCGCAGTGTCGGCACGAAAAGGCGTCAGATTTATTTTGCCCGCGTTTAGACCAATGGCCGCAAGGTATAAAGCAAGAGTAGTCAAATTTGGACAAAAAACTGCTTAGTTGTAAAAGCCAAATTTGACCGATTTTGCGCCCTAAACGTTAAATCTAAAATGCATCACGTCGCCGTCTTGCACGACGTAGTCTTTGCCTTCTAGGCGCATTTTGCCCGCTTCTTTTGCCGGATTTTCGCCGCCGCACGCGATGTAGTCCTCGTAGCCGATTACCTCGGCTCTGATAAACCCTCGCTCAAAGTCGTTGTGGATGACGCTGGCGGCTTTTGGCGCTTTCCAGCCTTTTACGATCGTCCATGCCCGCACCTCGACGACGCCCGCGGTAAAGTAGCTGATCAAATTTAGCTTTGCAAATGCCGTTTTGATGATCTTTTCTAGGCCGCTCTCGTTCGTGCCGAGCGAGCTTAGAAATTCATGCGCCTCTTCGTCGCTAAGGCCTACTAGCTCCTCTTCGATCTTGGCGCAGAGCTTGATAACCTCGTGTCCCGAGCGCGCGGCAAACTCGCGAAGCGCCTGTACATATTTGTTATCCTTCGAGATACCGTCCTCGTCGACATTTGCGCCGTAGACGACCTCTTTTGCGCTGAGTAGTCTTAGCTCTTTGTTTAAATTTATAAACGCGTCGTCGTCCTTGCCGCCGAAGCTGCTCGCGCTTTTGCCGTCATTTAGGTGGGCTAGTAGCGCATTTGCCGTCTCTAGCGCTTCTTTCGCACCTTTTGCGTTTGCTTTGGCTTCGCGGGTTAGACGCTCGATTTTTTTGTTTAGCTGCTCGATATCGGCGAGGATGAGCTCGGTCTCGATGATCTCGACGTCCCTGACGGGATCGACGCCGCCTTCTACGTGCGTGATGTTTTCGTCCTCAAAGCAGCGCACGATGTGTAAAATCACCTCGGTTTCGCGGATGTTTGAGAGAAATTTATTTCCCAGACCCTCGCCCGCACTCGCGCCCTTTACGAGGCCTGCGATATCGACGAACTCGATCGTGGAGTATTGGATTTTGTTTGGATTTACGATTTTGGCTAGCTCGCCTAGGCGCTTATCGGGCACCGGCACAACGGCTTTATTGGGCTCGATCGTGCAGAACGGATAGTTCGCGCTCTCGGCGTTTTGCGCTTTCGTTAGCGCGTTAAAAGTGGTTGATTTGCCAACGTTTGGTAAACCCACGATACCTACTGCTAGTCCCATTACAGCTCCTTTGCCATAGCGCATAGATAATAAAGATTCATTCGCACGCCGGCTCCCGTCGCGCCCGCCTGGTTATATCCCCAAGCTTTTTCGGTGTATGCGGGGCCTGCGATATCTTGATGTATCCACTTGTCTTTAAATTCGTCTTTTATAAATTTATCTAGGAAAAGCCCCGCCGTGATCGCGCCGCCGTAACGGCTAGAACCTGTGTTGCTGACGTCCGCGATCTGGCTTTTGATCAGCTCGCGCAAGTGCGGGTTAAACTCTAAAATCGTATTTAGCTCGCCGCTTTTTGCCGCTTTTGCTTTAAATTCCGCCTTTAGCTCCTCGTTGTTGCCCATTATGCCGCTAGTGTATTCGCCAAGGCCTACTACGCAAGCGCCCGTTAGCGTCGCCATGTCGATTAGCACGTCGGGTTTAAAATCCTGTGCGTAGCTGAGGCAGTCGGCAAGCACTAGGCGGCCCTCGGCGTCGGTGTTTCGCACCTCGATGCTAACACCGCTGCGAGAGATTAGCACGTCGTCTGGTTTATAGGCGTTGCCGCCGATCATATTTTCGGTCGCGCCTAAAATAGCGTGAATTTCAAAAGGCAAATTTAGCTCCGCCGCGCCTTTAATTATACCCATCGCCGCTGCCGCGCCGCTTTTGTCGGCTTTCATAGTTAGCATATAATCAGCCGGCTTTAAGCTAAGCCCGCCGCTATCGTAGGTTAGTCCCTTGCCGACGAAGATTATGCGCTTTTTCGCGCCTTTTGGCTTATAGATAAGATGGATGAGGCGAGGCGGATGGACGCTGGCTTTGTTTACGGCCAAAAATGCGTTCATCTTTTCTTTTTCGAGGAATTTTTCATCGTAAATTTTGCAGCTTAAATTTGGATAGTTTTTAGTTAGATTTTGAGCCTCTTCCGCCATCTTTTGCGGGGTGTAGATTTCTGGGATTTCGTTTACGATATCTTTGGTGAAATTTGTCGCAGAGGCGATTATCTCGCCGTGGGCAAAGCCGTCTTGCGCGTCGTTTTCGCGGACGTCCTCGCCGCTAAATTCTTCGCTGCTAAAAATAATATCTTTTAGCGCGTATTTTTCTTTTTTTTCTTTGTATTTGTTAAATTCATAAGCGCCCAGTAAAAAGCCTTCGGTTAGAGCCTGAAAGCTCATTTTTTGGCAACCTGCGAGATACGAGGCTAGTTTAATGCTTTTGACGTTTAGCGACTTTACGGCGTTATAGGCTTTTGCCGCAGCTATGCGAAGCTCGTCGTAGCCAAGCTTACCGAGCGGCACGTAAATCCTGCCGCTTTCTAGTAAAAGCAAGACGCTCTCGCCTTTGTAGTTGGCAAATTTAAATGCCTTTTCGTCTTTTATAAATTTATGTTTCAGGTTTTTATCTACGACGAAAATCAGCTCTAAATCAGCCTTGATTTCGTTTAGTTTTTTATTAGCGAGTTGAAACTGCACTTCTGTGTCTCCTATCGTTTAAAATTTTATTTTCTATGCGCCTAAAGCCGTAGAGCAGAGCGCCTAAAAATAGCGCTACTACAGGCACGGCGACGTACCAGTGCTCTTTTGCTTTGTGTAAAATTTCAAGTATGTGCTCGCCCAAAACCCACGCAGGAATTATCGTAATCGCAGCCCAGCACCACGCGCTTATTAGGTTTATAAACGCGTATTTTTTTGCGCTGTATCCAGTTAAGCCTATGGTCATCGGTATGATGACGCGAAAGCCGTACATATAGCGCTGGATAAAGATGATCGGCCAGCCGTATTTTTTCAGCATTATATGCGCGATGGCGAATTTTCGGCGCTGGGTATGAAGCTTTTTGGCGATATATTTTTTATTATAGCGGCCTAGGTAAAAGTAAATTTGATCGCCGACGAAGCCGCCCAGACCTGCTACGAAGATGGCCGGCGCGATATGCATATGCGTTTGATGAGAGAGGATGCCCGCCATTATGAGCGCCATTTCGCCTTCCATTATGCACCAGACGAAAAGTATGATGTAGCCGTACTCAATGAGTAGTTTTGTAAAAAATTCTTCCATCATAGCTCCAAAATGCTGTAAATTTTAGTTAGCGGGCGTAAATTTGCACTACCGCCCAGATCCTTTAAATCGATCAAAAAGCAGGCCTCTACGCAAACGGCGTTTGTTTGATTGATTAGCTCGACGCTAGCCTTAGCCGTGCCTCCCGTAGCGATTAGATCGTCGATTAAAAGCACCTTTGCGCCCGCTTTTTCGCCGAATGCATCGACGTGAATTTGCACTTCGTCTACGCCGTATTCTAGGCTGTATTTTTGCGAGATCGTGATGTATGGCAGTTTTTTAGGCTTTCTAATCGGCACGAAAGGTAGTCGCAGTCTAGCCGCCAAAGCCGCTGCGAATATAAATCCGCGAGACTCGATGCCTGCGATGAAATCGATATCGGCACCCTCGTATCTGGCAACTAGATGATCCATTAAAAAATTAAACGCCTCTTTGTTGTTTAGCAGCGTCGTGATGTCGCGAAATACTATGCCCGGTTTTGGAAAATCGTTTATGCAGCGGATGGAATTTAATAAAAATTCTTTCCCCGCTTTGTCTAGTTCTTTCATTTTTTACCTTTAAATTTGATTTATAGTAGCGCTTCGATTTTGCCCTCTAACTCGCGGATGCGCTGGCGGAGTTTGTCGTTTTCGAGGCGGTACTGCGAGTTTCTGGTGCGAAGGGCGTTGGCATCGTTTTTTACCTTGTTTAGTTCGTCGGTGAGTATGTCGATGTTGCCAAGACCGCGCTGGAGTTGGACTTGCAGCTTGCGGATGACGACTTCGGTATCTTGGAGATTGTTTTTCATAAAATCGCGCGTCGCACGCTCTTTTTTAAGCAAGGTTTTAAAGTAAAACACCATAACGGTGAGATATATACAAATGCATATCAAAACGGTAAGTACGAGCCAATCAGTCATTTCTCGCCTCCTAACTTTTTCACGCGTCTTTCGTGTCTGCCGCCGGCAAATTCGGTAGCGAAAAAAGCCTTTATCATATCTGCCGCGACCGCGTCGCCGATCGTTCTAGCGCCCATGGCTAGTACGTTTGCGTCGTTATGCTCGCGGGCTAGTTTTGCAGTGGTGACGTCGTGACAAAGCGCGCAGCGAACGTGCGCATGGCGGTTGGCTGCGATACTGATGCCGATGCCCGTGCCGCAGATTAGCACGCCGTATTCGTTTTCGTGCCGCAAATTTTGCGCCAAAAGCTCGGCAAAATCGGGATAATCTACGCTATCTTTGCTATGCGTTCCTAGGTCGCATACGCTAAAACCTTCGCTTTTTAAAAGCTCGCAAATTTGCGCCTTAAGATCAAAGCCCGCGTGGTCGCTCGCGATAAAAATTTTGTCTATTTTCATGAAATTTCCATAAGCTAAAAAATGCTTAATTATAGCAAAAAAGCATTAAAGTAAAATTTCGCCGCGAGCCTTTAGGAGCGAAATTTGGGCTAAATTTTAAAATTTGCCGTTTACAAAAACATCCTCATGATAGCAACAGCATATCGTATCGGCTCGAAAAAATAATCTTTTAGCGGCGAGATCACGATGATAACTAACGCTATAAAGCCGTATCTTTGCATACCGTTTAGCCGGTTTGCCGCGCCGTGAAGCCCGAAAATGCGCAAAAGATACTCAAGCGCCTTTGAGCCGTCAAGAGGCGGGATAGGGTAGAGGTTAAAGAGAGCCAAGACTAAATTTACGGCTGCAAGCATAAATACAAACTCCACTACCGCGCCGTCAAAAAAACCCTCGAAGCCTATAAATTTAAATAGGCAAAACGCTAGCGCAAAAAGAGCGAGGTTGTATGCGATGCCAGCAAGCGCGACGACTATAGCTGCTTTGTAGCCGCCGTTATAAAGCACCGTGCGTAAATTTATGGGTACGGGTTTAGCCCAGCCAAACGTCACTCCCGTGCTAAGATACATGAGTGCCGGCACGACGATAGTTCCTAGCGGATCGACGTGTTTTATGGGATTTATGCTGAGCCGCCCCAAATTTTTGGCGGTTAGGTCGCCAAATTTAAACGCCGCATATCCGTGCGCGATCTCATGTCCGACGACGGAGATAACGAGCACTGCGACTAGGATCGCAACCTTTGCGAAGTCGATGCTATCAAGGTTCATTCGATCTTGTTTCCGTCGTTTTTAGCTTCGGCTCTGGCGGCGTCTAGCAGCTCAGGCGAGTTTTGTATAAAGTCCACGCTCTTGCCGACTCTGTTCCATCTGATTTTGTATTCGTCATCCCAGCTAAAATATACAAACCACGGCTTGCCGACGATATTTTTATATGCCACTGGCCCCCAAAAACGGCTGTCGTTTGAGTGGTCGCGGTTATCGCCGATCATGAAAAACTCGCCCTCTGGAACCTGAAAATAAAATGCGTTAAACGGATAGTTGCCTACGCTTGGTAGTTCGTTTACGATAACGGGTTGCATGGCGAATTTGCTAGCGTTTAGGTAGTTTACGGCTAGTTCAAATAAATTTACCTTCTCGTCGTAGTGTATGCCGCCGAATTTATATGGCTCGCGTACAAAAAGCTTACCACCAAATTTTACTATATCTTTTTCGTCGAAATTTGCCTTTATAAACTCCTCGCCCTCGTGCGGGTGTAAAAATAGCGCCTTTTCTGTAAATATCACTTCGTCGCCGCCGACTGCGAAATTTCGCTTGACGTAGTGGATCTTTTCATCGTGCGGATAGCGAAAAACCACGATATCGCCGCGCTGCGGCTTTGCGCCCTCGATGAGATGACCGTTACCGTTAAAATCTGGCAAAACCTTGACCTCTATCCACGGAATGCGCGGGGTTGAGATGCCGTAGCTAAATTTTTTAACAAAAAGATGATCGCCGACTAAAAGCGTGTCCTTCATCGAACCAGACGGTATCACGAAGGCCTGCGCGACAAAAAAAATCACGAGCAGGACGATGACGACCGTGCCCGTCCAGCTGTTTGAAAAATCTAAAAATTTATTAAACGCTTTTTTCAAAATTTATGCCTTCTTCGCGCGGTTTTTAGCTGATTTTATCGTGTTTGACAGTAGCATCGCGATAGTCATCGGGCCTACGCCTCCCGGAACCGGAGTTATAAACGAGCATTTAGGCGCTATCTCGTCAAATTTGACGTCGCCTTTTAGCTTGCCGTCGTCCATGCGGTTTATGCCTACGTCGATTACGACGGCGCCCTCTTTTACCATATCCGCCGTTACGAAATCGGCTCTACCGATAGCGGCCACTAGGATGTCGGCGTCCGCGCAAATTTCTTTTAAATTTCGCGTTTTGCTATGCGTCACGGTTACGGTCGCGTTGGCGTTTAGCAGTAGATTTGCCATCGGTTTGCCCACGATGTTGCTACGTCCGATCACGACGGCGTTTTTGCCCTCTAAATTTATATCGTAGGCTTTAAAAATTTCCATTATGCCTAGCGGCGTGCACGGTACGAACCCGTCAAGTCCGCTAGCTAGTTTACCGACGTTTATCGCGGCAAAGCCGTCCACGTCTTTTTCGGGGCTAATGGTTTCTAAAATTTTATTCGTATCTATGTGCTTTGGTAGCGGCAGCTGCACTAATATGCCGTCGATGCCGTCGTCTAAATTTAGCACGTCTATTAGCGCGATTAGCTCGCTTTGTGTCGTAGACTCGGGTAAGCGGTGCATTACGCTTTTTATCTCGCAGGCTATGCAGGCTTTTTCTTTTGCCGCGACGTAGGTTTGGCTGGCTTTATCCTCGCCGACCAGTATCACCGCAAGCGCAGGCTCTATGCCTTGATTTTTCAAATTTAACGCTTCGTTTTTTACTCTTTCCTTTACCTGCGCGCTTACGTTTTTGCCGTCTAATATCGTCATTTTCGTCCTTTATTACTTTTTAATCGCAAAGATTGTATGATAGCTAATTTTAGATTAAATTTACGAAAAAGAGAAAGAATTTATGAAAATTTGGCTGATTTCAGCGCTACTTTGCGGCGCGGCGTTTGCGAGCGATTTTATTACAAAAAACGAATACGCAAAGATGCTCTATCAAAACCCGCGCGGCATCGGCTGCGACAAGTGTCACGGCAGCGGCGGCGAAGGCTCGCTCATATCAAAATATAGACATTTTGATAAAAAAACCAAGCAGGTCATCGACGACGAGCTAAGAGCGCCCAGGATAAACAATCTTGATTTTGAGACGTTTAAAGAGGGCGTGCTAAGCGCTAGAAGCGTTATGCCTAGCTACTTTCTAACCGACGAAGAGATAAATTTGCTTTACGAATACGTTATAAATTTCAACAAGGATAAAAAATGACGAACAAAGAAGCTTTCGGGCTAGCTAAAAAATATATCCCGGGCGGCGTAGATTCGCCCGTTCGCGCGTTTGGCAGCGTAGGCGGCGAGCCATTTGTGGTGGACCGCGGCGAGGGCGCGTATCTAGTCGATATCGAGGAAAACCGCTATCTGGACTTCATCCAGAGCTGGGGACCGCTCATTTTTGGACACTGCGATCCCGACATTGAGAGTGCGGTGATAGCGACGGTTAAAAAGGGACTAAGCTTTGGCGCTCCATCAAATTTGGAAACCAAGCTAGCAAAGCTAATCTGCGACGAGTTTAAAAATGTAGAAAAGGTGCGTTTTGTAAGCTCCGGCACTGAGGCCACTATGAGCGCGATACGCGTAGCGCGCGGCTTTAGCGGCAAGGACGGACTCATAAAATTTGAAGGCTGCTATCACGGGCACAGCGACGCGCTTTTGGTGAAAGCAGGCAGTGGTGCTACGACCTACGGCAATGCTTCCAGCGGCGGAGTACCGGCAGACGTGGTGAAAAACACCTATCTAGCGCGCTACAACGATATAGCTAGCGTGCGAGCGATATTTGAGGCAAATCCGGGCAAAATCGGCGCGCTAATCATCGAACCGATCGCGGGAAATATGGGGCTTGTGCCTGCTGGTAACGAGTTTTTAAGCGAGCTTAGACGCCTTTGCGACCAAAACGGCGCGGTGTTAATTTTTGACGAGGTTATGAGCGGATTTCGAGCGAGCAGGCACGGGTCGTTCGAATTTAACGGCATAGAGGCCGATCTCGTGACCTTTGGTAAGGTTATCGGCGGCGGCTGCCCGGCGGCTGCGTTTGGTGGAAAGGCGGCGATCATGGACTACCTAAGCCCCGAAGGTGCGGTGTATCAGGCAGGCACGCTAAGCGGCAATCCCGTAGCTATGGCTGCCGGCATCGCAAGCCTGAGTAAAATTTTCGCCGATCATGATCTTTATGACCGCCTAAATAAACTAGCCGTACTGTTCGCTCACGGACTAAAAAGTGTCGCCACGAAGCATGGCATTGCTCTGCAAACGACGGTGCGAGGCTCGATGTTTGGCTTTTTCTTTACCGCAAGCGAGGTTAAAAACTACGACGACGCGCTAAAAAGCGACGTTAAGCTTTACGCCAAATTTCACGCCAAAATGCTTAAAAAGGGCGTCTATCTAGCACCTAGCCAGTTTGAGACGGGCTTTATCTGCGACGCGATGAGCGAAGAGGATATCAAATTTGCCATTAAAGCCGCAGACGAGAGCTTTGCCGAGATAGCTGCGGAAAGCACAAGCGAGAACGAGGAGATGCGCGAGGTAAAAGCAAGGATCGCCGATCTAGAAGAGCGTCTAAAAGAGGCCAGAAAAGAGCGCGAAGCGATACAAGAGCGCATGAAAAACAGCTGGGGATTTGCCTAATGGCGAAGATAAATTTAGGCGACGTCGTAAAAGGCGCCGAGCAGCTAAGTTTGGGCGTTTCTATCGTCGTGGCGCTTGCTATCGGGGCTGGGTTTGGCTACTGGATGATGAAGGAAACCGGCTGGACGTGGACGCTGTTTGCGGGTATCGCAGTCGGTATCGCCGCAGCCGGCCTAAACATCAAAAAGGCCTACGACGTGCAGATAAAAAGTCTAGATGAACTAAAAGATAAAGGCAAATTTAAACCCGCGAAAGACGATGACGAGGACGATGAGTGAATTTTAAGCTCATTGCCGTTTACGGCGCATTTGAGGCTTTGCTTTTGCTGGGCTCGGCTGTATTTGGCCGCGCGTGGTTTTACAGCTCGCAGGTCGCGTTTGCGGGCTCGCTTTTGGTGCTGGCCGCGACCTTTAGAGCCTACAAAAAACGTATAGAAAACGGCGTGCGAGACTATGACGCCTCCGCAGAGGACGACATAGACGAATGGGGCGAAAATCACGAGGAGTTTCCGGATCGCCCCGCGGAGGCTAAATTTGACGGGCATGACCCGCACCGCAAAAATACTAAGCGACTAGATGCCTCAAATTTGGACGGTCTCGCAAAAATAGACGCGGAATTTGACCAAGCGGCGGGGCTAAATTTAAACGGCGAAAACGAGCGGGTTAAATTTGACGCGGCAACAGAACAAAACGAAGCCGCGCAGGGCAAATTTGACGAGCAGAATTTAAGCGGCGCAAGCCAAATTGGCGGGTCAAATTTAAGCGCGGCAAGCGAGTCAAATTTGAACGAATCAAATCAAAACAGCGAAGCTAAGCCCTCAAAAAAGCAAAATTTCACGCGTAATTTAAAGCAAAATTCGCCCAACTATTTCACCGCCTTCGTGCCTTTTCGACTGATCGCGTATGCGGTTTTGGTCGTCGGATTTTTGGCGCTAAAAAGACAAGACAGCCTTGATATAGCCGCGTTTTTGATCGCGCTTGCGGCGATGCCCGCGGGCGCTTTGATATATGGAGTAAAAAGCAATGAGAAATAGCTCGATAATAACGATCAGATCGATGTTTGCACTATTTGTGGGGATGGCGTTTTTGTTTGTGGGAAACGGCCTCATCATCAGCTCTGCGGGCGTCGAGCTAAAAAAAATGGGCGCGGACGAGCTAGAAACGGGATTTGTCATCGCGGTATTTTTCGTTGGAGCTATGATAGCTACGATATTTTCGCACAAAATCGTCTCAAAAGTCGGCCACATCAGGAGCTTTGGGATATTTGCGTCGCTTTTTGGTATCGCGGCGATGTTTCACGACCTTAGCCAAAATCTCTACTTTTGGGCGTTTTTGCGCGGGTGTTTGGGATTTTGCTACTACTCGATCTTGATGATAATCGAAAGCTGGCTCAACGCGCGCGCTAGAAACGAAGTGCGCTCTCGAGTACTGGCATTTTACGAGATCACGTTTTACGTATGTTTTGGGCTGGGTATCCTCGTGCTATCGCTAAATTTATCCACTTCTCACGTGCTTTTGCTTAGCGCGGCGTTTATTTTGTTTTTGAGTATTCCTTTAAATTTAATCCGCATCAAAGAGCCGCCGATCCCCGAAAAAAAGAGCGTCTCGATCCCGAAGGTCTTTGCGCTCGTGCCTTTGGCGCTCATTACCAGCATCGTAGCGGGCATCCTCATAAACGGCTTTTTTGCGATGGCTAGCGTTTATATCCTGCTGCAAGGATACGGCGCGAGGGAGGTTTCGTTTTTTATGACCGTCGCGATGGCGGGCGGCTTTATCGCCCACTCTCTCATCGGCGGTTTTTCGGATAAATTCGGCCGCCGTCCTGCGATAATGTGCTGCGCGGGCGTGTCGCTATTTGCGGCTATTTGTTTTTTGGCGCTTAAGCCCTCTATCTACGCGCAGTACGTTTTGTCGTTTTTTTTGGGTTCTGGCGCTTTTTGCCTCTATGCGTTATCGCTTGCTCGCGCCAACGACGTTTTAAAACATAAAAATCAAGGCATCGAAGTAGGGCGCGCCGTGCTTTTTAGCTACTCTTTCGGCTCGCTTCTTTCGTCCGTGATAATGGGCGCTAGTATGAAAATTTTAGGCTTTGACGGCTTTATGTGGGTTTATGCAGCGCTGCTTGCGTTTCTCATCGCGTTTTGCCTCACGCAAAAGACCGTTCCGCTTGAAAGCAGGCGAGGCTTTGAGCATAGCCCCGGCACGATGGCCAATAGCTAATGAAAATCTCAAATTTGACGATATAGCCGTATGGAATCAGTAAATAACTCAGTAAGTTCGCAAATCGCGACCCAAGCCGCCATCGGCGGCGCGCTACCCAAAACAGGCGGCGTAGGCGGCGCAAACGCCGGACAGGCTGGGCAGGCGGGCGAAACCAAAAATCTTTTTAAAAATCAGCCCGCACCCTCGCAAAATTTAGGCTCCGAGGCCGCGGATAACGCCGTAAAGGATCTAGATAAGCTCGTAAATAAGCTTTTAGACGAGCTAAAATCAAGCCCTACGCAGGCCAAAGAGCTAGCCGTTCAAGCAAAAAATCTGCAACTCTCGCCAAATCTCGCAAAAGATATGAAAGGCCTCGTCGCACTTGCCGAAAATGAGCCCGATCTAAAGGAATTTGCGCTTAAACTAAAGGAGTTTTTAAAACCCGTCGCCGATCTAAAAAACGCGCCGCTAAACGAGCAGATAAAAAACTCGGGCATCATGTTGGAGGCAAATTTAAAGGACGCGCTAAACGGCAAATTTAACCTACCCAGCGCGATAAATAAGCTCTTCGGCGATATAAAAAATCTCTCAAATCAGCAGCTTTTGGAGCAAATTTCAGCCTTGGCTAAGGATGATAGCCTAAGCACGAACGAGAGCTTTACGAGGCTTGATCAAATTTTACAAAACGCTAAAACCGCGGCCAAAGATACGCTAGCCGGCTCGCCTTTTAAGCAGCTTTTCGAGATCGCTGATAAGCTCGAAAACGCGGCTAAATTTATGGACAAGCAAGCAAACGCCATGAGCGGCAGCGGGCTAAGCTTAAACGAAAAAACGCTAAACGCCGAGCTAAATAAAATCTCTCAGCTGCTGGCAAACGCGGGCGAAAAAATGCAAAATTTAAACAGCGAAAAGCTAAGTCAAAACAGGGGCTTTACTTTAAATTTCGCCGAGCTAAAAAGCGCTATAAAAGAGCTAACGGACGAGCTTAGCGCGCTTGCGGCTTCGCAGGATAAATTTAACGATTTCGCGCAAAAAATCGTCCGAGAAGGCGCGGAAGGAAGCGAGGGTGCGACGCTGCAAGACAAGCTGCAAAATGCGGCTAGAAAGCTAAATTTCGCCCTGCAAATCGCCGATAAAGCTGGCTTTGAAGCAAAAAATAGCCTAGATGAAGTCGGCAAGCTAATCAAACAGCAAAATATCGCTCGCGGCGAGCTTGGCGCCGTGACGCCAAAAAGCGCCGAAGAGACGGCAAAGGTGCTGCAAAACGACGTAAAAAGCGCTCTTTTAAACATGCAGTCAAAGTCTCCGGACGCTAGCCCCGTAAAAGACGCCGCCTCAAAGCTGCTCGCTCAAATCGAGATGCACCAGCTAGCCTCCGCAGTCGCTGGCGGAGTGCAGACCTATCTGCCCTACGTCTGGGAGGGCGTAGAGGGCGGAAATATCAGATTTAAGCAGGGCAAAAAGCAAAAACACTACGCGCAAATCGATCTAAATTTTCAAAATTTCGGACAAATTAATATCATGGTGGCGCTTAGCGAAAACAAATACATCGACCTTGCGATTGCGACGCAAAAAGAGGAGTTTAAGGAGCTAATTTTAAGCGGCGCAAAGGAGCTAAAAAGGGCTATCGGCGAGCAGGGGCTGATAGTGTCGAATTTTAGCCTAAAAACTATGCCTAAACTGCGTCTTAGCGGCGTTTACGGCGGTCTGGATAAGCTTGATATGGGATTTGATAAAAAGGCGTAAATTTGGCAAAAGTGCAAAAAACTAAAAAAGCCGTGGCTCTTGGCTACAACCGCCAAAAAGATAATGCCCCAAAAGTGCTGGCAACGGGCTCTGGCGAAGTGGCGAAAAACATCATAAATCTAGCCAAATCTCACGACATACCGATCAAAGAGGACGCCGATCTGGTCGAGGTTCTAAGCAAGGTCGATCTAAATGAGGAAGTCCCGCCAAATCTCTATAAAGCGGTCGCGGAAATCTTTAGCTTTTTGTATCAAATGACGAATAAAAAATAGGGCGCTTGTCGTAAAATCTAGGCGAGATTAGGCTACTTTCAAGCGTAAATTTGAATGCAAACGGAAATTTAAATGAAAAAGACGGTCGGGATAATGCTAATTTTAGCTTTGCCCTTGTTAATCTTGTTTTCTGCTCTAGTTTTTGCTAGCGGTAATGCATCAAAAGGCGCAAACTATCCGAAACACGCGCTAGAAAAAGCGGTAACGCACGATAAAAAAGAGCCTCATCTAAAGAAGATAAAACCGTCAATCATAAAGTAAAATTTGACGGAAATCTTGTAGCAAAAAGCCGTAAATTTGAAGATAAATACAAGAAGACGCATAAAATTTAGGTATAAATACCGAGTTTGAAGTAAAATTTGACGACTATTCCGCCGCTGTTGCAAGCGCTAAAATCTCACCCAAATTTTATCGTAGCGTTTAGTTAGCGTAAAATTATCTGCATTATTTTATGTATTTTTGCCTTATAGCTAAATTTAATATAAATAAAGATAAAATAGCCATAAAATTAACTCAAAAAACGGAATAAATTTGAAACAAAAACTGGTCTTAGTCGGCGCCTCGACGGGCGGTCCGGGACATTTAAAAAGGCTTTTTAAAGGGCTTGAGCTAAACGGAGCTAGCGTCGTTATTGCGCAGCATATGAGCCTGGCTTTTATCCCTAGTTTTATCTCGCAGTTTGACAAGGAGTGCGCGGCGGAGGTGTTGATGCTGGGCGCGCCCACGCAGCTAAAAAGCGCGATATATATCTGCGAAAAAAACTCGGAGATAATCTCTGCTAGCCCCCTCATGGCCGGCATGTGCTCGCCGGCAAAGGAGACCACGTACAACCCCAACGTAGACGTGCTTTTTCACTCCGGCGTGCAGGCTTGTAAGTTTGCCGACGTCATGGCGATCCTGCTAACTGGCATCGGCGACGACGGCGCGCGCGGGCTAAACGAGCTATACAAAGCCGGTGCTAAATGCGTCGCCGAAAACGAGGAGAGTGCGATCGTCTACGGCATGCCAAAACGCGCGAAAGAAATCAACGCAAATTTAAGGTCGCTACCCATCGGCGGTATAAGAGCGGAACTAGAAAGGTTTTTACATGCTTGAAAATGCAAATTTGACGCCCGCTCCTAGCGATGCGGCGGGGCTGAATAAATTCGTCGAAGTTATCAAAAATATGTGCGGCGTGGACCTAGAGTCCAAAAAGGACATGATAAAGCAGCGCCTAATAAATTTCTGCCAAGCAAACCGAATTTCAAGCTTTGAAGCGTTAAGCTCAAAAGTCGTCGTAGACCGCTTTATGAGGCAAGAAATCGTGAATTTGATCACCACGAACGAGACTTATTTTTACAGAGAGTTGCCGCAGCTACAAGCCGCGATATACTACGCCAGAGAGGAGCTTGATAGCGTGCGGATACTGTGCGCGCCGTGCTCGACGGGCGACGAGGCGTACTCGCTAGGTATGCTCGCGCACTCAAATTTACTCGACGTAAACCGCGTCAGTATCGTTGGTATCGACATAAACTCCGAGGCTATCGATAGCTGTAAAAAGGGCGTTTATAACGAGCGTTCATTGCACCGCCTAAACGATAATCAAAAAAATATCTACTTTACAAAACGCGACGGCAAATACGAAATCAGGCGCGAGATGCTGCCTAGATGCGAGTTTAGCGTGGCAAATATCTTTGACGACGCGATCTTTAAGCTAGGCAAATTCGACATCATTTTCTCGCGAAATATGATGATTTATTTTAACGAGGAATTTAAGCTAAAAACGGTAGAACGCTTTCATAAAATTTTGAGCGATCACGGCAGACTCTACGTCGGACACGCCGATCTGGTGCCGTTTACGACGCTTTATAAAAAGCATATTTCAAACGGAACGACTTATTATGCTAAAGCCTGAGCGGGGTAAATTTGAGGTCAAATTTGCCATTAAATTTGACATACCGAGACTGCTACGTTTTTGATGCGGACAGCAAATTTATTTGGTCAAATTTGATTAAAATTGCCGCTTGCTAAACCCGCACCGCAGAGCAAATTTACGCTAGCTCGTCTTTGTAAATTTTACGCACGAAAAGCCAGTAAATCGCTCCGGCAAAAAACATACACCCTATCAGCGCCGTGATTATCGAGAGGCTAAGCCCAAGCTCAAAAAGCAGCCCTATACCGCTAGAAATCACCGCCGCGACGCCTAGATAAACCATGTCGTTATAGGCGATGATACGACCGTAAAATGAGGGATCGCACTTTTGCTGGATGAGCGTGTAGGTGTAACTCCAAAGCGTCGAGGTGAAAAATCCCGCACAAAAAATCCCGATAAATCCGATATAAAAGTTAAACTGCAATGCGCTCCACGCGATGACGCCAAGTCCGTGACCGACGTAGATATAAACTAGGTTGGAGTTTGAGACGAATTTGCTAAGCACGAGCGGGCCGACGATAAGGGCGACGGCGCGGCAAGCGTTTATGTAGCCTATGATGAGCGATGCCGAGAGCAGGCCAGCGTACGGATAGTCCGCTAGTAGCGCCACGAGCGCGTCGTAGCTGGTCACGCCCACAACCGCGTGCAGCATGATGAGGTGCGCGATGAGGGGATTTTGTTTTACGTATTTTAGGCCGTTTTTTAGCATCTCGCGGACTCTTTCGCCGCCTTTTTTAGCCCGCACGGATATATCCGTTTTAAGCAGGACGATAAGGGCTACTGCATAAAGAGCGCAGTCTAGTAAAAAGGCGCTTTTTATCCCGAAAAAATGGATATAAATGCCCGCCAGACCCATACCTGCGGTGTATGAAAACGCCCAGATGAGCGAGTGGATCTCATTTGCGGTTTTTAGGTCGTCTTTGTTTAAAATTTTGGGGAAAAGGCTCATCTCGACCTGAAAATACGTTCCGCCGGCCCCGACTCTGATAAATATTATCACAAATAGCAGCCACATCAAGGAGAGTTTGTCGATAAAAACGAGCATAAAAACAGTCACCATCTCTACGACCGTGAGCGCTATGAGCATTGGTTTGGGGCTAAATTTATCCACCACGATACCGCTAAAAGGCGATAGTAGCACGCCCGGCACGAAAGCAAGCGCAGCAGCCGCCGTGATAGCCCAAACGGGCGCGTCAAGCTCGATAAGTAGCGTAAAAATGCCCGTGTGCGAGAACCAAACGCCGAAATAACAAATCAGCTGTATGAGCGAGAGGCGCGCGAAAACGGGCTGGGTTCTTAATAGGTCGATAAATTTATTCATTTTGGGTTTTGGGTTAAATTTGGGCGCTAAATTTGTCGCTTAGTTGGCTTCTAGCTTTTTGTAGATGCGCTCCTGGGCGAAATTTTCTTTGATAAAGCTGTTTTGGTTGCTGATCTGGCGTAGCGTATCGCCGTTAATCTCGAAATTTAGCTTTTCGCGGTATTGATTTGTCACTCTTAGGGTGTTGCCCTCTATCTCGTATTTGCCATTTTGTAGCTCTCTTTGGGCGATCTTTTTTTGATAAACGGTGTCGATTTTAAACGTACCGTCCGCGTTGAGCGTTAGCGTGCTTTTCGAGTTTTCGCTACATCCGTCGCAAAACACCTTAGCCTCGTAAACGCCGATCAAATTTTCCTTATCTACCTCGGCGCCGCACGTTTCAAAAACCTCAGTGCCGCCGCATTTTTTGCTATTTACCGCACTTGCGCCGCCGCTTGCCGCACAGCCTGCAAATATCATCGCAGCCGCTGCCAAAAATAAAATATTTTTCATGATTTATCCTTAAAATTTTGGCTAATTATACTAAAAATTTTCCGCTAAAATGGCGATTTTTTAGCAAAAAGCGGCTAAAATGATGAAAAATATTTTAAGGAGTAGTCATGGAAGAGAGCATCCCGTTTATCGTATTTGCCGTGGTCGTGCTGGCCTTTGCGGTCTTGTTTTTAAAAGCCGGCATTAAGATCATCTCGCAGTCTGATATCTACATCGTCGAGCGTTTGGGTAAATTTCACAAGGTGCTTGACGGCGGATTTCACATCATCATCCCTTTTGTCGATCAGATCCGCGCCGTAATCACCGTTAGAGAGCAGCTAGTAGATATCACGAAACAGCAAGTCATCACCAAAGATAACGTAAACATAAGCGTCGACGGCATCGTGTTTTTAAAGGTCGTGGACGGCAAAATGGCTCTGTATAACGTCGATAGCTACAAGCGCGCGATCGCAAATTTAGCCATGACGACGCTAAGGGGCGAGATCGGCGCGATGAATCTCGACGATACTCTTAGCTCGCGCGACCGCCTAAACTCCGCGCTACAAAGAGCGCTCGGAGACGCCGCCGATAACTGGGGCGTAAAGATCATGCGCGTCGAGATCTCGGAGATCTCCGTGCCGCACGGCATCGAAGAGGCGATGAATCTGCAAATGAAAGCCGAGCGCGAAAAACGCGCGATCGAGCTAAAAGCGCAGGCTGAAAAAGAGGCGCTCATTCGCAACGCCGAGGCGCTAAAACAAGAAAAAGTATTGCAAGCCGAAGCCATCGAGCGTATGGCCGATGCGAAAAAATACGAGCAAATCGCGCTAGCGACGGCCCAAAAAGAGGCGATGGACATGATAAACGAAAGCATGGCGCAAAACGCCAAGGCTGCCGAGTTCCTGCTCGCGCGCGACCGCGTTGGAGCCTTTAACGAGCTAGCCAAAAACGGCTCGAAAGATAAAATTTTAGTCCCTTACGAAGCAACCGAGCTCATCGGCTCTTTAAGCGTCTTAAAGGACTTTTTAGGCACTAGGGCGGCGAAATGATACCCGCATATTTGATGCTAGCCGCTGGCGTCGGATTAGTCATGCTCGAGTTTATGCTCGGTAGCTTTTTCGTGCTATTTTTCGGGCTTGGATTTTTAGCGGTCGGGGTGCTGGGATTTTTCGTCGATATCGCTTGGGAGTATCAAATTTTACTCATCGCTATCGTCTCTCTAGTCCTGCTTTTTGCGCTCAGAAAGCCTTTAAAGGCCAAATTTAACCAACACGAAAGTGAAGTCAAAGACGACTTTTTAAACGAGAGCGGCGAGGGCGAAATCAGAGAGGGTATGGTTTATTTTAAGGGCACTTTGTGGCGCTACGACGGTGATTTAGCCGAGGGCTCGAAGGTACGCGTGCGCGGCACGAAGGGAAATAAAGTCGTTTTGGAGCGAGATTAAATTTGAGCTTTTGAGGCGGCTTAATGCTTTAATCTAAGTCGCCTTTTTATGCGGCTCAAATTTAAACAAAAAAGGATAGCGGTGAAACTTGCCGTAGATGCGTATTATGTGGGAAGCAAGGCTAAAGTCGTAGGGGTTTTGTTTGAAAACTTTAGCGACGAAAAGCCGCTTGAAATCATATCAAAAATAGTAGACGGCGTAGCGCCCTATGAGAGCGGAAGCTTTTATAAAAGGGAGCTTCCGTGCATCGTCTCGCTTTTGCAGGATTTGGATGTGTGGGATATCTCGCTCATCGTGATCGACGGTTTCGTTTATCTTGACGACGAGGGCAGATACGGTCTGGGCGGGCATTTATACGAGCGCTTGGAGCGCAGAGTGCAGATCGTGGGCGTAGCCAAATCGCCTTTTAAAGGTAGCTGTAAGCTCGTAAGAGAAATTTGCAGAGGCAAGAGCAAGAGGCCGCTTTTTGTTAGCGCGGTCGGCATGGATGTGGACGAAGCGGCGCGGCTCGCAAAGGGAATGAGCGGCGAGTTTAGGTTGCCTAGCCTGCTTAAAATTTTAGACGACGAGACTAAAAGCGATTTTTAACTACTTTGCGGCGAAATTTGAGCTTAATTTTGCTGTTGCCAGCTGGCGTAAATTCGATGGGAAGTGCGGCCAAATTTGACCTTGACCGCATTAAATTTTAGTGTTTGTGATGAGGACAGGCGTGCGTTTTGTCGCTTGCGCCGCTTTTGCCGTGATGAGCGCACTCTTTATGTTGCGCGCACCCGTGCGCTTTTGCGTCGCATTTTGGGCATGGTTTTGATTTGGCGCAGTCGCCGCTACAGCCGAGATTTTTGTCTGCTCCGTGATTTCCGTGATGAGGGCACTCTTTTATCCCGCCGTGAGCCTGTGCGCAGCTAGCGTTTGTCATGCCGTGATGCGGGCAGCTTGCATCTTTTATCTGCGTAGCGTGGCGATACTCCTGCGCGTTTTGCTCGGCGGGAGCCGGTTTGTTTGCTGCACAGCCTGCAAAAAACAGCGCCGCAATCGCAGCTAAAATTAAATTTTTCATCTTTTCTCCTTTGGTAAAATGTCTCGCGATTTTATCAAATTTAAGCTTTATAAATCGGGTTAAATTTAAAAAGCCGCGGCAAATTTACGCCGCGGTTTATATAGGCGTCTATCTGCGACGGTGCGGACCATAGTGCCTACCTTGGCGATGCCTAAGCCCGTTGCGGCCGTCTCTGCGGTCGGGCTGTTTTATGACGCAACGAGACTCAACACCCCGTCTAGCGCCAAATGGCTAAATTTCTTAGCTTGGTTGCGTCTTTTCCCTTTTTTGAGGCGCGAAACGATATCCGCAAGACGTCAAAAAACGTGAATTTATCAAAGATAAAAGCGTTTTTCGCTAAACTCGCGTAAAAAATTTAAAGGAAAAATTTGACTAGACTAAGCGTGGACGAGGCGGTAAATTTGATAGAAAACGCCGAGCTAAACGAGCTTGGAGCGATGGCTCTAGCGCGCAAACGCGAGCTACATCCAGACGGCGTCACGACCTTTATTGTGGATAGAAACATCAACTACACGAACGCGTGCTGGGTGGACTGTAAATTTTGCGCGTTTTACCGCGATCACAAGGACGAGGACGCCTATGTGCTCGGATTTGACGAGATCGGGCAAAAGATCGAGGAGCTCATCGCTATCGGCGGGACGCAAATTTTATTTCAAGGCGGCGTGCATCCAAAGCTAAAAATCGAGTGGTACGAGGATCTCGTGGAGTTTATCGCGAAAAAATATCCAAGCATCACGATTCACGGATTTTCCGCGGTCGAGATCGACTATATCGCGAGGATCTCGCGCATAAGCACTAGAGAGGCTCTACGCCGTCTGCGAGAAAAGGGGCTCTACTCGATGCCCGGAGCCGGAGCAGAGATACTTAGCGACCGCGTCCGCGACGTGATCGCGCCTAAAAAATGCGACGTAGAGACCTGGTTGCGCATCCACCGCGAGGCGCACGAGGAGGGGCTAAAGACGACTGCTACGATGATGTTTGGCACCGTCGAAACCACGCGCGAGATCGTGGAACACTGGGAGCATATCAGGAGCTTGCAGGATGAGACTGGCGGCTTTAGAGCGTTTATCTTATGGAGCTTTCAGGGGCTAAATACGCGCCTAGCCGCCGAGCATCCCGAGATCAAAAAGCAAAGCTCGAATCGTTATTTGCGCCTGCTTGCGGTATCTAGGCTGTTTTTAGATAATGTGCCAAATATCCAAAGCAGCTGGGTCACGCAGGGCAGCTACATCGGGCAGCTAGCCTTGCTGTTTGGCGCAAACGACCTAGGCAGCACGATGATGGAGGAAAACGTCGTCAAGGCCGCCGGCGCTAGCTACCGTATGAATCAAGACGAGATGATACGCCTCATCAAAGATATAGGCGAAAAACCCGCCAAACGTAATACCAATTATGATATTTTAGAAAGGTTTTATTGATGAAAATCATAAATTTAAAAGCCGCAAATTTACAAATCCCTACCGTTTACGAGGCTAGTAAAACCCTGCCCGCGGTGAGCCTAAAGCTTATTTTTAAGGTTGCCGGAACTTGCGCGGAGGAGAAGGCCGGACTTGCTAAATTCGTCGCGAAAATTTTCGACGAAGGCACGCTAAGCAAGGGTGCGGCAGGCTTTGCCAAAGAGCTTGAAACGCGCGCGATCAGCCTTTACGCGAGCGCGGGATTTGAGACGTTTGCGTTTGAGCTAAACTGCCTAAAGGAGCACTTTTCTTTTGCGCTTGCTAAGCTAAAAGAGCTTTTAGAGGAGCCGAATTTAAGTCAAAAAAGCTTTGAAAAGGTTCGAACTCTGACTCTGGGCGAGATATCTAGCAATGAAAGCGACTACGACTATCTAGCTAGAGTCGCGCTAAACGGACTACTCTATCCCGGTACGAATCTAGCAAGACCTAGCATCGGCACGAAGCAAAGCGTGGAGAGTATCACGCTAGACGACGTTAAAAACTTCATCTCTAGCAAGCTTGATCTAGCAAATTTATTTGTAGTGCTCGGCGGCGAAGTGGCGCCGGGGGAGCTAAATTTGGACGAAATTTTAAGCTCGCTAAAGCATGGCGAAGCGCGCAAGCTAAAACTACTAAAAACAGATGAAAAATGCGGCGAAAAAGCCATCATCAAGCCTAGCGAGCAAGCCTATATTTACTTTGGCGCGCCTTTTGACGTTTCCCGTGAGGAGCGGTATAAGGCCAAGATAGCGACGTTTATTTTGGGCGAGGGCGGCTTTGGCAGTAGGCTGATGGAGGAGATCCGCGTGAAGCGAGGGCTAGCGTATTCGGCGTATGCTAGGAGCGAATTTGCGCTGAGCCACTCGCAAATTTGGGGTTATCTACAAACCAAAAATGAGAGCAGAAGCGAGGCGGTCGCAGTCGTAAAAGACGAATTTGCAAAATTCGTCAAAAACGGCGTAAAGGCTGGCGAGCTAGCGCAGGCTAAAAGATTTTTGCTAGGCTCGCAGCCGCTACGCCAAGAGACGCTTTTTAACCGCCTAAACATCGCTCAGAGCGAGTTTTATAACGGCTTTAAACTAGGAAATTTTAAAGACGAGCTAGAAAAAATCTCGAAGCTAAAGCTTGCCGAGCTAAACGCGTTTATCGCGGAGCACGCGGAGATAGAAAAGCTCAGTTTTGCCGTGCTTTACAATGAAATTTGATGAAAAAGACAGAATCAATCTAAAAAAAATCGGCGTAACCACTCTGCTCGATCTAGCACTTAAGCTTCCTAAAAGCTTCGAGGATACGAGTCTAGCCGCCGCACCAAAAGACGGGTACGTGAGCGTCGCCGTGGAGATAAAAAGCGCGTATCGCCAAGGCGGAATGCTGCACGCCGTATGCTGGTGTGAGGCGTGGGGGCAAAGCGTAAAGATCGTGATTTTTAACGCCAAACCTTGGCATCACGGCGCTTTTAAGGTCGGCAAAAGCGTATTTGTAAGCGGCAAATGCGCCTACGCCTACGGCTCGTGGCAGCTAACAAATCCAAAAATTGTCACGAAAATAAACGAAATCATACCCAAATACAAGCTTTCTCTCAGAGACGATTCGTTTAAAAATTTGATCCAAAAATACGTAAATTTGCCAAATTTGATCGAGGCGGGACTCGCGCCTAAGGAGGCTCGGTTTTTGCTAGATCTGCACAGAGGAGACGAAAAAAGCGTGGCGATGCTAGAGGCTCTCGTGCGAGAAAAAGCTGGTGAAGAGGTGCTAAAATTCGTCGAAATTTACAACTACCTAAAAAAGCTAAACGTCAAAAAAACGCATTTTAAAGCGCCTAAAATCAAGCTTTTTGATATCTCGGAGTGGCTTAAAAATTTGCCGTTTGCGCCCACGGATGACCAACTAAATGCCATCGCTGATCTGCGTGCGGACTTTAGCAGCGAGGAGGCGGTGCGGCGCGTCGTGATGGGCGATGTGGGTAGCGGCAAGACACTTGTTATGCTAGCTGCCGCGCTTAGCGTCTATCCCGGCCCTGCGCTCATCATGGCGCCCACGTCGATACTGGCCGAGCAAATTTACGCCGAGGCGGCGCGTTTGCTGCCTGATTTTATGCGAATTTTGCTTGTTAAAAGCGGCGACAAGCCTGAATTTGACGGCGTAAATCTCATCATCGGCACGCATGTTTTGCTCTATCAAAGCTTGCCCGCCGCGCCTTTAGTTATGATAGACGAGCAGCACCGTTTCGGCTCAAATCAGCGCGAGAAAATCAACGCTCTAGCTAGCGGAGGGCTTGGGCAAGAGACGCAACTTGACGGGGCGGAGGGCGAATCTAGCGGTAAATTTGACAGCGGCGAGCGGGCAAATTCGACCGCAACCGAGCCCGAAAAAAGAAATAAACAAACAAAAGCGGCGAATGAGACCAGAGCTCACGTGGTGCAGTTTTCGGCGACGCCGATCCCGCGCACGCTAAGCATGATACAAAGCAGCTTCGCGGAGTTTAGTTTTCTAAAGCAGATGCCTTTTGAAAAGCACATCCATATGCAAATTTTACAAAGCGCGAACTTTGGCGAGCTACTGACGCATATCAAATCGCAAATCGCCAAAGGCAAGCAGGTTGCCGTGATCTATCCGCTGGTTGAGAGCAGCGAAAACTCGAACTATCAGGGACTAGAGGAAGCGCAGGGGTTTTGGCGGACAAATTTTACAAATGTCTACGTCACGCACGGCAAGGACAAAGAAAAGGAGCAGGTGCTGCGCGAATTTCGCGAGCGCGGAGACGTGCTACTCTCGACGACGGTTGTTGAGGTCGGTATCTCGCTGCCGCAGCTTAGCACGATCGTGATCGTGGGCGCAGAGAGGCTAGGACTAGCGAGCCTGCACCAGCTGCGCGGGCGCGTAGGGCGAAACGGCGGGAGCGGATTTTGCTTTTTGTTTACAAAGCTCAAAAATCCGCCGTCGCGTTTGAGGGAGTTTTGCGAGACGCTGGACGGCTTTAAGATCGCCGAGATAGACCTCAAAAATCGCCAAAGCGGCGACATCCTAAACGGCGCGTTTCAACACGGTGCAACGTTTGAATACTACGACTACGAAGAGGAAATCACGCAAGCGGCGAAGGATAGGCTTGGGATTTAGCTAAATTTGCCTTTGGGATGGCAAAAATTGCTACTTGCCTGAGTATTTTTATATTTATTTTTAAATTTAAAATAAAATCGGTAAAAAATTGCGTTCAGAATTTTATGATTTTTAAAATTTACTTGAAACAAAATTTGCGGATAGTTTTTGGAGTGTTTTTGGCCTAATTAAAGCTCTCATGTTTGCATGGTTTATTATTATTCCTTTTTTACAGATTATTAAAAACAGAATTTGCATAAAACTCAATGCTTGTAGTTATTTATTTTTGTAGAAGCTAGATATATGCCAATTAGGGTTATATTTAAATATGGTTTTTTGTATAATGCAATTTAAAAAGTGAAGTAATAAATTTAAAGTGGATTGGTGACCCTTACGAGAATCGAACTCGTGTTACCAACGTGAGAGGCTGGTGTCCTAACCGCTAGACGAAAGGGCCAACAATGATAAAATAAATCGTGGTGCCCCGTGTAGGGCTCGAACCTACGACCCCATCATTAAGAGTGATATGCTCTACCAACTGAGCTAACGAGGCAAATGGCGCAGCGGACGGGGCTCGAACCCGCGACCTCCGCCGTGACAGGGCGGCATTCTAACCATCTGAACTACCGCTGCACCTAAAATGGTGGTCGCTATAAGACTCGAACTTATGACATCCACCTTGTAAGGGTGGCGCTCTACCAACTGAGCTAAGCGACCCAAATTTAACAAAAATAAATGGTGTCCTGTGCTGGACTCGAACCAGCGACCCCTTCATTAAAAGTGAAATGCTCTACCGACTGAGCTAACAAGACAAATGGCGCAGCGGACGGGGCTCGAACCCGCGACCTCCGCCGTGACAGGGCGGCATTCTAACCATCTGAACTACCGCTGCACCTAAAATGGTGGTCGCTATAAGACTCGAACTTATGACATCCACCTTGTAAGGGTGGCGCTCTACCAACTGAGCTAAGCGACCGAAAAGACTAAATCGTGGCGACCCTTAAAGGATTTGAACCTCTGTTGCTACACTGAGAGAGTAGAGTCCTGGGCCACTAGACGAAAGGGTCTATGTAAAAAAATGGTGTCCTGTGCTGGACTCGAACCAGCGACCCCTTCATTAAAAGTGAAATGCTCTACCGACTGAGCTAACAAGACATTTTTCAAAAAACGAAACGTGATTATATATAAAAAAGGCTGATTTGTCAAGACAAAAAGCCGTTGTTTTTCAAATTTGATTTATTTTGACAAATTTTGCATTCGTCAAAATCGCGAGAAAAGTCAAATTTGGCCCAAATTTAAAAAGGTCAAATTTGACTGAAAAACTAAAAAGGGATTTTAGCATCCCTTAAATTTAGCAAGAAAAGCAAGTTTTAAACTCATACGGAGTAGGGCGCGCTTCATACGGCCATACTTGACTCTCAAATTTATAATGCTGATACGCGTTTATAAACGTTGGGGTCATGATCGGGTGCAGATATTCGTTATCGCGAATTAGCGCCTCTAGGCTACCCCTCAACGTATGAGGGAGCTGCTCGATACCGCGCTCGCGGATTTCATCTAGGTGCAGTTTAAATAAATTTTCATCCATCGGACCGACTGGCTCCATCTTGTGTTTTACGCCGTCAAGCCCGGCCATGAGCATCGCTGAAAAAGCCAAATACGGGTTTGCCGTACCGTCAGGGAAGCGCATTTCGGCGCGGACTGATTTTTCTCCCGAGCCGTACGGGATACGGATCGAGGCGGAGCGGTTTTGGCTAGAATACGTTAGGATTGACGGCGCTTCAAAGCCAGGGATTAGGCGCTTGTAGCTGTTTGTGCTCGGGTTTGTAAATGCCGCGACGCTCCTTGCGTGTTTTAAAATCCCGCCGATGTACCAGCGCGCAAAATCGCTTAAGTTTGCGTATTTTCCCTCGCCGTAGAATAAATTTTTGCCGTCTTTCCACACTGACTGATGCACGTGCATGCCGCTACCGTTGTCGCCGTAGAGCGGTTTTGGCATAAATGTCGCCGTTTTGCCGTTTAGGTGGGCGACCATTTTGACGACGTATTTGTAAATTTGCACGTTATCGGCCGCTTCAAGAAGGGTTCCGAATTTAACGCCAAGCTCGCCTTGTCCTTGTGCGACTTCGTGGTGTCCTAGCATGACTTCGAGGCCTACTTGCTCTAAAACCTGCATCATTTCCGCGCGCAGATCGACCATGCTATCGGTCGGTTGCGTCATCAGATAGCCGCCTTTTCTTCTTGGGCGGTGGCCTGTGTTGTAGCTATCTTTAAAGTCCCTAGCGTCGTTCCACTCGCCTTCTTCGCTGTCCACTTCAAACATCGCGCAGTTTGGGCTATCTACTATTTTTACGTTATCAAATATAAAAAACTCATTTTCCGGCCCAAAATACGCCACGTCGCCCATGCCGCTCTCTTTTACGTAGGCCATGGCTTTTTTGGCTATCGAGCGTGGACATTTTTCATAAATTTGACCCTTGTAAATGTCGTAAATATCGGCAAAAACTACGACTGTAACGTCAGCGGTAAAAGGATCTAAAAAGGCGCTGGTCGCCTCAGGGCACATTAGCATGTCGCTTCTTTCGATCGGTTGCCACCCTCCTAGCGAGCTCGCATCCATCGGTATGCCGTTTACGAAGTGATCTTTTTCTACGAATTTTATGTTATAAGATATGCTGTGCCAAGCGCCGTTCATATCGGTAAATCTAAAATCCACGAATTTAACCTCGTGTTCTTTGCAAAAATCAAAAAAATGATCGACGCTTTTTACAAATTTTCCCATTTTTCGCTCCTGTGTTTATTGATTTCGTAATTTTATCATAAAATTTTACTTTTAAGATTAATTTAAATAATTTTTTCTACCCGATCTAAAATTTTACAAATTCTCTGTCGCGGTTTTTAAATACCGCACATTTTGTAAAGCTCAAAATTCTGGCGATTTGCTCGCATTTTTCGCCGTTTAGACCGACTTGGTCTTTTGCGTGCGCGTCCGAGCCAAACGTGATAGGGATTTCTTTTTCGGCGATCATTTCTAGCAAATTTACGCTCGGATACTGTTCGCCGACGGGTTTTCTAAAGCCGGCCGCATTTATCTCCACCGTCAAATTTGCCTTTTTTATCGCATCGATGGCGTTTTTGGCGAGGAGTCTAACGTCTGTTTTTGGCATAAATTTAAACACTTTTAGCAAGTCTACATGCCCGACGATGTCAAATTTGCCCGACTTCGCCATCTTTTCGACGCAGTAAAAATAATCCCGCCAAATTTGATCTATGTCGCGCTTTTTATATTCGCCGATAAACTCGGGATTGTCAAAGCCCCAGCCGCCCAAAAAATGCACCGAACCGATGAGATAATCGACCTTGCGCGTTAAAACCCGCTCGTCCATAAAGCCCTCTAAAAAATCGACTTCGTAGCCAAGCAAAATTTTGATCCGTCCGTCAAATTCGTCTCTGAGGCGTAAAATCTCGCTCTCGTAAGAGGGCATTTGCGAAAACTCCATGCGGTACGCTTCGTCAAATTTCATCGGCGCATGATCGCTAAATCCAAAATACTCGCAGCCTGAAGTTATCGCGCTTAAAACATACTCTCTAGGCTCATCCACGGCGTGTTTACAAAGCGGCGTGTGGTTGTGCAGATCGACTCTCATTTTTATCCTTAAATATTTTGCAAATGCTACCTAAAATTTAATAAATTTAAGGATAAAGTTCGGGTTTTTAAACTTATATTTCGTTAATTTTCTATATAATCAGCCCAAATTTAAATAGGAGTTTTTATGACGCAAGAAGAACTTGACGCCTTGATGGCGGGCGATCTGGACGACGTCGTTGCCGCAGACGAGAGCGACGCGCAAGCTAGCGGAGATGAAAATTTAGACCTAAAGGCTACCGACAAAGAAGTAGTGGAGCGCAAAGATGATGATGTCAAATTTGACGGTGACTATAGAGCATCCTCGAATATATCGTGGCCTCCGCCTCCTCCGACAGATGATCACAAGATGGTTCATCAGCTAGACGATGTCACAAAGGACAGCGAAGAAAAAGCTACGCAGATGTTTGACAAGCTTGACGCGATCAATAACTTCTCTATGGACGCAGAAAGCGGACTTAGCGAGATTATCAGCGGTATAGAGACTAATATCGAAATTTTTACCAAACTACACGAAAAATTCCCGAATATCGCTACTTTTGCCGAAGCGCTAGAAAAAAATAACGCACTAAAAAGCTCCGCCGAAACGACGCTAGATAACGTAAGAATGGCGGAAGACGAGATCATGATGGCGATGGACATGATGCAGTATCAAGACATCCACCGTCAAAAGATCGAGCGCGTCATCAACGTCATGCGAGCGCTTAGCAAGTATATGAGTAGCCTATTTGAGGGCAAGATCGACGACGAGAAGCGCGTAGCCTCGGCCGTACATATCGCGGGCGATACGCACACCGAAAACCTCGTTAGCAACGACGATATCGAAGCTCTGATAGAAAGTTTGGGCAAAAAATAGTGCTAAAGCCCGAGCTTTTATCTCCCGCGGGGAATTTAACCAAGCTAAAAATAGCTCTAGAGTACGGTGCAGATGCGGTTTACGCATCGGTGGCGAGCTTTTCGCTTCGCACTCGTTCGGCGCGCGAATTTAACCTTGAAAGCTTTAAAGAAGCTATCGAATACACGCACGCAAAAGGCAAGAAATTTTACGCGACGGTAAATGCGTTTCCTTTTAATTCGCAAATCGAGCCGCTAAAACGCCATCTACAAACGGTATCGGCGATGAAGCCAGACGCCTTTATTATCGCGACTCCAGGCGTCATGAGCCTAGCAAAAGAAATAGCCCCGGACATCGAGATCCACCTCTCGACACAGGCAAACGTTATGAACGCGCTTGACGCTAAAATCTACCACGAAATGGGCGCAAAACGCATCGTCGTGGCGCGCGAAATGAGCCTAAAAGACGTCGTGAAAATAAAAGAGCAAATCCCGACGCTAGATATCGAAATTTTCGTGCACGGGTCGATGTGTTTTGCGTACTCGGGGCGCTGTTTGGTTAGCTCCGTACAAAGCGGCCGCCAATCAAACCGCGGTAGCTGCGCTAACGACTGCCGATTTAAATACGAACTCTACGCCAAAAGCGAGGAGAGCGGGGTGCTGTTTCGCCTCGAGGAGGACGAAGGCGGCACGCATATAATGAACTCCAAAGACTTAAATTTATCCGCGCACATCAAGGATATCATCGAAAGCGGCGCTGTCGATAGCCTAAAGATCGAAGGCCGCACGAAAAGCGAATACTACGCCGCCTGTGCGACTAGGGCATACCGCATGGCCGTCGACGACGCAGCGGCTGGCAAATTTGATGCGCAAATTTACGCCGGCGAGCTAAATACGCTAAAAAATCGCGGTTTTACCGACGGCTACCTAGTAAATCGCCCGTTTGAAAAGGCTGACACGCAAAATCACGCTAGCAGCCTAGAGGAAGGCACCCATCAGGTAAACGCCATGACTTTAGACGGTGAGTTTTTTAAATGCAAATATAAAATTTTCCCCGGCAACGAGTATGAGATCGTGGCGCCTCTGGGCTCGCAGATAGATGAGTGCGAGAGCGAAATATCTCAAATTTTCGCTCGTGACGGCAAGAAATTTATCAAATTTAAAAAGCTCGTAACCAAAAAAGACAAAGAGATCACCGAGATCCACAGCGGCAACGAAAACGAAGTAAATTTGGGCGCGAGGCTGCCTAAATTTAGCTTTTTAAGAGAGGAAATAAAATGAAATTCGTATCTATAATAATGGGAAGCAAGAGCGACTACGACGTAGTTAGCGAGGCGGCAAAGGTGCTTGAAAAATTTAACGTCCCTTACGAGCTGATCATAAGCTCCGCGCACAGAAGCCCGAAGCGAACGAGCGAATACGTCGCCGCAGCCGAGGAAAAAGGCGCGCAGGTATTTATCGCGGCAGCCGGCATGGCGGCACATCTAGCGGGCGCTATCGCAGCAAACACCACTCGCCCCGTGATCGGCATACCGATGGCAGGCTCAGCGCTTAGCGGCGTGGATGCGCTTTACTCGACCGTGCAGATGCCCGGCGGCATGCCCGTGGGTACCGTGGCGATCGGTAAGGCGGGTGCGGTAAACGCAGCATATCTGGCGCTACAAATTTTAGCCCTAAACGATCAAAATCTAGACGAAATGCTAAAAGCCGACCGAGCGGCGAAAGCTAAGCAAGTAGAGGAAGACTCGGCGAAGGTGGAAGTTTTACTCGCCTAAAGGAGCAAAGATGCAGACATACTTAAGCATAGACGAATTTTGCAAGCTCGTGCACCTAGAGCGCGAGGTAATCGAGGGGATGATAAACCGCGGCGTGCTAAATACGAAAGAAGAAGGCGGCGAGATCCTCATAGAGGCTAGCCAGGGCACGATGAGCGTGGTGCCTAGCGTCGTGGCCGTACCTGCGCCCCAGATCGGTGCCGACGGCTTTAGCTTCGTGGAAAAGACGATCGGCACGATATTAAATTTGCACGAAAAGGTGCTCGACGCCAAAGACGAGACGCTAGAGACCCTGCGCAACGAAAATAAATTTTTAAAAGAGGCGCTAATCTCGATGCAAGAGCTCTACGACGAGGATCGCCGCACGGTCGAAACGCTTACAAAGCAGCTAAAAAATTCGCAAGATGAAGTCGAGTTTTTAAAACGAAAATACAAGCTTATGTGGAACAAAGCTGTTGAAAATTTTAAAGGCGACAAGGAGTAGTCGTGGAAATTTTAGCGGTAGATGGTTTTAAAATTTGCGGATTAAAAACTCGCACCAAAAATACCGACGAGATAAACGGAGACGGTAAAATCCCGGCCTTGTGGGCTAAATTTACAAAAGAATTTTATGACGGTAAAAGCGAAATTTACGGCGTTTATTGTAGTTACGAAAACGGCGTAAACGGGCTTTATGATTTATTTATCGGTACGAAGTCGCTTTGCTCAGGCGGTGAAATTTTAGAGATAAAAGGCGGCAAATACGCTGTTTTTAGCTTTCCAAACGAGCCGCAAAACGTAGCAAAATTTTGGGGAGAAATTTGGAAATATTTTGAAAGCTCAAAGCTAAAAAGAGCCTACGAAACGGACTTTGAGTTTTACGGTGGCGACGAGATAAAAATTTATATCTCGGTTTTAGATTAGGAAAAAATGGATAACAAAAATAGCGGATCGATCTTAGGCTTTATCGAAAAATTCGGCAACAAGCTGCCAAACCCTACCATGCTTTTCGTCTATCTTTCGGTTATCACGATTTTGCTATCGTTTGTGCTAGAGAGGCTCGGAGTTGGCGTCAGCTACCAGGCTATCAAGGACGGGCAGATCTCACAGCTAAGCGCAAACGTCGTAAATTTGCTCTCGGCTGATAGCATCAGGACCTTTGTTTCATCCGTGCTTAAAAACTTCACTGGATTTTATCCTCTTGGCGTGGTTTTTGCGATCATCTTAGGTATCGGAGTAGCGGACAAGGCCGGGCTTTTATCGGCGCTAGTTAAAAAAATCACCCTAAAATCGTCTAAAAAATGGGTAACTCCTATCGTGATATTTTTGGGTGTGATGTCCAACGTTGCCTCCTCGGTCGGCTACGTCGTGCTGATACCGCTCGGAGCTATTTTGTTTGCGGGTTTTGGACGTCATCCTATCGTGGGGCTGGCGGCGGCTTTTGCGGGCGTTAGCGGCGGCTGGTCGGCAAATCTGCTAATCGGCACGAACGATCCGATGTTTGCGGCGTTTTCTACGCAGGCAGCTAGCGTGCTAAATCCCGACTACGTAGTTTTAGCCACGGCAAATTGGTACTTTATGATAGCTTCGACATTTTTGATCGTGATCGTGGGCTCTTTCGTGACCGATAGGATAGTCGAGCCTAGGCTTGGCAAATTTAGCTTTGAGGGCGCGTTAAATTTAGATGAGCGCGACGAGATAAGCGCAGAGCAAAGGCGCGGGCTAAAATTTGCCCTCATCGCGTCTGTTGTTTTCGCGATCCTTTTGCTAGCGGCGCTTTTGCCGTCAAATTCGCTCTTTGGCGCAAAAGAGGGCGAGAGCTTTACGAAGTCCGTTTTCATGCACTCTATCATCATTTTTATGATGCTGTTTTTTATAGTAGCGGGCGCTGCATACGGGGCTGGAGCCGGGACGATAAAAAACAGCGGCGATTCGGTTAAATTTATGGAGCAAGCCGTCGCCGAGCTATCGGGATTTTTGGTTTTGATATTTTTCGCGGCTCAGTTTACATATCTATTTAACGCCTCGAACATCGGGCTGGTGTTATCGATAAAAGGCTCGGTTTTCTTAAAAGATATCGGCCTAACCGGGCTTAGCCTAATTATCGTCTTTATAGTCGTGATCGCGTTTATAAATTTATTTATCGCCGTGGATTCGGCTAAATGGGCAATGATGGCGCCTATTTTCGTGCCGATGTTTATGAATCTAGGCCTCTCGCCCGAGCTAACGCAAGCTGCTTTTAGGATAGGCGACTCGACGACGAATATTATAACGCCCTTGATGCCGTTTTTCGTGCTGATAGTGGCGTTTATGCAGCGCTACGACAAGGGGCTGAAAATCGGCTCGGTAGTCTCGATAATGCTGCCTTACACGGTCGCATTTTTGATCTCGTGGGCGGCGCTGATATCGGTTTGGTACGTTTTTGACCTGCCTTTGGGGCCTGGCGCGGTTATACACTATCTAAAATAAAATTTTAAAAAGGAAGAAAAATGACGTTTTCAGAGATTATTTTGACGTTGCAAAACTACTGGCGCGAGCAGGGTTGCGTGATACTGCAGCCATACGATATGCCTGCAGGTGCTGGCACCTATCATCAGGCGACTTTTTTAAGGAGCCTCGGGCCAAAGCCGTGGGCGACGGCGTACGTAGCACCTTCTCGTCGCCCAACCGACGGTAGATACGGCGAAAACCCAAACCGCCTAGGCGCTTATTATCAGTTTCAGGTGCTCATTAAACCAAGCCCGGAAAATATACAAGAGCTTTATCTAAAAAGCCTTGAAAAGCTCGGGTTAAATTTGAAAAATCACGACATCCGCTTCGTCGAGGATAACTGGGAGAGCCCGACGCTTGGCGCTTGGGGACTAGGCTGGGAGGTCTGGCTAGACGGTATGGAGGTAACGCAGTTTACCTATTTTCAGCAAGTAGGCGGCATCGCGTGCGAGCTGGTTTCGGCCGAGATCACCTACGGCCTCGAGCGCCTTGCGATGTACTTGCAGGACGTAAATAGTGTCTATGACATCGTTTGGGACGATAGGGGCGGCAACATCGTGACCTACGCCGACGTGCATAAGCAGGGCGAATTTGAGTGGAGCAAATATAACTTTGAAATCGCCGACGTAGATATGCTATTTCGCCAGTTTGAAAATGCATTCGGCGAGTGCAAACGTTGCTTGGAGGCTAAAATTTCGCTGCCTGCGTATGATTATTGCATGCTTGTGGCGCATACGTTTAACGTCCTTGACGCGCGCGGAGCGATCAGCGTAACGCAAAGGCAAGACTATATCCTAAAAATCCGCGAGCTGGCCAAAGAGTGCGCGCTGACGTATAAAGCTAGTATCGACGCTGCCGCCCAAAACAGCGCGAAGGGCGAATAAAATTTGATGAAAATCGGCGAAATTTACAAAATTTTAGACGAGATTAGCCCGTTTGCGAGTCAAGAGGAGTGGGATAATAGCGGACTGCTCGTGGGCTCTTTTGAGGCTAGCGCGCAGCGCGTTTATCTTAGCCTCGACGTCGACGACGAGCTTTTGGACGAAGCGCAGCCAAATTCGCTTATCATTACGCATCATCCGCTCATTTTTAAAGGACTAAAATCGCTAAATTTGGACAAATACCCAAGCAGCCTAATCGCAAAGATGGTGGCTAAAAACTTAAGCCTGATTGCTATGCATACTAATTATGATCTAAGCCATCTAAACGAATACGTGCTAAGCGAAATTTTGGGCTTTACGCCAAAGGAGCGCGATGGATTTTTGCTTTATGCGGACGTAAATTTGAGCTTTGACGAGCTTTGCGAGAGGGTAAAAACAAAGCTAAATTTGAGCCATTTAAGGGTTTGCAAAGGGCGAAAATTTGACCGCAATACGCAGGTAAAGCGCCTTGCATTTTGTACGGGAAGCGGCGGCGATTTGATTGATATCGTCAAAGCGGACCTGTTTTTAACGGGCGATCTAAAGTATCACCAAGCCATGAGCGCCGCGCAAAATAATCTTACTATGCTAGACATCGGACACTTCGAGAGCGAGCGGTATTTTGGGGAGTCGCTTGCAAAATATTTGCAAATTTTGCCGATTCCTACTATAATATCCAACTCAAAAAACCCGTTTTCATACAGTTAAAGGAAAAAGATGAATAAATATTTAGAACAGCTAGTCGAGCTCTCAAACATCGATAAAGATATCGACGATTTTACCCCGCGCCTTGAGAAGGTTCAAAGCGTTTTAAAAGCGACCAAGGACGAGCAGGCAGCGATTTTGGCGCAGATCGAGGAAGCGGCTACGAGCGTGACCGAGCTAAAAAATCAAAAATCTCAAACCAACGCGCATATAGCGGAATTTAGCGCAAAGATAAAAGACGTCGCCAAAAAGAGCGGTGCGGCAAAAACAGAAAAAGAGATAAAAGCGCTTCAACTAGAAGACGAGCTAGCTAAAGAACAGCTGGAGGCCGCAAACGAAGAGGTCGAAAGACTAGAAAAAATCATAGATAGCAAAAATGCGTTAAAAAGCGAGCTTGAGGCAAAGGCTGCGGAGCTCGGCGAAAATTTGACAAAAATCGAGAGCGAAATCTCGGCCGAAGTCGGCGCCATCGAGCAACAAAGAGATGAAATATACGCTAAAAAAAATAAGCTAGTCGGCGAGATGAATCAAAAAATCTTAACCTTTTACGAGAAAATCCGCAAATGGGCGCACAATACAGCCGTAGTGCCGGTCAAAAAGCAGGCGTGCTACGGCTGCTTTATGCAGATAAACGACAAGACTTATTCTGCCGTCATCAAGGGCGAAGATATCGTGACCTGCCCTCACTGCGGCCGAATTTTATACAAAGAAGCGGCGAACTAGCCTTTAAATTTGATAATAATTTATTACGTTTTAGTCCTCGCGGCGTTTGCCTTGGGGGCTTTACCGCTTGCGATTTTAGCTTTTAAGAAAAAGTACAGAGCCTCGATCCCCGCTAGATTTTTTTTGTTTAAAAATCCTAAATTTGACGCCTCGCGCGTGCATTTTCACGCGTGCAGTTTCGGCGAGGTGCGTTCTATCACGCCGCTAGTTAGTAGATTTAAAGATGCGGCCGCAGTCTCGGTCGTAACCAAAACGGGATTTGACGAGGCGAAAAAAATCACGCAAAATACGCGCTTTTTGCCGTTTGAGATATTTTTACCGTTTTGGCTAAAGCCTGTCAAAATAACGGTTATTTTTGAGGCCGAGCTTTGGCTAGGGCTTGTTTTTTGGGCTAAATTTAAAAGCTCGCGCATCATTTTGATAAACGCCAGGATTTCTGATAGGAGCTACAAAAGTTATCTCAAATTTAGCTTTTTTTACAGATATTTATTTAAATTTATAGATAAAGTTTACGCCCAAAGCGATCTAGATAAACAGCGCCTAGAGCGGCTCGGCGCTAAAAATATCGTCTTTAGCGGCAATATAAAATCAGCCTTTTTGCCAAGCCCGAGTAAAATTTACGCCAAACCAAAAGAGCGCGTGATCGTGCTAGCAAGCACTCATGCAGGCGAAGAGGAGCTGATTTTACGCGAGCTAAATTTGAGCGCAAACGACAAGCTGATTTTAGTTCCGCGTCATCCTGAGAGATTTGGCGAGGCGGGCGATATTTTGGCTAAATTTGCCGTAAAAAACGGACTTAGTTTTGTTAAATTTAGCGAAACTAAAAACTTTAACGCGCAGTGCGTGCTGGTAGATGCGATGGGCGAGCTGGTAAATATTTATAAATTTAGCGACGTCGTCGTGCTCGGCGGCAGCTTCGTGCCAAACGTTGGCGGACACAATCCGATTGAGGCGGCGCAGTTTGAAAACGCCGTGATAAGCGGGGAGTTTATATTTAACCAAAAAGCCTTGTATAGTGCGGTTGACGGCATAAAATTTGCAAAAGCGGGCGAGATAAATTTGCTTTTAAAGCAAAATTTACCAAAGGCAAAAATCGTCGCCAAAGGCGATGCAAGCGAGATTTTAAAAGATATTGAGGAAAATTTATGAAAGAAGAAAAAGCCTATAAACTGCTAGCGATCCAAGAAGGCATCTCAAACAACGAGGCAAAGGAGTTGATTGACGCTGGGCTGGTTAGCGCCAAAGGGCAAAGGATTGCTGTAGCGCGCGCGATGATGAGCGCGGCAACTAAATTTAACGTGCAAAAGCTACCGCGCCCAAGTGTGATTTTCGAGGATGAAAATTTGATTGTGATTGATAAACCGGCATTTTTAACATCGGAAAAAGTGAGCGAAACTTATAAATTTCCGTTGCTTCATAGGCTTGATAAGGAAACTAGCGGAGTGCTTTTGCTCGTGAAAAACGAGGAATTTCAAAAAAAAGCGATCGAGGAGTTTAAAAACTGCCGCGTAAAAAAAGAGTACGTCGCGGCTGTAAAAGGCATCGTGAGTGAGGAATTTAGCGTAAACGAACCTATAATCACGCTAAAAAACAGGGGCGGCGCGTTTTCTAAAATCTCGCCAAACGGCAAAGAGGCCTTTTCGCACGTAACTCCAGTGATGGTCGCAGGCAAAAAAAGTCTCGTAAAAGTCGAGATAAAAACCGGCAGAACACACCAGATCAGAGTACATCTAAAGCACGCGGGATACGGGATCGTCGGCGATGAAAAATACGCTAAAAATAAAGCCGCGAGAATGTATCTGCACGCCTATAAAATCGAGCTTCTGGGATATAAATTTAGGTCAAATTTGAGCAGTGATTTTAACAGGCTCGGTTTTGAAATTTCAAGAAATTTTGAGATTTAAAGAGCGATAAAGCTTAAATTTAATAAAATACGCGCTTTAGCTATAAATGTAAATAAAAGGTAGAATGTGTTTGAACAAATCAGCGAGTCGTTTCGTTTAGCCGTTAGTAAAATTCGTTTCGTAGACGATGAAAAAGCGCTAAATAACGCGCTTGACGTGCTTAAAAAAGCACTGCTAAAGGCCGATGTTCATCACAAAGTTACTAAAGAATTGCTAGCTCTCATAGAGGCTGATCTAAAGCAAAGCGGAATAGGCCAAAAGCAGTTTTTAGATGCGATAAAGTCAAATTTGACGAAGGTTTTAACTGCGCCGGGTAATCAAGGCTTTGTCTTTGCGTCCGTGGCTCCTACGATCGTGCTAATGGCTGGCTTGCAAGGTAGCGGAAAAACCACTACCACGATAAAGCTAGCAAATTATCTAAAGCTTAGAAAGAAAAAAGTTTTGGTCGCAGCGTGCGATTTGCAACGTTTGGCGGCGGTAGAGCAGCTTCGCCAGCTTTGCGAAGCAAACGAGATAGAGCTTTTTAGTATAGAAAACGAAACCGATCCGCTAAACGTAGCAAAGCAAGCGCTAGCTAAAGCAAAAAGCGGTCTTTACGACGTACTTTTGGTCGATACCGCAGGACGTTTGGCGATAGACGAAGCTTTGATGAAGCAGATAAAAGATATCAAATCAGCGCTCGAGCCGCATGAAATTTTTTACGTAGCTGACGCCATGAGTGGACAAGACGGCGTAAAAACCGCGAGCACGTTTAACGATGCGCTAAAAATAAGCGGCGTGGTGCTAAGCAAATTTGACTCTGACAGCAAAGGCGGCGTGGCTATAGGCATAGCAAAGCAGTTAAATATACCGCTTAGATTCGTAGGTATCGGCGAAAAAGTCGGCGATATGGAGAGCTTTATCCCTGAACGCATCGTGAGCCGTATAATGGGCGAGGGCGACTTAGCGACGTTGGTTGAGAAAACTAGCACCATAATAGACGAGCAAGAAGCAAAAAGAATAAATAAAAAGATCAAAAAAGGGCAGTTTAACTTTAACGACTTTTTGTCGCAAATGGAAAGCGTCAAAAAGCTTGGAAATATGAAAAGTCTAATCGGTATGATACCGGGTCTCTCAAGCGTGGCAAATCAGATAAAAGATATCGACCTTGATAACTCCAAGGAAATTTTACATATCAAAGCTATGATAAATTCGATGACGCAAAAAGAACGCGAGAATCCGGATTTACTAAACAATAGCCGAAAAAGACGTTTGGCTGCTGGATCTGGACTATCTCAAGTAGAGGTAAATCGCTTTTTGAAGCAGTTTGAAAACGCATCAAAAATAGCAAAGAGGTTTTCTGGTAAAGAAGGTCTAAAAGGGCTTGGAAATTTACTAAACCAAGCTAAAAATACTCGCCCTAATTAAAGGGCTTAAATTTGGCTACGAGTGTGGCTAAATTTAAGCCTATTTAAAAAACAGAAGGAGAAATATAATGGCAACAGTAGTAAGACTAACGAGAATGGGACGCAAGAAAAAACCTTTTTATCGTATAGTCGTAACAGATAGCAGAAAAAGAAGAGACGGCGGCTGGATAGAGTCGATCGGTTACTACAACCCGATGGTTGAGCCTGAGGTGGTAAAATTTGACGCTGAGCGCTTGGCTTATTGGAAGGGCGTCGGTGCGAAACTTAGCGACAGGGTTGCAAAAATAACTAGCAAATAATTAAAAATGGTAGAAAATTTTTTACTTGAATATGCTAAGCTCATCGCCGATTTTCCTGAAAAAGTGAAACTCGAGCGAATCGAGCTTGGCGAAAATTTTGCCGAGCTGATAATTTACGCCGATAAAGTCGATACTGGTAAACTTATTGGCAAAGACGGCAGAATGATAAACGCGATAAAGACTGTAATTGTCGGCTATAAAGCCAAAGATGCGACGTCATACCGCGTTACGGTAAAGCCTCTTGAATGAACTTATAGAAGTCGCACTGCTTGGCAAAACTGTAGGACTAAAGGGGTTTGTCAAGCTTCATAATAAGGGCGACTTTCCTAATCAATTTAAAAAAGACGCTATATTTTGCGACAAAGATGGCAAAGAACTTGTTGTAAAAAGCTACAATCATGCAAATGATACAATCTCTTTTTATGGTTTTGAAAACATAGATAGCGCAAAAACTCTTACAAATAAAACAATCTACACTACAAAAGAAGAAACTAGAAAAAACTGCAAACTAAAAAAGGGTGAATTTTTCTATTTTGATGTCATTGGTTGTGAAATTTACGAGAACGGTCAAAGGCTCGGCGAGGTAGAAGATATAGACGAGGTCGGCGCAAATCATCTGTTTTTGGTAAAAACCGATGAAAATTTGATTACCAAGGGATCGGAAAAAAGTTTTTACATTCCATATATCGACGTTTATGTGGAAAAAGTTGATGTAGAAAATAAAAAAATTTACACCAAAAACGCTATCTTGATTTTAGAAAATTCCTAATGAAATTTACCTTTGTTACGCTTTTTGAAAGCCTTGTACAGCCTTATTTTGAAGACAGTATTTTAGGTCGCGCTACAAAAGAGAAACTTATTTCGATTGATTTTTTAAATCCTCGTGATTTTAGCACGGATAAGCATAAAAAAGTAGATGACTATATGGTTGGCGGTGGTGCGGGACTACTTATGGCATGTCAACCTCTTGATGATACTTTAAATTTTTTACTAAAAAAGGAACCAAAAACTCACATTATTTTTCTTGCGCCTGCCGGGAAAAAATTTACTCAAAACGACGCTAGACGTTTGGCAAAAAAAGAGCACATTTGCTTAGTTTGCGGTAGATATGAAGGCATAGATGAGCGCATAGCAGAGAAATACGCGGATGAAATTTTTTGTATCGGCGACTTTGTGATGACGGGTGGAGAGCTGGGGGCGCTTTGTATTTCTGATGCGATTTCTCGCAATATCGACGGCGTTTTAGGAAACAATGAAAGTCTTGAAGTTGAGAGTTTTGAAGGAAATTTACTTGAGGCTCCGTCTTTTACAAAACCCAGTGATTACAAAGGTTCCGGCGTGGTTTCAGCGTTTTTAAAGGGAGACCATGCTAAAATCAGAGCTTTGAAAAATAATATGGCGTTCTTAAAAACTAGGTTTTTTCGTCCGGATTTATACCGAAAATTTGAGCCGCCGACTAAGGAAAAAATATGAGAAACAAGTATATCGAGGCGTTTGAACAAACTCAAATAGCCCAAAAGTCTGTGCCTGATTTTCGCGCTGGAGATACTTTGCGTATAGCTATCCGCATCAAAGAGGGCGATAAAACGAGAATTCAAAATTTTGAAGGTATCTGCATAGCAAGACGCGGAAGCGGAACTGGCGAAACATTTATCATCAGAAAAATCGGCGCAAATAGCGTAGGCGTAGAGAGAATTTTCCCTATCTATAGCGAAAGTCTAGAGAGCATAACTGTTCTAAGACAAGGTCGCGTTCGCCGCGCTAAGCTATTTTATCTACGCGATAGACGCGGTAAAGCCGCTCGCATCAAAGAGCTTAAAAAATAGTTTTACTCCTTGCAAAAGTCTAGTTTTAGGCTTTTGCCCCTACCTAATTTTTATTAAATTTCAAAAATTGCTTAATTAAAATCAATTATTTTATCTAAAATTATAGTTACAATGTCGTTATTATTTTATAATAAAGGTTGTAAATGGAAAAGATAGTATGGCAAAATAGTATATTTGACGGTGTTACCATCGCTAAGCTTTTTGATGGCCCGCATAGCAAGGAGATTCGTATAAATTTAGAAAAAGGCGCTCAAATGAAGGAACATAAGGCTCCTGGCGCTATCATGGTGCAGGTTTTAAGCGGCAAGATAGATTTCAGCGTTGGAGAAAATAGTGTTATCTTGGATACGCTAGATATGATTACGCTCGAGCCAAATGTAGTGCATGCTCTAGCTGCTTTAGAAAATAGTATCGTAAGACTTAGCTTGAGCAAAAATGACGATGTAAGTAGGGTTTTTAGAGTCTTAAAACCTTAGTCCCTGTTCTTGTGGTTTTTGCTATAAAGCTACCGATAAATAATTAGTCTATATAATAGCTGTAGTGGTGCCATACAGGGATCTACGATTAATTTTTGGCACCAAAGTACGACAATGAAAAGAGCTTATTATAGGCAACTCTGCTGTGAGGTGGCTTTGGCGGGGTTGCCTATATTGCGGTAATTCAAATTTTACTGTGCTGGCGTCATTTTATAAGGCGTTTTAAACTTTTTTAATATATGATTTTTGCATAGTTTGTCTCTGAGTAGCGGTGGCGAAGCCATCAACCTCCATAAGGTTTTATGTGTATAAGGTTTGGCTTTAAATTTTATAAAATTTAGATAATAGCGCGCAACTAGAAGTACTTTTGTTAAATTTATTACATGGATCTAAAAACAAAGTAAAAACCAGCTATATAAAATAAGTGTGTTTAAATTTAACGCTCGAAAATTTCTTAAATTATAAAAAACTAAGATTTTGTCAGTCTACAATAAAAAATATAAATTTAAAACCATATAAAATTTATAGCCGTCAAGCCACTCAAAAAATCAAAATTTAAACCATCAACCTCTTTCAAGAAAAATTAATATAACATTTTAAGTTAAGCTTTGTTATAAGTATAAAATAGTAAAACAAAAAGTTAATAATTTAAATTTTAGAAACACTATCCCATACATTTACTACTCGTGTTTAAAAAATGTATAATATTTAAAAGCAAAAATTATTGCGTTATTTAGGATATTTTAAAGATAAATTAAGTTCACATGGATATATTAAAATAACAAAATAGTAATAAAAAAATAAATATAAAATTAAACTTTTAATTTAAATATCAGTTTAATTGCGCTATAGTTTCACTATTCAATTTCATCACAAGGAGTACCATTATGGGAACCAGAAGAGAACACGACTTCATAGGTGAGCTAGAGATAGCTGATGATGTATATTACGGCGTACAAACATTTAGGGCGCTTGAGAATTTCCACATGAGCGGACGACCGCTTAAAGATTATCCGTATTTCGTTAAGGCATTTGCTCAAATCAAAAAGGCTGCGGCCTTAGCCAACAAAGAAGTCGGAGTTCTAGACGCGCAAAAAGCCGACGCCATCGCAAAAGCGTGCGACGAGCTGATCGCGGGTAAATATTTAGATCAATTCGTAGTAGATATGATTCAAGGCGGCGCGGGAACTAGCACCAATATGAACGCGAACGAAGTTATAACAAACGTCGCGCTTGAAAGCCTTGGCCACAAAAAAGGCGAATATCAGTATCTGCATCCAAACGACCATACGAATTTAGGCCAAAGCACCAACGACACTTATCCAAGCTCGATCAAAGTCGCTACATACGCTAAACTAACCGATCTTTTAAAGGCTATGGAGCTACTTAAAAACGAGCTAGAAGCCAAGGCAAAAGACTTTAAAGATATCATCAAAATGGGTAGAACCGAGCTGGAAGACGCCGTTCCTACGACGCTTGGCAACACGTTTAACGCATTTGCAAGCTACATCAAAAGCGATATCGAAAAAATCACCGCCGCAAGAGAGTCTATGGCTGTGCTAAACATGGGCGCAACTGCTATCGGTACGGGCATCAACTGCCACCCTGATTATAAAGCTGCCGTTCATAAAATTTTGAGCCAAATCACCGGCGTAAATTTTAAACCTGCAGATGATTTCATCGCAGCCACTCAAGACACTGCCGATTTCGTTCACGTTAGCGGCGCGCTAAAAACCGCAGCCGTTCGCCTAAGCAAGATCGCAAACGACTTAAGATTAATGAACTCAGGTCCAAGATGCGGTCTTGGCGAGATAAATTTACCTCAGATGCAGCCTGGTAGCTCCATCATGCCTGGTAAAGTAAACCCTGTCATCGCAGAGGTCGTAGGCGAGGCGTGCTATGAGGTAATGGGCAACGACGTAACTATCATGCTTTGCAGCGAGAGAGGCGAATTTGAGCTAAACGCATTTGAGCCGGGCATCGCTTACGCGCTATTTAACTCTATATTTATCCTAGAAAACGCGATGAAAACTCTAGCCGAAAAAGCAATCAGAAAACTAACTGCAAATCCTGAGGCATGCCTAAAATCAGTACTCGGCTCAGTCGGTATCGTGACTGCGTTTAATCCATACATCGGCTACGAAAAATCTGCAAGCATCGCTAAAGAAGCATTGCAAACAGGCAAAGCCGTGGGCGATATTTGCTTGGAGAGAGGATATTTGAAAAAAGAGGAGATAGACAAGATCCTAGAGCCTAAAAATATGCTAAACCCTCATATGGGCAAATAACTGAGCAAAAGTCTTAAAGCGCCGAAGTTGAATTCGGCGCCTTTTAAATTTAGTAAGTAAAAAAATCTAATACAAGGAGTTTTCCTATGGATATAATGCTGATTTTACAGATTATAGTCCTACTCGGAGGTATCTACCTAGGCGTTAGGCTAGGCGGTATGGGCGTAGGTTACGCCGGTGGTCTTGGCGTCGTTATTTTGGCGATGCTTGGTATGAAAGTGGATATGAAAGATATCCCGATGGACGTTATTTTAATCATCGCGTCCGTTATTTCGGCCATCACTGCGATGCAAGTCGCGGGCGGACTTGATTATTTGGTTCAGGTCGCATCTAAAATTTTGCGCAAAAACCCAAAACAAATCAACTACCTAGCGCCTATCGTTACCTATCTGCTTACGATCCTAGCAGGTACGGGTCACACTGCGTTTTCTATGATCCCTGTTATCGTAGAGGTTGCTAAAACGCAAAACATCAAACCTAGCGCGCCTCTTGCGCTTTCGGTCGTTTCGTCTCAAGTAGCGATCACTGCTAGCCCTATATCTGCGGCTTTCGTTGCTATGACTGGCGTTTGCGAGCCTCTTGGCGTTAGCTATCCGATGCTACTTTTCATCTGCATATCTACTACTTTCGTAGCTATGATAATTACGGCCTTTATCGTAAATAAATTTTACGATCTTGACCTCTCAAAAGATCCTATCTATCAAGATAGACTAGCTAGAGGTGCGGTCGCTGAGATAAAAGAGGTAGAGTATCAAGCTCTAAAACCTTATGCGAAAAGATCGGTTGCGATATTTGCCGTCGGCGTTTTAGTCGTCGTTTGCTATGCGCTTGTTATTTCAAAGAGCCTTGGCATCGTGGCAAAACCTATCCTTTCTAGAGACGCTGCTATTATCAGCTTTATGCTTACTATCGGCTTCCTTATCGCTACGCTTTGTAAGATCGACACTAGCAAATTGCTTTCAACCAGCACTTTCCAAAGCGGTATGAATGCGTGCATATGCGTCATCGGTATCGCATGGCTAGGCACTACTTTCGTTAACGGCCACATCGATAGCATCAAAGAGGTAGCTAAAAACGTCGTTACGCAGTATCCGTTTATACTAGCCGTCGCGCTGTATTTCCTAAGCTGCTTACTATACTCTCAAGCCGCAACCACTCGCGTTATGATGCCTGCGGTCGCTGCTGCGCTAGGTATGACTACGCCTGAAAACTCAGGTCAAATTTGGATCCTAGTAGCTTCATTTGCCGCTGTTTCAGGACTATTCGTACTTCCTACGTATCCTACGACTTTGGGCGCTATCGCTATGGACGATACCGGTACAACAAGAGTCGGTAAATTTGTATTTAACCACTCATTCTTCGTGCCTGGCACCATCATGGTTGCTCTTTCGGTTGTGCTAGCATTCCTCATCGCTCCTGTTCTTCTCTAAGAATTTTGAGCTAAATTTAGCCGAGACTTCACTCTCGGCTTTTTTAAATTTAAGGACTTTTTCATGAAACGAATCGGAATTTTAGGCGGTATGGGACCGCTAGCTACGATAGATCTGTACGCCAAGATCGTAGAACTCACAAACGCCGCAAAAGACCAGGACAACATCCCTATCGTCATCGATAACCACCCGCAGATCCCGGACCGCACGGCGTATATCCTGCATGGAGGCGAGGATCCGTTTCCTTTTATGAAAGAGTCCGCGACGAGGCTCAAAAACGCGGGCTGTGAGGCTATCTGCATAGCTTGCAACACGGCTCACTATTTTGCCAAGCGTCTAACGGAGGAGTGCGGCGTAAATATCCTGCACATCGCTAAAATCGCGACCGCGTCGATAAAGTCAAATTTCCCGCACGCTAAAAAGATCGCCGTCATCGCCACTACCGGTACGACCGCAGCTAAAATTTACGAAAACGAGTTGATCGCCGCAGGCCTAGAGCGCGTGAAAATCCCCGAAAATTTGATGACAAACATCATGGACTGCATCTACAAGGGCGCAAAAGCAAACAAGCTAAAAGAGTACGTGGGTCTCTTTAACGATACGATCGCGGCTATCGAGGCTGACGCATATATCGCGGCTTGCACGGAGATACCGCTATTTTTACCGTATGCGACGAAAAAAGATAAATTCGTAGACGCTACTCTCGAGCTTGCTAAAGCAGCCGTCAAATTCGGCCTAGAAAAATAATCAATTTTGCGTCTAATCGGCGCAAATTTACCCCCTCTTAAAACAAATTTTTATAAAATCCAAGCTAAATTTAAAGGATAAACGATGAAATTCGGCGAATTTAGAAATGCAAAAACTTTGAGCCTGGCAAGCTTGCTCTGCGAGCAAAATCCGCAGCTAGCGGAGCAGATAAAGCAAAATGAATTTTTATATATTTCTTGCTTTGAGGATAAAATTTTAGGTACTGAAAATCTCGTTCGCTGCGAGATCGGATCGGCCAGCTACGTGCTGGCTTTGCTTTGCAAATACTCGCTTGACGCGTCTAAATTTGACGAGCAAACGCACGAATATTTTGAGGGTCTTGACGAAGGATACCTAAGCGGCGAGTGCAACGTCGGCGAGGAGGAGTTTGAGCAGATCGCGGAGTTTTTAGAGGAGTGCGAAAATATCGTGATCGATAGCTCCTTTTTGGCGCACGCGGACGCAAAAAATATATTCGAGTTTTTGCAAATGCTCGGCAAAAACGTCGTTTTGGCTGACGGCAAGCAGGGCGAGTTTAAAACGGACGGCGAGCTAGCTCCGCTAAAAGAACCCGAGAGCTTTGACGGTAGTGTCGTGTTTTTTATGGATGAGGCGGACGGGTCAAATTTGAGCGGCGAGCCAAAAGAGCTAATCGGCTCGGCGTCGTTTGCCGCGGCCGCAAAGGTAAAAGACTGTGATATAGTGAGCGTGCAGGCTAAGGGCGTAGAAATAAGGGCTAAATTTAAGCTAGAGCCGCAGATGAAGGGCACGGTCGCGCTTTGCAGGGCGAAATTTAGCGGATACGCGTTTAAGCTCGTTAAGATATCAAAAGAGGCGTAGCGGCAATCAGTCAAATTTGACATATAGATTTATCTGCCGAGGCGGGCAAATTTTATAAATTTAATCACAAAAGCCGGGTTTGCTACGTCAAATTTGACGTAGCGGGCGGAGCTTTTTGGCGTGAGGCGGGTAAATTTGCCCGCAACCTCGCTACTTCAAAACCCAAATTTCTCCTCTATGCCAAAGTTAAATTTAGGCTAAATAAAATTTTATCCAAATGCGTGAAAATTTAGTAAAAAAATCGCCTCAAAAGCGCGTGATATTCGCTTTTATAGCGCTTTTTAAACGAAAAAGGGTATAATGGCCGCATGAGAAAATATTTTTTGATTTTTTTACCGATTTTGGCGTTTTCTTTTAGCCTTAGCGTAAATTCGGGCGCAGAGGACGGCAGGCCCTACACCGTGATAAACATCAGCGACGAGAAGGAATTTGTCTGCAAAGAGGAGATTCTCGCCTACGACCGCAAGCTTTATTTTTGCGACGTTGCCGGCGGCGCACTGCCGAAAGTCGACGATAAAATTTTAGCCCTGGCTGAAGTGAGATTTCGCGAGGAAAAGGGCGGTATGCGCGTCTATGTCGTGCCGCGCGCGAGCTCTCGCCTGATCTCGTCTAGCGAGCCTCTTTACGGCGCGTCCACAGTGCCGTTTAGTAAAAACGGCGGCGCAGCCAAACGCCACGCTATCGTGATAGATCAAAATTTAAGCGAATTTAAAAAGCAAACAAACGTGGGGATAAATTTCGCCCCGATATTTGAGCAGATGACCGCGCCTAGCGTCGGACCGCTCGATCTAAACAAAGCCCCGATAGAAAGCGGCGATAGCAACGATATAAACATGTATCTAGACGTCAAAAAAAGCTACGACGCCAAGCGCTACGACGATACGATAGCCACGATCCAGACAGCGCTAAGGCGCTATCCAAACAGCATTTTTGCCAGCGAGTTTTTGCTATACAGACTGCGCGCTTTGGATAAAATTTTAGACTCGCAAAATAGTTTCGAGGGCCTTGGCGCGGCAGACGTCGCGAGCGAGGGTCGCGCGTGGATGAGGCGGTTCGTGTCGGACGAAAACTACCCCGAGGTGCTCTATCTCGTGACCAAAGCCTACCTCAGGCAGGAGCTTGTTAGCGACGCGAACTACACGCTAGATATCCTCATGAACGAGCATCCAAACTCAAATTTTACCAAGCTAGCAGTCCTTGAGTTTGCCGACAGGCTCTACGTCACGGGCAGACAGGACGAGGCGGTAAAGATGTACGAGGATGTGCTATACTCGGCGCAGACGCTAGACGTCGCTAGCCGTGCGGCCCTGAGCCTCGTGCAGGGCAGCATCGACAAGGCCAAATTTGACCGCGCCAAGGACTTTATGCTCAAAATTTTAAACAGAAATCAAGAGTACCTGCTAAACGACGCGTCCAAGCTAATGACGCTGGCCGGGGTATTTCACGAGAAAAATATGGACGATATCGCAGCAAGAATTTATGAAATTTTGCTCGCTCGCCTAAATAAAAACGACGATGACTACGAAACCGTGCTGAAAAATCTAGGCATCGCGCTAACCGGCACGCCTGACACGCAAAAAGCATACGAATACCTAAAAAGATACCAAAGCGAGTTTGCGGACGGGCAGTATGCCGCCATTGTGCAAAATGCGCTAGATAAGCTATTTTTCGCTAGAAACGACGAGAGTAACGCGACCAAGCTACACGAGCACTACGACGCGCTCATCGACAAATACGGAAAAACGGACGTCGGCGCTAAGGCGCTAAAAGAACAGGTCGCGCTCTATCTAAAAGAGCGTAAATTTGACTCCGTCCTGCGCTATACCCAGGCCGTGCGCGATCTAAATGATACGGACGCTAGTGCTGTCTTGGATCAGGCGGCGTTAAATTTGGCAAATGAAGCCATCCGTCAAAACGACTGCGTTACGGCTGTAAATTTGACCGAAAACTACGGCGTAGGCGAGAAAATCGGGGCTAAATTTAAGCTCTTTGACTGCTATATGCGCCTCTCTCGTTTTGCCGCCGCGCACGAGCTCGCCTCGCAAAATATCTCGACGCCCGATATGCTCGACCGCGTGGAGTGGCTCATCAAACTAGCCTCCGTGTTGATAAAGACGGAGAAGTATAACGACGCCTTGCGCGTGGCCGACGAGGCGCTGGCTATCGCGTCTAGGCAGGAGTACGCCGACGTTTCGCCCGTGCTTTTTTATAGATTTGAGGCGCTGATGGGGCTAGGTAGGCTCACCGACGCCGCCGCGACGATAACGGCCGTCGAGACGCTACGCAAAAACGACTTTAAGGTCATCGAGCTCTACGACCGCATGGCTGAGGCGACGTACGGCGCGAACGACTTTTTAAACGCGTCGGTTTACGCCAAAAAGGCGATCGATCTGCAAAAACGCCTACATATAGCCACCTTTAGCCCGAAAATCGACTTTGAGTACATCGGCTCGCTAAGCAAGCTGGATAGACTAGGCGAGGCGTTGCAAGCCGCGCAGGAGCTCGTAGATACGCGCCTAGATCCCGAAAACAGGCTGCGCGCGCTAGCTCAGATCTCGGAAATCTACATCAAACTAAAACGCGAAAGCGAAGCAAAGCCGTATCTACAGGAGTGCGTCGGCTCAAATTTGCAAAGCTCGTGGAAGGCCATCTGCGCCGAGCAGATGAAGCTCGTGGAATAATTTATCCTCTTTTGCTTTTGAAACCCGCTCAAATTTAGCCTGAAAGCTCGGGCTAAATTTGAGGTTAATCGCCATACTTTTGGCTTTGTACCGGGCCTAGGCTCGTGCGGGACGCGGCGCTATCTTTTTATCCGAAGATATTTTACGGCAAATGGGTCAAATTTAAGGCGATTTGACATTAAATTTGACTTTTTGTCTGATTAAATTTGCCAAGCGGCGGCAAAACGTAGTATTTAAATTTTAAAACGTCGCTGTTTTTGTTTCTTAAGTTTTATCTTGGAGATGTAAAAATAACAGCTAAATTTAACGCGACTAAACTATAAAAAAGCGAGCTCAAATTTGCCTTATATCTACGAAAAAATCAAATTAGACCATAAAAGAGGGCTTAAATTTGAGGGAAGATTTAGGCTGTCGTAGCTTTTTGGCAAGCTAGTTTAAATGTGACGAAGCAACGGCTAAATTTACGCCCTAAAATGCTCAAATTTAGCCGATATTTTTAGCAAATTTAGAAAATCAGCCCCTCATCGTCTTGTTTTATCAGCGTATCTTGCGCGTCTTGTTTTGGTACCGGCGAGATCTTCGTATAGACTTCGATCAAGCCCTCGTACGCAGTGTGAAAGACGCCCTCTGGCTCGATGAAAGTTTTTTGTTTTAGCGGGTACTCCTTCATATAGCTTTCCATAAATTTCTTAAACACCGGAGCTGCCGTACGTCCGCCGCCCTCGACCTTTCTCATCGGCGTATTATCGTCGTTGCCGTACCACACGACCACCTCTACTTCAGGCGTAAATCCACAAAACCACGCGTCGACGTTGTTATTTGTTGTGCCCGTCTTGCCCGCGACTTGCACGCCGTTTAGCCTAGCGCTTTGTCCCGTGCCGCGCTCCACGACCGTTTTCATCATGTCAGTCATCAGATAGGCCTGCTCGGGCTCGGTGACGAACGTCCGCTCAGGCTCAAAAACCGCTTCTAAATTTTGATAATTTATGATGCGTTTTATCAGGCTTGGCTCCACGATCTCGCCGCCGTTTGGAAACATCGAGTAAAATTTGGCAAACTCTAACGGCGAGATACCGAAGCTACCAAGCGCGATGGAAAGGTTTTTAGGGATGTTTTTAAAGCCCATTTCGGATAGTTTTTTATAAGCCGTATCAAGCCCGATCTCGTCGAGTAAATTTATCGTGGCGAGGTTGCGCGACTGACGCAAGGCCTCGCGCAGCGTGATATAGCCCTGGAAGCCGCCGCTATAGTTTTTCGGGCGCCACTCGTACTGGCTGCCTTCGTTAAAGACCCTTGATATGTCGGCAGCCTTGCTCATCGGCGAGTAGCCCATGTCTAGGGCGATCTGGTAGATAAAGGGCTTAAAGCTAGAGCCCGGCTGGCGGGTGCTCTGCGTGGCACGGTTGTAGCTGCTTTTGGCGTAGTCTACGCCGCCAACTAGCGCGAGCACCTCGCCGGTTTTTGGTAGAGTGACGACGATAGCGCCGTTTAGGATACTGGCGTTTGCGTCTTTGTTGCGTTTTAGTATCTCGTTGTAGCCGTATTTTAGCGCCTCGGACGCCATATCTTGCACCTTTAAATCAACGCTGGTTTCGATGACGTAGCCGCCGGTTTTTATATCCTCAAAGCGCTTTGAGGCCTCTTTTAGCACCTCGTCCACGATATACGGGGCTTTGTTTTGCGTGAGAGTATCGTCAAAAACTACGGGCTGCTCGACTAGCGCGGCTTTGTACTCTGCGTCGCTGATCCAACCTAGCGCGTTCATCCTTGAGATTACGTTGTTTGCGCGGCTTAGAGATAGATCTAGGTGGCGGGTCGGATCGTAGGTGCTAGGCGCTTTTGGTAAGCCCACTAGGATAGCGATCTCTTTTAGCGTGAGCTCGTCAAGCTCCTTTCTAAAGTATCCCTTCGCCGCGGTTTTTATGCCGTGATAGCCGTGTCCTAGATAGACGTGATTTAGATAGCGCTCTAAAATTTGCTCTTTGGTTAGCTCGTTTTCCAGTTTCATCGAGATGATCATCTCTTTGACCTTGCGAGTTAGCTTTTTTTCTCTGGTGAGCACCATGTTTTTAACGAGCTGTTGCGTGAGCGTGCTCGCGCCCTCGACTAGTTTGCCCGCCTTTATGTCCTTAACGATAGCTCGCGTGATGGCCTCAGGATTTACGCCGCCGTGTTCAAAAAAACTCGTATCCTCGATAGCTACCAGCGCCTCTATGACGCGCGGCGGGATGTCCTCGTATTTGACGTAGATCCTGTTTTCGTCAAAGATATTTGCGATGAGTTCGCCGTTTCTGTCGTAAATTTGAGTCGTGAGCTTTGGCTTAAAATCAATAATATTTGACGCATCAAAGGTGACTTGCGAATAAAGATAAACAAACGCCGCGCTCAGCGAAACAAAGATAATAAACAAAATAGAAGCTAGAATTCTCATAAAAACGCCTTTAAAATTTTCACGTTTAGCCCCATTGCGGTGCTAGTTTCGCCGTTTTGGCTTAGGATGTATTTTTTGTTGAAATTTTCTATCGTCATGGCTCCTGCCTTGCCCCGCCAAAGATCGCCCGATAGGTAGTTTTGCAAGTCGGCTTCGTCAAATTTGGCAAATTTATACTCGGCAAAGCTTACGTTAAAAAGCTCGAATTTCTCGCCTAAAAATATCATCGCGGTTACGATCCTAGCGACGTTGCCGCTTTGCATTTGTAGCATTTTTAGCGCCTCTTGTTCGTCTTTAGCTTTGCCTAAAATTTTACCGCCACATACTACGACACTATCGGCTAAAACTACGTTTTTTGCATTTTCATTCGCCTTTAAAAACTGCTCTTTTTTTGCCGCGACGATCTTTTGGACGTAAACGTGCGGCGGTAAATTTTTATCTACGCCGCCCTCGTCGTAGTCGAAAAAAACCTGCTCAAATTTAACGCCGTGATCTTGCAAGACCTTAGCTCTAGTGACTGAGCTCGAAGCCAAAATAATCATCAAAACTCCCTATAAGATACGCCAAGATACGCCGCCAGCAGCGCAAACGCCACGTTTAGCGGGATGAAATAATAAATCGTAACTATGAGGTTCTCGTGAAGCTCGATGTATTCGCTATTTTGTAGAGATTTTGAGGCTTTGTTTAGGCGGTACGTGACGTAAATAACGTTTAAAAATAAAAATCCCCAGATCGCCCATTTCGTCGTTAAAATCGTGTTTAGCATCGGATCGGCGTTTTTGATAGCGTTTTGTTTGGCTAGTATCGCGCCGGTTACGCCCATGACGGCGATCGAGCCGTAGATCGCGCAGCCAAGGCGCTTTAGCATGGAGATTATCGTTTGGTATTTTTGCGTGTCGCCTTCGATATTTTTCATAAAAAATTTAGCAATGAGTAAAAAATTTGCTTGAAATCCGATAAAAACAACCACGGAGAGGATGTGGATAAAGGGTAGGGCGCTGCTAATCTTTGCAAAAGCTATGTTAAATTCGGGCATTTGTCCCCTTTGATTTAAAATTTTCTCGCGCTATAGCAAATTTGACGGCGATAAGACTCGGCGCCAAAACGCGCGAATAAAATAAACTCATAAACTTATTTTTTCCTTTAAATTTTATCTCGGTTCGCAAAATGCAAATTTTGGATTTGCTTTGCGGCGTCAAATTTGGCTGTCAAAATTTTGCCTAAATTTTACGTCGCAAAAACCGCGGTCAAATTTAAGCGATTTTCTTGCATTTGACCGACGCCAAGCTTATTTTTCCAGCTTGATTTTAGCAAACTCAAACGCCTGCCTGATCGCATCCTCTATCGCAAGTACGTTTTTACCGCCTGCGGTGGCGAAATCATCCTTGCCGCCGCCGTTTCCGCCCAAAATTTGAGCCGTAAATTTGACCCATTCGCCAGCCTTTAACGGCGCGTTTTTCACGCCTGCGGCCAGAGCGATTTTGCCCTCTTCGTTTACTTGTGCGAGTAGGATCGCGGCCTTTTCGTTCTCGTTTTTAAACTCGTCTATCGTCGCCTTTATGTCGCCGCCGTCAATCACCGCAACGCAAAGCTTGGTCTCATTTACGTTTACCACGGCTAGCGCGTGCGCGTCTTTGGCTTGCTTGGTCTTGTCTTTTAGGCTCTTTATCTCAGCCTTTAGTTTTTTTACCGCATTCATAGGCTCGGCGCTTTTTAGCTCGGTTTTTAGCTCTTCGATCTCGCCGCGCCAGGCTTTTGCTAGATTTAGCGCGGCCTTAGAGCATACGGCCTCGATCCTGCGCACGCCCGCGCTCACGCCACCTTCTTTAGTTATGAAAAACGCGCCGATTTGGCTTAAATTTGCCACGTGCGTACCGCCGCAAAGCTCCTTGCTAACCTCGCCGAAGCTTAGCACGCGCACCTTGTCGGCGTATTTTTCGCCAAAAAGAGCGATAGCGCCGCTGTTTTTGGCGTCTTCGACATCCATTATCTCCGTTTTTGCTGCGATACTCTCGGCGATTGCGCTATTTACGAAATTTTCGATCTTCGTTAGCTCCTCCGCCGTCACTGCCTTTGGATGCGAGAAGTCAAATCTGAGTCTGTTTGCCTCGACGCTAGATCCGGCCTGTGCGATATGCGTTCCTAGCACGCTTCTAAGCGCAGAGTGGAGCAGGTGCGTGGCGCTGTGGTGACGCGCGATCTCGGCTCTTTGCTCGCTTACTTTTAGCTTCACGGAGTCGCCGACTTTAAGCTCTTTTTTTACTGCGACGTTTGATAAATTTAGTCCGAAAAACTTCTGCGTATCTAGTATGTCGGACGCGCCTACGATCTCGCCGCTGTCACCTGCCTGGCCGCCGCTTTGCGCGTAAAAAGGCGTAACGTCAAACATCGCCCAACCTTGCTCGCCTGCTTTTAAAATTTGAGTTTCTTTAAAATCCTCGTCAAGCAGCGCTAAAACCTTGCTCGTGCGCTCAAGCTCCTCGTAGCCGCTAAATTTGTTTTCGCCGAATTTCTCTAAAAGCACCTTAAAATCGCCCTTTGCGCTCTTGTCGCCGCTGCCTTTCCAAGCAGCTTTAGCGCGCGCTTTTTGCTCGCTCATTAGCTCGTCAAATTTTGCCTCATCGACTTTGAGTCCTTTTTCGCGTAGCATATCGGCCGTTAGATCTAGCGGGAAGCCGAACGTATCGTAAAGCTTAAACGCAGCCTCGCCGCTAAAAATATCTTTCGTGCGCGCTAGCTCGCTCTCAAAAAGCTCTAGTCCGCTTGCTATCGTGGCTAAAAATCTTTCTTCTTCGAGCCTGATTTGCTCTTTTACCGCCGCTTTTTTCTCGTTTAGGTAGGCGTAGTGGCCGCCCATTAGCTCGCAGACTTTATCGACGAGGCGGTACATAAATGGCTCTTTTATGCCCAGCAAATATCCGTGCCTGATCGCGCGGCGAAGGATGCGGCGAAGCACGTAGCCGCGGCCCTCTTTGTCAAATGTAGTGCCTTGGGCTAGCAGGAAAGTCACCGAGCGGATGTGATCGCTGATGACTCGGTAGCTAGCGCCGCTCTCATAGGCGTAAGGCTTGCCACAGAGCTTTGCGACTTCTTCGATAAGAGGCATAAAAAGCGAGCTATCGTAGTTGCTAAATTTGCCTTCCATTATCGCCGTGACGCGCTCAAGGCCCATGCCGGTGTCGATGCTCGGTTTTGGTAGCGGAGTTAGCTTTCCGTCGCTACTGCGCTCGTACTGCATGAAAACCAGGTTCCAAATTTCAAGAAATCTGTCGCCGTCACCGCCCATGTAGTCCTCAGGCGTGTTAAAGTGCTCGCCGCCTTGGTCGTAAAAGATCTCCGAGCACGGTCCGCACGGTCCCGTATCGCCCATCTGCCAGAAGTTATCGTGATCGCCGAATCTATAAATGCGCTCCTTTGCGATGTGCTGCTCCCATAGCGCAAACGCCTCGTCGTCGCTCTCGTGAACGGTGACGTAGAGGCGGTCTTTTGGTAGTTTTAGCACCTGCGTTACAAACTCCCACGCATACGCGATCGCGTCTTTTTTGAAATACTCGCCGAAGCTAAAATTGCCCAGCATCTCAAAAAACGTGTGGTGGCGCGCGGTGTAGCCGACGTTGTCTAGGTCGTTGTGCTTGCCGCCTGCGCGGATGCAGGTCTGACAGCTCGTGCGGATCGGCGGGGTAGGGCGCGGTACTTCGCCGGTAAAAATGCTCTTAAACGGCACCATGCCCGCGTTTGTAAAAAGCAGCGTAGCGTCGTTTGGCACTAGCGGCGCGGACGGGATGATCTCATGACCTTTGCTTGCGAAAAAATTTAAATAAGCCTCTCTAATATCCATCGTTTTATTCCTGATTAAAGTTTTAAAATAGGGCTGATTTTAGCATAAATTTAATAAAACTTGTTTGAGGCCCGCTATAAAAAGGCGTCGGTAAAATTTAAAAATCGCTCGCATTATCCGTTTAATTACTATTTTTTACTATAATTGTCTAAAAAACATTAAAATTTGGAAAAAAGATTATGAAAAAAAGAGTTGCGATAATAGGATTTGGAAACGACGCGAAGCACTACTATAACGAGCTTCGTCGCTCCGAACACTTCGAGCTGGCGGCGATTTTTGACGGCGTTAAAAATAGCGAAATTTGCGGACGGATTCCTTTTTACGATAATATAAACGACCTTTTGGACTCCGTGCGCATCGACGCTCTTATCGTCACTGATACGCACAAATATCTAAATTTGATACCTAAATGCCTAAATTTTATAAAATTTATCATGCTTGATCCTTGGCTTTGCAAATCAGGCGAGATAAGGGAGCTAAAATACTGCTTTAAATCCCAAAATATAGGCGCTTATGTGGCTTTTATAGATAGATTTAATCCCGTTATCGCCTCTATAAAAAAAGAACTCGCCAAAGAAAAAGATATTTTTTCGATAAATATCGCTCGAGGGTTTAGTAGGGGCGTAAATTTGCAGCTTGAAATTTTACAAAACATCGATGTTGCAAGGTTCATAACGGGTAGCGAGATAATCTTTAGCAATAAAGTTTCAATCCAAAACGACGATAAAAGAAGCGAAACCGACTCGCTTTTCCAGCTTAAATTTAAAAACCAGACGCTAGCTAGTATCCACAACTCAAAGCGCTTTAAAGCAGAACGCTTTACGATCGAATTTGCCGCGAATGGGGGCGTGTATTTCGGTGATATGCTGGGCCTTAAGCTAAACAAATACACGCTTGACGGGCAGCAAAATTTAAAGGTTTACGGCGACGTTTTGCCGATTAAAGCGCTACTAAACGAGTTTTATCAGGCATGTTGCGGCGCAAAAAGCGATCTAAGCACGCTCGAAGACGCCCTAAAGGCTCAGGAGATTTGCGAATGAGACTTATTTTGCTACTAAATATGGGCGGACCGAACGACCTTAGCGAGGTTGGAGTTTTTTTAAAAAATATGTTTAACGACCCGTATATCTTGGGGATAAAAAGCCCGCTTTTGCGCAAATTTGTAGCATTTATGATAACCAAGTCTCGCCTAAAAGCCGCGCAAAATAACTACCGTCAAATCGGCGGCAAATCGCCTATCTGCGAGCTTACGGCAAGACTGTGCGGTAAAATTTCGCATTTTTTAGACGATGATACGGCGGTAGCCTTTGCGATGAACTACACGCCGCCTTTTGCGAAAGATGTTTTGGCTGAGTTTACGGAGGCTTCGGAGATCGTCGTTTTTCCTCTCTATCCGCACCATTCGTTTACGACCGTAACGTCTAGTATAAGCGACTTTGAAAAGGCGCGAGCCGAGCTAAATTTAAAGGCGAAAGTAAAAATCATCGAGCCGTTTTTTGAGGATGAGAGATATAATGAGGTAATCGCGGACGACATCGAAAAAGCTGCGCGTAATCTAAACTCAGGCGAGATAACGCTGGTATTTTCGGCTCACTCTTTGCCGCAAAAGATGATCGATGCGGGCGACGTTTATGAGGAGCATGTCAAGCGTCACGTTCAAATTTTAACCGAAATTTTGGAAAAGCGAGGAGTTAAATTTAAGCAAATTTTGCTCGCATACCAGTCAAAGCTAGGCCCCGTAAAGTGGCTCGAACCATCGCTAAATCAGGTTTTAGCCGAGTTAAAAGACAAAAAAGCGCTCGTTTATCCGATATCGTTTTGTATCGATAACTCTGAAACCGTTTTTGAGCTGTCAAAGGAATTTCGCCATATCGCAGACGAGCTAAAATTTGATTTTTACGACGTTGTAGACTGTCCAAACGATAATGAAAAATTTGCTAAATTTATCGCAGATAGAGCTAAGGAATAAAATTTGCTTGCGATAATGTATCTTTTATAAAGGATGCGAAATGACGATCGAAGAGCAAAAATTTATCCAAAAGATTTTGGCCGAACTTGCGCAAAAAGTTGCTGAAAAGAGTGCAAAAGCGGCAAAAGAGGGCGACTTTGAACAGGAGCTCAAAAAAGCTACCGTGCAGGTAAAAACCTCTAAAGAGCCTGATGTCGAGGGGTTTAAAAGAACACTTACCGAGCTTGGCGCGGCTGGATTTTTATCGCAGATGAACGAACAAAAAATCCAGGAAAAGCTAAGCATCAAAAAAGAGGAGCTGATGGAGGCTCTAGGGCTAAATACCGATATGAAAAAAAGCCTAAGAGATGAGCTTGAAACCGTACTTGATGATCTCTTAACTAAATACGAAAAAGAGCTACGAGCTAGTTTGCAAAGCAACTCCTTGCTAGAAAAACAGCAATCTTTGCAAAATAAAAATCTGTCGATGTTAAGTACGGTTTTGGGCATCGTGTAAAATTAACGAAGTTTTAAGTCTCGACAAGCTGGCGGCGAAATTTGGGCTTGATGCCTAGTGGTTAAAGTCTTAGAAGCTTGACGAGGCTAAATTTGCATGTTTTGAGCGTGGTTGCTTATAGGGTTTTGGTTGATAAAAAAATTCATATAAAATGGCTATTTTCTCTTACAATCATCAAATTTAAAAATAGCTTTTCAAATTTGATCTTGCTAAATTTGATAACCTTGTCTTTAAAACTACATATCGGTGTTACACAAATTTGCTTATCATTAAAATTTAAGCAATGCGTCGCAAAGTCGGTAATAAATGATTGAAATTTGATTGGTAGTTTTTGTGTATTTGAAAAAGCAAGAAGGCGAGAGTTTATCTCGCCTAAATTTGATTAATAAAGTCCAAATTTGCCGTCAGAGCGCCTGTAGATCACGCGCATTTTGGCGTCCATATCGTTAAATACATAAAACTGCGCATCGCTATCTTTTAGCTTTTGCATAGCCTCCTCGATCTCTAGAGGTTTATATAGCTCAAGCTCCATAGGGATTATCTCATCTACCTCGCCTTCGTTTATATGTTCGTCGGCGATCGCAGCTCTAACCGCTTTGCCGTCGTCTTTATTTTTGACGGTTGTGTTTTTGTCGTGCTCGCGGCGAAGCACCTTTGACGCGCGCTCGAGCGCTAGATCGACTGCGGCGTAAAGGTCTTTGTCTTTTTGACATATTACTATTGTGTCTTTTCTTGCTAAATTTATCGCAAATTCAACCGTAAAGCCCTTTTTACCATTTTTTTCATCTGCCGAGATGACGCAACGCCCTGAAATGATGTCTAGATTATATTTTCCAAGAGCATCAAATGCATTCTCTACATAACCTTTTATAGAGTCTGTTAGCTCAAATTGTTTACCTACAATGCTTGTGTTCATTATATGGCTCCTTTATTAGAAATGTGCCATATTATAGCACATATTAGAGCTTTTGGATAGTGCGCCTATGGAATCTAATAGGGGTATTTGTGATATTTTGATTTGCTGTTACCGTAACATCAAGTATTACTGTGCCTTTGGATGCGTCTGTGGATATGGCGGTACCGCAACCATTAATGTCACCAAAAATTTTAATTACGTCAACAGTAGCTGTAAATAAAGATGTGTCGCCACCATCTGGCGTAAAATTTGTATCTACAATTCTTCTATTACCATTGGAATCAGGGCAGTTTGCTGCACTAAAAGTCATGCCTAGCAAATTTTGCACCGCTATCTCTGTAGCACCTTGCGCCAAAAGCTCTGCTTGCTCTCTTAAAAATATGTCGGTAGTGTGTTTTGCGGTAGCGGAAGATAAACTAAGCGCAAATGTACCAAGAGTGGCTACTAAAACCATAAAAAAGATTGCCATGACCATTGTAAATCCGCGTCTCATTAGTATATAGCCTTTGTTTTGCATACGGTAGTTTCCTCTTCACCATTACGAAGTGATCTGCCGGCATCTCTCATGCATAGTTTAAGCACTATCATACCATTTACTTCCGTGAAATTAAATCTGGTAACATTTGTGGCAATTATAGAACCATTTGAATTTTTACCATTATATTGATTGTCGGCTCCTAATAACCATGGACGATAGTTATAACGCAATACTAAATTAGAGTCGCCATTGGCAGAAGGGTCTCCGGGAACAATAGCATAAGCTGTATGGAGTAGATAGTAATACTCTGATATATCGGTTCCTTTATATGTAGGCATAGTCAAATTTGTAGTGCTACCTGTTGTAGTATTGACTGTCCCTATTGATTTTGCATTTGTCTTGTCATATCCAAATGATGTATTTACCTTTGCACCAAAGCCCCTAAAGTATATTCCGACAGTGCTGTTATTAAGTGTGGCTTTTTTGTTTGTCAGATCTGATATTGTATTGTTTGCTCTGGTTAGGTTGCTACCCGGTGTTTCTATCTTTCCACCACCACCACCTGGTGTAGCTGGTGGAGTAGTATTTGCGTTTTGAAGATCTATAAAGCCACTCCATCCCCCATCTTGAAAACTTTCATAACTATAGCTTATCCACTCTAATATAGTGTAGTCTTGATTAAGTCCTGTATCAGAGGTGGATACAAATTCCCCTGTGGGCTTTCTGCCGATTGTCGATTCTTTTATGCGAAACATAAGTCTTTTAGAGATTTGTTCTAATACTATCTCTGTTTGAGCCTCAAGAGTGTTTATTGCTCTGCTCTGTAAATAGCCTTTATATACATTTAGTATTATATCTGTGCTTAGAACGGATAAAATTCCAGTGATAGTCAAAACAACTGTTAGTTCAAGAAGTGTAAAGGCTTTTTTCATTACCATGATCTTGTATGTATAGTAGGACTATCGCCTATATTTGATGAATATGCTCTAAGTGTTATATTTATATCTGGACTAGCGTGTGCGGTTGTTGTTATTTCTATGACTTTGATATTATTATTTGCTGTTCCTGTCATGTCTTTTGTGTTAATTTCTGTCCTCATTGTTGCACTTACTATGTTATCTCTGTTGTAAGTTATAGATTCTGGATTAACTTTAAATTCTAATCCTTTTTTATCATTAAATGAGCTTATGCTTTTTTCCCCTTGAGAAGTTGCAGTTGGAGGTAGGCAGCTATCACCCGATGCAGGTGAAAACCTCCTTCTATCGGTTTCCAAAATCCCGTTTTTTGTATAGAAATTATCCGCAGGATTACCATTAAAAATAGGAGTAGGTTTACCTATAAGAGAGGTGTCGTTTACGCAACCCCATGGTGCTTTAAGTATAAGAGCTATACGTGTTTTAGTGTCCATTACGCTTTGTTGAATTATAGCTGATGTATTGTTTTTCGCATTTTGTATTATTATTGTGGGAATAGATAAAAAAACTATTCCCATAACTACAATAGAAACTACAAGCTCAAGCAAAGAAAACCCGCGCCTCATATTATCACCATTCTAGTCTTCTATTTGTTTGACTTGGTATGTCTTCTAGCTTACTTCCGCCCACCACAGAACCTACTCCGGCTTTGTTTTTGCCTTCTTTGTTTAGGGATTGTCCTCCCCATACAGTACCATCTGTAAATTCTACTATAAAATCATTTGTCTTTGCGTCTTTATCAACTTGGTTAAATAAAAGCCAAGAAGAGGCTTCCATTTTTATGGTATCAGAACCTGGAATCGAGCTTGATAAAAATATTTTTTCAATACCATCTTGTACGGATTTTTTTACAGATACATTCGTAGAAGGAGAATTTGGCTTGTAACTTTTGACTTGACCTATATCGGTGCCGTCATGTTCTGCATTGACAAACCAGTTTGCTTGATCCGGAAATAAATCGGCGGTTTTTGCTATAATATATTTGTCTGTATCGCAAAGATTGCAGTATACGCCAAAGTATACATTGTGATCAAAACCTTTTTTGGGACCAGATTTTTTAGGAGCATATACTCTTCCGTAATAAAAATTAGCCTCTGTTTCATTTGCTGTATCGGGTTTTTTGTAAGTTGCTCCCGCTACCGAATCCGCATCACTTATATTTTTAAATTCAAAAATTTTACTATTTACGGCAAAAGGGTTTCTAGGCGCAGTAATATTTTTATCAAAATTAAACCTCACTTCTCCACTTGCGATTGCCGTAGCATCACTAAAGGCTGTATTTAATATTCGATATTGACCAGCACCACCATTGCCTGTTGTTGTTTTTCTAATGTCTAAATTGGTTGTATCTTCAAAAAACAAAAGATCGTTTTTTAATTGGGCTATACCTGTTATATTATTTCCATTATTATCTATTGTATATTCAGGTATTAACTGGTCTATATCTAGTGTAAAATTTACATTTTTAGCATAACAATTTTTTGTATATAGTCTAGCTATGCTTCTTCCCGCATCATCAATTCTTGCTTGAGCATTAAACAATACTTTAGCATACATTCCTGGATCGCTTGAAGTATATGTCATATTGTTTGCAAAATTTGAAACAGTTACATTGTCTATTAATATATCATTAGGTAAGAAAGTAAAGTCAAAAGTCGATTTAATATCACAACCTATTTTTCCTTCCGTATTCGGTGTGGTGGAATTGCTACCAGCTATACAATCACCAGAGGCTCGGTCTACAAGCGTAAAAGATGAGTCTTGTAGTGCAAGTTTAGCGGGGCCTATATCCGGGTAAGAGAAATTTATTGCACCGGATTTATAAAATTTTGCTTTGCCCATATTAAAATCAGCACTTATTTTGTGACCTGCTATTTCTGATAATACACTCGAGCTTATGTTATCTTTGCATATTTCACTTGGAGTTGATTCAAATTGAACTATATCTAATGCAGGGTCCTTTCCTGGTGCTATTTCAGTAGATTTGGTTTCTAAAATTCTAGTATATCCAGTGGCTATATTATTTGTATTAAATACTGCTACAGCTCCTGTTTCGGCATAGTTTCTTCCTCCTATTAAATTCTGTAAATTTGAATCGCCTAAAAAGCTACCAGATGAAGTGTTATACATCATAAATTTTTCAGGCCTTATGGAGAATCTGTCTGAAAAACAGTTTACTATAGTCTTCTTTTTAGGCGGTGCAGTAGGATTTTGAGGGTCTATAACAGGATCTTGAGCCGGATCTATATAGGATAATCTAAATGTCAATGATGGATAAGCATTATTTATCAATAGCCTATCTTTTGGTATCTCTATAATCCCTGTACTCTTGTTAAATCTCAGACCTTCTATTTTAGGTATTATGGATCCTCCACCACAATCCTCAACTACCTCAACGCTTACATCCAAATTCTCGGATGGGCCTTTAGGGGTTTCGTTGTTTTTTAAGTTTTCGTCCATATAGACGATCTTTGTATTAAATCCTTTTCCTGCAAGCTGAGTATAAAGGTTTTCTGAATCACCTTTTTTGGCGAAATTATGATTGACCGCCTTAAATCCGGCTATATTAAAAATAGACAAGAAATAATCTTTCTTTTCGCATTTTTTTATAATTATTCCATCATTATATTTGAGATTTAATGCTTCGTTGGAGAATGTGGCTTTATAAGTACTCTCTTTAAAATTTTCATTTAATGATATATCATATTGAATAAAAGCACTGTCTGTAGGATTAAGTCTACCACCGTTTCCACTGTCGGCGCCTTGTCCTACATTAACTTTAATACCATTTGTAATCTTTTTTTGAAGATCTTTATTGTCTTTGTTATGAGAGCCGAGTATGAAATTGGAGTTTCCTACATTATACTTATGAATATATGTGCTATTGTCTTTATATGTTCCGTTTGTCGGATCTATATTTGCAATTATTGATAGCTTTTCTACTCTTTCATTTGTTTTATTTTTTATGCTAAGCTGAACTCTTAAAATATCATCTTTTTTTAAAACGGTTTTTGTTCCGCTTATTGTGCTAACTTCTTTAAAAGTTGCATCGTTATCGTTTTTTCTTTTATAAAGTAGCTTTTCTTCATAGCAAACATTTGGGACATATAAGTCTGTAGAAAATGCCACTAGCCCAACTGTAGCTTCATCTCCCATTGAAGAGCCACCGTTTGTAACAACTTTTGCACTCAATTTAGCATAGGCATTTGTTTGGCCATGGCTCATTAACTCAGAAATATCATATATATCCAAATCCATACTTGCGTTGTATATCTTGCTTGGATTCATATGTTTGTTAAATCTAGCAATAGTACTATTAAACTGAGAGCCTTTTGGGTTTATTGAATCTGCGCCAGAAACAAATACTGAATTATTATCAGAGTATTGGTCGCTTTTGTTTTTTTTCAGCTGGATATCTTCAGCTAATACCTCTTTTGCTGCACCAAACGATAAAATTGTTAAAGATGCATCAAATTTGCCGCTTATTGGAGTATAAAAATCTTTAAATTCCATTTCTGTACTAGCATCGCCATATAGAGGGGTTAAGGGTTTTATACCGTCATATATATTGATACCTTTTGGTTTCATATTATGATTTTCTGTGGTTCCAAAATCATAAACTATAACCAAAGCCCATCCTCCATAGGTAGGGGAGGCCACATTTCTATACCATACTCCGTCTAAAGGATCACTTGGATTATATAGCGACACAAAGCCCGGAACACGCGGTGGAGTGCCAGCAAAAACTTTTATGTCTCCTGCGCTAAAGGTTCTTCCTGGTGATGTTGTGCCTAATGCTTTCTTAACTATATCTGTTACATCATAGCTTGCTTGATATTGAAATCTAAAGCCCAAATTGGTAAGCGAGCCAAACCATTTCGTATCTTTTTCTAAGGCTTGTAGGGTTTTATAACTCATACCTCCGGTACTATTAGGATACCCAAATTTTATCTGATTAAATCCTTTGATATTTTTAAAGTATTCTTTTATGGTGTTTTCGTAGCTATTTTGCTCTTTCGACCACCTTTGTACTATACTTGCTCCCCAGTATAGTCTGGCAAATATTATTTTTTCTCCTGTTATTTTTCTATCTATATCTGTTCCTGTTTGATCTTTTCTGTCCGAGAAGTTAAAAGTAGCTTTTGCGGAATTTGTTCCATATGACTTATCTTCTTTTTCAAACTCTACTGTTGTTATCGATGTTTTTTCTGTTGGATTATATCTTGGATCTCGTGGTTGATAGTTGTAGTAAGTGCCTTGGTCACTATTGCCTTTAGTTTTAACTATTGAAGCTCCGATAGTCTCTATATCTCCATAGATTACTTTTTTTTCAGATCTTTTTCCTCCGATTATCTCATCTATTGTTCTTTTTGTTAAGGTTTTTTCTTCGTTATTGTCTATATATCCATCTCGACCAATGCGAGTTTTTTCTTTTTCAATGGTTGTAATATTGTGACTAAATCCGTCTTGGTCTTTGTGTGTTCCAGCAAATAGAGAGCTGCTTAATGCAAATAAAACAATCAGAACAATTTCTAACTTTTTCATTTTATATCCTTTTGTTTGGAGAAAGGCGGAATTTTATTGTTGTATAAAATCCGAAATTTTTTCAGCCTGTTTATACATCGGATATGCCCATGCATCAAGGACTATTTGCGAGAGCGTCATATTTGTCATATTGCAAACGATAGGAGCGATGAAATTTACCGTTGATGTCTCGATCGGAGTGCTTACAACCATGATGTTGTAAATCCTTAGCTCGCTTTGATCGTTTATATCCATTAGCTCCTGATAGTACGTTGGTATCTCAAATTCGTAATTTCTCAAAGCATACGGATTTATCGCGGTGAAAGATGTATCGTCGTCCATGCTTTGAAGCTTTATGAAAAACTGATCTAATTCTTTTAACTCATAACTTTTGATGTGCTCAAAGCCTAAAATCGGACTTTTGACTTGAAAAATCATATACGTCTCCTTAATTATATATTTACTTTATTTACGCGAATTGTATCCAAAATTTCCTATTTTTAAGCATAAATGAAATCAAATTTACCGAAAAGAAATAAAAACAATGGTAAAATAGTCCGTTTTAAAAAATTTAAAATTTAAGGGAACGTATGAAAAATTTGATCAAATTTTTATCTGCGGTGTTTTTTGTTGGTTTAGTCGGCGGTTGTGCCGACAAATACACCGAGCTTTATAATCTAACGCCGGATCAATGGTACTCCGAGATCATCGGCGATATCAAAAATCGCGACCTAGAAAGCGCCGACAAACACTACACGGCTATGTCTAGCGAGCACGTAGCTAGCCCGCTTTTGGAGCAAATGCTACTAATCCTAGCCCAAGCTCACGCTAACGACGAAGAGTATCTGATGGCGAATTTTTACCTCGATGAATACCTTAAAAGATACGGCGATAGCGGCCCTAGGAGCGAATTTGCGCAGTATTTGAAGATAAAAGCAAATTTTGATTCATTTTCACAACCGAATCGCAACCAAAAGCTAATGCAAGACAGTATCGCCGAGATAGAAAAATTTCTCTACGTCTACCCAAACACGCAGTATCGCCCGCTGATTGAAACTATGCTGGTTAAATTTAAACTCGCTATCTACAACCTAGACGTGCAGATAGCGGATTTATACGAGCGCACGGGCAGAGACGAGTCGGCGCAAATTTATAAAGAAAAAGTACAAGCCTCGCCTCTAAACGACGCAAATATCGTGCTTCCGCAGCTTCCTTGGTATAGAAAAATGTTTGAGTAGGAGCTAAATTTGCAAATTTACGAATCAAAAATGTTCCCTGCGCAGCTGCCCGTCATCGTAGAAGACGAGCTGTTTTTGTATCCTTTTATGATCACGCCGCTTTTTTTAAGCGACGAGGAAAATATCGAAGCACTAAATTTGGCTCTCGAGTCGCAGAGTCCCATCCTAGTCGTGCCGACGAAAGCGCAAAACGAAGGCGCGCGAGAATTTGACTCCATCTATGACGCCGGCGTCATCGGCACCGTGATGAGGCGAGTACCGCTACCGGACGGTAGAGTAAAAATTTTATTTCAAGGCACGAGCAAAGGCCGCATAGTCTCAAAAATATCCTCAAAGCCGCTGCAAGCGGTCGTGGACGTGTTGCACGAAAAAAGACCAGAAAATACCAAAAGCGACGCGCTACTAACCGTGCTTCGCGAAAAGGTGCGAGATCTGGCCGCGCTTAGCCACTTTTTCCCACCGGATCTTTTAAAAACGATAGAGGAGAGCGCCGAGCCCAGCCGTGTTTGCGATCTGATTTTAAGCTCGCTAAGGCTCAAGAAAAAAACGGCGTACGAGTTTTTCATCGAGGAAAATTTGGAGCAAAAGCTACTAAAACTTATCGACTACGTCATCGAGGAGATCGAGGCAAACAAGCTTCAGCGCGAAATAAAAAACAAAGTCCACTCAAGGATCGATAAGGTAAATAAGGAGTATTTTCTAAAAGAGCAGCTAAAGCAGATCCAGCAAGAGCTTGGCTCCGATACGAGCCGCGAAGAGGAGATCGAGGAGTACCGTAAGAAGCTGGAAGCTAAGAAAAAATTTATGGGCGAGGACGCGTATAAGGAGATAAAAAAGCAAATCGACAAACTATCGCGCATGCATCCAGACTCTGCCGACGCCAACACGACGCAAAGCTACCTCGACTGGGTTGTTGAGGTGCCGTTTGAAAACCTGGCAAACAAAAAGCTAAGCGTGCAAGAGGTCGCAAAGCAGCTAAACGCCGATCACTACGGGCTTGAAAGACCAAAAGATAGGATAGAGGAGTATTTTGCTCTGCGCGAGCTTTTACAGCTGCGAGGCTTCGCGGGCAAGGTAAATAACGGCGCAATCTTGTGCTTTGCGGGGCCTCCGGGCGTTGGTAAAACGAGTCTGGCAAACTCCATCGCAAAGGCGCTAAAACGCGAACTAGTGCGCGTGGCACTGGGCGGACTGGAGGACGTAAACGAGCTGCGCGGACACCGCCGCACCTACATCGGCGCGATGCCGGGTCGCATCGTGCAGGGACTGATAGAAGCAAAGCAGATGAATCCGGTCGTCGTACTAGACGAGATCGATAAGGTCGGCAGGAGCTTTCGCGGCGATCCGACGGCGGTGCTGCTAGAGATTTTAGATCCCGAGCAAAATAACAAATTTAGAGATTATTATTTAAATTTTAATATCGACCTGAGCAAGGTCGTTTTCGTCGCGACGGCAAACGACGTGAGCGCCATACCGCCGGCACTGCGCGATAGGATGGAGTTTATCGAGCTTAGCTCATACACCCCGCAGGAAAAATTTGAGATCGCTAAAAAATATCTAATCCCCCAAGAGCTCAAAAAACATGGGCTAAAGCCGAGCGAAGTGACTCTAGGTAAAGACGTGCTAAGCCTCATCATCTCGGACTACACGCGAGAAAGCGGAGTGCGAAATCTGCGCCGCCGCCTAGCGGATATCTTTAGAAAGGCAGCAAAAAGGCTACTTGAGGGCGAGGCGCAAAAGATAACCGTGACGACTAAAAATTTGAACGAGTTTTTAGAAAAAAAGGTCTTTGAGATTGAGCATGCGGACAAAAAGCCGCAGATCGGCCAGGTAAACGGGCTGGCGTGGACGAGCGTGGGCGGCGACGTGCTAAAGATCGAAGCCATCCGCATACAGGGCAAGGGCGGTCTGCAGATCACGGGTTCTTTGGGCGACGTGATGAAGGAGAGCGCATATATCGCATTTAGCCTCGTTAAAGTGCTGATCGACGCTAAAAAGATAAAAGTGCCTACTAAAATCATCCCGAGCCTGCCGGACGACGTCAAAGATGGCGTAAAAAAAGAGCCTAGCGCTAGCGAAGTGTATCGCCGTTATGACTTGCACATTCACGTGCCAGAGGGCGCCACGCCAAAAGACGGACCGAGTGCAGGTATCACGATGGTGACGGCGATCGCCTCGATCCTAACGGATACCAAAGTGCGAAGCGACGTGGCGATGACGGGCGAGATCACGCTCAGCGGCCGCGTGCTACCTATCGGCGGGCTAAAAGAAAAGCTCATCGCCGCGCATAAGGCCGGCATCAAAACCGCTCTGATACCGCGCAAAAACTATGAGCGCGATCTAGGCGACATACCGCAAGACGTCAAAAACGATATGCAAATCATCCCCGTGGACGTCATCGAAGACGTGCTAAAAAATGCGTTCGTCACAAAGTAACTACTAAATTTGATTAAATTTAGCCTCGGTAGTGGGGCTAAATTTCTACTTTAATATCATCAATTTACGATTAAAATTTCATTTATGATCAAGAAAATTTAAAAATTTTGTAAAGCACAAACACTATAATTTTACCGATATTCTTAAAAATAGAGAGCATGGTGAAACAGAGTTTGCATGCAATAACTGTAAAGACTATATCTCGCTTTACTAAAATTGACAAGACACTTTACAAACAATAGAACGAAATCGCCGCTAAAATTTACTTAAGTTTTATTGAGCGTGCGTATTTCTTAGTATTTGCTGTTTGTGCTTAGGCTAAGCCTGGGATATATACTTGATCTTATTTCTTCGTTTGCTAGCATAGTTTGAAGCTTAGAAGATAGGATGGAAGGATTAGTAGATTCTAGAGATTTAGAGAGAGGGGGAGAAGGATATGGATTTGGCGGATAAGGGCACACCAAATAAGTAAACAATAAAAAACAAAAAAGATATCCTTCGCAAACTCTACTTTCCTAACTACCCTGAAATCTAGGCCTAAATTTAATCACAATGAGTCTTAATAAGGCATTAAAAATACCTAACAATCAATAATATTTTAAAAATAAAGAGTGATTGTAGCTTAAATGCAGTTTAAGGCAGGCAAGGGTAAAATATGGGAACTTGAATTTAGGTGGGGTGAGATGCAGGGAGCCAGGAGTGAATCAGGATTACTTTGTAACTTTTATTTCTTATTCTTTTATGCTATTTATTCCATACTTTCCTACTTTTTATTCCAACAATTTACTATCTATCCCATTATATTTTATGGTTTTTGCTTTTGTATGTATTTTTTTAAAACATATTGCATGAATTTAAAAGCAATAGCAAGTTTAAATTTGTGAATTCATAAAATTCAGTATCAATGATACTGACTGAGATTGAATTTACGATGAAATTTTGTAAAAAGGATAAAATTTGGAAAAACTAAAAGAAAATTTAGAAATCGATATTGAAAATTTAAAATTCCAAAATGATGAAAATTTAGAAAAAGAGCTTTTAGAAAAATATAATATTAAGCTTGATAGTGATGAAAGCGTGTTTTATAAATTTACTTGTCACTCTAAATTTTGGCTTTTTGTTGAGTTTTTTTCTTGTTTAATTGTCGGTATTGGTTGTTGTATAGCTATTGTTACCGAAACGATATTTTATAAAATTTGTTGTTCATTATTGTTGATTTATATTTTATTCAGTTTGTTGCCACGCACTATAAAAAATTTTATAAATACAGGGTTTTACATAACGGATAAAAAATTGATTGCTTTTAACGGCGAAAGTTTTTTGTTGGAAAGTTTATATTTTAAAGATTGTGGTCATAAACGCGGATATTATGGTATTGATTTGTATGAAAATTCGACATTTATTTTATGTGTATATGATACAACCAATGGATTTGACAATTTGCTTGCATTGCTACACAAATTAACTAGTAACGATATTATTTTGCAGTTTAAAACAAATAATGATAAACGAATTTCAATAGAAAAAACAAAATTAAAATTAATAAACAACTAATTTTAAAGGAGTAAAAAATGCCAGACAACAACTCAAGCAATGCAGAAGAAAAATTTCTTACAGATGCGGATTTTTTGAAAATTCCAGGAATTTATTTTGATACTTCCAGTGGGTTATTAGATACGCTTGGTTCAGATAAAGAAATAGCTACAAGTGGTGCAAAATTTATAGCAAAAGTAGGTTTTGGCGTTGGAACAGCTATTGACTTAACAGTAAATCTTTCAAAAGATGAAAATAACAATGATTTTTATGTTGTATTAAGCACTATTGGAAAAAATATAATAAAATATAAAATTGGTTCCGCATTATTTAAAAGGTCAGTTATTACAGCCGTATCGGCTGGTACTGCTTCATTGCTTGGGTTATCTACCACACCAGTTTGGCTAACTATCGCCACAACTGTTGGAATAGTAGTTATTACTACATACGTAGCAGATAAGGCTTTAAATTTACTTGAAAATGAATTATCTGATTTAAAAGAATTTGAGTTTTATTCTCCAACGATTTATGGCAAAGTCTCCCAAAAAGAATTTATACTCAAAGAGCTAGAAAGCAGCAATGGAAATTTTTGCAAAAAGATATTTCCCGAGTACGCAAGATATATTCAAACAAGAGACTTTAGCAAAGTAGATATCAGCACGGTTTCAAATTCTGATTTTATCCAAAGAATTACGCTCGAAAAAAACAAAAATGCACTAGCCATAAAAACAGCCTCCGAGGTAGGTAGCGTAAAACAAGCTACCGAGATATTTGAGATCATAAACGCTATACCTAATATCCCAACCGTAACCCTCAACTCCCACACTTACGACATAAGAAACTTTTCAAATTTAGAGATAAGAAATGCGATCGATAAGATACCTCCCGTATCATTCCTGCTTTCCGACATATTAATAAGAACGGGCGAAGAGCTGGATCTGGGAAGCAAGGGAATAAAAAGCGGAGATACCCTCTCGACTATAGCTCAAAGAAACGGTATGGTCACAAAAGAGCTACTAAAGCTAAACACTTGGCTGGTAGATGAAAGCAGGGTTAATTTCTTAGAAAACAAAGTATTGGTAGAATCGAACATACTAGCTCTAAACGAAACAGATCGCGTCCTAACGGGCGATAGAAACGCCGAAAACATCCTAGTGGACACAGGAAGCAATAAAAAAAGCATCCTAAAAGGCGGAAAGAGTTTAGGTGCAACAACGGCAAAGATTCAAAAGAGTTCTATCATATTTTATTAAAGATAATAGGAGTTATTGGGGTGGCAATGTAAGTCGTAGCCAAAACTACGTTTAAGTTATTATAGTTTGTGTTTTTGTCTTATCAATGTTAGAAAAGTGATGTAGGGGGTCGGAAATAAAATTTAAAAAATTAAGCCCTAAAAAGGGCTTAAAAATTATAGCCCTTCAAAAGGATTGGTTACTACGTCGTCGCGATCGACTACGTAAGGTATCAAAGCTGCTTGGCGAGCGCGCTTAATAGCTTTTTCGACCATCTCTTGGTATTTTTTAGAAGTGCCTGTTAGGCGTCTTGGCATGATTTTAAATCTCTCTGACAAGCAGTACTTCAAAAGCGAAGTGTCCTTGTAGTCGATAAAATCTATCTTTGCCTCTGTAAATTTGCAGTATTTGCGTGAATATTTTCTTTTTTCAGCCATCGTTTTTTCCTTAATTAAAATGGTATCGTTTCGTCGCCGTCATCGTATTTGTCGGCATCTATATCTATTTCTCGGACGTTATCGCCATAGTATTCGTCTTTTGGCTGTTGCTTTTGTTGCTGCGGTTTATTAAAATTTTGCCTTTGCACGCCACCTTGAGCGTAGCTATTTTGTTGATTTTGTCCGCCTTGATAGCCGCCGCCGTAGCTGTTATTTTGATAACCGCCTTGCTGATAGCCTTGATTACTATTTTGATTATATCCGCCTTGCTGTTGTCCTCCGCCTAGCATCTCCATATTTTCCACGCTGATCGTGTGTTTGCTTCTATTTTGTCCGTTGTTGTCTGTCCATTGGTCGAATTTTAATCGACCTTCCACTAGAAGCTTTGAGCCTTTGGAAAGATATTGGTTTGCTATTTCCGCTTGTTTTCCGAAAAATGTTATGTCTATAAAGCACGTTTCTTCGCGTTTTTCGCCGTTTACGTTAAATTTTCTCGTTACAGCGATAGCGCTGTTGCCTATGGCTGCGCCCGCAGTCGTATATCTAAGCTCGATATCTCGTGTTAAATTTCCTACCAAAACGACTCTATTAAACATTTTTCGTCCTTATTCTTGCGCTGCCGGAGCTTCTTCTGCTTTGACTTTCGGTTCTTTTTTGTTTAGTTTGATGCCCTTGCTCATCTTTTCCCAAGCGGCGATCTCTTTTTTGTTTTCAAATTTGACCGTTAAGAATTTGATGATCTCTTCGGTGATTCTGATGATACGCTCGACTTCGGCGATAGCTTGAGTCGGAGCCTCGAAATACACGACGAAATAAGTTCCGCGCTCGTATTTTTTTACGGTATAGGCTAGTTTTCTAGTGCCCATAGACTGCACAGACGCGATATTTGCGCCGTTTTTGGTTAGGATTTCTTTAACGAAATCAACTTTTGCGCTTACTTCTTCTTCCGTCAAAGTAGGCTTCAAAATGAATAAAAGCTCGTAGTGCTTCATTGATTCTCCTTGTGGGTATTAAGCTCGTTTGCGCGGTTGCAAACGGGCAAGGAAGTCTTTCGACAAGAGCTGATTTTATCTTTTTTTTACTTAATATTTGCTGTTTTTGCCGATAAGATTTTGCAGGCTCAGCACGCAGGAGAGCAGAAAAGTTTTTTTATCGAGGATAGAGTTTGTTTTTAGTTCAAATTCCGCCAAATTTAGCGCGGTAAATATTTCTTTATACGCTTTTAAATTTATCGCCAGACACTGCCTTTTTAGTTCGTTTGCGACGTTTGGTGGCGGCGCGTAGCCGAGCGTTTCTTTGATGTCGAATTTGCCTGTTATTTTGATACCCGCATGTAGTTTAAAGAGCCTAAAAAATGCACGGTAAAGCGAGTTTATAAACAAAATTTCATTAAAATTTCCATCATCCGCGCAGGAGAAAAAATCGGCCCTGATATCTTTTAGCGCGATAAATTTATCGAAAAAATCGTCAAAACTAACGCTTGATAGCGAAAAGACCAAGCTTCTTACGATATTTTCGTTTATGGGCTCGTTTAGAGAGGCTAGTTTATTTAACTCGCTTGCGGCTAGATATAAATTTTCGTTGTGTATGCGGTAGAGTTCAAAAAGCGCGTTTCTCGTTATATTTAGGCTCATTTTTGCAGCTTGTCTGCCGAGTAAATTTACTGCCTCTTCGGGCGAGCCGGGTTTAAAAAATCTCGCAAAATTTGCCCCGAAAGCCTTTTGCGTATCAAAAACGGCTTTGGCGTCGGGCTCAAAAAGCTCGAAGATAAATACGCCGCCGTTTTTGCAACCGTCTATCAGGATTTTTAGCTCTTTCGCGGGGATTTTTTTGTCGCTTTTTACGTGCAAAAGCGGACTGCCGCCAAAGAGCGAAGGCTCGCAAAGATGCGCTCGTGCAGCGTCAAAATCGTACTCGTCGTAGTAAAGGCTCAAAATTTCGAAATCTTTAAATTTGGCTAAAATTTCCTTTGCAAAAAGCTCGATTTGGTATTCGTCCGCTCCGTAAAGCAAAAAATAATTTGGAAATTTAGCCGAATTTAGCGCGGCTTCTAGCTCTTTTCTATACATCGATTTTCTTTACGACTTTGCCAAAAATTTCAGCCGTCGCGATATTTACGTCCGTGATTTCGACGATGACTTTTTGTAGCAAATTTACGCCGTACGCGCCCAAAAATATCCTAGCGCCCTTTATCTCGTCGTCCAGCCTAGCGACCGCGACGTTTTGATTTTCGCTGATATAGGCGTTAAATCGCTGTCCGATGCGCTCTTTTGCCCAGCGCGCGAATTTCCTATCCATAAAATCAAACGCGACTCTGTCGGCTTCGCGCTCGAGTTCGCTTAAATTTGAGCAAGTTGCTTCAATATTTAAAAGCAGGTAGTTAAAAAATTTCTCGTCGTTGCGCAGTTTGGCCTTTAAAAGGCGGTGTAGCGTGAGGTCGGAGTAGCGGCGGATCGGGCTCGTAAAGTGCGTGTAGCGCTCAAACCCCAGCCCGAAGTGGCCTAAATTTTGTGCGCCGTATTCGGCCTTTTTTTGCGATTTTATGATGAGTTTGTCGATCTCTTCGCGGTTGCCTACGGCGTCGGCTTGGGCCTGGATTTTGCGAACCAAATTTGCAATATCGCTCTCATAAACGAAGTCAAAGCCCAGGGCACCGAGGTCTTCGAGTAAAATTTGTATTTTTCGCAGATCCGGCGAGCCGTGATTTCTAAAAACACCTTTGCCGATGCGTTTTGCCGCCGCGATGTTGGCTAGTAGCATACAGTCTTCGACTAGTCTGTGCGAGTCGGTATCAGTCTCAAATCTCGTAGAGGCAAGCCCGCCGCCTGCGTCAAGGCACATGCGAAGCTCCTGCGTCCTAAAGTCAAATGCGTTTTTCAGGCGTTTTTTGCGCAGGCGCGATGTGAGCGTGAAAAGAGGCTTGATCCAGCCGGCCTCGTCTTCGCGTTCGCCGCGTAAAATTTGATCGACCTCGTCGTAGTTAAAGCGTCTTTGTGAGACGATAACGGCTTCTAAGAGCTCTTCTTTTGCGACTTCGTCCTCTTCGCCTAGCGTGATTTTGAAACAAAATGCAAGGCGCGCGGTATTTGGCTTAAGCGAGCAGATATTTTCGCTCAAATTTCGCGGTAGCATCGGCACGGCTTTGTGCGGAAAATATATAGAAAATCCGCGCGTTTTGGCTTCTGCGTCTATCGGAGAGTATGGCGTGACGTATTCGCTGACGTCGGCGATCGCGACGTAAATTTCGCGTTTTTTCTCGTCAAAATATATCGCGTCGTCAAAGTCCTTAGCATCGACGGGGTCTATCGTGCAAAATGGCAAACCCCGCAAATCCACTCGCTGCGGGTACATCGTAGGATCGACCTCGTCGCCCCATGCGATCGCTTCGGCTTCGCACTCTTCGTTAAATTCATCATTTTTGTTAAATACGGCGAGCGAAATTTTTTCGTCGCTGAGCGGGTCGTTTATGTTGCCGATAACCTCGACTATTTCGTTATTTAGGTTGCCGATTTTTAGTAGCGTGCCAGGCGGCAGCATTTTTAGCGATTTTTGCGAGGCTTTTAGCGGCGAGCTAAGCGCTGTTTTTACGTTTACGCCAAGGATCACCGAGCCTATTTGCTTGGTATAAACTACGCTCGTTTCGTTGGCGAGTTTTAGCGTCATCACGACCTTGGCACTTTGGCGTTTTTTCTTTAGCGGCAGGAGTTTTGCCAGTACGATGTCACCGTAGTGCGAGGCGTTTAAATTTTTATTTTCTATTATTATATCTTGCTTAAAACGTTTGTCGTATGGCGTCAAAAAGCCCGTGCCGTTCGCGCTTATATCGAGTTTGCCGCAAACAAAGCCGTTATTTAGATAGTAGCGATCTTTGTGGCGGCTTACGGCGTTTAAATTTAGTAAATTTCGTAGGATTTCTTTATCGGCGGAGGCGACTTCCTTTTCACTCGCTCCGTCAAGTAGTTTAGTTAAAAATTCTTTCACAAATTCGCTTTGACTTTTGCGACGGCTTCTAAAAATTTATCTTGCGCAAAGCCGTATTCGTCGAGGCACATTAACGTATTTTGCAGATTGTCGTCGTTTAGTTGGTTAAAGATATTGACAGCATTTTTTACTACCTTAAGCGCTTTTGAGTAGCTTTTTATGTGTTCAGGCGCATCGTCTGGGTTGTTTGAGTATAAAATCGCGTCAACAAGCTCAGGCTCAAGGTTCCATTGTTCGAAAATTTTAGCCGTTACGGTTTCGTTAGAGATACCGACGATCTCGTTTTCTAGCTCAGATAAATCAAAAGGGCTTGAAATATTTTTTAATTTTGCCTTAAAATCATCAGCTTTGCCTGTTTCGTTTAGCTCGTTTGAGATGACGATTTTGCCCACTTCTAACATAAACGAGGCGGGGCTTAAAACGGTAAGCTCGCTAGCGTTGATTTTCGAATACCAGTTATACATTAGGGCATTTTGCATTATAGAAATATTTAAAAAATCTTGACTAGTGATACCGTAAGGATCTAAATTTATCTTAAAGCTTTTTTTGACAGCGCTTGATAGAGCGAAACCGCGTATAGTCGCCATGCCAAATAGCGTAACTGCTCTTGATATCGTAGTAATCTCTCTGCTAAATCCATAAAGAGGAGAGTTTGCCGAGCGCAGTATATTCGCCGTTAACATCGGGTCTTTTTCGACTATTTGAGATAGGTCGTTAAGCGAACTATTGTCGTTTGAGCAAACGGTTTGAATTTTTATTATCGTATCGTCAAGCGGCGGAAGAGCCTTTATATGTTTATAAATTGATTCATTCATTTTTTACACTTTGCATCGAGATTTCGTAAGTGACAATTCTACACTAAAAGGCTTTTTAAAAAACTTAAATACATATGTTAAGCTTATTTTAGCGACTAAATAGTATAATCTCGCAAATTTTTTAAAAGGAGAGAATATGGCAGTAAGCATTTACTATGACAAAGATTGCGATTTAAGCTTGATTAGAAGCAAAACCGTGGCGATGATAGGTTTTGGTTCGCAAGGACACGCGCATGCTGAAAATTTACGCGATAGCGGTGTAAAGGTGATCGTGGGTCTAGCAAAGGGCGGTAAAAGCTGGGCGAAGGCCGAGGCGAAGGGCTTTGAGGTAAAAACCGTAGCCGAAGCCGCAAAGGCCGCAAACGTCATAATGATACTGACTCCTGACGAGCTTCAAGCTGAAATTTTCGAGCGAGATATAAAGCCGAATTTAAACGATGGCGACGCGATAGCCTTTGGACACGGTTTTAACGTGCATTTTGGACAGATCAAAGCTCCTGAAGGCATCGACGTCATCATGATCGCTCCAAAAGCGCCGGGCCACACCGTAAGGAGCGAATTTGTCCGAGGTGGCGGCATCCCTGATCTAATCGCCGTAGAGCAAAACGCAAGCGGAAAAGCAAAAGAACTAGCTCTAAGCTATGCTAGCGCGATCGGCGGCGGCAGAACCGGTATCATAGAAACTACATTTAAAGACGAGACTGAAACCGATCTTTTTGGCGAGCAGGCGGTGCTTTGCGGCGGACTTTGTGCGCTGGTAAACGCAGGCTTTGAGACGCTGGTAGATGCGGGATACGAGCCTGAGATGGCGTATTTTGAGTGCCTGCACGAGCTAAAACTAATCGTGGATCTAATGTATCAAGGCGGCATGGCGGATATGCGTTACTCTATCTCAAACACCGCAGAGTACGGCGACTACGTGAGCGGACCGCGCGTTATCGGCGAAGACAGCAAAAAAGCGATGAAAGAAATCCTAAAAGAGATCCAAAACGGTAAATTTGCAAAAGACTTTATCCTCGAGCGCAAGGCCGGATACGTACGCATGAACGCAGAGCGCGGCATCGCCGAAAGAAGTCTACTAAATCAAACCGGCAAAAAATTACGCTCCATGATGCCTTGGATCAGCTCGGGCAAACTCATCGACCAAAGCAAAAATTAATTGAACTCGAAACCTAGAAAAAAAGCCGCGAAAAGGCGCTCCAAAAAGGGGCGCTCGCGCGGCGGACTAAAGCTACTACTTTCCGTTTTTCTCATCGCCTGTATCTTGATTGCAGGGGCATTTTATCTGCTGGACGTCAGGGTAAAGGTTAAAAGCGACAACGCGCTGATCGCTAAAATCGAGCGGTATTTCGGCGATAAAAGCGAGTCCGAGCAAAAACAAAATTTAAGCCACAAACCAAGCCTTTCGGCCTCAAACAGCTCTGAAAAAGTCACCATAAAAGACGCGCAAGCGGCCTCAGGCGTGCACTCGAGAGCAAATTTGACCGATATCAAGGCGCTTTTTGACGAGGCGGATGCTAAAGGTAAAATAAAAATCGGCGGCGAAAAAGCTAGAGCTGAAGAAAAAAACGATCAAAATTTGATAAACGAGCAGGCTAAATTTGATAAAAGCAGGCAAGGCGCACCTGCGACCAAAGATAAAATCTCGCCCGAGAGCGTAAATTTAGCATCCCGCGATACCTCCGAGCTGGACGGCGCAAATGCCAAAAAGGTCGGCGAGCTAAATTTGACAAATTTAAGCTCTAAAAACGAGCCTGCTAAATCCGCTCAAAATAGCGGCGTTAACGTCAAATTTGACGCCTCGCAAACGCCTCAGCGAACGCATATTTTTGCAAATTCCGAAGCCGTGATCTTTGACGATACGCCTATGTCGCAGGCGCAAAATAACCCCCTCGAGCAAGCGCTAAAAAAAGAAAAAATCCATATCGAATTTAGCGACGTAAACAGTGTCACAAATGATCAGGCGGGGCAGGTCGAGGCGAAATTTGACGCCGAAAATGCGACGCAAAGCGCCGAGAAAAACGAGCAAGAAAAGATCGAAAAAGAAAAGTCTAAAAAGAACGAAAAAGCCAAATTTGCCGACACGCAAAAGATGGATAAAAAAAGCGCAACCGAGGCAAACGAGATAAAGGCCACCGTAAAAGCGGGCTACAAACCGCGCCTAGTCATCATCATCGACGACGTGGCGTACAAGCACCAAGCAGACGCGATAAAATCGGTCAATCTAAAGCTCACGCCGTCCTTTTTCCCGGCTACTTCCGCCCACCCCGAAACGCCTGTTTTGGCGCGGCGCTTTAGCTTTTATATGATCCACCTGCCCATGCAGGCTCTAGGCGGCTTTAAGGGTGCTGAGATAGGCACTCTCACGGTCGACGACGACTACGAAAAGATCGCGAAAAAGCTGCAAAACATCAAGCGAGACTTTCCGAATCTAAAATACATCAACAACCACACGGGCAGCCGATTTACGAGCGATGCGGCCGCGATGGATAGGATGATGCGGGCGGTGCGTGACGAAAATTTGATATTTGTCGATAGCAAGACGACCTCGCCGACCAAGGTCTACGGCGCGGCGAAAAAATACTCTATGCCATACATCGCGCGCGACGTATTCTTGGATCACGACGGCTCCAAAGCTGCTGTGCGAAAGCAGCTAAAATATGCCGTCGAGCTAGCCAAAAAGCGCTCATACGCCATCGCAATCGGCCATCCGCACAAAAACACGCTAGAAGTCCTACAAGAAAGCGCAAAACTCTTGCAAGAGGTCGAGGTTGTTTATCTAAAGGACCTTTTTTGAACGTTTTAACCGAGCTTCCGCGCGGCCTTTTGCGTCTTAAAAAGCTGCCGGCAAAGCTGTATTTCGAGGGAAATTTAGCCCTGCTTGAGCGTCCGATGGTCTCGATCGTGGGTTCTAGAAAGGCAAGCGCTTACACCAGGCAGTGCGTAGAGGCGCTGGCTAGGACGCTGGCAAACAGTGGCGTTTGCGTAGTTAGCGGGGCGGCCATCGGCGTAGATATCGCCGCGCACAAGGGCGCATATCCGCATACTATCGCGGTTTTTGGCAACGGACTAAATAAAATCTACCCGCCAAGCAACGCCAAAATCATCAAGGAAATCTATCAAAACGCGCTGGCTCTGAGCGAATACGCCCCCGATGAGCCGCCGCTTGCTTATAGATTTTTGGAGCGAAACCGCATCGTAGTCGCGCTCTCGCAGGCTCTAGTCGTGGCGCAGGCGGATACTAAAAGCGGCTCGATGCAAAGTGCGCGCATGGCAAAGGAGCTTGGCGTGCCGATATTTACGCTGCCTCAGCGCCTAGGCGAGAGCGATGGGACAAACGAGCTAGTAGCTAGCGGTGCGGCAAATTTGATAAACGATTTTGACGCCTTTGCGCTTCGTTTCGGCGGTAAACCCGCACCTGCGCAAGAGGACGAGGTGATAAAATTTTGTAAAAACGGCGCGAGCCTCGATGCAGCTTTGGCAAAATTCGGCGATAAAATTTATGAATATGAACTCGAAGGCAAGCTGCGAATATCTGGGCTTACGGTATTTGCGGAGTAAAATTTAGTGGCTTTTGAGCTCAAATTTGCGCCGCGCGAGTTTTTGTTAAAACGGCGGTAAAATTTGAAGTAAAAATTTATCGGCTTGACGGCGGTAAATGCATTTCGGCGACGTTTGATTTTGTAAATTTGACGGAGCGTGGCTATCAAATTTGAGCCTGTCTGCCGTCAAATTTATCGCTAAATTTGAGAAAATCTAAAGGACGAAAATGAGCATAATGGCCATCGACGTTGGGCTAAAACGTATCGGCTTGGCGCTAGCCGTCCGGCAAACCGTGATGCCGCAAACACCCGTGCTGCGCAAAAATCGCAATCAAGCCGCGCGCGACGTTAGCGCCGTTTTGCGCGAATACGGAGCAAAAAAGCTAGTCGTGGGCGTGCCGCTTGGGGGATCTAGCGAGGATGAGATGCGGCGGCGGATCGAGCACTTCGTGTCGCTGCTCGAATTTGACGGCGAGGTGGTCTATCAGGACGAGGCGATGAGTAGCTTTGAGGCGAGCGAAATTTACGCCGAGGGCAGACGCGACGGACGCCTGGATAGCATCGCGGCGATGATTATTTTAAAGCGGTATTTGAGACTTTGAGCAAATTTGGCGCGCGGTAAAATGGCGGCAAATTTTAGTTTTGCGCCAGAGTTACGTTAGGGCCGTCTCGGCTGATCGTTGCCTCGTATAGAGTGAGTAAATTTGAGTCAAATTTACGTCTCGGCTGTAAATTTAGCCGAGATTTTACGTAAAATTTTAAAAGCGGCTTAATTTGCGGGTTTGCAAGTTAAATTTGACTTGCGGGTTAGGCGCGTTACGATTTGGAGTCAAATTTACTCTGACGACAGCCCGCCGATCAGCTATAGCGCCGTATCCAGTCATCTAAAAAACGCATTTGCTCTGCCGTGTGGAACCTATGCTCGCCGTTTTTCATGACGGTAAGCGTTGCTTTGATTCGGTTTGCAAACTCGTAAATCGTTTCAAAAGAGGTTAGATCGTCCTTTTCGCCGTATAAAATATGCGTCGGCGCCGTCCAGCAGATAGGATGCTCTCTGGCGTAGCAAAGATATTTCCACGAAAGTTTTTCTCCGTATTCCGTATCGAGCTCGCCCCTATCTCGCAGCTCCTCCTCGCTCGCGTTTGCCCGTGACAGCATGTTTAGTATCAAATTTTCCATGTTTACGATAGGGGAGATAAAATACGCCTTTTTTATCTCCATGCCCTGCAAGGCATGCATGGCAAAAAACGCGCCGATACTGTTTGCGACAATCGTCACGGATTTGCGGCTTTTAAGGATAGGCTCAAAAAACGGCGCAAATTCCTCTTTCGCCTCCCACGGCGCGCGAGCCTCGTAATCAAATCCCAGCACGTCGCTATCCGCAAAAAACTGTTGAAAATGGGCCGCTTCTTGCGCGCTTCCGCCTTTACCGTGTATATACACGACTATATTTTTCATGATTTTTCCTTTTTGCTGCCGCTAAATTTTAGCTTTGTTGCAAGCGAACGTACAAAATAAAGCTCGCTTTAACGCCGTTTGCTCTAAAACTTGAGTAGTCCGTCCTCGTCAAATTTAAAATTAGGCCCCCAAGCCACCTCCCAGTAGTATCCGTCCGGATCGGCAAAATACGCGTGGTATCCGCCCCAAAACGCATCTTGGGGCTCCTTGACGATGGTTCCGCCCGCCTTTTTTACTAGCTCTCTAGCTACGTCCTCTTTGTTTTTTACGTTATAGGCTAGCGTGATGCCGCCAAATCCGCTGTCCTTTGGCGGATCGTTTTCGTTGATATCTCGCGTCAGCGCGTCTAGCGGGCAGAGCTCAAATTTGCTCCCCGGCGTATTGAAAAAACAAACGGGCGGATTGTCCTCTTTGCAGTACGTTTAAAATCTCAGGCCGTCTCTGTAAAATTTCAGCACCCTTTGCGCCCTTTGCACGCCTAGGCAGATGCAGGTTATTTTATTCATTTTAGCCTCCGTTATTTGGGCTTATTATATCATTTTGAGGTAGAGGTTTTGGGTCAAATTTGAGCTTATCAAACGAAGCAGGGCAGTTGGGCGAGCTTTAAAAATGCGAGTAAAATTTCAAAAAGCTAAATTTTATCCCCGTTTTGCGTCTCAAATTCGTAAGCTTCGTTTAAGATACGCACCAGAGTATCGGAGAGATAGGGCTGAACTAGCGTCCAAACGCGGATTTTCAGGTTTAAATTTACCGCCGCGTTCGTGGTTTTTAGCACGACTAGCGCGATCTTTTTTTCTATCAAAAGCGTAGCTAGGGCGTCATCTATCTCGCGCAGCAGGCTCTCCTCGATAAAGACGACGTTTGAGCGAAATATCATATCCTCTATGTGGCGTTTTACGATGCTCCACTCGTTGCTCGGCTTCACGTCGATACCGATAAATTCGAGATCTTTTTTGATGATATTAAATGAGTGCGGGTTGGGCTCGGCGACGAGGGCGCTAAAATTTTTGGGATTTTTTATCTTAAAGCTTTTCATGAGATCAAGCTTATCGCCGCAAAGACGCAGCGAAATCTCGGTGCTAGCGCGTATGCCGTGATCAAACTCAAATCTGATGCTCGAGCCGTTTTGCTCGGCCAGCGCCATTGCCGTTTCGTAAAATTTACGGCTTTGCGCGTTCATATTTACGCGAGGCGTGCTTTTGACCGTAAAAAAGTCGTGATCGCAGTGGACGCTAAGGGTAAATTTGATGTTATTTTTGTGGTAGTTCGAGAGTAAAAATTTGATCGTAACGGTCGAGTTTGAGACGTTTAAAAGGAAAATTTGAGCCATCGCGTCGATGAGCTTTGCAAGAGCTGCGATATTCGCGTAAAATAGCCTAGGGTAGGCGATATCGTAGTCTAGCAGCACGTAGTTCGTGTTTTTTTGCGCATCCTCGTTTAGCGAGGAGGCCAAAAATAGCAAACCGCCCGCGATATCGACTTTGGGTAGCGTATTTGTCTCGCTAGATTCGCCGATTTCGCTCGCGCCGTTTTTTTGCGTAGTTTCTTTTTTTATCACGCCGTTTGACCTTCTAAATTTATCCATAAAATAGCAACCGCCCAAAACCGCTAGATAAAGCGCGGCAAAAATCAGGAAAATATACGCGAAACTCACGGCTATATAACCAGCATCGCGTCGCCGTAGGAGTAAAATTTGTACTTTTGCTCCACGGCGGTTTTGTAAATCCGCATAGTTTGCCTAAGTCCGACAAAGCTGGTTACTAGCATGATTAGCGTCGATTTTGGCAGGTGAAAATTCGTAAGCAGGTAGTTTTGGCGGATGGGTTTATTGTTTAAATTTAAAAACAGTCTGCACTCGCCGCTAGACTTGCCGCTTCTGGCAAACTCCTCTACGCAGCGCGTCACCGTCGTGCCTACGCCTAGGATCGGTCTGTTTGAGTTTATCAAATTTTGCGTATCTTGCGGGATATCGTAAAACTCCGCATGCATCTTGTGCTGCGTGATATCCTCGATCTCCACGCCCTTAAACGTCCCCGCGCCCACATGCAGCGTGAGGTAGGCTATCTCGCGGTCTTTGGCTAGGCGCACGATCATCTCGTCGCTAAAGTGCAAGCTAGCCGTCGGAGCCGCCACCGCGCCCTCGTTTTTAGCAAACACGCTTTGATACCAGCTCTCGTCGTCTTTGTTGTCGCTTCGTTTGATGTAGGGCGGCAGAGGCACGTGACCGATGCGAGATAGGATTTTATAAAGCGCAGCCGTATCCAAAAGTTCGCTGTTTTGGCTAAATTTGACCGTGCGAGAGCCGTCCTCAAAGAGCTCGCAGACCTCGGCGGTCAAATTTTCGCCGAAATTTAAAATGCTGCCCGCGCGGACTTTGCCTTTTATATAGACGCTAAATTTACCGTCCGCAAGCGGAGAGTTTAGCAAAAGCTCCGTTTCGCCGCCGCTATCTTTTTTGCCGAAAATTCTAGCCTTTACGACCTTGGTATCGTTAAAAATAATATCGCAAGGCGGTAAAATTTCGGGCAAATCGCCGAATTTTTGATGAGAGATTTTTTCGCTAGCTCGCTCGTAGACTAGCAATCTCGCGTCCTCTTTGGGAAAGGTCGGGAAATTTGCGATTAGCTCCGGCGGTAGCTCGTAGTCGTAGGCGTCAAGCGAGTTTGGATTTAAAATTTGACTCATTTGGCTAGCCTACCTTGTTTCATGACTATTCGTCCTCTTTTTCTTCGTCGGTTTCCGACTCCTCGTTTTTAGCCGGATTTACGCGGGCGGCTATAAAGATAGAAAGCCCGTAAAGACCGATGAGAGGCACCGCCATCAAAAACTGGCTGAGGATATCAGGAGGCGTCATGATCGCGGCAAATATAAAAATCACGACGATAGCGTAGCGGAAGGAGTTTTTGAGCATCTTATCATCGACTAGGCCGAGTTTAGCGAGGAAAAAGGTGATAACGGGAAGCTCAAATGCGATACCGAATGCAATCACTAGTTTCGTAAAAAACCCGACGTAGCCGCCGATATTTAGCATCGCGGAAAAGAGCTGTTGGCCGAAATTTATAAGAAATGCAAAGCCGATAGGAACGACGACGTAGTAGCAAAACGCCGCGCCAACGAGAAACATAAAGGTCGCCGAGATCACGAAGGGTATGACGTATTTTTTCTCGTTTTCGTAAAGCCCGGGCGCTACAAACAGCCAAAACTGCCAAAAAATGATGGGCAACGAGAGCAAAAATCCCGTAAAAAACGCCACCTTCATCGCTACGAAAAATGGCTCTTGCACTTCGAGAAAGACCATTTTTTGGTTATCGGGCAGAGTGTTTTGCAGCGGCGCGATGATAAAGTCTAAAATTTGATTCCAAAAGCTAAAGCACACTACAAACATCACGATCACGGTCATGACGCTGATGAAAAGCCTTTTTCTAAGTTCTACTAAATGCGGTTTTAGCTCTTCAAACATTACGCCTCTTTTTTCTCGTTATCGCCTAAAACGGCGTTTTTGACGGCTTCGCCCGGATTTTTGACCGCTTCGACGCTCTTTTTTACGTCGTTTAGGCCGTCCGTGATGCCGCTAGCGACGTCGTTTACGCCCTTTTTGAGCTCGTCAAGCTCCTCAAACGTGAGCTTTTTTCGCACCGTTTCGGTTGTTTTTGCGATGCTTTCTTTATATTTTTTCGCGTCCTCTTTGAGTTCTTGGATTTTTATCTCTTGATCGAAGCTACTTTTTGCGTCATTGACCGTTTTTTTAACGGTTTTAAAAAATTTCGCTATCTCGACCATCGCGCTAGGAAGCTTATCGGGTCCTAAAAATAATACCGCGATGACGGCTATGACGATGATCTCGGGTAAGCTCATGCCAAACATTTTTTATCCTAAATTTTATTTTAAAGCGTTCATTTTAGCGTTTTTTATCTCAAATTTGCATAAATCAACCCGCGATAAATAAAGAAATTTCATCCGCGGTGAGGAAATTTTTAGTGTAATATCGCCCGTTTTTAAATTTTAATTTCCCGCTCTTTTTTAGTAGCAAAGCTCTTTGCTCTTGCTCGGCGTTTAGGCTGTTTTTATCGATACCCACGATGCTTCTAGCGCCTAAAAATATACGCTCTAAATTTAGCTCGTCCGCGCTTAAATTTTCGATTTTTTTAGCGTGCGGATTTTTTACGTAGGCATTTAAATTTGAAGCGTTATAAAAACGATGATCCAGCCAAAATCCGACCGCGTAAGCGCCCAGGGCAAGGTAATTTTTGCCCTGCCAGTAGCCGAGGTTATGCCTGCAAATTTGACCGAAATTTGAGATTTCGTATTGTTTTAGCCCGGCCTCCTCGATGCGGTCTATCATAAATTTAGCTAGCCTCGGGCTATCTTTTGCGTAGTTTATTTTGCCGGCAAAGGGCGTATTTTCTTCAAGCGTTAGCGAATACGCCGATATGTGCGAAACGCCTAAATTTCTGATATTTTGTGCCTCTTGCTCGAGGCGTTTTTTGGTATCTAGTTTCGTGCCGTAGATGAGATCTACATTGATATTTTCTAGCCCCGCGGTCTTGGCGCTTATGATGGTTTCGTAGATCTGCTTTGCGTCGTGGATGCGCCCGAGAAATTTAAGCTTATCTTCAAAAAAGCTTTGAGCGCCGAAGCTCACGCGATTTACGCCGTATGATTTCATCTGCGAGAGCCACTTTAGGCTTGCAGAGTTTGGATTTGCCTCCGTCGTGATCTCGGCGTTTGCCGCCAGATATGGCGCGACCGCCTCAAATAGCCGCTCGTAGTAGCCACCGTCCACGGCGCTTGGCGTCCCTCCGCCGATGAAAAGCGTCTCGATCTCGCCTTTTTTTACGTCAAATTTTAAAATTTGCTCTCTAAAATCCGCAATCATCGCGTCAAAATACGCGCTCGTTAAATTTCGTTTGCCCACCACCGAGCCAAAAGCGCAGTAGGGGCATTTGCTCTCGCAAAAGGGGATGTGGACGTAAAGAAGCATTTTGACCTTTGTTTTTGCCGTATTTTAGCAGATTTTACGGCTTTATCGCGCGGCGTTTGATATTTTGCTTTTGTGCCGTTTATGTGCAGGTTTGCGGTAAATTTTGGCCGGATTTAGGCGCAAAACCGACTCCGACAAGCTATTTGACGCTTTTAAATTTAAAATTTACCGCCGTTTTTACCGCTCGTTAAATTTAAAAAGTCGCGCCGATACGTTTAAATTTGATTTTAATTTAACGCCCGCAAAGCTTTGCAAGCGTTAAATTTACGTGTAAAATTTCTTTTGTTTTAAAATTTGCGTTGGCAAAACGCCGAATTTTTCTCTAAAAATCTTTGCAAAGTGCGGAGCGCTGGCGTATCCGACGATTTTTGCGGCTTCGCTCACGCAGACGTCTCCGCGCTCTAAAAGTTTTTTTGCCGCGTTTAGCCGCTCGGTCGCTAGCAGCCCGTAGATCGTATCGCCAAAGTAGCTTTTAAAGCCTGTTTTTAGTTTAAATTCATTCGTTGCGCACGCTCTGGCTAGCTCTTTTATGCTGGGCGGATTTTGGACGTCGCTTAGTAAAATTTGCCTTGCTTTATTTAAAATTTTTACGTATTCGTCGCTAAAATTGCGCTTTTTTTCATCGGCTTCGGGCGTTTTAGGCGCGCCTAAGCTTTTGTAGATTAGCTCTAAAATTTTAGCTTCCATAAAGATTTCGCGCATCTTACCTTCAAACTCGCTCGCAGCTAAAAGCTCCCGTAAAATCAGGCTTTGGGCTAAATTTATCTTAGCCGTTTGGATGCAGATTTCGTTTTCTTCGCCTAGATTTTTAAATGCCGCTAGCTCGCCGGCCAGCTCGTTTTTTAGCACGATGCATCGCCCGGCGTAGCTGCTACTTTGATACTCGCAAACGCCCTCAAATCCGCTATCCACGCGTCCCATCCAAAACTCTCCGGCCTTTAGGCAAAAAGTTTTTTTACCCGCCTTAAGCCCGGCGTCCGCTCTTGCGTCGTTAAAGAGCAAAAAGCAGTAGCCAGCGCTCCTTTCAAGCCGTCTTTTTACGCTTTTATTACAGATTATTTCGCTCCTGCAGTAGCTTGCGCCGCTTGTGCCTTTAAAAAACTCGACTTTACATTTTCTATCTTGCTCTTGCCACGCGCTTTGTCCGTAGCGCACCGAATTTTGCGCGATTTCTTGTTCGTTTGCTCGTAAAATATCTTTAAATTCGACTTTCATTTGCTTTTATCCTTTTAGCGTTGATAAAAATCCCTCTACCGTTTGCCTAAGTATTGATAATAATTATCTGATTATAGTAAAATAGGGTTTAAATTTAAATAAGGAGTCTAAAGGTGAAAAGTATGCCTAAAATTTCTATGCTAGCTTGCCTAGCACTATCTTGCGCGCAGGCGGCCGATGAAGTAAAACTAAACGAAGTTACCGTAACTAGCGCGACGGGTTTTGAACAAAATATCAAGGACGCGCCCGCCTCCGTTTCGGTAATCTCGCAAAAAGAGATAGCCAGGCGCAACCATCAAGATATAGAAAGCGTCGTAAAAGACGCTCCGGGAGTTTTCGGCGCGACGCTGGGGGCGGCTAGCAGACGCGGTATCACGATGAGAGGCCTTGGTCAAAAATACACTAAAATTTTAATAGACGGCCGCCCTGCGACCAGCGATAGCGCGTATAGAGGGCTTCGCGCGGTCGGTAGCGCTCAAAATTTCCTCCCGCCCGCAAACACGATCGAGCGTATCGAAATCGTGCGAGGGCCGATGAGCTCGCTATACGGCTCAGATGCGATGGGAGGTGTGATAAACATCATCACCAAGGGCTTTTCAAACGAATTTAGCGGTAACGTAAACGGCTACTACACGCTTGCAGGCAAAAGCGGGATAAACGACGACTATCAAACCGGCTTTTACGCAAACGGCGCAGTGATCCCGGACGTGCTAGGCATCGCGCTTTACGGGCGGTATTTTCACAAATTTGAAGATGAGCGAGTCTTTACGAACCGCAAAAACGAGGACGTAAATTTCGGCGCGAAAATCATGTATAACGCCACCGAAAACGACGAAATAGCGCTGGATCTGCGCCGCGTAGTAAATAAATACGAGCGCACCGAAGGCAAGACGCTAAACCGCACGGCTAGCGATAACACGAGCGTGGCTTTTGAGAAGATGAGCGGATATACCGCCTCGCTCTCGCATACGGGCAAATACGACAAGCTGCTGCTTGAAAGCTTTTTAATGCACGATAATATGAAAGAAAGCGGTCAGCAAGACCTCACGTTAAAAACGACGACGCTAAATACCAAGGGAACGTATTTTTTTGATAACAACACGCTGAGCCTGGGAGCTGAATACAGAAGAGAAAGGCTAAACGAAAAGGCAACGACGGCCGACGCCGCAAACGTAAAGAGATATGATTTTTCCCTATACGGCGAAGATGATTTTGACGTGACCGACGCGCTCACGCTAACTGCCGGCCTAAGGTATAATCACGACAAAGACTACGGCGGACACGTATCTCCGCGCGGATATGCCGTGTATCATCTAAGCGAAAATTTATCGCTAAAAGGCGGCGTGTCGGCAGGCTACTCGACGCCAGATATCAAGATGCGAACCGACGGGCTTGCTCTGCCTTTTGCCGGCGGTATGGGAGCACAGCTGGGTAAAAGCGACCTAAAGCCCGAATCCAGCCTAAACTACGAGGCGGGCGTCGCGTACGGGGACGAGAGCCTTAACGTCTCGGCGATGGCGTTTTATACGCGGATAAAAGACGGTCTAGGCACGAAGCCAGTTTGCGTCGCACGCCCGGGCGTTCCTTGCGTGCATAACGGCAAGACCTATAGGCGCGGCATCTGGGAGAGCGTAAATATCGGCAAAGCCGAAGTAAAGGGCGTCGAGCTCGCCTCAGACTGGCAGATTTTATCAAATTTAGCCCTGCACTCAAGCTACGTTTATACTAAATCAAAGCAAAAATCGGGCGCGTACGAGGGCAAATCTCTAAACAATCTACCCGTCCATACCGTAAAAATAGGGCTTGATTACGACGCGATGCCTGATCTAAATTTCTGGACGCAGATGAACTATCTGGGCAAAACCAGAGCCGTTTACGGACTGCCTGGAGACGAGGAGATAAAGGATTATACGCTATTTGACGCGGGCGCAAGCTACAAGCTAACTAAAAACGCGAGCGTAAATTTTAGCGTTTATAATATCTTTAACGAATACGTAACGACAAAGTCGGGACGCTATGAAATTTTGATCGCCGACGGGATTAAATATAGGCTCGGATTTAACGTAAATTTTTAAATTTAGCCGAATTTAAGCGGGGCGGTGCGTAGCGATCGCCACTCTGCTACCGGTTTTTAAAATTTGAGCTTAAATTTAAGGAGAAAGATGCCGTTTTTAAAGAAAAAGAAATTTTGGTTTAATGTTCATTTGATTTTAAGCCTAGCCTGTGTTTTGCCGCTGCTTATCGTCGCTCTTAGCGGCGCGGTCATATCCTATCACGACGAGATTATAGACCTTGCAAACTCGCAAAAAACCTTCGTCGAGCGAGGCGAAAAAGAGCTTAGCGCGAGAGAAATTTTAGATATTTTTAAAGCTAAGGAGCCAAAATTTACGCTTAGCTACTACAAGATAAACTCTGACGCAAATCACGCTATAGGCATATCCGGCACGAATGCTAAAGGCGAGTTTAAGTCGTATTTTATAAATCAATACACCGGCGAGATAACGGGCGAAAATTTCGGCGATAAATTTATCGGACTAATGTTAAATTTACATACTAACTTAGGCCTTGGACTTAGCAAAAACGAGACGTTGCGGCTTATAGGCAAGCATATCGTTGCGATTTGTTCTATCGCTTTGATTATCTTGGTTATATCTGGATTAATAATCTATTATCCTAGTTTTAAAACTAAATTTATGCGCGCGTTTACTTTAAAAATCAAGGCCAAAGGCTATGCGTTTTTATACAGTCTGCACGGATTTGCGGGCGTTTATCTTTGTTTATTTTTGGCTTTTATGAGCGTTACGGGGCTTTACTGGTCGTATGACTGGGCGGCAAAGCTCGTAAATAACGCGCTTGGCGAAAAAGAAATTTTTAGAAAAAAGAGCTTTACGCAGGTGAGGGGATTTTCGCTGGAGGACGAGGGCAAGATAGCAAATTTAGAGGTCGCGATAGATATTTTTAAACGAGATAGAGAGGATTACGAGCTTTTTAACGTCATCACGCAAGAAGACGGCGAAAATTTTATGATATTTTACTTTGACAAAGGGCTGGAAGAGGACGATAAGGTAAATACGATGACGATAAACGCCGCCAAGGGGCAAATCATCAGGCACGCGAGGTTTGACGATGCTAAAAGCTCGATGCCTAGGCCTTTTGCGATTCATAAAGCGGTTTTAAGCTTACATTCGGGATATTTTTTGGGCGAGGTCGGTAAATTTATATTTTGTTTAGCTTCGACATCGGTTTTGTTTTTCGTTATAAGCGGCTTTTGGATGAGCTTAAAACGGCTCAAAAGATAAATTTGATAAAATCGCTCGAAAAAACTGAAAAAGGCTAAATATGCGAGTGATTTTAGATGGATTTGACGGCTCTTTTTTGCCGATTTTGCAAAGCTTTAAAGCCGTGATGCCGAGCCTGCGTATAACAGGTATAGAGGAGCTCGGGCAGAGCGTAAACGATGTGGTGCCCAGCGTAGAAAACGGCGACGCCATCAACGTAAGCGAGCTCTTTGCGCGCCAATACGAGCAGGACGAGCTTTTATCGGACGGAGCTTTATTTTTGCAGGACGAGAAATTTAACGAGAGCGGCGAGAGTGCGGCTGTCAAATTTGATGAAAACGTAAAATCTGAAGGTATTCAGGCTAACGACGACGCTAAATTTGAACAAAATTTAGTGGCTGATATCGAGAAAACGGTTTGCGTATGGGAGCAAAATTTGCAAAGCAGCCAGGACAATGCGCCGCGTCAAGAGGGCGGCCTGCAAGGAAAAGCTATTTCGCAAACCAGTGCTTTAAGCGAAATAACCAAAACTGCGCCAACTAGCCAAAGCGCGCAAACCGCCGCTCCGCGCGAAACTCCTGTTTTTGACAGAGCTACGCAAACGGCACCGTCTAGTAAAATATCCGCTTCTAATGAAGCCGTAAAAACGGCCGCCTCGGACGCATCAGCGCAGGCTGCGCTATTTGATTTTAACGAATCTGCGCAAAATTTGCCGCCGCGCGCCGAGCCAAAAGCCGCGCCCGAGCGTAAAAAGCATGAAAGCGCGAGTCTGTTTACCGACGAAGAGGTGCGAGCGATACTGGAGCTAAAATAGCGGCTTAAATTTAGCGGATAGTCAGGCAAAATGCGCAAATTTTACCGCGTCACAATGTACCGCAAAAAGTAAAATTCGTAATTTTAAATTTTAAATAAAAATTTTAAGCCTAAGCGTCAAATTTTTCCGCTAAGCTAGCGATATTTAGCTATATCTTAACTATTTTTCGTTAAAATCGACAATTAAAAAATCTCGGAAAAAAAGATGGAAAAGAAATATAGACCAAACGTCGCGGCGGTCATACTTGCGCCCTCTTATCCGTTTGATTGCAGGATATTTATCGCGCAAAGGTGCGATATGACGGGTATTTGGCAGTTTCCCCAGGGCGGTATAGACGACGGCGAGACGCCGTGCGAGGCTCTAAAAAGAGAGCTCAAAGAGGAGATAGGTACGGATGATGTGGATGTGCTCAGCGAGTATCCGCAGTGGCTTAGCTACGACTTCCCTGAGGGTACGAGCAGTAGGAAATTTTATAACTTTGACGGGCAGACGCAAAAGTATTTTTTGGTGCGGCTAAGACCTAGTGCGAAGATAAATATAAACACCAAAAAGCCCGAATTTGACGAATATAGATTTATAAACTCAAGCGAGGTTTTGAGCGACGTAAACCACTTCAAAAAGCCGATTTATAGCAAGGTTATCGGCTACTTTAAAGAGAAAGGATTTATCTAATGTTAATCGTCCAAAAATACGGCGGCACGAGCGTAGGGACGCTTGAGAGGATAGAAAACGTCGCCGCTAGAGCGATAGAGGCTAAAAAAAGCGGAGCAGACGTCGTAGTCGTGGTCTCGGCTATGAGCGGCGTGACTAATCAGTTGGTGGAGTACGCCGAGCATTATACGAAAGCTCCCGACGGCGTGGCGATGGATATGCTGCTTAGCTCCGGCGAGCGCGTTACCTGCGCGCTTTTAACGATAGCGCTGATAAATTTAGGCTATCCCGCAGTTGGTCTAAGCGGTAGGCTAGCGGGCATCATAACAGACAGCGTGCATACCAAGGCTAGGATCGAGGCGATAGATACTAAGCGTATGAAAGAGGAGCTAAAGGCGGGCAAGATCGTCGTAGTAGCGGGCTTTCAGGGTATAGACGAAAAGGGCGACGTAACGACTCTGGGACGAGGCGGTAGCGATCTTAGCGCAGTGGCGATCGCAGGCGCGCTAAATGCCGATCTTTGCGAGATTTATACCGACGTAGACGGAGTTTATACCACCGATCCTCGCATCGAGCCAAAGGCTAAAAAGCTAGATAAAATCAGCTACGACGAGATGCTAGAGCTTGCGAGCCTAGGCGCAAAGGTGCTGCAAAACCGCTCAGTCGAGCTAGCTAAAAAGCTAAACGTAAATTTAGTCACCAGAAGCAGCTTTAATCACAACGAAGGAACACTAATAACAAAGGAAGAGAGTATGGAAGCAGTGCTTGTAAGCGGTATCGCGCTAGATAAAAACCAAGCTAGAGTAACTTTAAGAGGCGTGGTCGATAAGCCGGGCATCGCGGCTGAAATTTTCACCGCGCTTGCAGAAAAAAACATAAACGTAGATATGATAATCCAAAACGTAGGCCAGGACGGCACGACGAATCTTGGCTTTACCGTACCGCAAAACGAACTTCACGTCGCAAAAGAGTGCATGGATAAACTAAGCGCGTCGAGGGAAATTTTATACAACGACGAGATAGTCAAGGTCTCGGTCGTGGGCGTAGGTATGAAAAGCCACACGGGAGTAGCGTCTTTGGCTTTCCAAACGCTGGCAAACGAGGGTATAAACATCCAAATGATCTCGACTAGTGAGATAAAAATCTCGATGATCGTCGATCAAAAATACGGCGAACTGGCAGTTCGCGCGCTACACGAAGCTTATAAACTCGATAAATGAGTGATTTTATAAAATGGACGCTCGAGGCGATCCGCGAGGAGGGCTCGCTGATGAGCTGGATGGAGGAGAGGCGCACTGAGTGGACGCCTCTGCTCGCCTCGAAGCTTAAATTTTTACTCGAAGGACGCGCGTTTATCTTGATAACAGATAGCGAGCGTGGCTGGTTTGAAGAGTATTTTTTAAAAAATATAAACAAACCGACAAACGCCCGCCCCGTGCTACCTTTTTTCTCGCTAAAGGCGCTTTATCCGTCTTTTGAAAATATCGGCTCAAAAGAGGAAGTCTCGCTACTTTTAGATATGCTTAGCCTTGCTTTTCCAAACGGCTACGTATTTTTTTACGTCGGCAAAAGTGCCGAAAAAAGCTCGCAGATAGCCAAAGGCAAGGACGATAGCTACATGTGGCTTTTTGACGAGCAGGCGCAAAATAGCTTTTATCTCAGCTCCTCCGACGGCGCGCTAGATATCAAGCTTTTGTCGCTGTTTAGGCTTTTTGATAAGAGCATAGACGCCGCTTTATTTGCGAAAGTAGCACTCTAATCTATGCAAAGCAAAATCGTAATCACGAGCGATTTTGAAGCCTTAAAAGAGGAAATTTTAGGGCTTTACGGCGTAAATTCGGTTAGATTTTTTTTCGCCGAGGACTTTTTGCTAGAAAATGCAAAAGAGGTTGCCGCCGAAGCCTATATCGCGGAGAGCGAGCCTAAGCTGCTAGTTTTGGGCGCTAAAAATTTCCGCGTCGAGGCTCAAAACTCTCTATTAAAAATAATCGAAGAGCCGCCTAAAAATATCTTTTTTATCATAGCCTGTGAGTCGAAAAATATGCTCCTGCTGACCGTTCGTTCGCGTCTGGTTACTGAAAACAGACTCGAAAAAAAGCAGCGCGAAAAAACGGGGCTAGATTACAAACGCCTCGAGCTAAAAGAAATTTGTTCGTTTATCGATGAAAAATCAGCTTTTGAACGCTCCGAAAAGTTTGGCAAAAATGACCTAAAAGAGCTGATCGCCGCGATAGTTCTCGAGGCTACGGCGCAGGGGGTCAAATTTAGCGCCGATGAGCTTGAGTATTTTTTCAAAGCCGTGCGCCTGGCTGATCTAAATACCAAAACTCACGCCCTTCTTACGCCGATACTTCTTATGATTTACGAAAAAGGGCTTAGATGAAAATTTTTAAAATCAATCCGCAAACTGATTTTAACGAGATTTGCGAGATTATTCGTCCTAGCGACGAGGGGCGAAATTTGATGAAAAAAAAGTCGGCGATCAACTTTTTTTTGATTAAAGATTTACGCTCGCCGGCTGCAAACATCCTAAAACAAGACGCGCTAAGCATCGGCGCGGAGCTCGTAACTAATCGCGACGTGATTCTGGGCGGCGCAAACTCGACTGCGCTTTTGATGGCGACCGATGCGCAAGTTCTTGCGCTTGCCAAAAAAGAGGCCGCGCAGGATTTCGGCCTAAAAAATTTGGCTAAATTTTTAAAATCTCCGTTTAAAAAACCGCAGCGCGCGCAGATCATGGGCGTCGTAAACGTAAATGAAGATAGCTTTAACGCCGCAAGCCGCGTGAATGAAAAAAGCGGTATCGAAAAAATCGAAGCGATGATCGAGCAGGGCGCCGAGTATATCGATGTGGGCGCAGTTAGCTCGCGTCCCGGCAGCAAATACGTCGGACGCGAGGTTGAGTTTGCCAGGCTTGAAAAGATACTTGCTGAAATTTACCGTCTAAATTTGTACGAAAAAGCGATATTTAGCCTCGATAGCTTTGATCCGTATTGCCTAGAGTACGCGTTAAATCACGGCTTTAAAATGATAAACGACATCACGGGCGACGTTAGCCTCTGCGCTCTAGCGGCGCGGTACGGCGCGAGCTACTGTCTCATGCACATGCAAAACAGCCCCGAAAATATGCAGGATAATCCACATTACGATGATTTGCTTGGCGAGATAGACGCGTTTTTCGAGGCTAAGATCGCCGCGGCGCAGGATCTTGGATGCCGCGATATCGTGCTGGACGTGGGTATCGGCTTTGGCAAGACGGCGGAGCAAAATATGATTTTGATAAAAAATTTGGAGCATTTTTTACGCTTCGGTTTACCGCTTTTAGCTGGCGCTAGCCGTAAATCGGTCATAAATTTTTATAGCCCCAGCGAGATAAAAGACCGCTTGCCGGGCAGCCTCTATCTGCATCTTGAGGCCTTTAGAAACGGCGCGCAGATCATCCGCACGCACGACGTGGCCGAGCATGCGCAGATGTTTAGGCTGGAAAGCGCGATGAGAAAGCTCGCGGCGTGGTAAGCAAAGTAAATTTAACGAGGAAAAATGGATAAAAAAGAGTATTTAGAGGCCGTAGATACGCTAAACGCGTGGGCGAAGGCCTACTACACCGACGATGCGCCCATAGCCACCGACGAGGAGTACGACGAGCTTTATCATAAAGTGCTGGAATTTGAGAGAGCAAATCCCGGTGAAATCTCGATGTTTAGTCCGACAAAGCGCGTCGGCGGCGAGGTTAGCGAGGGCTTTATCAAAGCTCGTCACGGCGCGCGCATGTGGTCGATGGAGGATATTTTTAGTTTTGATGAGCTACTAGCGTGGCTAAAGCGCGGCGACAAAGAGGGGCTGGAGTTTGCGCTTCAGCCTAAATTTGACGGCGCGAGCTTAAATTTACTCTACGAAAACGGCGCTCTCGTGCGAGCTATCACGCGCGGCGACGGCATAACGGGCGAGGATGTTACGAGCAACGCCAAAGTCATCAAAAATATCCCGCTGCAAATCGCCTATAACGGTAGGATCGAGATCCGCGGCGAAGTCGTGATCGCTAAAAACGACTTTGACGAGATAAATTTCGCCCGCGCACAAAGGGGCGAGCCGCAGCTATCAAATCCTAGAAATGCGGCCGCCGGCAGCCTGCGCCAGCTAGATAGCACCGTTACGGCGTCGCGCAGGCTGAGGTTTAAGCCATGGGGCTACGGCGAGCAAAATTTGGGCCTTGAAACCTACTCGCAGATGATGGATTTTATCTATTCGCAGGGCTTTGAGCGCGAGGAGTTTTTTAAAATTTGCCGCACTGCCGAGCAGATCGAGGATGCGTATAAACAGCTCGTAGCGCAGCGAGATAGTAAGCCCTTTATGATGGACGGACTCGTGGTGCGCGTGCAGAGTATCGCGGCTAGCGAGGAGCTTGGCTACACGGAGAAATTTCCTAAATTTATGGTCGCGTATAAATTTCCAGCGATCGAAAAGACCACGCGACTGCTTGACGTGGCGTTTCAGGTCGGGCGCAGCGGCGTCGTGACTCCTGTGGGCGTGCTTGAACCCGTAAATATCGACGGCGCAATCGTAAAGTCCGCCACGCTGCATAACTTCGACGAGATCGAGCGCCTAGGCGTGCAAAAGGGCGATTTTATCAGCATTATCCGCTCGGGCGACGTGATACCAAAGATCACGGGCGTCTTTAAACAGCGCAGAGACGGCTCGCAGACTCCGATAGAGAGGCCGCGCGAGTGTCCCGTGTGCGGGTCGATGCTGCTAGACGAGGGCGTTTTTATCAAGTGTCAAAACCTCGAGTGCAAGGCTCGCGTGATAAATTCGCTCATACATTTTGCGAGCAAAAAGTGCCTAAATATCGACGGTCTTGGCGAGGCGATCGTAAATCAGCTTTTTGAAGCGGGTTTAGTCGCCAAAATCGCCGACATCTACGAGCTTACGGTGCAGGATTTGGCGCGGCTAGAGGGCTTTAAGGATAAAAAGATCGCAAATTTACTCGGCGCCATCGAGGCTAGCCGTACGCCGGCTCTACACAGCTTTATAGCAAGCCTTGGCATCGAGCATATCGGCGAGGTAGCTGCCAAAAAGATAGCGCAAATTTACCCGCAAAACTGGCGCGAGCTGAGCTTTGGCGAAGTCGCCGCGATCGAAGGCTTCGGCGAGGCGATGGCGGAGAGTTACGCGGAGTTTATGCAGGTAAATAGGCAAAATTTGGATGAGATTTTGCGTTTCGTTAGCCCGCAAGCGCAGAGTTTTGAGACAAAGCAAAGCGCTATAAGCGGCAAGACGTTTGTGATAACGGGCACGCTTAGTAAGGGCAGGGATGAATTTAAAAGGGTTTTGGAAGCAAACGGCGCGAAAGTAAGCGGCTCGGTAAGTAAGAAAACCGACTTCGTGCTTTACGGCGAGGAGGCGGGCAGCAAGCTGGATAAAGCTCGCGAGCTAGGCGTCAAGGCGATAACCGAGGACGAGCTAAGGCGGATGATTGAGATTTGATCTATTTGTCGCAAGTCGCCTAAATATCAGCCGAAACAAAGCTGCCGAACTCATAAAAAGCGGCAAAATTTTGCTAAACGGCAAAATTTGCTCTAAGCCCAGCTTTGAGGTGGGCGAATTTGATAAATTTGACGGCTTGGGCGGGCTAAATTTAGACGGTACGGCGAGCGTAAATTTAAATGGCGCCAAAAACGGCACAGTAGCGGAAACTAAAAATTTACGTGACGCAAATTTAGCGAACGACTCCGAGGCTGCGCGCGAAAAAGCTCCTAGCGACGAGCAAAATTTAAACTCAAACGTCGCAAAAATCGAGCTCGTCGGCGAAATCTACGTCGGACGCGGCGCGCTAAAGCTAAAAAGCTTTTTAGCGGCTTGTCCGCTAGAAGTCAAAGGCAAAAACGCCCTAGACGTAGGTTCAAGCACGGGCGGTTTCGTGCAAATTTTGCTGCAAAACGGCGTAAAAAGCGTTACGGCGCTAGATGTGGGCAGCTCTCAGCTTGATAAAAGCCTGCGAGCCGATTCGCGCGTGAAGGTTGCTGAAAATACCGACGTACGCGAGTTTGCGGCGGGGTGTCAAAGCTTGGCCAAAGACGGTAAATTTAACGGCACAGAGCAAAATTTAAAAAACCAAATCGAGCCGAATTTTAATCTAGGCAAATTAAATTTTGCCGAGCGGGACGGATTTTTAAGCGAGCCATGCGAACCGGCTTTTTCGCCGTCAAATTTAACGCAGGCTGGAGCTAGGACGGACGAGTCAAATTTGACTGACGTAGATTTCGCAGCAAAAAACCAAAATGCAAAATTTGACTCCCGCGCCGCCAAAAACCTCGCACGCAAATTTGATCTCATCACCTGCGACGTGAGCTTTATCTCGCTTAAAGAAATTTTGCCCTCCATCGACGCTCTAGCAGGCGAAAACTGCGATATTATCCTGCTTTTTAAGCCGCAGTTTGAGGTCGGCAGGAGCGCTAAACGAAATAAAAAAGGAGTCGTGACGGACGCAAAGGCTGTTCGCGAGGCGAGGGCGAAATTTGAGCTTGCGGTGGCAAATTTGGGCTGGATAATGCGCCAAACGCTCGAATGCGAGGTAAAAGGAAAGGAAGGGAATGCCGAATTTTTCTACGCTTTTAACAAAAGATAATATCACGGCCGTCGCGATCGGGCACTTTGACGGCGTGCATCGCGGTCACAAGCAGCTTTTAAAGCAGCTGGGCGAGTACGGCGGACTAGTCGTGATCGACAAAAACAAAGCCAACATCACGCCAAAGCTAAAGCGCGCCCAGTACTCTCGCTACCCGTGCTTTTTGTATGATTTTGACAGCATAAAGGGGCTTGGCGGCGATGAGTTTATCGCGCTTTTGAAGCGAGATTTTAAAAATCTGCAAAAAATCGTCGTGGGATTTGATTTTCGTTTCGGGCGAAACAGGGCGTGGGATAAACATGATTTGCGGCGCATTTTTGACGGCGAGGTGGTCGTAGTAGACGAGGTTTGCTTTGACGGCATGGGCGTGCACAGCTCAGCCATACGCGAGTATATCAAACAAGGCGAGATATACAAGGCAAACCGCCTGCTAGGCCGCGAATACTCGATCGAAGGCCGCGTGATAAAGGGTCAGGGCATCGGATCGCGCGAGCTCGTGCCGACGCTAAATTTGGACATCAAAAGCTACCTTTTGCCGCGCGAGGGCGTATATGCGACGAGGACCCGCATCGGATACAAGACCTACGGCTCGGTTACCTTTATCGGCAACCGCGTGAGCACGGACGGCAACTTTAGCGTCGAGACGCACGTAATAAACGAAAATATCGAGGGCGCCAGCGACGTCGCGGTTTGCTTTATCAAACGGCTGCGCGATAACCGCAAATTTGCAAGCCTAGAGGAGCTAAAGCGTCAAATTTACATCGACATCAAGCAGGCGATGGAATTCGTCGGCGTGTGCGATCTATACGTCGTTGGCGATGGTGTGGCGCAAAGGAGCGAGCCGTGAAAGACGAAATCTTTAAAGAGCCGATAAAAAAGCAGTTTGAATTTGACGCGAGCGTTGCGTCGGTGTTTGACGATATGATCGGGCGTTCGGTGCCGTATTACGACGCTTCGCAAAAACTGATCGCCGATTTTTTAGCGCAAATTTTACCGCAAGGCGCAAGCGCGGTAGATCTTGGCTGCTCGACCGCCTCGACGCTGCTAGCTCTTTGGCGCAAGAGAAACGACCTCGCGCTAAAAGGCGTGGATAATGCGCCTGCGATGCTACAAAACGCACGCGCTAAGATAGAGGCGTACGGCGCTAGGATCGAGCTTGAGCTGGCGGATATTTTGGAGTGCGAATTTGACGCCCGCGACGCCGTTTTGATGAACTATACGCTACAGTTTATCCGTCCGCCCAAGCGTCAGGATTTCGTAGCTAAAATTTACCGCGCGCTAAATGACGGCGGCGTGTTTGTTTTTAGCGAGAAGCTCATTTTTGAGGACAAGACGCTGAGCAAAAATATGATCGAAATCTACGAAAAATACAAGCTAGAACAAGGATACTCGCGCTACGAAATCGCTCAAAAACGCGAGGCTCTGGAAAACGTGCTGATCCCCTACACTGAAGCGGAAAATAGAAATTTAGCGCTTAGCGCGGGGTTTAAAAATGTGGAGTGTATATTTAGGTGGGCGAATTTTGCGACGTTTGTTGCTTTTAAATAATAATTTTTACGGCTCGTCTCGTGAGCGCTTTTCCGAGATTTTGCAAAATTTTCGCTCCGCAGGCCATATGCCTAGCGCACGCTCAATTTTGCTTCAAAACTCGAAAAATCATCTCACGATACTTCGCCTCAAATTTCCTTCAAATAAAATTTGAACTCAAATTTTACTCACCGAGACCCGTATCTTGAAAACATAAATTTAAAACTCGCGACGCTTTGCGTCAGCAAAGCTACGTCGCCACCCTTAACTTCGCTTCGCTCGTTACGAGACGGCAACAAGTTGCCCCTACGAAGAAAAGCGTCGTAGGGGGAGGGGATTAAAGGGGGTGGGGGAGCTCTTTTGCATCGCTACGCTTGCAACTGCAAAGCAGAGCGAAATTTAAGCCCACACCCCCTTTACAATAAAGTAAAAAACAACCTTAGACGGTTGTTTTTTACGCAAGAAAGCCGAACTTGCAATGGCAAATTTTAATCAAACCAAATTTTATATTTTTAAGATGCAAGTCTCGGTGCGTAAAATTTAGAAATATCCCCATACAAAAAATATGATTTTTGCTTCGCTTGTAAAAAATATATAAATTTTACCTTAAGAAATATTTTTCTAAGGCTAAAGTGTGTAAAATAGTCGCAATTTTATAAAAAAGCTTGATAAAAGAGCTAAATTTATACGCAAAATGCGGATTTTGAGAGTAAAATCAGAAAAATTCTTTGAAAGGAAGTTAAATGAAAACTACATCTTTGGCATTAGCCGGCTTGCTTTTCGCGTCTGCGCTGGGCGCAAAGGAGTTCGTATCTATCGGTACGGGAGCGATGACGGGCACGTATTATCCGGTGGGCGGAGCGATATGTCGCCTCGTAAATAAAGACCCGCAGATGAAATGCTCGGTGCAATCAACCGGCGGCTCGGTCTATAACGTAAATAACGTGCTAAAAAAAGAGCTAAATTTCGGTTTCGTCCAAAGCGACGTGGTTTATGATAAATTTAACGGCGTGGGTAAATTTGAAGGTAACGGCGATCAAAACCTACGCGCCGTCGTATCGATCTACCCTGAGCTTCTCGCGTTCGTCGTCTCAAAATCAAGCGGTATCGGCTCGATAAACGACCTTGAGGGCAAAGCGATCAACGTCGGCAACCCGGGCAGCGGCAACGAAATGACCGCGCTTGGCGTGTTTAAGGCGTTTGGATTTGACGAGAAAAAGCTAAAACATCACGGCGTACTCACTGCCGGCGAGTGCCCGCACGCTCTAAAAGATAAGAAAATAGACGGTTATTTCTACATGGTCGGCCACCCGACGGCTAACATCACCGACGCGGCAAACTCGCTACCTATCGACATCGTGAACATCGAGGGCGAGCAGGTGGATAAGATGATAGCTGCGATGCCGTATTTCGCCAAAGGCACGATACCAAAAGGCACCTATGAGGGCGTGGATCACGACGTAAACAGCATTGGCGTTAAAGCCGTACTAGTAACCGACAAGGGCATGAGCGACACTGCAGTGGCTGCGGTCGTAAAGGCTATCTTGGATAACTTTGACGAGTATAAGAGCCTGCACCCGGCACTCGCGTCGGTTACCAAAGAGAGCCTAGTAGAGGGGCTTTCTGCGCCTTTGCACCCTGCTGCCGAGGCTGAGTTTAAAAAAGCCGGCATAATAAAATAAACCAGCTTGGCCGCATGGGTTAAATTTGGCCTGCGCGGCTTGTTTTTAGTTTTTGAGGATTTAAAATTTGATGCTTTGCTAGCTTGTTTTCAGGCGGCGGCGAGTTTGCTTTAGCCGCATCAAGCGTCAAATTTTAGATTTGGCTCATACGCGCGTTTTTGATTTGACTTCGTTTGCCGTTTGCAAAATCCGCGTCTTTAGGGTGCTTGGTTAAATTTGCCAATAATTTAATGCACAAAAACGGGTCAAATTTAAAAATAAAGCCCCGATTTATGCGGGCAAAATCGCCGAATTCTAGAAAATTTAAGAGGTCAAGAAAAGAGCAAATATGGATAAAAATCTAAATGAAACGCGAACAAACATCGAGTCGGCGCAGGAAAAGGAGGAGTTCGTCGAGGTAAAGACGCGCGAGATAAACTCGAGCTTTTATATTTATTTTACGAGCATTATCTGCTTTGCGTGGTCGGTTTTTCAGCTTTATATCGCGTATTTTCCGATGAACACGACGATGTCGCGCTCGGCGCACCTTGCTTTTGCTATCTGTTTGCTGTTTTTGCTCTATCCGCTTAAAATTCACAAAAAAGCCCACTCCAGCCTGCCGTTTTACGACATCGCGCTTTGCGTTTTGGGTACGCTAGCCGCGCTCTATCCGCTCATAGAGTTTTACGCGCTAGCGCAGCGTCCCGGAGACTACACGAGCTTTGATATCGTCGTAGCCTGCGTCGCCGTGGTCGTGCTGTTTGAGGCGGGCCGCAGGATCATCGGCCCGGCGCTTCCTATCATCGCAGCTATATTTTTGGCGTATGATTATTTCGGTCAATACATGCCGGACATCATCGCGCATCAGGGCGCTAGCCTAAACAAGCTCGCAGGCCACATGTATCTTACGACCGAGGGCGTTTTTGGCGTGCCGCTGGGCGTTAGCGTCAGTTTTATCTACCTTTTCGTCTTGTTCGGTTCGCTGTTAGAGCGCGCGGGTGCTGGGCAGTACTTTATAAATTTAGCCTTTGCGCTGCTTGGTAAATTTCGCGGCGGACCGGCGAAAGCTTCGGTTATCGCATCAGGACTAACCGGCATGGTGAGCGGCAGCTCCACGGCAAACGTCGTAACGGTTGGTACGTTTACGATCCCGCTGATGAAAAAGGCCGGTCTAACTAGCACTAAAGCGGGCGCTATCGAGGTGGCCGCGGGCGTAAACGGTCAGCTGATGCCGCCTATCATGGGCGCGGCGGCCTTTATCATCGCCGAGTTTTTGGGCCTTAGCTATACAAACGTCATGATCGCGGCCGTGATTCCGGCATTCGTGTGCTATTTGTCGCTGTTTTTTATCGTGCACCTTGAGAGCTGTAAGCTCGGGCTAAAAGGCATGGAGCAGGGCGCAGGCATATCTAAGCTTAAAATTTTCGTGAGCGGTCTGCACTACCTTATCCCGATTTTGGTTTTGCTCTACACCTTGCTAATCGCAAACGAATCGCCGATTTCGGCGGCTTTTAACGCTATTTGCGTGCTATTTTTGATCATCCTTTTCCAAGAGCCGGTCAGAAAGATAGCTCACGGCGAGGACATCGGCAAAGAGGACTTTATCATAGGCTTTGCGGATATATTTTGGGCGATGGTGACGGCGGCTAAAAGTATGACTACAATCGCGATAGCTACGGGTCTAGCCGGTATCATCGTGGGCTCGATCTCGCTAACGGGTGTCGGTCAAGTGCTATCTGAAGTCGTGGAAAATTTAGCCGGCAACAACATCGTGCTCATCCTCTTTCTCACGGCGATAATGTCGCTTATACTAGGCATGGGCTTGCCGACGACGGCAAACTACATCGTCGTTAGCTCGCTAGTTGCGCCTGTGATTTTGTTTTTGGCGCACAAAAACGGCTTTCTCATACCGGCCATCGCGGTGCATCTTTTCGTCTTTTACTTCGGTATCCTAGCCGACGATACGCCTCCGGTCGGCATCGCGGCATACGCTGCGGCCGGTATCGCCAAAGCAAACCCGGTAACCGTGGGCGTGCAGGGCTTTTTCTACGACCTGCGCACGACGATTTTGCCGTTTTCGTTTGTGTTTAACAACAAGCTGCTTTTGATAGAGAGCGTAAACGCCGCCAATCCAAACGACGCCAAAGGCATAGTGTGGATAACAAATCCGCTCGAGATGGCGCTGATTTTCGGTACGGCGCTAGTGGGTATGTTTGCCTTTTCTTCGGCGCTTCAAGGGTATTTCGTTAAACGCGTAAACGTGCTCGAGCGTGCGCTGCTTTTATGCGTAGTGCCGCTAACCTTGGTGCCAAATATGTGCGCTAAATACATCCCGTTTATCGCGAACGAATATATTTCTTACGCGATCGGCGTGTCGCTTTACGCGGCATTATTTGCGTTTCAATGGATACAAAATAAAGCGGAAAAGAGAATCGGCGTAGGCGCTTAAGCCTTCGCTTTTTTATTCTACGATTATTGCTATATCTTAAAATTTAGCCTAGTTTCTTACGTAAATTTAAGCTGGCGTTGTAGTGGGAAAGAAAGATAAAATCGGGTTAAATTTGATCGCCAAATTTAACCCGAGTAAGTAAAATTAAAGTCTTTTTGAGCGTTTTAGATCGCTTGCAAATTGGCATCCGAGGCTATCGCCTATCTTGCACGCTTTTTCAAAAAGAGCGTAAGCCTCTTTAAATTTTTTCTCCTCTAGCAGATACGATCCCGCGGTCGCGCATGAAAAGCCATCGCCAAGCTCGCAGCCTTTATTTAGCAGCGCGCGCGCCTTTTCTTTATCGCTAGACACGTATATGCCGCCAGCACCCGAGCAGGCCTCTTTAGAGCCTAGTTCGCAGCCTTTTTCGTATAGCTCAAGCGCTTTTTTTGTGTCAGGCAGGATATCTTTGCCCAGCTGATAAAGCGCGCCTAGTTTTGCGCAGGCTAGGCCGTTGTTAGCGTCGCAGGCGGCTGCAAATTTCTCGCGAGCCGTTACGAATTTAGAGCTCTCGTAGGCCTTTACGCCGTCCTCAAAATCGCCGCCCAGAGCAAAAACCGCGGCAATTAGCATTAGAAGTTTTTTCATTATCTCCCTTTAAATTAAAAATATTCTATTTTAGCATATTTAAAATTATTTTTTGTTTAGCCGTTGTTCTCGCGTTTTGAAATCAGGCATCAGTCCTGCGATAAAGCCATAAAAGCTTTTTTGGTGGTGGGGGTAGATGAGGTGGGTAAGCTCGTGAAGCACGACGTATTCGACTAGTTCGGGGGCTTTTTCGATCAAATTTAGACTTAAATTTATATAGCCTTTGCGCGAGTTGCAGCTGCCCCAGCGCGTGGTCATTTTGCGCACGACGACGCGGTTTATCTTGCGGTTTACGGCTGGAGCGAATTTAGCTATAAAATGCCCGTAAACACGCCTTGCAAAGTCTTTTTTGTAGTTTTCTAGCGCAGCTAAACTCGGAGCGTAAATTTCGCCGTCAAATTTACGCTCGTCCGATATTTTAAATTTGGCTTCGTCAAGGTACTGGTTAAGCTGGCTAGCGTCAAATTTGCCCTCAAATTTGGCGCCGTAAAGGTGCGGGTCTAGCCCGTCCGAGCTCAAATTTAAACCGTCAAAAACTCCTGAATCGCTTGCAAATCGTATCAAATTTACGCCCTTTAAATTCGGCTCAAATTTGATGCGGTAAACCTCGCCCAGCAGCCTAAACTCGTCCTCGCGCGGTAAATTTGCTAGCGTTTTCTCGTGAGCAGATTTTAGCCAGTCGTAGTGTTTTTGCACGAACTCTAGCGCATATTTTTGCGCGGCGTAAAAGGGCAGCGAGACCGAGATTTCGCCTGATTTGGCGACCTTTAGGCGAGTTGTTTTCACACCCTTTTTAAAATTTAGCGTGATGCCAAATTCGCCGCATTTTACGTAAACGGTTTTTACACGAGGCGTTTTGACTGCCATTTTCTGCTTCTCCAGCGCCATGTGTTTACGAGTCCGCGCAGCCACTCGTCGGCGGTAAATCCGATCCAAACGCCGATGATACCCATGCCCTGCACGATGCCTAGATAATATCCCAGCGGCAGGCTCACGCCCCACATAAACACCGCGCCCGTCATCAGCGGAAATTTAGCATCCCCGCTCGCGCGCAGGGCGTTTACGATGACGATGTTAAACGTTCGTCCCGTCTCAAGCGCGATAGAAAGGGTAAAAAGCGGCAGCATGACGGCCTTTAGCTCCTCGGTTAAATTTAACCGCTCCATGATCTCAAATTTACCGAAATATGCCGCCAAAACGACCGCTAGAGTCGCGACAAAGCCGATGCGAAGCGCGCGGAAAGTGCGCGAGTATGCCTCGTCAAATCTCATCGCGCCGACTAGGTGGCCGACGATGACTTCGTTTGCGACGCTGATGCTGGCTCCGCAAAGTAGGATCAAAAGCGTGATCTGAAAGTAAATGGTCTGCACGTTTAGACTAGCCTCGCCCATGCTCGCTACAAAGCCGAAAGCCACCATATACTGCGCCATCCAGAGCAAATTTTCGCCCGCGCTCGGAAGCCCGACGGATAAAATTTTACGCAAGATCGCAAACGGCAGGCTAAATAGACGCTTGAAGAAAATATTAACTTTCGCGTAGCGAGTCAGGATCAAAAATAGCACGATAATGCCCACTAGGCGCCCCACGACCGTCGATACCGCGACGCCGTAGAGGCCGTAGTTGGGTAGTCCCAGCCAGCCAAAAAGCGCGATGGCGTTGCCGCAAAGAGTGATGACGTTCATAAGCAAAGAAACCAGCATAACGGCGGTGGCGAAGTTATAAACGCGAAGCACGGCTGCAAGCACCATGCCGATACCGTCAAAGGCTAGCGCGATACCAAGCATATGCAAGTAGCCAAAACTCTGGGCGCGAAGCTGCTCAGGGACGTTTAAAAGCTCTAAAATCTCAAATCCGAAAAAGTAAATAAAAACCGCGCTGCCAAGGCCGATGATCGTATTAAACGTGATGCTGGCGTGCACGACGTGTTTGGCTAGGTTGTGATTTCGCGCGCCTAGAGCCTGCGCTACCACGACTGAACAGCCCACGCTAAGGAAGCTAAAAATGGTCATAAAAAGATCCATGATTTGATTGCCCGCGCCCATGGCGCCGACTAGATGGACGCTGACTTTCGTCACCATGTAGGTGTTTATGATGAGCGTAACGAAGTGCAAAAACATATCTAAAAATATCGGGATAGTGAGCTTTTTGAGCGATAAATTCATAATTTCTCTTTTGTAACGTGGATTTTATGACGCGCGATTATATCCAAATATAAATTTAAAGCGTTTTAAGGCGGCGCTGCGTGCTTTGCGGGCGAGCGGGCATAATCTTTTTATTAGCTTAATCAAGTATAATTGAAAAAATTTAATCTAAACGGATATCAAATGCACAAAACAAATTTCACGTCACGCTGGGCGTTTATCATCGCTTGCGTGGGCTCGGCTATCGGTATGGCCAACGTCTGGGGGTTTCCTTATAAGGTCGGTACGAACGGCGGCGGCGCGTTTTTGCTCGTTTATCTGTTTTTTATCGCGATATTTTCCTACGTGGGGCTTTCTGCTGAGTACGCTATCGGCAGACGCGCCAAAACCGGTACGCTAGGCTCATACGAATACGCTTGGAAGAGCCGAAACTGGGGTACTTTCGGTAAAATTTTAGGCTGGATACCGCTGGCTGGCTCGATGTGTATCGCTATCGGCTACGCAGTCATCATTGCATACGTTTTAAAGGCGCTATTTCAGGCGGTTACGGGCTCGCTGATGACCGTGGATACGAACACTTGGTTCGAGTCCTTTGCGCTTTCGTCCTACTCGGTCGTGCCGTTTCACTTTATCGTCGTTGCAGGCACGCTATTTACGCTATTTTTCGGCGCGCACAGCATCGAAAAGACAAATAAAATCATGATGCCGCTTTTTTTCGTGCTATTTTTTATCCTCGCTATCAGAGTGGCGTTTTTAGACGGGGCCTTTGGCGGGTATAAATTCGTCTTTCACAGCGACTGGGGCAAGCTAGCAGATCCTATGGTATGGGTAGCGGCGATGGGGCAGGCCTTTTTCTCGCTATCTATCACGGGCTCGGGTATGATCGTTTACGGCGCGTATCTATCAAAGGACGAAGACGTCGTCGATAGCGCGCAAAAAACGGCGATCTTTGATACGATCGCGGCGATGACGGCGGCGCTTGTTATGCTGCCTGCGGTATTTGCTTACGGTATGGATCCTGCGGCGGGGCCTGGGTTACTTTTCGTAACGCTACCTAAAATTTTACAAGACATGCCGGGCGGTCAAATTTTCGCGATTATTTTATTTACGGCTGTGATTTTTGGCGGCGTGACTTCGCTGCAAAATATGTTCGAAGCAGTCGCCGAGTCGATAATGCACAAATTTCCTAGCCTAAAGCGCGGCGTCGTGCTTATCGCGCTTTGCATAATATGCTTTGGCATCGGCGTAAATATGGAAGCCATAACCAGCTGGGGGCCGTGGATGGACTTTGTATCGATCTATATCATCCCTATCGGCGCGGTGATCGGTGCTGTGTCGTGGTTTTGGGTCATAAAAAAAGAAGAGATCATGGACGAGATCAACACGGGCGCGGCAAAAAAGCAAGGCGCGTTTTGGTATTTTACCGGCAGATATATCTACGTACCGATGGCGCTTACGCTTTGTATCATCGCGCTTAGCATGCATATCTCGTTTTAAAGGGGAAGATAGTGGAAAAATATACATTTTCGGATTTAGCGTATGATGTTTTAAATAATAGCCGTGAGCCGCTTAAGTCTCAAGAAATTTGGCAAAAAGCAGTTGAATTAGGTTTTGATAAGAAGCTGAATTCTGGCGGTATAACACCTAAGGATAGTTTGGCTGCACTGCTTTATACTAATGTAAAAAAACAAGATTCAAAATTTATTGCACTTTCTCGTCAGCCGACGAGATTTGGACTAAAGGGGCGTAAATATCAAGAAATTGCAGAATCAAAAAAAGAAATTGATTCGGAAAATTGTGTAGCATTGGAGCAAAAGGTAAAAAAAGACAAATTTAAAGAACGAGATTTGCATCCTTTGCTTGTAAAATTCTTGCTTGAAAGCCCATTGTTTGATGTATATGCTAAAACTATCTATCACGAAAAAAGTATCAAGGAAAAGGGTGGTCAAAATGAATGGCTACATCCAGATGTAGTTGGTGTTCATTTTGGTTTTAATGATTTTGCGAAAACCTCTTTTGACCTACTCAAAAAACTAAATGTTATAAATCATAAACTTTATTCTTTTGAAATTAAAATTTCACTTGATTGGTCAAATCTCAAATCATCGTATTTTCAAGCTGTTTCAAACTCAAGCTGGGCTAATGAAGGATATTTGGTAGTATTTGATTTTGATGAAAATGATGAGATCATGCAAGAGCTAAGAAGACTAAATGCGAATTTTGGCATAGGACTTATAAAGCTCGACACTGAGATTTTAAGCTCAAAAATTTTAATTGCATCAAAACAAAGGCAAATTGATAGTGTTACACTTGATATTTTGACGGAAAAAAATCCAAATTTTAAAGAATTTTTGGACGACATTGTTAAAGATATTCAGATAAACGAAGTTGGCGGCAAGATTGCTGGGAATTATGATGATGTGTTTGATGATGAAGAAATACAAAAACATATAAAAGATAAAAAAATGGAAACTAATGGCATTAATTGATTTAATCGACGTTAGTAAAAAATTCGGCCCCAATGAAATTTTAAACAAAGTAAGCCTTAGCGTAAACGAGCGCGAGCGTATCGCTATCATCGGCAAAAACGGCAGCGGCAAAAGCACGCTGATGAAGCTAATCGCGGGCGCGCTAGAGCCTGATAGCGGCAGGCGTATACTGCAAGGCGGCGTAAAAGTAGAAATGCTCGCGCAAAATCCCAAATTTGACGATGCGGCTACCGTAAAAGACGCGCTAAATTTGGAGCTAAAAGAGATATTTGATGCGCGTGAAGAGTATGCCGCGGTGCTAGAAGCGCTCGGACGCGACCCGCAAAACAAAGAACTAAACGCGAGGCAAGACGAACTAATTAAATTTATCGAGGCAAAAGACGGCTGGCAGATCGAGCGCAAGATCGAGCGCGTGCTGGAGGAGTTTAAGCTAAAAGAGTACGAAAACCGCGCTGTCGCAAGCCTTAGCGGAGGTGAGATACGCCGCGTGGCTCTGGGCGCACTGATACTTAAAAAGCCCGATATTTTGCTGCTTGACGAGCCTACGAACCACCTTGACGTTTATATGGTGAGATTTTTAGAGGATATGCTAAAAAGCTCGCGCCAGACGATAGTTTTTATCTCGCACGATCGCTATTTTATCGACGCGCTAGCAACTAGAAGCGTCGAGATCGAGGAGGGCGCGCTGGCGTCTTTTGACGGCGGTTACGCAAACTATCTAGCTAAAAAAGAGGAAATCCTAGCCAGCCTAGCCAAATCTCACGAGACGCTGCTAAAACAGCTAAAAGCCGAGGAAGAGTGGCTACGCAGAGGCGTCAAAGCGCGTCTAAAGCGCAACGAAGGGCGCAAAGAGCGAGTGCTAGCCATGCGCGAAGAGGCTAAGAAAAATCCTGGCGTGATACGCCGCGTTAGGCTCGAGCTTGAGCGCGCGAGTAAAAATTTTAACCAAACGCAAAGCGTAAACCGCAAAAAAATGCTCTTTGAGATCAAGCAATTAAGCAAAAATATCGGCGGCAAGCAACTTTTTTCGGGTTTTAACGCGCGCGTTTTGCAAGGCGAGCGTATCGCGATAGTCGGACGAAACGGCAGCGGCAAAAGCACTCTTATTAAAATTTTACTCGGGTTTGAAAAGCCTAGCAGCGGCGAGATCAAGCGAGGCGAAGTGCGAGTGGGGTACTTTGATCAGTCTCGAAGCGCGCTAGATGACGACAAGAGCCTTATTGAGACCTTTTGTCCAAACGGCGGCGATCACGTCATGGTGCGTGGGCGAAATATGCACGTCTACGGCTACCTTAAAAATTTCCTATTTCCGAAAGAATTCCTCGATAAACCCATCGGCGTGCTAAGCGGCGGTGAGAAAAACCGCGTGGCGCTGGCTCTGCTTTTTAGCAAGGAGTACGACGTACTCGTGCTTGACGAGCCGACAAACGACCTAGATATCGCTACTATCAACATCCTTGAAGACTATCTGCAAAGCTTTGAGGGCGCCATAATCATCGTTAGCCATGACCGATACTTCGTCGATAAGATCGCGCACAAACTCTGGGCATTTGAGGGCACGGCGATCGAGGTGCTACATCAAGAATACAGCGTCTATCTCGAGCTAGAAGACGAATTAGCCGAGCTTGGTAAATTTGAAGCAAGCCTATCAAGCGAAGCCGAGCAAGCGCAAAAACAAAAGAGCAAAACAAGCGCGAAGCTAAGCTACAAGCAAACGCAAATTTTATCCTCGCACCCAGAAAAAATCGCCGCGCTAGAGGCTAAGATAAAAGAGCTAAACGCGGGCCTTAGCGATCCTAAAATCTATCAGCAAATCGGCCTAACCGCGCTTTATAACGATCTAGAAGCGGCAAAAAGCGAGCTGGAGACGCTTGAAAACGAATACTTTGAAGTTTTAGAAATCGCCGAAAATTTGGATCAAATTTGAAAAAATTTACCAAAATCGGCAGGGTCGGCGGGCTATACACGAGAACGATCAGGCTAAATGAGGCCGTCGCAGTGAGTTTTGAGGTTGGCGGTCAGAGATTTAGTGGGACGTTTTCGCCGCAAAAATTTGATCTAGAAACGGGCGATCTAGTCAAGATAGAGTATGAAAAAGACGGCTTTTTAAACAAAATTCTTACCTTTGAGACGCTTGCTAAAAATAACGAAAACGCGAGCAAAAGCGCAAAATTTTTAAACATTTTTGCCTTTGTTTGTTATGTTTGCATTAGCTTGCTGCTATTTAGCGGGATAGTGACCTTGCTTGCTACGAGCGGCGGCGAATTTAGCTTTGGCGACATTACTACGCTTGCTATACTTTGTACGACTTGCTATCTTGCGGTGAGTGCGGCCGTGTCTAAATTTAAAATTTTGAGGCATTTTGCATAAAATTTGAGTTCGATAAACATTAGAGCTTCTAAAAATAGGCGGCACTTTGAAAGATAAAAAACCTATACTACTTTGCTTATTTGCGCTTTTTGCCGTGCTTTTTACGGTATTTTTCATGGTTTACATCGCTAGCTACGAGGAGGAAAACGAATTTACCCAGATAGGCAGCAGCGAATTTTACGCGACGCCGCAGGGCAAAATTTACGCGCTCATCCCAAGCGGAGGCAAATTTGAGCTAAAAGGCGTGCGGGCGGATAAATTTAAGGTCCTTGCGCCAGGCGGTTATCGCGGGCGAAACGTCGGCATGGGCGAAAATGCCGTCTACTGCGGCAATCTAGTCATGATTGGGCTTGATCCTTCTCGCGCTAGGGCGATTGGCAACGGATATTTCACGGACGGCGAGATTAGCTATTTTTGTAGCGACGTAGGCGGGAGAAACTACGAGTTAGGCGGCTTTAGCGAGGCGGTTCAAACTATGGCGTACGCGATACTGGGCGCTGATAAACCGCAAAGCTATATCTATAAAACCCAGCGCGTTTCTAGCGTAAATTTAGCCCCTATTTTAGATTTCGGTTTCGCCGCGGAAAAAGCGGCTTTGGGCGGCGAAGGCGGCAAGGTGTATTTTGAGGGCAGGCAGCTAGAGGGTGCAGACGCTAGGGCGCTAAGATACGTGCTAGACGTGCGCGGACGAGCTAGCGATTTTTACGTCACGGACGGACGAAACGTCTATTTTAAAAGCTCTCGGCTCGCAGTCAAATTTACCCCTGAGCTACACGAGACTGCGTATTTTGGCGGCGTGCACTATCTTTTAGAGCCCTCTAGCGGCGCGGTTTATGCAGATGAGCATGAGTTTGCGTCCGAATTTGCGCCTTATTCGCTACCCTTTGGCGTCTCCGGCGCGCACGCCTATCATCTACTTTTTCGCGGCAAAGGCGGGATTTACTTTTGGGAGCGCGAAAGCGGTGAGCTAAAACGCGCGGCGGCGGATCCGTTTACGGGTGAAATTTCGCCGCTTGCGGGTAGCGTTTTTATCAGCGGCGGACAGACTTATTTTGTGCAGAGCCGCGAAGTGTGGCACAGAAATAAGAGCGGCAGGCGGTTAGGCTCGCGCCATACGGAGCTTTTTAGGCTAAAAACGAGCGAGCAATGGCGCAAAATAGGCCTCGTTCGCAACGGCGTATACGGCGCGGTTTATGCAAACGGCGATAAAATTTACTATTTTGACGCGATGGGGACGGGGCAGCTCATAGACTCTAGCGTCTACGAGATCGCGGATACTGCCGTCATAGAGGTCTTGACGCGGCCGTATGACCCGCGCGGCAAAAATCTGAGCGGCGAGGATATCCGCAAGATGATAAAAGACGAGCGGCTCGTACCGGCGCAGGGCGAGCTCGTTTTTGAGGCGGTTACTAGCTATGACGGCGAGGAGAGGTATTATCTTTGGATATTTTTAGGGGTTGCGATTTTAGCGGCGATCGCGGGCAAAGCGTACGAGTATAGAAATCGCGCAAAAGCGGTAGAAAACGAAGTCGCGACAAAACCTCGCGGCAAGTTAAAATTTAGACGGTAAATTTGCTTAAAACGCTCAAATTTGACGCTGTGCTCGCCGCTAGCAAATTTTAATCAAATTTTCGCTAAAATCGGGTCAAATTTAAAAGGAGTGCAAATGAAACTGGGAAATTTTTCCGCAAACTCAAGCCTAAGCAATCAGTACCTAGAACAAGCTCAAAACAACAGCGCAAAAGCCCTAAATAACATCTCCGCACAGCGCGCTCTAAGCGGCATCGACAGCGCAAATCTGGCTATCGCAGATTCGCTTCGCTCTCAAAGCTCCACGCTAGAGCAGGGCGTCGCAAACGCAAACGACGCCATCGGCATCCTACAGATCGCAGACTCCACGCTAGCAAATATCACTCAAAGCGCCGACCGCATCGGCGAGCTATCGGTGAGATATAACGGCGGCATCCTAAACGCCGATCAGCAAAAGATGATAAAAAGCGAGGCGGACGCTCTAGTGGGCACGATGAGTGAGAGCACGCAGCAGGCGAGTTTTAACGGTAAAAACGTATTTGGCGGGCAGATGAGCTTCCTAACCGGCAACGGTACGGCGAGCGTAAATTTAAACGCGCCCGATTTTAGCGGTATAGACGTGAGTAACGGCGAGAGTGTGAGCAAATTTATCGGTAGCGTAAACGCTCTGCGAGGTGAGATCGGCGCGGCGCAAAACGGCATCATCTCGGGCATCAACGCGAGCCTAACCAAAAACGTCGCGCTAAGGCAAAGCGAGTCGCAGCTACAAAATAACGACATCGCTAAAAATCTAAGCGCTTTTAAGCAAAACGACCTGCAAGCAAACGCCGCTATCCTCGCGCAAGCGCACAATACCGCAAGCTTGCAAAGCCAGTTTAACAGGCTTTTGGGCTAAATTTAGCTAAATACCGCTTTAGCCGCTACGCTCCTTGGCGGCTAAAGCTCTTTTGTTTTCTATTTAGACTTTGGCGATCTGATCGCACATTGCAATCGGTCAAATTTACCTAAACCCTCCACATTAGCTTTGCTAGGATTATCATTATGACGCACAAAACAAGGGCGATGACGTGCGAGTATTTGCCGAAGGGATCGGGCTTTTTAAGCTTATAGACGAAAAATAGCGATATCGCCGTGATTAGGCACATTAGTCCCAGCACGCCGATCTTGGTCGCGAGTAAAATTTGAAACGGACTACCGAGCCATCCATTCTCTCCGCCAAAATAATCCTTCGCCATATAAGCGCCGCTAATAATCAGCAGCAAAAACGCCGTACCGAATACCTTTGCGCTGCCTTTGGTGTAGGATTTTTTGACGCGAGCGAGGGTATCTTCGTCTACGTGCTTTTTTGCAAACGGAAATATACAAACGTCGAAAAATACGTAACCGACGAAGGCGACGGCGCTCAAAATATGAACGATCAAGAAAAATAGATACATTTAAGACCTTTTTTGTTTGATTATATTTAAATCGGTCGTTTAAACGGATGATTTTGATTAAGGATTGTGCTGAAAAAAGGGCTAAATTTTATAAAAATAAGCAGATGAAAACTACATGGGGTCAAATTTGGATTGGGTAAATTTGAGATAACGAATTTAAAGATTTATAAAAAACCGCCCGTCAAATTTAACGGGCGGAGTAAATTTAAGGGCATGTAAAAACGCCGAAACCTTAAATTTAAGCTTAAAGCCCTCGCAGAAACAAGGGCTAAATTTTTACTCGACTTCGGCGTCGATGACGTCGTCGTCTTTTTTCTTGCCGCCGTTTGCTTGCTCGCCAGCAGCACCGTCTTTTTTATACATCGCTTCGGCTAGCTTGTGGCTGGCTTCGCTTAGAGTTTTGACCTTCGCGTCGATCTGCTCTTTGCTCGCGTTTTCGTCTTTTAGCGTCTCTTTTAGCTCATCAAGTGCCTTTTGGATGCGCTCTCTATCCTCGGCAGGTATTTTCTCGCCTAGCTCATCAAGGCTCTTTTGCGTTTGGTGCGCTAGCGCGTCGGCTTGGTTGCGAGCCTCCACCGCGTCTTTGCGTTTTTTGTCGTCCTCTTTGTGCAGCTCGGCGTCTTTGACCATGTTGTTGATCTCGTCTTCGCTTAGACCGCTTGAGCCTGAGATCGTTATATTTTGGGCTTTGCCTGTAGCTTTGTCTTTAGCAGAGACCGTTAGGATGCCGTTGGCGTCGATGTCAAACTCGACCTCGATCTGCGGCACTCCGCGAGGAGCGGCAGGGATACCCTCTAGGTTAAACTGACCCAAAGACTTGTTGTCGCGGGTAAATTCGCGCTCGCCTTGTAGTACGTGGATCGTAACGGCGCTTTGATTGTCCTCGGCGGTTGAAAATACCTGATTTTTCTTGACCGGGATAGTCGTGCCTTTTTCGATGATTTTCGTCATCACGCCGCCTAGAGTCTCGATACCTAGGCTTAGCGGAGTGACGTCAAGTAGCAACACGTCCTTCACGTCGCCTTTGATGACCGCACCTTGGATCGCCGCGCCGATAGCTACGACTTCGTCCGGATTTACGCTTTTATTTAGCTCTTTGCCAAACGCCTTTTTGACCTCTTCTTGAACTAAAGGCACGCGCGTCGAGCCGCCCACCATGACGATTTCTTTGATATCGGATTTGCTTAGGCCGGCGTCTTTTACGACCTCGTTTATCTTGGTGATCGTTTGAGCGACCAGATCCTCGATCATACCTTCAAATTTAGCCCTAGTTAGCGTCTTTGTAAGGTGTTTAGGACCCGTAGCATCAGCGGTAATAAACGGTAAATTTATCGTCGTTTCTTGAGCCGAGCTTAGCTCTTTTTTAGCCGTTTCAGCCGCCTCTTTTAGGCGCTGCATAGCCATCACGTCGGTTTTTAGATCGATGCCCGAGTCGCTTTTAAATTCGCTCGTTAGCCAGTCGATTAGGCGGTTATCGAAATCATCGCCGCCTAGGAACGCGTTACCGCCGGTAGCTAGAACCTCGACCACGTTATCGCCGGTTTCTAGTACGGTAACGTCAAACGTACCGCCGCCCAGGTCGTAAACCATGATCTTTTCGGACTCTTTTTTATCTAGGCCGTAGGCTAGAGCCGCCGCAGTAGGCTCGTTTATGATACGAAGCACGTTTAGTCCTGCGATAGTTCCCGCTTCTTTAGTCGCTTTTCTTTGGCTATCGTTAAAGTATGCAGGCACCGTAATGACGGCGTCTACGACGGTTTCGCCCAGGTAGCTTTCCGCATCCTCTTTTAGCTTCATTAGCACTTTGGCCGAGATTTCTTGCGGAGTGTAGACCTTGCCCGCGATCTCTATAGCGCACGCGCCGTTTCTATCTACGACGTGGTACGGCAGCCTAGCTTTAGCCTCCTGCGCATTTTTCTCGTTGCTCATTAGACCCATTATTCTTTTGATAGAGTAGATGGTTTTTTCAGGGTTGGTTACTGCTTGGCGTTTTGCGCTATCGCCTACTAAAATTTCACCCTTATCCGTGAAAGCTACGACCGAAGGAGTCGTGTTTTTGCCTTCTTTGTTCGGGATTACCTTGCTCTCGCCTCGCTCATACACGCTTACGCATGAATTCGTCGTTCCTAGGTCTATGCCTATTACTTTTGCCATTGTTGATCCTTTTTACTAAATTTTTATTTTTTTACTTTGCTATCGATACCATCGCAGGTCGTAAAACTCTGCCGTTGATGAGGTAGCCTTTTTGTATCACTTGCACGATCTTGCCTTTTTCCACCTCTTCGCTCTCTACTTGCAGCATTGCATTGTGGAAATTCGGATCAAATTCGCCCTCGGTTTCGATCGGCGTGATACCGTTTTTTTCAAAACACTTTTTAAACTGATCTATCGTTATATAAATTCCTTCTTTGATTTTTGCCGCGTATTCATCGCCTTCGGTTTCAAAATTTACCGCCATCTCAAGCGCATCTATCACCGGAAGCAGATCTCGCGCGAATTTCTCGTTTGCATACGTCGCGATGTCTGTTTTTTCCTTTTCAAAACGCTTTTTGATGTTTTCAAAGTCCGCGTTGGCTCTATAATACTTATCCGTTAGCTCCTCGAGCTGCTTTTGAAGCTCGACGTACTTCGCGTCTAGACCCTCAAAGCTGATGCTCTCGTCGAAATTTGACGGGATTTGCTGCTCAAGCTCTACATTTTCATTCTCGTTCATGCCGCCTCCTTTAGGTTGTTTAAAAATCTTTCATAATCATTATAAATACTGCCCGCGCAAAGCATTTTAGCCTCTTTACCCTCAAAATTTACGTCTAGTTTCATGCCTAGATAGTTCTCGCTGAAAAAGACTAAATTCGAATCAAAAACCATCTCAAAGCTAGGGCTTAGCGCGTTTTTAAAACTCTCTCCGAAAATTTCAAGCGCAACCCTTTCGTTTTCTAAAAAGCGAATTTTAGTGCGCTTTAGCTCGGCTATCTTGTTTCTTAGCTCGTTTAGACCCACCTGCATACAGGTAAGCTCGAGTCTGCCCAGGTCTATGCCGATGAGATTGCTCAAAAATTTCTCTACCTTCGAGTTAAATTTGAGCGCGATCTCGTCCTCGCCAAAGCTCAAAATCAAAAATCTATTGTTTAAATTTAAGACCTCGTTTAGCGTTTGGGCTTTGCTTTCAAAAACCATAGCGTAAATTTCAAATTTATCGCTTAGCAACTTTAGTAGGCTTGGATTTGCGATATCTAGCGTCTCGCCAAAATTTAACCTAGCTCGCCAATAACCCCTCATCGTCGCAGCCGTCGGTATCCTGCCGCCGCTAACGTGAAACTGCGTAATCGCGCCCTCGTCGGAGAGCTTTTTAAAATAAACCCTGATCGTAGAGGCCGGGATCGACATCGCCATGCGCGAACCAAGCTCGCTAGATCCGATCGGAGCATTGTCGCTAAGATAAGCTTGAATGATAGAATCAAGTATCAGATCTCGCTTGCTCACCTTTATCATATTTAGCACTCTCTCCTTTAAATTGCTAGGCGCATTATACAACATTGAGCGGATAATTGTCAAGGGGTAGAGTTAAAAAAATTTATTTAGATAACTTTAGCGTAGTTAGCTCAAGGTTAGAAAGGTAAAAATTGGGTGTGATGAGTGGCGCGCGGGAAAAATTGAATAAATTTAATGTAAGAGTATAGTAAATTTGATTTTATTGCTAGAAATTTTATGAATCTAAAAATTGACGTGTTAAATTTTTAAACGAGTAAAAGAGTAAAATTTGAATGAAAAGCCCCGAATTTGGGGCTTAGGATTATTTATCTCTGAGGTTTAGCTCAGCGATAACTTTTGTGTAAGCTGCGTAATCTTTGGCTTTTAGATATTTCATCAAGCGTTTTCTGCGGCCGACTATTTTAAGTAGTCCGAGGCGAGACGAGTGATCTTTTTTGTAGATTTTTAGGTGCTCGGTTAGCTCCTCGACTCTTGCTGTTAGCAATGCGATCTGAACTTCCGGAGAACCAGTATCTTTTTCTTTTCTAGCGAATTTCGCAACAATTTCTGCTTTTTTAGCCGAATCCAAAGCCATAATGACCTCCTGATTGGTGAGATTAAAAAAGGCGATTATATCATAAAAATCAAAAAATGCGGCGCCTGTTTTAAAAAATATTGATTTAATCAAATTTGCAGATAAAATTTAATAAAATATCCGCAAAAAATTTAAGGGGAATTTATGCTTTTGACAAAAGCAAGCGAATACGCGCTGCTTTCACTGATTTACATAGCGCAAAAAGACGCTCCGTCAGACGTCGATACGATGTCGGGCGAGCTTGAGATATCAAAAAGCTTTTTGGCTAAAATTTTGCAAAATTTGGCTAGAGAAGGCATTTTGGTTTCGTTTAAGGGCGCAAACGGCGGATTTATGCTCGCGCAAAAGCCTGAAGAAATCAGTATAAAAAGAATAATCGAAAGCGCAGAAAAGCGTAAAATGGCGGTATTTGAGTGCTCGATCTCGGCTGATAGCTGTGCCTCTAGTAAGGGCGGAATGTGTCAAATTTGGCCGATGTTTAGCGCGCTTCAGTCTAAAATCGACGATTTTTTAGATACAATTACGCTAGCAAATATAATCAAGAAGTAAATTTTGGCAAAACAAAAGCGCAATATCCTAACTCTGGTTGCACCGTTTTTAGAGCCTATCGTAAGGTTTAAGGGGCTCACGATCGTCGGCGTCATAATCGCCATCCTAGCGATCATCATCGTACCGCTTCCTAGCGCGGTTTTGGACTTTTTTCTTGCGCTTTCCATCTCTATCTCGGTGCTTATCATCCTGATCGCCGTTTATGTGCCAAAGCCGACCGACCTTAGCACCTTTCCGACACTTATTCTCATCATCACGCTTTTTAGACTCTCGCTAAACATAGCCACCACGCGTATGATTTTGAGCGAAGGACACAACGGTCCAGATGCTGTAAGCGAGATCGTCTCAAGCTTTGGGCAGTTCGTCGTAGGCGGCAATTACGTCATCGGCGTGATCGTCTTTACGATCCTAGTTCTTATAAATTTCATGGTCGTTACCAAGGGCTCGACGCGCGTGAGCGAGGTGCAGGCGAGATTTACGCTCGATGCGATGCCTGGTAAACAAATGGCGATAGATGCCGACCTAAACGCCGGTCTAATCGATGAAAAGACCGCCAGAGAGCGCCGCGAAGCTATCATCGGCGAGGCGAATTTCTACGGTGCGATGGACGGTTCGTCTAAATTTATAAAAGGCGACGCAGTCGCTGGCATCATCATCACGATCATAAACATCGTCGGCGGCTTTCTCATCGGCTCGTTTCAGTACGGCCTAGATATGGCTACCTCGGCGCAAAACTACACGATCCTAACGATCGGCGACGGTCTAGTGAGCCAGATTCCGGGCCTCATCACGTCGACGGCTACGGCGATCATCATCACGCGCGCTAGCAAGGACGATGAAAATTTCGCCGAAGGCTCGCTAACGCAGCTGCTGGGCGAATACAAAACGCTTTTGATAGTCGGCTTTATACTATTTATCTTTGCTCTAGTTCCGGGGCTACCGACGCTATCTCTGGGCTTTATCTCGCTTCTATTTTTAAGTATGGGCTATATAATGAAAGAGGTAAAAGAGGGCAAGATAAATTTGACCGCCAAGGCCCAAAGCGCAAGCTCTACCCAAGGCGAAGAAGAGGGGCAGGCCGCACCAAAACCCCCTAAAAAAAGCGAAGAAGAGATCGCCCGCGAAGAGGAAGCTAAGATAAACGATATCTTAAAGCTTGAAATTTTAGAGCTTGATCTGGGTTACGGCTTGCTAAAGATCGCCGAAACAGATCTCATCGAGCGCATACGAGCGATGCGCCGAAATATCGCGGCACAGCTTGGTTTTTTGATGCCAAAGATCCGCATCCGCGACAACCTCCAACTACCGCCAAACGAATACCGCTTTAAGCTAAAAGGCGTCGTGATCGGGCAGGGCGAAATTTACGCGGATAAATTTCTCGCGATGGATAGCGGGCTAGTTAGCGACAACATCGAAGGCATCCCGACTAAAGAGCCGGCGTTTGGCCTAGACGCGCTATGGATCGATGCGAGCGTGAAGGAGGACGCGATACTAAGCGGCTACACGATCGTAGATCCCGCGAGCGTCATCTCCACGCACATGAGCGAGCTGATAAAGCAAAACGCCGCCGAGCTCCTAACTCGCCAAGAGACGCAAAATTTGCTCGACAAGCTAAAATCGGAATACCCCGTAATCGTCGAGGATACGCTACGCATCGCGCCTATCGGAGTGATCCAAAAGGTGCTAAAAGCGCTATTAAAAGACCACATCCCGATAAAAGATATGCTAAGCATCCTGGAGGCTCTAAGCGACATCGCCGAGGTTAGCAAGAACCTCGATATGATCGTAGAGCACGTCCGCACCGCGCTTGCTCGAGCTATCACTTCGCTTTACGTCGATGAGGGCGGGCGACTAAATTTCTACGTGATGGAGCCCGCCGCGCAGCAAAAGCTGATCGACGCCGTGCAGTATAAAGACGGCGCGTATCACCTGATGATAAACGTCTCGCAGACGTCGGCGATCGTGCAGGCTCTGCGCGAGGCTAGGGCGAAGCGGCCGATCTCGGAGTACGGCTCGATGATACTTTGCGTGGAGCCTAGCTTGCGTAAATTTATCGCCGATATCTGCGCGAATTTCGCCATAGATATCACGGTGCTTAGCTTTGCCGAAGTCGCGGCAAATACGCCATTTGAGACGCTAGGCACGATAGAAATATCAAATTTGTAAGGAATAAAATGACCATCCACCACCTTTCGCACACCGATCTGGACGGATACGGCGCGCAGGTAATAACGAATCACTATTTTAAAAACGTTAAATTTTATAACTCAAACTACGGCAAGGAGATCGACGAGAAATTTGATCAAATTTTGGCTCAAATTTCGGATAAAAGCGTAGCCAAGGCGCAGTCAAATTTAAGCGGCGAGCAAAACGAGAGCCAGCAAAACGCTCCCGAAAATCACGGCGAGAGCGAAGCGGCTAAAAACGACGAAAAAGCGCTTATCCTGATAACGGATCTAAATTTAACTGTGGAGCAGTGCGAAGCCTACGAAAAAGCGCTCGTAAATAAAAACGCTAAAATTTTACTCCTCGATCACCACCAAAGCGGAGCCGAGTGCGCGAGCAAATTTAGTTGGTATTGTTTAGATAGCTCAAGGTGCGCGACTAAGATCACGCATGATTTTTTCGCTAAAATTTACGGGGTCGATGCTAGCCTAAATCACTTTAGCAACATCGTAAATGCGGTCGATATCTGGCTAAAAGACGACGTAAATTTTGAGATGGGCAAGGTCGGACTCGGACTCGTCGCAAACGCAAAAGAGATAAATAAAACGATGTTTGAGGCTGAAAATTCGCGCTATCTTTTTTATCTTATCGAGCGTGCGCGGGAGTTTTTTGACGCTGGAGACGACTATGTCGGGCTTGATGAGGCGATTTTCGGGTTTAAAAAGGATTTTTTCAAAGAGGATAAAAACGATACGCTAAGCAACCTGATCTCAGCCTTTGTCGTAAAAAAACTAAGCGAGGAAAAAGAGAAATTTAGCATAAAATATAACGATCTTAACGGCATTTTGACCTACAATATTGGCAACACCTCGGTTATCGGCAACGACTTTTTAGTCGCTAACCCAGATATTGATTTTTTCATCGACGTTACGAGCAAAAAGACGCTGAGTTTTCGCGCTAACGGCAAGGCGGACGTAAGCCAGATGGCTAAAATTTTAGTCGGAGGCGGCGGACACGTGAATGCTAGCGGCGGGCTTTTTGCGGGCTTTAAGGATAGCTTTAGCTATGAAAACGTAAAAGCACAGATAACCGACCTAATAACCAAAAAAACGATTTTACAAGGATAGAAAATGAAAGAAATAGAACCTACCGTAGACGAGCTAAGCTACGAGCTTTCGATGATGCTGGAGGCGATGCTGTATTATGCCGGCGTGAAAAAAGATAGGCTCGAGGACGCCGCAGAGACCTACATCGAGTGCATCGACGACGCGCTGGAAAACTCGGGCGCCGAGGGCGTGGACGAGGTGTTCGAAGTCGTCGAATACATGAAGAAAAAGCACGCTAAATTTTTCAAATGAAAACTCTAGCGCAAATTTTACTTTTATCGGCTCTGGCGGCGATACTGGGCGGTTGCGTGTTTTTAAACGACCGCGGCGTGACGACGAAGTACTATAACGAGTGCAAGGAGTACTACGACGCGACAGGCGTCTATCACAAAGAGTGCCCTAAAAACATCATCGACTGGACGGAGTGATGAGCTTAGAAGCGGCTAGAGCGGCGAAGGCTAGGGAGTTGGCGGGCAAAACATATGCGCCCTTGATGCGTGAGATAGAGGAGCTGGCGGTTAAATTTAAAGAGCGCGAATTTGGGCTTAAATTTGACGATATAGTCGAAATAAGCGCAAATTTAACCCCAGCGGAGCGTGAAGAGACGCTACAAACGGCGCTAAATTTACGCTCGTGGCGCAAGGGACCCTTTAAGATAGACGATATCTTTATCGACAGCGAGTGGAGGAGTTTTGTCAAATTTAACCTACTCGCGCCGCACATGGATCTAGCGGACAAGGTCGTGGGCGATATCGGTTGTAACAACGGCTACTATCTCTTTCGCATGCTGCCAAAGCGTCCAAAAAAGCTGATCGGCTTTGATCCTGGCGTGATGAGCTTTTTGCAGTTTAAATTTATCGACGCTTTCGCGCGCTCGGGTATAGAGTACGAGCTGCTGGGCGTCGAACATCTGCCGCACTACGGCGTCAAATTTGACGCGCTATTTTGCCTGGGCGTGCTCTATCACAGAAGCGATCCCGTGCGTACGCTAAAAGAGCTAAAAGGCGCGCTAAATGCGGGCGGTGAGCTCTTTTTGGACACGATGTATCTTGATATGGATGGTGATTTTGCCCTGAGCCCGAAAAATACATACTCAAAGATACCAAATATCTACTTTGTGCCGACTATTAGCGCGCTTTTAAACTGGTGCGAGAGGGCGAATTTTAAAGACGCGCAAATTTTAGCCGCAAAGCCTACGGACGCGCATGAGCAGCGAAAAACAGAGTGGATCTTGGGGCAGAGCTTGGGCGATTTTCTAGATCCCGCAGATCAGGCGCGCACGGTCGAGGGCTATCCCGCGCCAAAACGGGTCTATCTAAAACTAAGCGTATAAAAAGGTTAAAAATGGACGAAAATATCTATGACGACAACAGTAGCGACGGGGTCGTACTACCCGAGGACGAAAATCCGTTTCGCAACGAGCTAAAAACCTCGCCGAATATAAAAATCGGCCTTAGCGGCGCCGTGACGCAGCTCGAGCCAAATCACGCCAAAACGCGTTTTTTCGCCACTGGCGATATGGTCGCCGATAGCGAGGGGCTTATACATAGCGGGTTTGTTTTCTCTGCGGCTAGCTACGCGGCGATGGCGGCGGTCAATGAGACTTTCAGCGTCGTTATCGGGGCTAAGATACATTTTTTTGCCCCGACCAAGCTAAACGAAGCGATCGAATTCGACGCGCGCTCGCACTTTAACGAGAGCAAAAAACGCGAGGTGCGAGTGACGGGCAAAACAAACGATATAAAGGTGTTTGAGGGGACTTTTCAGGTCGTGATTTTAGAGGATCATATCTTTAAAATTTACAAAACCAACCTGCAAAAACAAGCCGCGCAAAGACGAAACGAAGAAAAACGTAAAGAAGAGGCGAAACAAAACGCGTAAAATTAGTCAAATTTGATGAAATTTTTGGACGGCGCAGTAAAATTTGACGCCGCCCTTTCTTTTAAATTTGATTTTTATGCCGTCATTTTCGGCGGCATTTTGGCAAAACCTGCATAAATTTAACGCCAAATTCGCCGCCGTCAAATTTGCCGTTTTGTTTGACTAGACTGCTTTAAATTTGGCGCGGTTTTTTTAAAAATCTTAAAAGCTCAAATTTTACCTTAAAATCTCATCTCTCTACCGATCATATTTATCCAAAAGTCCAAATTTGCTCGCTCGGCTTTTAGCGTCGTTTTGTTGCCATGGCCTGGATACAATATAAAATCTCCTTGCAAATTTTTACATTTTAGCAAGCTTTGGCGCATATCCTCGGCGTTTGAAAACGGAAAATCATAACGCCCGATCGAGCCTCTAAATAAAAAATCTCCGCTAAAGATAACTTCGTCCACGCGCACCATACAGCATCCCGGCGTATGTCCAGGAAAGTGCATAAACTCGATCTCAAAGTCCTCTATGTTAAATTTAACGTCCTCAAATTTCGCTCCGCCTACGCAGATCGCATCATACATCAGCTGCTGTCCCGCATTCCAAAGATCGTCATGAAGCATGAAATTGTCGTCTTTGTGGATGTAAATCGGAACATTAAAAAAATTTTTTAAGCTAACATTGTCAAGAACGTGATCGGAGTGTCCGTGAGTGTTTATAATAGTGAGTGGTGCGTGTGAATTTTTTACGACAAAGTCATATGAATCTTGACCTGGATCAATGATAATCTCGCGCCCGTTTTTGGATACTACGTAGCAGTTTGTTTGATAATCTCCGCATGGTTTTGAAAAAATTTTCACATTTGTCCTTTTATAAAATTTAATTAAAATAAATTGTATATTTTTAAGCTTAAAAGTTAAATTTTATAAAAAAATTGTATAATATTTTAGAAATTAAATTTATCGGTGATAATCGTTATGAAAAATTATTCGCAAATCAGCCTGAAGCTAACCGAGTTTTTAGCGAGCTACCTCCAAAAAAGCGGCGCAAAGGGTTTTGTTTTGGGTGTTAGCGGCGGTCTAGACTCTGCCGTCGTAGCCGCTCTTTGCGCGCGCACGGGCTTTGAAACGCATGCGCTTTTGATGCCGACGAAGTACTCAAACGAGCGAAATTTAAGCGACGCGTTAAAGCTTTGCGAAGATCTAAAAATAACGCATAAAATCATCGAAATCCAGCCGATTTTGGATAGCTTTACCGCGCAAATCGGCGAGCCGCTGTCAAATTTGCGCATGGGAAATCTAAGCGCAAGGGCGAGAATGTGCTTGCTTTATGATTATTCGGCAAAGGTAAATGCGCTAGTGGTCGGCACGAGTAACAAAAGCGAGCGCCTTCTTGGATACGGTACGATCTACGGCGACATGGCGTGCGCGCTAAATCCGATCGGCGAGCTCTTTAAGACTGAAATTTACGAGCTGGCGCGCGAACTAGGTATCGATGAAAAAATCATCGTAAAAGCCCCGTCCGCCGACCTTTGGGAAGGACAAAGCGATGAAGCCGATATAGGCTACAGCTATGAGCGGCTAGACGAGGTTTTGCGTCTGGCGCAGAGTAAAGGCAAGGCCGAGCTGGCGAGCGAATTTGACCCAAGGCTCGTCGCGACTGTATTTTCAAGGATGAGAGCAAATAAATTTAAACTCTCGCAGCCGCCGATTGCTAGCCTGGACGGCGAGTAAAAATTTGAGCTAAATTTACGGCTTGGACGCTAAATTTAGATGAGGTTTTGCGAATAAAAACGGTAAAATTTGACGGCTGGTTAGGCGTCAAATCTACTCGGTTTTGAGATACGGTAAATTTAACGGCAAAGTTGCGATGATTTTTCTGAAAGTAAAAATAGATAAAACTGCCGTAAATTTGGTGGCAAAATAAATTTAAAAACAAAAAAGAAACGCAGAAGGTAAGATAAAAATAAAAAAACAAGGAGGCGCAATGGAAGAGATAGCGTTTTATAGACCCACTATCGACGAGGCCGAGATTACGCTCATCAAAGAGGCTCTAAAAGACCACGGTTCGGTGATCGTGGAGAGGTTGGAGGCTGAGCTTAGGGAGTATTTTGGCGTAAAACACGCCGTTACGACCAATAACAACAGCGCCGCTCACCATTTGGCGCTTTGTTCGATGGATCTAAAACGCGGCGACAAGATCATCTGCTCGGTAAACTCTACTCCGAGCGTGGCGCAGGCGATCAGGCACTTTGACGCCGAACCGATATTCGTCGACATCAACGAAGACGACTTTAACATGAATGCCGAGTCGCTGCGAAACACGCTAAAAGTGCATAATCACAAAAAGTTAAAAGGTATATTCGTAAACCACGTCGCGGGACAGGCTTCTGATATGGACGAAATTTACGCTATCGCGCAGGAGTACGATGTAAAGGTGCTCGACGACGCCGGCAAGTCCATCGGTTTAACCTATAACGGAGTTCAAATCGGCTCCGATAGCCGCTCGCTCATCTCTTGTTTTAACGTGCATTCGCAGCTAACTAACCCGATCGCGACGGCCGGCTTTATGCTGACCGACGACGACGCGGTCGCCGAGCGCGCTAGGTTGCTGCGAAACCACGCGATCGTGAATGGCGGCATAGATAAAGACGGTAACCTAGGCTATGTCTATGACGTCGTTGATATCGGCGTGAAGTACGATCTGACCGGACTTTGCGCGGCGTATGCGGTGGCTCAGTTTGAAAAAACGGATAAATTTATCGCGCGACGCAGACAGATCGCCGCTATCTACGATAAAGAGCTCGCAGACTGCCCGCACGTCTCGCTACCGATCAAAAAGCGCGATCACGTCTATATCCAGTACATCATCAAGATCGATAAAAATCGCGACGGGTTCGCTAAAGAGCTGCTAGAGCGCGGTATCCATACGGCGCTTCACTACAAGCCTATGCACCTTTTAAGCTACTATAAAAGTAAATACGGGCTTAAGGTAAATTCATTCCCGAATGCGCTAAAAACATATCAGCAGGTGCTTTCGCTGCCCGTTTATAATGCGCTTAGCGACGAAGAGGTCGCCTATATCTGCGAGAGCGTTCGAGAGATAGCCAAAACGCGTGTTTAAAAGGAAAATTTACACTTTCGCGCAGGAGTATTTTTACGCTCCGAATTTGTGGCAAAAGTGCCTAGCCATAGCGCTTTTGCCATTGAGCGCGCTTTACTGCGCGGGCGTGATTTTAAAGGCCAAATTTAGCAAAGCTTTAGATTTTGGTATCCCTATTATTAGTATCGGGAATTTAACCCTAGGCGGCAGCGGAAAGACGCCGCTTGGTATTGCTATCTTAAACGAATTTGACGGCGGTTGCGTTATTTTGCGAGGCTACGGCAGAGCTTCAAGCGGACTCGTTAAGGTCGCGATCTCGGGAGAAATTTTAACCGATGTAAAAACTAGCGGCGACGAGGCGATGGAGTACGCAAAAAGCGTGAAAAACGCAAACGTCATCGTGAGCGAAAACCGCGATATCGCAATAAAAGAAGCCCTAAATTTAGGCGCAAAGTATGTGTTGCTCGATGATGGCTTCGGCAAATTTCACATCAAAAAATTTAACGTCCTAATACGCCCATCCTCAAAGCCTTATTTTGATTTCGTCCTGCCTAGCGGCGCGTATCGCTACCCGAGCAAATTTTACGCCAAAGCCGACTACGTCGTAAAAGAGGGCGAGGATTTTACTCGCGAGAGCGAAATTTTAAATCCGACGCCAAAGATGGTTTTGGTCACCGCTATCGCAAATCCGCAGCGCCTGGAGCCTTATTTTGGCCTTTGTATGGGGCGCGAGATTTATCCCGATCACTACGCGTTTTCGTGGGACGAGCTGGTAGAAATCCTAGCTCGCTACGGTGCGACCTCGCTTTTGGTCACGCGAAAAGATGCCGTAAAGATGGAGGGGTTTGTCTTGCCTCTCTCTGTCATCGCGCTAAAAACGACGTTGGCGGATAAATTTAAACGAATTATCAAAGAGAAAATTCTATAATCTCCTAAAAATTTTAGGACGCTTTAATGAAATTCATACTAACTTCTTGCGCCGATAAGGACGCGGCTAAAACTCTAGCCAAAAAGCTCGTAAAAGCTAAATTTGCCGCTTGCGTTAGCATTTTTAAGGCAAATAGCGTTTATTTTTGGGGCGGAGAGATAAAGGATGAAAAGGAGCGGGTCTTACTCATAAAAACCGCGGTTAAATTTAAAAAAGTCGCTAAATTTATAAAGAAACATCACGACTATGATCTGCCAGAGATTGTAGCTTTTAAGGCGGACAAAGCTAGCAAAAAATACAAAAAATGGATAAAAAAGGAAAGTAAATGAAGTTATTTCAAACTAGAGCGAGTGCGGGCGAGAGCCTAAAAAGCGTGGAATTTAGCCAGGCGCTACTAAGCCCTAGCTCCGCTCACAGCGGGCTTTACGCACCGGCGGAGCTGCCGCAGCTGGACGCAAATTTCTTTGCTGAGGCGGTAAATTTAACCTACGCACAAATCGCGCTAAAAGTCATAGAGAAATTTGGATTTGACGCGGACACGGCGATGTTTGAGAGGGCGGTGAAGCGGTACGAGAGATTTGATGATCCGCAAAATCCCGTGCAGGTGCAAAAAATCGGCGAAAGCCTCTACGTAAACGAGCTTTATCACGGGCCTACGCGCGCGTTTAAGGATATGGCGCTGCAGCCTTTTGGCGCGCTACTTAGCGAGCTAGCAGCAAAAAGAGGTGAAAAATACCTTATAATGTGCGCCACCAGCGGCGACACGGGACCTGCGACGCTAGAGACTTTCGCGGATGCACCCGGCGTCAAAGTCGTCTGCCTCTACCCAAAAGACGGCACTAGCGAGGTACAGCGCCTGCAAATGATAAACGCAGACGCTGCAAACCTCAAAGTAATCGGCATCGAGGGTAACTTCGACGATGCGCAGCGCGCGCTAAAAAGCCTGCTAGCTAGCGAGAAATTTAAAGAGCGTCTAAGCGCGGCCGGACTCTCGCTCTCGGCGGCGAATTCGGTAAATTTCGGCCGAATTTTATTTCAGATCATCTATCACATTTACGCCCACGTCTATCTGCTAAAAACGGGCGCGCTAAAAGGCGAGTTTGACATCATCGTGCCTAGCGGCAACTTCGGCAACGCCCTAGGCGCATACTACGCTAAAAAAATGGGCACGAAAATCGGCAAAATCAAAATCGTCTCAAACGCAAATAACATCCTGACCGAGTTTTTTACGCTGGGGCGATACGATCTGCGCGGCAAAAGCCTGGTTAAGACGATCAGCCCTGCGATGGATATCCTCGTTTCTTCAAACGTCGAGAGGCTGCTTTTTGATAAATTTGGTGCCGTGCGAACCAAAGAGCTGATGGACAACCTTGCTAGCGATGGCTTTTACGAGCTTTCAAGCGGCGAGCTTGGCGCGCTAAAAGAGGACTTTGACGCTGATTTTTGCAGCGACGAGGAGTGCGAGAAATTTATAAAAGAGTGGGCGGCAAAAGGCGTCGCAGTCGATCCGCACACGGCTACTTGCTTTAAAGCGGCGGTAAATTTAACGCGCCCGGCCGTGATAACCTCTACCGCGCACTGGGTTAAATTTGCTCCGAGTATGTTTAAAGCACTAAAAAACGAAACTCTAAAAGATGAAAAAAGCGGGCTTGAGGCCTTGGCGGCGGAGTTTAACGACGAAGTGCCCGGCGCGATAAGATCGCTATTTGCAAAAGCCGCCGTGCATAACGAAATCGCCGCAAAGAGTGATATAGAGGCTAAAATTTTAGCCTGGATCGAGCGATGATTATCATCCCTGCAAGGCTAGCTTCGACGCGAATGCCTAATAAAATTTTACGCGAGATAAACGGCGTGCCGATGTTTGTCGCTACGGCGCGCAAGGTGAGTGCGGCGGACGAAGTCGTGATCGCCGCAGACGACGAGGGCATAGCGCAAATCGCGCAAAAATTCGGCTTTAAAGCCGTGATGACGAGCCAGGCGCATCAAAGCGGAACCGACCGTATCAACGAAGCTGCGGAAATACTCGGCGTCAAAGATAGCGAAATCATCATAAACGTGCAGGCCGATGAGCCCTTTATCGAGCCTGAAAATATCGTCAAATTTAGAGAATTTTGCGAGAAAAACGCGGAGAGAGCGTTTATGTTTTCGTGTTTTAAATTTGTGGGCAGCGAGCTAGCGGACGATAAAAACCTGGTCAAAGTAGTGACAGACGACGCGGGCTATGCGCTATATTTTTCGCGCTCGCGCATCCCGTTTGACCGCGCTGCGTTTGACGCATACAAGGCGCATCTGGGCATCTACGGCTATAGCGCGGCAAATTTGAAAAGATTTTGCTCCTTTGCGCCTTCGACGCTCGAAAATACCGAAAAGCTCGAGCAACTGCGCGCTCTATCAAACGGCGAAAAAATCCTCATGCTCGAAGTGCAAAGCGACAGCATCGGTATCGACTGCGAGGAGGATCTGCAAAGGGCGCGAGCGAAATTCGGAATTGAGGTAAATTAACGCCGCTAGCGCCGAAATTTGGTAAATTTGCCCAAAGGGAAAATGCATGACGAATGAGAAATTTACCGAGCAGGTTACGACTATGGCGAAATTTTTGCAGATTTACTGCGCTGATAAACACGCGCTAGAGCCGAAGCAACAGATAAATTTGGAGCTAATTTACAAGGGCGAAAACCTAAATCATAGCGTCCATACGCAGCTTTGCACCGAGTGCGAGCAGCTGTTTTTCTACGCTCACGAGCGTCTTTTGGCCTGTTCGCACGATATCAAGCCGAGCTGCCGCAAGTGCCCGCATCCGTGCTACGAAAAGCCTAGATGGACTCAGATGGCAAAGATAATGAGATATAGCGGCGTGAAGCTCGGCCTTGTAAAACTAAAAAAGATATTTACGTTTTCAAAAACGGCAGAGTAGGGCTCGCTAAAATAGCATGGTTAAATCCAAATTTGGTAAATGATTTGACCAAACATAGCTTCGATGCTATTTTAAAATTAACACAGAATAACTCGAAATTTTGAATTTTAGCTGGTATGCAGTGTAAATTTGCTAAAGTCAATAAGTGTTTAACAGGCTTTAATTAGTTTGGAGATTAAGTGGTTACCCTGAAAGGAAATAAACCCAAACGGCTTTCCGCGACTATTCGCAATCTCTAATATCGTCTTGTTTGGAATTATATCTAATTTTTTTGAAAATAGGGTAATTCTTAAGAGAATTTTTTGGTAAATTTTTGATTTTTGTCGTATTTTTGCGGCTTGATTTTGAAAATTTTAAAGGGTATGTATGAAAAGGTTGGGGATACCTAACCGCTTTTATTTCTTGAATATCTAACCGCTTTTATCTTTTGAATACCTAGCAGCCAATATCTTTAGAATCCCTGATAGCTTTTGTTTTTTATGGTGGGGGTATAGTCTATGCTCCGCAGGGTAGCGGTGGGGGCGGGCAAGCCCTCCCCCGTTCGCTACACCTCCTCCCCCGCCCGACTCACGTTTTTGGCGTGCGGGGGCTACCGCTGGTTAGTTTGTATAGTATACTTCGCGCGCACGCGTATGCGCGTATATATTCATCACTTATTAAGAAGCGCGACAAAAACCCGCGCGAAGCCCTAAATTTAGGGTCGCGCGCAGGTTTTAAAAACGTCAAATCATTCCCATTTCGTAGTCTTCTTTTTTCTTTTTTAGCCTCATTTGCCTCGCGTCCGCTTCTTGCTTGACGTTTTTCGCCTTTACGTCCTCAAACTTTTGTGAAGTTTCGCGTTCTGCTTGGCGTTTGCGTTCTAGCTCGCGTTCGCGGATTTTGCGGATTTCTTCAGCGTCGGCGGCGAGGTTCGGGCGTAGGGTTTGGACATAGGCGTCTAGCGTTAATTGTCTGTGCGGCGGCACGCCACTTTTTTCGTATTTTTCGATATTTTGAAGTATTTGGAGACTTAGCATTTTTTTATCCACTTCGCTATCTGCTTTTTTCCATCGCTCCAAGTCGTTTTCGATTTTCGTCCACGGGTCGCGGAAAATAGGCTCGGGTTCAGGCTCGGGCTCGACATATTTCGGGCGGTCGGGCTCGCGCGGGCGGCGCGGTTCGTAGTCGTCAAATCTGCGGCGCGGCTCGACTTGCGGCCTCGCGTAGCCGTATATGTTTAGATTGTCGTCTTTTTTCGCTATCGGCTCGGGCTCGGGTTTAGGCTCTTCGGGTTTAGGTTTAGCTTCGCTTTGCTCGCTACCGTCACTACGCTTGAGAGGCTCGATTTTAGGCTCTTCGCGGATAGGCTCGGGCTGTTTCAATTTTCCCTCGATGTCGTCAATAATGCTGAATGCGTCCTCGGGCTTTTGCTCTTCGCGCTGCTTTAGTTTTTGTTCGAGTTCGTTTATTTGCTCTAGGGCTACGTCAAGCTGTTTAGGCGTGATGATTTCCGCCGTTTTTCTAGCTGTTTTTTCTTGCTCTAGCTCGCGCTCTAGCTCCTTTTGTTTTTTGGCGTTTTTGTCCGTCAACTCCTCGATTTTTTCGTTTAGCTCTTTGATTTGCGCGGCTTGCTCGGCTATTTTTTCTTTGTCTAGCTCGGATTGTTTTTTGGCGTTTAATATGTCGTTATTTAGGTCTTTTACTTGCTGTCTAAGCGTTTTTAGCTCCTCTAGGCGGGCTTTGTTATCTGCTTCCTGCTCGGCGTATTCGCTTCGATTTGCGCCTTTTTCGCGGAGTAGGGCGCGTTCCGCTAAGTTCAGGATTCTGTTTTCTTCGTCCATCGCCTTTAGCTCGTCGCGGATTTTGCGGGCTTCTTCCGCGTATTCGCGCAGGGCTTGGCGCAGGTCGCGATTTTCGATTCTTTTTTGCGCGGCGGCGCTCTTTGCTATATCTGAAAATCGCCCCTCAATGAGCGCTTTAATGTCCTCGCGTATTTCGGCGTTCGGCGCGTGCTGTATCGCGTAATCGAAAAGCTCGTGTTGTTTATGCTCCGGGATTTGCTTTAAGATTCTGTAAATTTTGTCTTGAAGTTCGCTAGGGTTTTGGCCGCAGTCGTTCGCAATTATCGCGACGGCGCGGTTTAAATTTTCTCGGACTTTAAATATATCGACCTCGTTTTTAATTTTCTCGTCGTTTTCCCACGTTTTTTTAGCAATGAATACGGCGAGTTGCGTTACGCTCCCAAAAATATAAAAAATCGAGCGAATCGCGTCTTTTTGGGCTTCTAACAAGAAATTTCCTTGCGGGTTAGGCCAACCTGCAATATCATTTCCCATTTGAATAAACGCTAGGCGATATCTCCCCGATTCTCTAATTTGCTCCCAGTCTATTTTGTCGCTCATAAATTTTGCCCTACGCTCCCTAGCTTCCATAAACTCGGGCATTCGGCGCTCCCACTCCTCGCGGCGCGCCTCGCGTTCGGCTTGCTTGCGTTCCCACTCGGCTTGTTTTTCTTGCCACGCTTTGTTATTTGCCTCTAGTTTGGCTTCCCACTCTTTGTTAATTTTTGCTTCCGAACGTTTCATTTGTTTATAATCGCGCATATTTTTAAAGTGCCGCGCCCCCGTGATTTCGACCGGTTTTCCGCGTGTCATACCGAGTTCTTCCGCGACTATGTCTTGTATTTGGCGATAGATGTCTTTCCGCCCAAACAACAAGTAGGCCATTGACTTGCCCGTCTCGGGATTTTGCGTAAGCCACGTGGTTTGGGCGTGCACGTTCTGAATGAAGTCGCCCGTTTTTTCGTCCGTGTGCCCTTCGTCGCGGTGAATCGCGGTTTGAATCGGAATGAATCCCGTAATTTCTTGTATTCTTGCGTTCAATCTTTGGACGTCTTCGAGCGTGTGGCGTTCGCGCAGGTTCAGGGCGCTTTCCCAGAGTTTGTTGGACGCTTTCATATTCGTTCGCCGACCCGTGTTTTTTAAAAAATTTTCGTCGGCTTTTGCGCTTAATTCCTCAAACATTTGGCGTGCTTCTTCGGCGGTTTTGTCGCACTCGTTTTTTGCGCGCAATTCTTCGTGGCTGGTTTCGGGCAAAAAAGCTTCCCTAGAATTGTGAAAAAATGCTATCTGCTCGGCTTTCTTGAAATGAATGCTTGCTTCCGCGCCGTTATCTCTTATTTTTCGGGTCATTTTTATAGCTCCTTTTTTCGGGGGTTTTCTTTCATTTTTCGCTCCCTTGCGGGGCGGAAAATGCGGACTATGTAGCTTTAGCTACAAATAGTACGTACTATTGAAAGTAAACTTTCAACGTACGATTTTTACAGACCGCGAGGGTCTGTAAAAATATCAAGCAGTGTAGCTTCCGTATGGGGCTGGCTTTTCGGCTTCGGGGGGCGTAGTTTCTTGCGGTTCGGATTGCGGCGTTGAGAGCAGGCTCGTCGCGTCGCAAAGTAGTTGCAATTTTGCGTTAATTTCGGCTTTGATTTCTCGGTATTTTTTAAGCACTTTTTGCGCTTTTTCTACGTCATTTTCAGCCGATTTTATTTTGGCGTTTATAGTCTTGTCTTGGTTGAGTAGCGAGGCTAGCGTTCTGCGCGCTGCGTCGTTGCGTTTTTTGGCTTCGTTGTCTTGTAACATTTTTGTCTCCTTAAATTTTTTATTTGTTTACATATAATTATAGTGAGACGATGACTTATTTGTATGGGTTTAAACGACTTAGAAAACGGCTTAGACTGTGACTTGCCCGTAAATGGGCTATTTGTGCCCCTAAAAGGGCTAAATTTTTTTGCCTTTTGCCTCCTTTTTATGCGATTTCTAGCCGCTTGATAGCTTCGCGGCGTAGCTCGATTTCGCGGTCGATTGTTTCAATAGCGGCTGGGATATCTTCCACGCTCGAAAATGCCCGCCATTGCAGGCTAAATGCCCCGCGATACGAGCCTTTTTCGTATATTTTCATTAAATTTTCGCGCTCCCGTAACGCGTTTTCAAGCATATACCGCTCGCGGATTAGCGCCGTATTTTCGGGCGGCGGTTCGGATTTCGGCATTTCGAGAATGCCGCTAAAATCGCGGTTCAGGGCGTTTAGAGGGTCAAAGCCCACGTAGTCGTCGCAGCGTTCGGTTCGTCGCTCCGTCTTGCGTTTTTGCTCTGATTTCCACACGAGGGCTAGCGTGCGGATTGCGCGCTTTCCGCGGAGTTTCCGCGCTTTTCGCACTACTTGGCGCACGTCATTTTCAGACACATATATATTTCGCCCCGTCACGTGGTATTTTTCCCCGTCGGCCGCGCGCAAATAGACGTTCATTTCGGATTTAGGCGATTTTGAAAAAATCCTAACTTCGCCCGTCGACTCGTCTATCTCGCCGATTTGGATTTGCCGCGCAGCCTGCGTCTCCTTTTTTCGCGGCTTTTGCGTGCTTTTTTGAAACTCGGTTCGCTTCTTTTCGGCTTCGTCGGTAGAATAAAATACGAAGTCGTAGAGGTTGATGTCCTCGCTTCGGCTCAAATACGACGGCTTTTTCCCTAGCCGCCTAAAGGCGTAGTATTTTTCAATTTTAGTCATCATAGATTTGAGTTTTTTGCCCGTCTCGGCGTAGTTTTGCGCCATTAATTTGTTCCCGAGATGTCGCAGTTCCTTTTCCGTCTGCACGTCCTTGATAGCGTCGCAGCGGTAGCGTTTATCGCGCTCTGTTTGGCTGTATCGCGTTACTTTGGTTAGGTCGAATTTTACGGGCTTTTCGTTTTTATGGCTGTTTGCAAGCTGTTTCAATAGGTAGCTAATTTTCGGGTTTGCCGTGAGCGCGGCAGAGCCGTTTAGGTATTCCGCGAGTTTTTGACCCATAAACGTGCGAAGCGCTAGGGGCACAAACAAGACGGCGTGAATGTGGGGGCTTCCGTTTTCGTGCCTTTCAAAGACCCACGAGACAAATGCGGCTATGCCTAGGCCGTTTAGGAAAATTAGCAACTCGTTAAGCGCGCAGTTCAAGTGGCGGGCGAGCTCCTTGTTCGTTGCTCGGCCGCCTATGTAGCGAGGGAAATTTGTATTTTGAGAGGTCAAACATATCCCGATAGCGGTCATTTGGAGTTTTCTCAAAATAGGGGCGACCGAGATTTTTTTGAGCGCAACTGCTGGGGCGCTCTCGGTTCGCTCGCGGAGTTCTACGCTGTCGATGACTTCGATTGCGGGATTTATTGCGCTCATAGCTCTATCTCCCCGTCGTTAGGGCGCGTAGGGCTGTTTTGCAAGCTGTTTTTAAGCGTTTTTTGTATATAATTCGGCATTTGGTATCCTTTTAAAGGCTATTCCAATCTAAATCGTCTTTAGAAGCGAGTTTCCTCGCTTCTATCCCCTTATTTTCCCGCATCAAAACAACTTCGAGAGTATTTTTTCCGTGTAGTCGTATCTAGCCAACAAAAAGCCTTCCCACCACTCCGCCATTTTTCGCAGGTGCTTTTGGACTTCCCCGTCGGTATAATCCAAATGTGTATAACTTATGCCGACCTCGTCTTTTTCGCACTTTTGGTGCAAATACATTCGGATATATGCGAGGGGCAAGCCGTGTTCGTCGAATAGCTTTTTCGTCCACGTGGTCAGCGTGCCGCGCGCCCCGTGCGGCGTGATTTTGTCGTCGCTTACGCGTTTCACGTATTCGCGAAGCGCGTCTTTATTGATTGGGCGCGGCTTTCCCTCAAAATTTCGCCCTAAAAATACGATGTCGTCGTGCTTTCTGACGTTGGCGTTTACCGTGTTCTTATATGCAGCTAATATTCGAGCCATAGAGGGCGCGATAGGTAAGATTAGGTCTTGTCTTGAGTCTTCCGTTGCTTTTTCGCCCTTTAGCGCGCTTTTTGAATAGAAAAGGGTCGAAAAATCTTCATTGAAGTAGCCCCACCTTATCTCGCATACGCTTTCCAGCCTTAGCCCCGTATTAAACATTAGCAGCGTCGCTACTGCGCTTATTAGCGCAGTATCGGGGCAATTTGCAACGTTTTTCAGGAATGCGGCGACGTCTTCTTTCGTCGTCAAAATAGGGTGGTGCACGGCTGTTGCGGCGCGGTAGTGCTCGTAGTTTTTGTCGTAGTCGAGTTCCAACAGAGGGTTTTTCGTCTTTTTGATGAATTCTTTTTTTATCGCGTATTTGAAAACAATTTGGAATAATTGGTTTATCCTCTTAAGCATTTCTAGCGCGCCGCGCTCTTCGTATTCGCTATAGATTTTTCGCAAATCTGATACGTTAATTTCGTGTATCGGCTTTCTCGCAAGCGTTCGGTTTATGATGTTTAGGCGTTTTTTGTAATGCTGTATCGTCTTCTGTTTTAGGTTTTTCGCCTTGCCGTATGCCTCTATAGCCTTTTCGGCTACTTTGTAGAATTCTTCCTTAGCTTGGCGAGAGACGTATTCGTCGTTGACTATCTGTCGCTCGATTTCAAACGCCTTAAGCTCGGCTTGCGCGACCGTTATCAAGGGGAATTCGCCGACTGATATGTATCTTTGCCTATGATTTTTGAAGTAGCGGAGCTTAAATTTTTTAGTTCCATTTTTGAATACTTCAACGTAGAGTTTTCTCGTGTCAGGTATGCGGTAGCTTCGGGATATTCTCTCCGTCGGCGCGGGCAGGCTTTCAACGAAAGCGTCTTGTTTTGTCTTTGTCGGTGCAGTAGTTAGCATTTAATCTCCTTTTTAAGATATACTTTTTAATAATTATACCTGTGCGATAAAGAGATTTTAAATTTGTGATAGTAGCTTTTACAAAGCGACAACTATATCTAAAAAAGCAGCCTATATGCTAGGCTTCGGCCGGTATTGACTGTAAGTCGATATAACGAAGGCCGGCTTTTTTAGGCTATGACGTTTTGTGAGTTGAGGGGAAGGCTTGGCTTGTGGTTACCCTGAAAGGATTCGAACCTCTGTTAGCTGATCCAGAGTCAGCAGTTCTACCACTAAACTACAGGGTAACGATAGGCGAAATTATAGCGAGCGAAATTTAAATCAGCTTTAATTATCTAAAATTTTGAGGATAAAACCGCAAAAATCTCCGCACAAATTTCACAGCCCGAATTTTTCAAGATGAGCTAAAAACTTTTCGGGCGGATAAAATCCGATGAGTCGCGCGTTTTTTAGCTCGTCTTGCACGTCGCTACCTGCACGGAAAAATAGGATCGCAGGCGGCCCGATGAGTCCGAATTTTTTCATTATCTGTGCGTCGTCACTGCTATTTTTCGTTACGTCCACTCGCAAAAGAGTGAAATTATCTAGCTTTTTTAGCACGGCTTCGTCTTTAAAAGTAATCTCGTCAAGCTCGTTACAGCTAGCGCACCAAGTCGCATAAAAGTCGATTAGTACGGGCCTAGACGAGCTTTTTACCGCATTTTCTAGCTCGGTCAAATTTGAGATGGCGATAAAATTTGGCTCATTTTTACTCAAATTTACGCCTGCGCCGCCTGCATTTTTAAAACCTTCGAGCGGATTTAGCGCTGATTTAGCGCCCGAAAAGGAGCCTACGATCAGCAAGACGGAGTAGATAAAGGCTAATAGCGCCGCACCTTTTAGTAGTTTTTTGCCGCCGCTTTGCTCGCTACTTGTCGCATCAAAAGCTCCGAAAAATACGCTAGCAAACACGCCGATGACGCCGTAAAGCAGCAGCTCCACTCTAGTACCCATCACGCGCGCGCTCAGCCAAACCGCCATTATCAGCATGATAAAGCCAAAAATCGTCTTTATTTTATCCATCCATGCGCCCGGTCGCGGCAAAATTTTACCCGAGCTTGCTCCAATGAGCAGTAGCGGCACGCCCATGCCAAGCCCCATCGTAAAGAGCGCAAGCCCGCCAAACAGCGCGTTTCCGCTCTGCGCGATATAAAGCAGCGCGCCCGCAAGAGGTGCGGCGACGCAGGGGCTAGCGATGAGCGCGGATAAAAATCCCATCGCAAAAACGCCGATTATGCCGCCTTTGCTTTGGGCTTTTTTGCTAAGCGCGTTTTGCATAGCAAGGGGCATCTGAAGTTCGTAAAGCCCGAACATCGAAAGCGCGAGCGCGACGAAAACGAGGCTAAAACCGATCAGTACGGCCGGGGTTTGCAGCGCGCTTTGCACGCCCGAGCCAAAAACGCTAGCCGCCACGCCTGCTACCGCGTAGGCGCAGGCCATCGCAAAAACGTAGATAAGAGATAGGAAAAAGCCGCTCGTAGCGCGCGAGCTTTTGCTTTTGACGTTTTTAGCGTGCGGGTTACCGCTATCAAATTCGACTGAGTTTTCGTCTACCGCGCTTAAATTTACGGCGCCGTTTTTGCCGTCATGCGCGCTGCTAGCTTGTTTTGAGACGATGATAGATGATAGGATCGGGATCATCGGAAAGATACAAGGAGTGAGCGATAGTAGCAATCCGTAGCCAAAAAACGTAGCGAGCGAGAGGAGGAAATTTGCACTGCTAAGGCTTGCGGCGATGGAGTCTTGCTCAGAAAGCGGCGCTTGCGAGCCGGCAAATTCAGGCTCGGCGGCCTCTATTATCTGCGCGACGGAGTAGCCGGCAAGGCTCTTTTTGACGCCAAATTTGAGCACTTGCGGCTGATAACAGATGCCGTCTTTGGCGCAGCCTTGGTATTCGAGCTTTAGAGTGAAATTTTCGCTGCCGCTAAGCCCTTTTAGCAAATTTATCGGCACGAAAAGGCTAAATTTGCCCGTATAAACCTCGCGTTCGTCGTAAATTTCGGCCTTTGGAAAGTTTAGATGCGAGTTTAGATTTTTGTCGCCTAGGCTTGCCGCGAGACTGTCTTTATAGACGTGGATATTTGGCGCGGGGGCGAATCTAAACTCGACGTTTTGCTCGTCGGCGTGTGCGGTGAGACCGAAGGCTTCTTTAACGGGAAGCGGTTCGGCAAACATAGTGCAGCAAGTCAGAATCGCCGCAAAAATCATCCTAAAAATCATAATATTCCTTGAAATTTTTGTCGTATTTTACACAAGCTCCCATAAAGTCAGCGTTAAATGTTAAATTAAGAGGCGTATTTTAGCTAAATTTTAATTATTTGATAGTAACATTTTAAAAATACCAAAAGGAGGTTTAGAGTGAGTAAAAACGGCACGGATAGCGTGAAATTCGACTACGAGCACGAACTACGAAAACTACAAATCGAGCTTTTAAAATTTCAAAATCACGTAAAAGAGCAGGGTCTGCGAGTACTCATCATCATCGAGGGGCGCGACGCGGCGGGCAAGGGCGGCTCGATAAAGCGCCTAACCGAGCACCTAAATCCGCGCGGATGCCGCATCGTGGCGCTTGAAAAGCCAAGCGACGTCGAGCGCTCGCAGTGGTATTTCCAGCGTTACGTCGCACATTTGCCAAGCGCCGGCGAGATCGTGATCTTTGACCGTTCGTGGTACAACCGCGCTGGCGTCGAGCCTGTGATGGGCTTTTGCACGCAGGAGGAGCACAAGGAGTTTTTACGCGAGGTGCCTAAATTTGAGGAGATGATCAAAAACTCGGGCATCATTTTCTTTAAATTTTACCTCTCGGTTTCAAAAGAGGAGCAAAAAAAGCGCTTCAAAGAGCGCCTCACCGACCCGCTAAAGCAGTTTAAAATCTCCCCCGTGGATGAAAAAAGCCAGGAGCTCTGGGATCAGTACACCATCGCAAAATACTCGATGCTACTAGCTTCAAACACGCCGTTTTGCCCATGGACGATCATCGTCTCAGACAGTAAAAAGCAGGCTCGCATAAATCTTTTTAGATACATCCTAGCAAACGTCGAATACCCGAAAAAAATAGACGCCAAAAACTTTGAGTGCGACGAAGGTATCGTAAGGAGCGGCGAGGAGGAGATACGCCAGATGGAGGCAAACCTCAAAAACGAGAAGCTATCTAAGATGAACGGATAAGGCAAGTTTGGGTCAAATTTGACGTGCGGTGCGGCAAACGGCCTCGCGAGAATTTGCCTAAATTTGTCAAATTTGGCTCGGCTGTCAAATTTACACGCAGGCGGCCAAACCCGCGCCTTTTTGATACGAACGGCGGTAAAATCTATGCTTGTCTATTTTATAAAAATAAATTTGCGAGCGGCGCTATGGCAAATTTAACAAAGCCGGTCGGAGCTAAAAATTTAACTCAAATTTGCCAAATTTTAGGCGCTGGGCAGGTCAAATTTAAACCGCGCAGAGCCGTTACTCGCGCATTGTGGAGCACGCTGCCGATTTGCGCTTTTGCAAAAACCGCGATGTAGCCGGATAAAACCGAGAGTATAAACATGTAGGCATAAATTTTAAACAGCGGATTTTGCGTGACGCGCGCCAACCTAAAATTTAAAATCGTCCAAGAAATCGCCGACAAAGTAAATAATGTAAAAAATATAAGCATAAACTCGGCGCTATAAAATCTTTCCTTAAAATATGCCGTTGCCACCATAACAATCCAAAAAATCCAACTCGCATGAAATGGCCGCACGAGATTCGTCTCGCATAGAGGCTGAAGCGCTTTAAAAGCCGCATAAAAACAAGCGATTGTGCCTATAGACCCGAGTACCCAATGGTTTCTGTCCTGAAACTGCGGCGAAAAAACTACAATGTAAGACGACAAAATCGTAAGCGACATGCAAATAGCAGCTAAAAATCCTAAATTTCTTACGTTGTTTACTGTTTGGGCTCTATCTTTGGTCAAATTTTGTTCGTTTTTGTCCACTTTACTCCTCCTTTATCATAGTCCAGGCGTATAGATAAAACGCAGTCGGCAGCACGTAGAGTATCGCGATGGCTAGCGCTGCAAACAGTATGGAAAAGACTGCCGTAAAATAGCCCGTAGATAGCATCATCTGCAGTGCAAAGGCGATAATAAAGCTAGCGATAGCGAAAAATACGTAAGTCTTAAAAAGAGTGTTTTCCGTAATCTTTGCAAGGCTGAAATTTAACTTAGCCCAAAGGACGGCTAGATAGACGGTGATAGCTAGTATAAACAGTCCCGCCAATCCGGCACCGATCGCGGCGGGTCGGTCTTCTACGCCGCGTATAAAGCCAAACGCTATACCGACTACTGTAAATACGATAGATACAAAAAATCATCTGCTTATAGGTACTAAGTACGTCGGTGTCGTAGATCTCCTCTAGCTTTTTGAGCGCATACCACATATAAACGGCTGCGGCAAGAAAAAGCACGAAATTTACCGAGCCTTCAAGCATTTTTATCAGCTGCTCTTGCGACTCGCCGTGCGGCCGCGTAAATATCAGATAAAGCTTGGTAAAAAACGATACGGCAACGGTCGCTAGCATAAGCCGGCACGAGATGATACCCTGCTTTTTGACTGCTTTTAGCGTTTCTCGTTCGTAAGAATTTTCATGCGCTTTTTCTTTTTGGGGCGGAATTTTATCTGTTTGATTTTGATCTGCGTCAAATTTGAGCTCCGTCGTTTGCTCGTCTTGGGTTCTAAAATCCGGTTCGTTTGTGCTTTGGGCACTTAAATTTGACCTATCGCCGAGCTGGTTGGTCAAATTTATCTCGATTTCATTTTGCTCGTTTGAGAAATTTTCCACACTGATCCACGCCGCGAGCAAGACGCCAGAAGTCGCTAGATCAAAAAGCGCATTTGCGAGAGGTTCAAATTTGACGATAGAGGCAATGAGAGCTGGCGAGAGGGCCTCTAGCAAGCCATAAATAAAGTTTGCGCCCAGGCTAGCGGCAAGCATCCACGCATAAACGTTAAAAAGCGCGCAGCCCGAGGCCTTTGCGAGCTTGAGATTTATGACGACCCATACGATAGAGACGGCAAATACTGCAAGCGGAATGATGACGCGGGAGATGAGGCTGAGATAATTTTTATCAAAAACGTAGAGCGCGACCGTGCAGAGGATCACTGCTAAAAAGCCGTTGTAGGCGTATTTAAAGATAGTAAAGACGTTTGCGTTTGACAGCTCCTGCGCGCGGATGAGTGCGTAGTGGAAAAACGTAAGCGCAAATAGCCACGCTAGCGTGCGAACGATCCAAAACACACTCTGATCGCTCGCTAGAAAACTCGCGCTCGCACACAGGATGCAAACTGCGCCGAGGATACCTTGGGTTCTTGCTTTATTAAAATTTCTATTCATTTTTCTCTTTCGGCGGTTTTGGTTTTAAATTTGCAAAATTTGATGCTCAAATTTGATGACATATAAAAGAGAAAATATACATAAATTTGTTTTAAACGGTTATTAAATTTAAGCAGATAAAGTGCTTTAAAATCAGTACGCTTGCGTAAGAATACTAGAGTAAATTTGTAAATTTTGGTCTTTGGCGCGAAGCTTTAAATAGGCGGGTTTGTCAGCGAAAAGGGGAGCTTTTGCCTCCCCTTCGTGTTAAACTAGAAGTTAAATATTTTCTCCTGCTATCATACCAAACGTTAGGCAGTCTAGTATCGCGCAGCTACCAAGCCTGCTAGCTCCGTGCGTACCGCCCGTAACCTCGCCCGCGGCATATAGTCCGGCGATCGGCTCATCGTCGATATTTAGGACTTGCGCTTTGGTGTTGATCTTTACGCCGCCCATGGTGTGGTGCAGCTTCGGAGCGCCGCGCATAGCGTAAAACGGCGGTTTTGAGACCGTGATGCCGTCGGTTAGCTTCATCGGTTTACCGAAGTCCTCGTCGACACCCGATGCCACAAAGCCGTTGTAGCGCTCGGCGGTCTTAGTTAGCTCGCCCGCAGGCATTTTATAAAACGCCGCTAGCTCCTCAAGGGTGTCGAATTTTTGATGACGCCGCTATTCATCGGATTTTCGAGGTCGCTCGGCACTAGTTTTGCCGCGGCTACGGAGTCGCAGAGGTTGATCGGGTAGCTGTTTGCTTTGGCGTCGATGATTTTAAACATCGCGTCGGCTCTGATTTTGCGATCGGCTAGCTCGTTCATATAGCGTTTGCCGGTTTTTGGATCTACGGAAAATCCATAGCGGAAGCTCGCTTGGGCTGCAAATTTGCTTGTGATGCCGTTACCCTTTTCGTCCGGGCATTTGTACGGGATGTACTGGATCCAGCCGACTTGCACCGGTAGTGCGCCTACCTTAAACGCTGAGATGAGCGCGCCTGCAGTAGCTCCAGGGTGGTTTGTGGTGTCAAATTCCGGCACGGCGCGAGGGTCTTGGAGCTTTCTAAAAAATTTATCGCTGCAAAATCCGCCGCTAGCTAGCACGACGCCTTTTTTAGCCTTGATAAATCTCTTATCGCCGCCTTTATTTTCGCGGTCGTCGCTAAATAAATCCTTATCGAATTTATAATTTTCTCTCACGGCTACGCCTACGACGCGGCCGCTATCGTCCGTTACGAAATCGTCGAATTTCGTGCGAGTACGAAGCTCGCAACCTTCTGATTTTTTAAAGGATTCTACGAGAGGCTGCACGATGCCAGAGCCGCTAGTGTTTTCGGTGTAGTACGTTCTAGGTACGCTATGACCGCCCTCTAGGATGAGCTTGTCTAGGTATTTTGCGCCGTGTTTTACTGTAAAGTTAAACGTATCTACGGCGCGGTCAGCTAGCACTTCAAGTAGCTCGACGTGATTTAGCCCAAGACCCGCCTTTACGCAGTCGGCGATGAAAATTTCTTTTGAGTCTTTAACGCCGTTTTTCTTTTGTAGTTCGCTGCCTGGTACGGCAAAAATTCCGCCGTTTACGACGCTGTTTCCGCCAACGCGACCCATTTTTTCTAGGATTAGTACTTTGTTTCCGCGTTCGCTCGCTTTGATACCCGCTGCAAGACCCGCAAAGCCGCTGCCGATGATGACGACGTCCCACTCCTCGTCAAATTTTACGTCTTTTGCGCTTACCGCGGCGTCTGCATTTACTGCTCCTAATGCAAGAGCTCCGGCGCCTGCTAAGCTCATTTTGAGCATGTCGCGTCTTGAAACGTTACTTTTTGCCATGATTCTCTTCTTGAAATTTAGATATTAAATTACGAATTTTATATATACATAAGTATTTAATAAAAATTTGATTTTGTATTGGAAATTGTACTGCAATATGGCGTAAATTAAACTTAAATTTGAGATGGTTTTATTAGATTACTTTAAATTTTTTATTATATTTTAATAAGATAGTCTGATTTTATACAGACTATCTTAAATTTTATAATTAATTTACTTAGTCGCGTTTTTATCCGCTTTATCTTCAGCCTTTACCTCTTTGGGCCCCACATAATCCTCCCCGAAATATGCCTTCTTTATCTCTTCTTTTTTGATTGCGGCTTTCTTTTCGTAGATTTTGTATTCAGGCTTCCAGTAGTTTAGCATATTGTTTAGCCCGCTGTGGCCTACCTCGGCGTGACAGCTAGCGCAGGTTAGTTGCTTATCCGTATTTAGCAAGCTTTGATAGTGAGCGTGCATCTTTTGAGCTTGGGCTGAGGTTAGCTTATTATCCACCAAATTCGTATGGCAGCTAACGCAACCGTTATCAAATACGAAGTGCTCTCTTTTCTCTCTGTTTTTATGCCAGTCTATAGCCTCAGGGTCTTTAAAGAAATGAATATATCCCTCCATCAATCCGTTTTTAGCTTTAACTAGGACGTATTTAGCTAGGTTGTCGTGAGGTATGTGGCAGTCTACGCATTTAGCCCTTACTCCGCTTTTGCCTTTGCCGCTATGTACGTCGTTACTATAAGCTATAACCATAGGATCCATCTCGTGACACACTACGCAAAACTTCTCTCCGCTAGTTTCTTCTAGGGCGTAATGCACGGGAAGTACGACTAAAAACCCTATAATGCCGCTTACTAATATAATAAGCGCTAGTACTTTCTTTGAAATTTTCATGGCGTTACCCCCATCCATTGCGGAACTTCGTGTTCGTGGCACTCCGTGCACATATTGGTTGATTTTTTATGCTCGTTGTGGCACTCGTCGCAGTATAGCGTAGGGCCGTCGTGAACCGAGTTGTGAGGATTTGCTTTTAGCAGATCCATGTATTCTAGTCTTTTAGCTATCTTTTTCTTGTCGCCGTGACAGGACAAACAGCCTTTATCGCCGATAGATTTAAATTTACTAGCGTCGTTTCCTTGTCCTTCGTGACAATCAAGACAGGTGAAGCTTAGTTTTTCGTGATGAGGCTTTAAAGGGTGTTTGGCTCGCAGCTCGTCGGTGACGTTAAGATCGACTAAAGACGTTATCTTTGCGCTTGGGGCTCCTGCGCTAAATGCAAAAGAGCATAGTAGCATAGATGCGCACAAGGCGAGAAACGCTTTGTGTTTCATGCGAATTCCTTTCGGATGTCAAATTTACAAATTTAACTGCAAATTCGGCTTTAAATTTAAAAGTATCGCAGGCTGAATTCTCGAATTTAATCTTAAATTTAACCTGCGATACTAAAGAAGATTTGCAAGTATTTCGAGGCGATTTTTGGGGTTGCGCGGCTAAAATTTTGCACAGGCTAGACTTCTGCTTGCAGTTGCGAGCAACGCGAAGCAAAAATTAGTCTGCCAAGCAAAATTTTAGCAAGCTCCGCAAAAAGCGTCCGAAAGACGCCGCAAATTAGCCTATATTCTCTCCCGCTATCATACCAAACGTTAAGCAGTCGGCTATCGCTACGCTACCTAAGCGGCTGGCTCCGTGTACGCCGCCCGTGATCTCGCCTGCGGCAAATAATCTTGGGATAGGCATCTCTGTTTGTAGAGAGATGACCTGAGCTTTGGTATTGATATCGATACCGCCCATAGTGTGGTGAAGTTTTGGCGTACCGCGCATAGCGTAGAAAGGTGGTTTAGAGATATCTACGCCGTTTGTAGTGGTTTTATCCATAGGTTTGCCAAAGTCTTCGTCCTTGCCTGATTTAACGAAGCTGTTATATCTCTCGACGGTCTTTTTTAGCTCTGCAGCAGGGATTTTATAAGCTGCGGCTAGTTCGTCTAGGGTTTCAAATTTCTTTAGTACGCCGGACTCTAGCGGTTTGGTGTAGTGTTCAGGTATGACCATGTTTTTTACACCCTCAGAGTCGCAGAAGTTGATCGGATAGATATCGGCTTTTGCGTCGATTACTTTAAACATAGCTTGAGAGCGAGTGCGGCGGTCTGCTAGCTCGTTCATATAGCGTTTGCCGGTTCTTGGATCGACTGAGATACCGTAGCGGAAGCTTCCGTTTACGTTAAACATAGAGCCAACGCCAAAGCCTTTTTCATCAGGGCATGCCCATGGACCAAACTGTATCCAGCTTAGCTGAACAGGTGTAGCGCCGATCCTAAACGCCTCTTTCATAGCGCCGGCTGTTGCGCCCGGATGGTTTGTGCTATCCGTAGTAGGCAGGATAGACGGGTCTTGAACCTGTCTAAAGAATACGTCGCGGCAAAATCCTCCCGCAGCTAGTACTACGCCTTTTTTAGCTTTTATAACTTTTTTAGTTCCCGTAGTGTTTTCGGCATCGTCTTTTTGGCTCTTTGGATCAAATTTATAATCCTCTCTGATGATCACGCCGTCTACGCCGCCGTCCTCGCCTAGGACGAATTCGTCAAATTTAGCCCTTTGTCTTAGCTCGCAGCCTTGTAGGTTTTTAAAGTATTCTACCATCGGCTGAACGATGCCCGATCCTGAGCCGTTAGCTGTTTGAAGCGATCTAGGTACGCTGTGTCCGCCTGCGTGAGTAACTTTATCTATGTATTTAGCGCCGCATTTTAGAGTTAGTTTATATGCGTCTTGAGCACGAGTAGCGATGGTGTCGATGAGATCTACGTGGTTTAGGCCGCGGCCTGCTTTTAGGCAGTCTTTGATAAATAGCTCGTTGCTATCTTTGATGCCTTCGGCTTTTTGTTTGTCGCTGTTTGGAACGGCAAATATACCGCCGTTAATAACGGAGTTACCGCCGACGCGTCCCATTTTTTCTAGGATTAGGACTTTATTGCCCTTTTCGGCTGCGGTGATACCAGCTGCTAGTCCTGCAAAACCGGAACCAACGATAACTACGTCCCACTCCTCGTCAAATTTGACGTCCTTAGTGTTAACGGCTGCTTGCGCATTTACTCCGCCTAGAGCTAAAGCTCCGGCACCTACCATACTTAACTTAACAAAATCTCTTCTTGAAACGTTTGAGTTTTTCATAGCTTCTCCTTAAATTTACTTAGCTATTACCTGTAAATCTTTAATTTACGACTCTACTCTAAATACCTTTATTACTATTGGCGTCTTTGGGCGTCCTCCTTGGATTAAATTTATTTTAGCTAGTGTTATTATAGGACTTAACTTTAAAGAATAAGCTTAAATGAAGGTGTAATTTATAATTTATTAGTAATATTAAAGGATATATTTGGCTTGAGAGTAGCGGCGTTACCGGGCTAGGGATGGTGAAAAATAAAATTCAAATTTACAGGATTAAATTTGAATTGTGACGTTAAATTTGGAGGTAGAGAGCGGCGGTTGGATGGTAAATTTAAATTTGAGGAGGGTTAAATTTAAATTAATCGGCAAAAATTTGCAGATGAAACGGCGGCAAATTTGACCATATTTACCGCCTGAAAGCTAAATTTAGCCTAGTCTTTTATGTAAAATTTGAGAAAATCCCCATAGATGTCTGGCCTTCGCGAGCTCGGTTTTTTCGAGTTTTGCTACCATCATCTCTTCGTTTTTTCCTAGGCGCGAAACCACCTCGCCAAACGGGCTAATCAGCATCGAATCTCCGTAAAAGCTCCACTGCTCGCCGCTTGCGGCCTTGTGGTTGCCGACTCGGTTTACGCGCAGGACATAGACGTTGTTCGTAAAGGCGCGGGTTTTTAGCAGCTCCTCCCAGCGCGACTCGCTAAAAAACGTGCATGCGGTGGGAACTACGACGGCATCGACTTTCTTGTGCGCCATATACGCCCATGCCGCGTCAAAATGCGCCTCAAAGCCAAACATCACGCCGATTTTAAATTTTTCGTAGCTAAAGACGGGCAAATTTAGCTCGCCTTCAGCCTTGTTGGCAAAAATTTAGCCTCGTTCCAGTGCGGGTAGGGCATCAGGATCTGCTGCTCGTAAAAGCGCGACGACGCGGGGCTAAATCTCGCCACGACCTTGGCGAAGCCTTTGCCTTTGGGTAGTACGAGCGGGGCTAGGATTTCTAGATTGTATTTTTGCGCCATCGCGGCAAGCGCGTGTTTTTTGCGCTCGCTTTGCTCTTTGATGAGGCTTTTTGGCATGAGCTCAAGCTCTTTAAAAAAGCTGTTTAGCACGTACTCGCCGAGCACCACGAGCCTGGCTCCCTCATCGGCGCAAATCCTAAAATAATAATCCAGCCGCGACTCGCTCATTGGCTGGGTCGGCAGCTGCAGGGCGCAAACGGCCGCGGTCGCGTTATTCATCGTCTGCATCCTTTACCACTAGCTTTGCGTTTTGCAGGATCTCACCTGCTTCCTCGAGTAGCTTTTTGCCCTCTTTATGCAGCTTGACGCTTTGCTCTAGGCTTAAATTTTCATCGCCGAGCTGTTTTAAAATTTCATTTGCTTTGGCGAGTTTGCTTTCAAAATCCTCGCTTAAATTTTCACTCATCTAAAACCTTTTTTATGATTTTTTCAAATTTATCTACCTCGACCAAAAACGCGTCGTGGCCGTAGTCGCTGTCTATCTCGTGGTAGTTGCACGCCTTGCCGATGCTGTGCAGCGTCTCGTGCATCTGCCGCATACAGCTTGGTGGAAATAGCATATCGCCGCTAAATGCTATAAGCGTAACATTGGCGCAAATAGGCAAAAGGGCATGCGCGAGATCGTCGTAGTGGCGCGTGCAGTCAAAGATATTCATCATCTTTACGATGTAAAGGTAGCTCAGCGGATCAAAGCGCTTTGGAAAGCTGTGGCCGTTGTACTCCATGTAGCGATCGACCTGAAACCGCCCCGTAAGCTCGTAAAGGCCGTCGGTTTCTACGTAGTTGCGGCCAAATTTGGAGTCCATGGAGCTAGGCGAGAGAAAGCTGATGTGTCCGGCCATACGTCCTAGCGCCATGCCGGTTAGCCCCTGCGCGGCGATGTCGTTTTCGTCGTATTGACCGTCTTTGAAACCCGGATCGCGCAGGATGCCCTCGATCGCGATTTTGTTAAACGCGATCGCCCAGGCTTTGCTCTGATATGTGCTGGCTAGGATGATGACGTTTTTGGTAAAATTTGGAAACTCGATCGCAAAACAAAGCGCCTGCATACCGCCTAGGCTGCCACCCACGACCGCATGCGCGCTCTCTATGCCTAAGTGCTCAAAAAGCCTCATCTGCGCCTTTACGACGTCGCTGATAGTAAGCACCGGAAAGCGCAAACGATACTGCTTGCCCGTACTTTTTTCGATACTTAGTGGATTTGTCGAGCCAAAATTCGAGCCGAGGATATTTACGCAGATGACGAAAAATTTGCTCGTATCTATACCCTTGCTCTCGCCTACTAGCGCGTCCCACCAGCCGAATTTCTGCTCATTTTCGTATCTTCCTGCGGCATGGTGGCTACCCGTTAGCGCGTGACAGACGACTATGACGTTGCTTTTATCCTCGTTTAGCTCGCCGTAGGTTTCGTAAGCGAGCTCAAATTCGGGTAAAATTCGGCCGCTCTCCAGATAGAGCGGCTCGTCAAATTTTACTTTGCCGGTTTTTAAATTTAGCACTAATTGACTTTGTAGTTAGGGGCTTCTTGCGTGATTACTACGTCGTGGACGTGGCTCTCTTTTAGTCCAGCGCTAGTAATCTCGACAAACTGGGCTTTTTCCTGAAGAGTCTTGATATCTTTTGAGCCCATATAGCCCATCGCACTTCGTAGGCCGCCAATTAGCTGATGTACGACCTCTTTTATACTGCCTGCAAACGGTACGCGGCCCTCGATGCCTTCAGGCACGAGTTTATCTTGAGCGGTGCCTTCTTGGAAATACCTATCGCTGCTGCCTTTCGTCATCGCGCCGATACTTCCCATGCCGCGGTAGACTTTGTACTGGCGTCCTTGGAATGTTATCACCTCGCCAGGAGTCTCCTCGCAGCCCGCTAGCAAGCTACCTGCCATCACGCAGCTAGCGCCTGCGGCCAGGGCTTTGGCTACGTCGCCCGAGTACTTTAGTCCGCCGTCTGCGATAACAGGGATGCCGTATTTTGCAGCTTCGGCTGAGCAGCTATCGACGGCGAAAATTTGAGGTACGCCAACGCCCGCTACCACGCGAGTGGTGCAGATAGAGCCCGGTCCTATGCCTACCTTTATGCCGTCTGCGCCTGCTTCGGCTAGGTCTTTGACGGCGGCAGGATTTGCGATATTTCCCGCGACGACGTCCACTTTTAGCTCGGCTTTAACCTGTCTTAGTGTATCTAGTACGCCTTTTGAGTGACCGTGAGCGGAGTCTATGACGATGACGTCAACGCCGGCTTCTGCTAGGGCTTTTGCCCTATCCATTTGCCCTACTCCGATGGCTGCTGCTACGCGGAGTCTGCCGTAGGCGTCTTTGTTTGCGTTTGGATACTCTTTGCGTTTTTTTAGATCTTTTATGGTTATGAGGCCCTCTAGGTGGCCGTCTTTATCGACGATAGGCAGCTTTTCTACGCGGTTTTGAGAGAAAATTTTCTCCGCGTCGTCTAGCGTGCAGCCCTTTGGAGCTGTGATTAGCGGAGCTTTGGTCATCCTATCTTTCACGAGGACGCTTCTATCGTTTTCAAATCTCAAATCGCGGTTGGTTAGGATTCCTATTAGTTTATTTTCCTCGTCTACGACCGGAACGCCCGAGATATGCAGATCCGCCATCATATCAAGCGCGGAGCCTACGCTAGCGTTTGGCGAGATGGAGATAGGATCGATGATCACGCCGCTTTCGCTTTTTTTTACGCGGCGGACCTCTTTGACCTGACTTTGTATGTCCATGTTTTTATGTATGACGCCGATACCGCCCAGGCGCGCCATCATGATCGCCGCGCGGTGCTCGGTGACGGTGTCCATCGCAGCCGATACGATCGGGATATTTAGCTCCACGTTTCTGCTAAAGCGCGTTTTTATATCGACTTGTTTAGGCAAAATTTCGGAGTACTGCGGGACGAGCAAAACGTCGTCAAAGGTGAGAGCCTTCGTAACTATCTTCATGCGTTTATCCTTTTATAGAGTTTTCTAAACTGAGCGCGCCTTCTAGCAGCGTTTTTTCATCCCACGCCTTTGCGATGAGCTGGGCTGAGACGTTTAGGCCGTCTGCGTCCTTGGCTACCGGAACCGATATGGCAGGCAGGCCGGCTAAATTTACGCTGATCGTATAGATGTCTGATAGATAGGAGTCTAGCGGGTTTTTTAGCTCGCCGAATTTATACGCCGTGCTAGGGGCGACCGGCATCAAAATGAGGTCGCATTCGCTCAAAATTTGCTCGTACTTAGCCTTAGTGTAAGCGCGAGCTTTTTGCGCTTTGATGTAGTATGCGTCGTAGTAGCCGCTGCTAAGTACGAAAGTGCCGAGTAAAATTCGCTTTTTTACCTCTTCGCCGAACCCTTCCGAGCGCGAGTTGATGTAGAGTTCTTTTAAATTTTTAGCTTCGGCTCTGCGTCCGTATCTTATGCCGTCAAAGCGGCTGAGATTTGCGCTGGCTTCGGCCGTGGCGATGATGTAGTAGGTCGCGATGTCGCATTTTGAGTTTTCTAAATTTTTATAGATTATTTTGTGGCCTGCGGCTTTTAAAATATCGACCGCCTTTAAAAGCGCTTTTTTGGTCTCTTCCGAGGCTTCGTTTATGTAGTTTTCGATGACGCAGATCGTGAGTTTTTTATCCGCGTTTAGCTTGTCTGCTACGCTTTCAAATTCTATATCCGCGCTCGTGCTGTCTTTGTCGTCGTGTCCTGCGATGATGTCGTACAGGATCGCGGCGTCCTCGACGTTTTGCGTTATTGGGCCGATCTGATCTAGCGAGCTAGAGTATGAGCCCAGGCCGTAGCGGCTCACGCGTCCGTAGGTCGGCTTTAGTCCCACGCAACCGCAAAATGCCGCAGGCTGGCGTATCGAGCCGCCCGTATCGCTTCCTAGGGCAGCCACGGCTAGTCCCGCGCCTACTGCGGCAGCCGAGCCGCCAGAGCTACCGCCTGCGACTCTTTCGCGGTTTAGCGGATTTAGCGTTTTGCCGTAGTAGCTGTTTTCGGTCGTATTTCCCATGGCAAATTCGTCCATATTCGTACGGCCAAACGGCGCCAAGCCTGCTGCTAGTAGTTTTTCTATAACCGTCGCGTTATAAGGCGCGATGTAGCCTTGTAAAATTTTAGACGCGCTTGTTACGCTCCAGCCTTTTACCTGGATGTTGTCTTTGATAGCGATCGGCACGCCCGCGCCCAGTTTGTCAAGCGGCAAATTTGCCAACTGCTCGACGTAAGCGCCAAGCTCCCTGTCCGCGAAAATTTTCTTTTCCAGCTCGTTTCTAAGCTCGGCTATCTCGCCGGCGCTTAGCTTTAGAGCCTTTTTTAAAGTTATCATTTTTTATCCTTAAATTTTATTACCGCTACGATACCCGCGGCTGTGACCGCGAGGATGGCCGCGATAGTTGCCGCGACGAACCAAGCGGAGATGGGCTCAGACATTTTTTAGTACCTTTTCGCATCTCGGGCATGTCTCGCCGTCGTGCTTAGCGGTAAATTTCCAACATCTCGGGCATTTGTGTCGCATCGATAAAACTAGTTTAAATTTATCGTTTCCGACGTCAAATTCGGCTAGGCTGTCGCTGCCGTCTAGGCTCTGAACGTCGCTAACCATATACCAGTCGCTGATCTCGTTTATGTCTTCGCTTAGGATCAAATTTGAGCTGGTTTGCAGCACTAGCTCGAGGGTCGATTTTATCTTTTTGTCTTTTTTGAGTACGTCGATTAGCTCGAAAAACTTCTCGCGGCTAGCAACTAGTAGCTCGTCGTCTACGTTGAACTCAAACTCTAGCGGCGCGTACTCTAGATCAAAGGCGTCCGCCGCGCCGTTTTTGATGATCTCGGGCGCATAGTCCATCACCTCGTCCACGGTGTACGTGAGTGTCGGAGCGATAAGCGGTAGGAGCGCTCTGGTGATTAGCGCCATCGCGCTTTGAGCCGAGCGGCGAGTGTCGCTGTCTTTGGCGTCGCAGTATAGGCGGTCTTTGCAGATATCAAGATATATGCCGCTTAAATCCGCGCTTAGGAAGTTCATTAGCAGGCTAAAGCCCTTTGAAAAGTCGTAATTTCTAAACGCCGTTTCGGCCTCGTCGAATGCTTTTTTCGCGCGGCTTAGTATCCAGCGGTCTAGGATGTTGAAATTTGACGTTTCGATATCTTCAAGGTCGTTTACGTTGGCTAGTAGAAATCTTATCGTATTGCGTATTTTTCGGTACTGTTCACTTACTTGTTTTAGGATGTTTTCGCTGATTTTTAGGTCGCTGGAGTAGTCGCTAAGCGCAACCCAAAGGCGTAAAATTTCTACGCCGTAGGTTTTAGCGACGTCCGCCGGAGCCACGACGTTGCCCTTGCTTTTACTCATTTTTTGACCGTTTTCATCGACGGTAAAGCCGTGCGTGAGCACGCTTCTATACGGCGCTCTTCCTTGCGCGGCGCAGCTTAGCAGTAGCGAGCTTTGGAACCAGCCTCTGTGCTGATCGCTGCCCTCTAGATACATATCGGACGGATAGCTGCCCGCATCGTAGTCACCGCTTTTTAGCACCGCAGCCCACGTCGAGCCGCTGTCAAACCAGACGTCTAGGATATCCATCACTTTTTCTAAATTTTGCGGATCGTATTTACAGTTTGCTGGTAAGAGATCCTTAATCTCGCTATCCCACCACGCGTCCGCGCCTTTTTGCTCAAATATCGCCGCGACGTTATCTAAAATTTCATCGTCAAATATCGGCTCTTTGGTATCCTTATGCCTAAAAAACGCTATCGGCACGCCCCAGTCGCGTTGGCGCGAGATGCACCAGTCGGGACGATTTTCTATCATCGAGCCTATCCTTTTTACGCCGCTTGCAGGGTAAAATTTGACGTTTTCAAGCTCTTTTAGCGCGACTTCTCGTAGCGTTTTGCCCTCGATTTTTGGCTCGTCCATGGCGATAAACCACTGCTTGGTAGCGCGGTAGATGACCGGCTTGTGCGTTCTCCAGCAAAATGGATATGAGTGGACAAATTTGCTAACTTTTAGCAAATTTGAGCCTAAAAGCTCTAAAATTTTCTCGTTTGTTTTAAAGATATGCATGCCGATTAGCTCGTCCGCTATGCCATCTGGAAATAACTTTTTCGCCTTTAGCGTCTCGTCGTATAGGCCGCCTTCATCGACGGGCATGATGACTTCGATGCCGTATTTTAGGCTCACGTGGTAGTCGTCCTCGCCGTGTCCCGGAGCTGTGTGAACTAGGCCCGTACCGCCGTCCATCGTTACGTGATCGCCTAGGATAAACAGCGATTTTCTGCCGTTTAGCGGATTAACCGCGTACAGGTTTTCAAGCTCGGCAGCGGCAAATTCTTTTAAAATTTCGCCCTTAGTTAGTCCTTCTTTTTCCAGCTCGCCTAGCATCTCTTTGGCAAATATCAAATTTTCAGCCGTCAAAACGTAAATTTCATTTGGATTTAGCGAGATGGCTTGGTTTGCCGGCAGCGTCCAAGGCGTAGTCGTCCAGATAACCGCGTGGGCGTCTTTTGCTCCTATTTTCGCCGCGGCTTCTTCGCCTAGCTTAAACGCGACGTAGATGCTGTAGTCCTCTTTGTCCTCGTACTCAACCTCTGCCTCGGCTAGAGCGCTTCTAGCCGCCCAGCTCCAGTACACCGGCTTGCTTCGCTCGATCAAAAGTCCGCGTTTAGCAACCTTGCAAAGCGTTTTGTAAATCTCGGCTTCAAATTTAAATTTCATCGTCAGATACGGATCGTCCCAGTCGCTGGCGACGCCTAGCTGTTTAAAGCTCTCCTTTTGCACGTCGATAAACTCTCTGGCGTGCTCGCGGCAAAGCTCGCGGATTTGCGTTTTGCTGAGGCTTTTTTTCTTATCGCCCAGTTTTACCTCGACTTGCTGCTCGATCGGTAGTCCGTGGCAGTCCCAGCCCGGCGTAAATCTCACGTTTTCGCCGAAGAAATAGTGCGTTTTTGCGATGATGTCTTTTAGGGTTTTGTTTAGCGCGTGTCCGATGTGGATGTTGCCGTTGGCGTATGGAGGGCCGTCGTGCAGAGTGAAGCTTTTAGCGGCTTTTTGTCTTTTAGCTTTCATTTTTTCGTAGATTTTTCTATCGTCAAACCACGATTTTAAGCGTTTGGGTTCGTTTTCCGGCAGGTTGCCGCGCATGGGAAATTCGGTGTTTGGAAGCAATAATGTATCTTTGTAATCCATAGGTTCGCCTTGAAGTAAAAAATTGGTAGATTTTATCCAAACGGCGATTAAATGCTACTGAAAAAACGCTATTTTAAGCTAAATTTATGTAAGATGTTTTCGGTTTTTAAAGGAGAAAACAGTGAAAAACGCACTACTGATCATCGGCGAAGATATCGGCGTAAACGCGCCTTTTTTAGATTATATTTTTTGCGCTTACAAGCGGCATTTCGGCGAGCTGGGCGAGTTTAGGTTCGTTAGCAAAAGCGACAAGGAATTGCCGTTTATCATCGAGCATCTTTGCGCGCGTTCGGACAGTCTTTGTATCTACGCGTCGAGTCAAAACTGCTCCGTCGCGGCTAAAATTTTAGCTACGTTAAGCGGCGATATTTTGGAGCTAAAATCCCCGCAAATGCTAGCTCCGAGTAGGGCTGAAAAATTTAGCGACGACGGCTTTTTGATCAAACTAAATCAAACTTACGTAAATTTACTAAAGGCCGACGCGAACCAAAAACTGCCTGCCATAGATATCAAAACGCAGCGAGATTTCGGCTATTTTCACCTGGTTGATATCGACGAGGAGAGTGCGAAAATCCTGCTCGAACCGCTGGCAAAAACTTACGAAGTGCAGATTTATTCGTCTCAAATTTTGTCGAATTTGGCGTTAATCAGAGTAGAGGCGAACAAATTCGGCCAAACTAGCGGCTTTATAAACGGCGCGAAAAATCTCTTTTCGGGCAAATTTTTTGAAGGCGAAGACGTCGCGGCTCACGTAGCGCGCGTACTTACGTCAAGCGGGCTGAAGCTTACCTTTGCCGAGTCTTGCACTGCGGGGCTTGCCGCGGCAAAATTCGGCGCTTTTGCGGGGGTTTCTGCGGCATTTAACGGCTCGCTAGTAACCTACGCAAATAAGATGAAGCGCGACTGGCTAGGCGTTAGCGATGAGATTTTACAAGCATACGGCGCGGTGAGCGAGCAGTGCGTGATGGCGATGCTAAAAGGCGCTCTAAAGGCGAGCGAATCGGATTTTTCTCTAGCTATCAGCGGTATTGCGGGGCCTGACGGCGGTAGCGATGCAAAGCCCGTGGGGACGGTATTTGTAGGAGCTTACGCAAAGGACGGCGAGCGTATCATCGAGAGGCTAAATTTAAACGGAGATCGCAACTACATAAGAGAGCAAAGCGCGCTGGCTGCGTATGTTTGCTTGCTAAAGCTAAAGCCGAAGCTGTTTTTGGCGTAAATTTTGGTCAAATTTGGTGAAAAATTTGCGTCCACTTAAAATTTAAAGCGGATACGCTTTTGTTCTATTAAATTTTGTAAGAAACGGTGGCGGTTTTTGCGTTAAGTGCGGCGGCGAGTTTAAATTTACCGTCGCCTTACGCGCGAGTGGAGCACAAATCAGCTCCGCCAAGCTTAAAATTTAGCGCAAATTTAAGCCTGACGGACGAAATTTATAAAGTAAAACCGCGGATTATTTTTGATACGGCACGGTTTCGTAGCCTTGATTTATGAGGCTGCCCATGCCGCCGTCAAGATTTATTATATTTAGCTCCGGCGAATCTATCATCATCGCTGCCGCAGCGCTTCTGCGTCCGCTTCTGCATATTAGCGCGACGGGTTTTTTTAGATCGACATTGGCTTTTAGCTCGTTCAAAAACCCTTCTTTATCGGTTGCGTTAAAAGTGATAGTCTTTGCACCCTTTATCACGCCCGTTTCCATCCATTCAGCAGGCGTCCTGATATCAACGATTTGCTCGTAGTTTTTGATCGCCTCGGGACTAACTTGAATCGTAGAAATTTCCGCAAAAGCCATTGCAGCAGCCGCTCCTAAAAGTAAAATTTTTCTCATTTTCTCTCCTTAAATTTGACGGCGTGAATATTAGCACTCAATTTTAAATATTTTGTCATTCTAAAATCACTCCGGCATAAATTTTTCTTTTTTAATAATTAATATTACTTTCATAGGACAAACGCTATAATCGCAAATCCATATCAATACAAAGGATAAAAATGAAAAAAAAGTTTTTTCGCGCTTAGCTTGCTTTCAAGCTTTTTGTTTGCCGCGGAGGTAAATATCTACTCTGCGCGCCACTACGACGCCGACAGCGAGCTTTATAAGCTTTTTGAACAAAAGACGGGCTTAAGGTAAACGCCACGCAGGCAAAAGCCGGCGAGCTAATCAAAAAGCTCGAAGTAGAGGGCGATAGCTCTGCGGCGGATATCTTTATCACCGCAGACGCGGGAAATTTCTACACCGCAAAGACTAAAGGCGTCTTGCAATCGGTCAAATCTGAAACTCTGGAAAAAATCGTACCGGAGCAGTATAGAGATAACGACGGTCAGTGGTTTGCTATCTCAAAACGCGCTAGAGTCATCGTTTACGATAAAAGAGACTTCGATCCTAAAGGCATTAAGGACTACGAGGATTTGGCAAAACCGGAGCTAAAAGGCAAGCTCCTAATCAGAAGCGCGACGGCTCCGTATAGCAAGTCGCTGCTAGCTGCTATCATCGAGGCTGACGGCAAAGACGCGGCGGCTAAATGGGCGGAAGGTACGCTAAAAAATCTAGCCCGCGATCCAAAAGGCGGCGATAGGGATCAGGCTAAGGCTATCTACGCAGGCGAGGGCGACGTAGCGGTTATGAACACCTACTATATAGGCCTCATGCTAACCTCTCCGAAAGCCGAAGACGTAGAGGCTGCGAAAAATTTGGGCATAATTTTCCCAAATCAGGACAACCGCGGTACGCACGTAAATATCAGCGGCATCGCGCTAACAAAAGCTGCTAAAAATAAAGAAAACGCAGTTAAATTTATGGAGTTTATGGTGAGCCCTGAGGCGCAAAAGATACTTGCGGGTATAAATTTCGAGTATCCGATCAACGCAGAGGTCGAGCCTAGCGACATCGTAAAGGGCTTTGGTAAATTTAAAGAAGACTCCACTCCGCTTTATAAAAGCGTGCAAAACACGAACGAGGCTATTAAAATTTACGACGTAGCCGGCTGGAAATAATGAAAGTAAAATTCGGGGCGATCTTTATCGCCCTTGTCGTTTTGATCCCCATTTTTAGCATATTTTTCGAGATCGCTTTAGGCGACTACTCCTTGCTCGAGCATTTTTTAAGTATCTTTTTGTGAGGTATATCCAAGGTACTTTTGCCGTTGCGGCGGGCGTTTTGGCGCTTAGTCTGGTTATCGCCGTGGTTTCGGCGTGGCTGGTGGCGAACTACCGCTTCGCGCTCTCAAATTTCTTTGAATATGCCCTCATCCTTCCGTTTGCGATTCCTGCTTATATATTTAGCTTTTGCTACGTCGGGATTATGGATTACGGCGGATATTTTCATCAAATTTTCGGCTTCAGGCTAGAGTTTATGAATATCTACGGAGCGATTTTCGTGCTGTCGTTGTCGCTTTATCCATACATCTACATGTTTGCCAAAACCTCGTTTAAAACGCAGTCCGCAGCGATTTACGACGTTTGTAAAATTTACAAGCTCCCCGGCCTTGCCGTGTTTTTTAGGGTTGCCATATTTCTCTCGCGTCCGGCGATCGTGGGCGGAGCGATGCTGGTGCTCATGGAGACGCTTAGCGACTACGGCACGGCTGCATATTACGGCGTAGAGACATTTAGCGCGGGCATTTTTAAGCTATGGTTTGATATGGGCGACTCGTACTCCGCGTCCGTGCTAGCGGGGCTTTTGATGATGTTCGTCTTTGTTTTGATGATATTTGAGCACATTAATAAAAACTCTAAAAAATACAGCTTCTCCACACACGACACCTCCAAATTTACGCAAAAAAAGAGCTTGGCAAATTCGGCTCGGCGGCGGCGTTTTTATGGTGCACGAGCGTGTTTTGCCTGGCGTTTGCCTTTCCTTTTACCTGGCTTTTGTACTGGAGTATTCACGAGCTAGATAGCTTTAAATTCGAGTTCGTGCAGATGGCTTTAAATTCGCTTCTGATGGCTGCGGGTGCGGCGATACTCATCACGGCGATTAGCTTTTTTCTCGTTTTTGCGACGAGGCTTATAAAAAACAAAGCGCTAAACGCCTTTTTGCTAAAATCCGTCTCGCTAGGCTACGCGCTACCGAGTGCTAGTATCGGGCTTTGCGTGATGATAGTTTTTGGCTACATTGACCGAAATTTCGGCACGCATCTACTTTCGTCCAGTTTTGTAGTGCTGATTTTCGGATACGTCGTGAGGTTTTTGGCGACCTCGATATATGCCGTCGAGAGCGGATATGCTAAAATCCCGGCAAATATCGACGATGCCGTGCTTTTGCTAAACGGCTCGCGGTTAAATTTGTTTTTCAAAGTTCATTTTCCGCTACTTCGCCACTTTTTCTTTCTCTCGCTCATCGTCGTTTTTATCGACATCATTAAGGAACTGCCGCTTAGTCTAATTTTGCGGCCTTTGGGCTTTGAGACGCTTAGTATCAGGGCGTTTTTTTATACTGCCGACGAGCGGCTTTATGCTGCGGCCCTGCCGTCGTTTCTCATAGTTTCGATGTCGCTAGTCGCCGTCCTTTGGCTCGAGATAATCTCCAGAAAAAAACAAGAAAGATAAAAATATGGCTGAAATTTTAAAAATCGTAAATTTAAACAAGAAATTTGGAAATTTAGAGGTTTTAAAGGATGTAAATTTAAGCCTTAACGAGGGCGAAATTTTAAGCATTTTAGGCGATAGCGGTTGCGGCAAAAGCACGCTTTTGCGTATAATCGCCGGGCTTGAGACGCCAAGCGGCGGGCAAATTTGCGTCAAAGATGGCTGCGGCACGGCGATGATGTTTCAGAGCTACGCACTTTTTCCGCATTTAAGCGTTTGCAAAAACGTGGAATTTGCGCTGTGGCGGCTGCCTAGCGCCGAGCGAGCACAAAGGAGCGCGCATCTGCTGGAGAAATTTAAAATCTCCGATCTAAAAGACAAAACTCCCGATCAAATTTCGGGCGGTCAAGCGCAAAGGACGGCCTTTGCCAGAGCCGTAGCAAACCGCGAAAAGTTGCTTTTGCTCGACGAACCCTTCGCTAATCTAGATCGCAACCTAAAAAGCGTGCTAAGAGGCGAGCTAAAACAGATGATAAAGGCAAACGGCATCAGCGCGGTCATGGTGACGCACGACAAAGAGGACGCCTTTTTGCTAAGCGACAAAATAGCGCTGATAAAAGGCGGCAAGGTTTTGGCTTTCGGCGCGCCTAGGGAGCTATATTTTAGCCCAGCTTCTTACGAGATAGCCTGCTTTTTGGGCGATATGAATTTGATTGACGAGCGGGATGCGCAAAATTTGCCGGCTGAATTTAGATCGTGGCTGGAGGGGAGAAAATTTATGTTTCGCCCGGAGCTAATCATAAGCAGCGAAAAATACGAAGCAGACGTAGCGGAAGCAAAATTTTTAGGCGCATTTTACGAACTAAATTTGGACTTTTGCGGAGTCAAATTTAAAGCCGTAGTTAGCTCAAATTTGCAGATTTGCGATGAATTTAAATTTGATTTGGCTTAAATTTGGACGGGCTTAGTATAGTCGCGCCATTTTTAACGTCTAAATTTGCCTGAAACGCAAATTTGACGAACTCGGCTTAGTCTTGATTGCGATTTTCGACGTAATCCACTCTCGACCAGGCAAGCACGTAGATAAACCCTAACGCCAGGTAGATACCAAGCACCGCAAGCTCGATAGAGTAGGGGTCGCGCAGGGCTTTGGTCAGTAAAAGCTTTAGCGCCGCAGCGATAAAAGTGCCGATCACGCAAAGTACCGCGTAGCCTGAAAATAGGGCGTTTTGCGTGACGGCGCCGAGTTTAAAATTTATCTTTATCCAAAGCAAAAAGGCAAGCACCGCCACGGCGCAAATGACGAAAAATAGGATCTTGTGCGTGCTAGCGGGAACGTAGTTCGCGCCAAAACTTAGCAAAATCATCGCGCTGCTAATAGCTATAAAAATGCGATAAAGCTTAAACACGCCTCCGCCTGCAAGTTCGTTTACCTTTGATATCGCGCCGTAAAGGCAGATAACGGAGACAAACAACATCGCTACGCGCGCGCTCGTTGCGATATCAAAGAGGCTTTTGGGTAAAACCATCTCTTGCGAGAGCAAATTTAAAATAACCAAAATCCCCGACGTCATACCAAGCGCTCTTGCCGTACTTATGCGCCTTATGAAGTTTTCTTGCACATTTTGCCTTTTATTAATTTAATAAAAATTTTACACAAACAAGCTTAAAATTTTTATTAAATTTGGTCCAACCTAGGCTTTAAATTTGCTTTAAAGGAAGCTTAAATTTAATCCAAGCGAGCAGATATATGAAAATCGGCGCAAAGTATAAAATTAGCGATGCAGTGAAGCTGTATCTGTGGGTGATGAACGCAAACTCGAAGCTAAACATCATCAGCGCGTTAAAGGCCGCTAGTGTAAGCACGCAAATGATTTGCGCTACGACGTAAAGTATAAAATATAAATTTTTACCCAAACGGCTTAATTTAACGTTTATGACGATCCAAAAAATAAACGCCGCAAGCGCGCAAATGCCGAATTTTACGGCTAAAGCTCTATCTACGTTGACTTCGGGCAATCTAGCGTAAAACGCCATCAAAATCAAGATAACGACGCACGCCAAAAAAGCCAAATAAAATTTAAAAACATTGCTTTCAAAGATCGCTCCTATGCCTTTGATCGCGATCCAGCCGCAGACGAAAGAGGCAATCTGGATGCAAACTAGCAGCACCAAAAACGCTGTCGCAAGGCTATCCGTAATGCTTGAAGCGGAGTTTAAAGCTACGGTTAAAATAGAAACCGCAAGCCAAAGCACGCTTGAGACGATACCGTAAAATTTGATGCGAGCCGGGTCATAAAATTTGACGCGATCGACGCTTTCTTGCGCTAACTTTTGCGAGCTAATATCACCAAGTTTATAAAAAGCGGCCGCTAAAAACGCGTAGCCGATGCATTTAAAATTGTCCCAATATAAAACATAGTAATAATCCAACACATCTTTATAGTCTTTAAAATCAAACCTTTCAAGTATCAATATTGCTGCTTGGAGGGCAAATATGGTGCAGTATCCCCAAAATAGATTATTCGCTACCTTTGTAAATTTAAACATAGCTAAAATTAGAAATATGGCGGGAATGCAAAGCGTCCAGCTCGTGAAACTAGATATCAATAAAACCAGAGAAAATAAAAACTCTGTAAATTTGCCGACTCTTGCATCAAAATCATCCGCAAATATCGTCACTATAAAGAGCGCAAAGAAGTTTAAAAGCAAAATGATGCCGTAAGTCGCGGCAAATAGCGTAAAACGTTTACATATTTTGACGCCGCCCGCATACAAAGTAATACATCTGAAAGCCGCGTATATCGGGGCTAGCGAGGCTATCTCGCAGATCACTTTAAGGACTCTAATATCAAAGTAAGAATGCAAAAAGGAGATTTCCGTCCTACCGAAAAGAATAATAGATACCACCGTTAGCGCAGAAGCCCAAATACCAAGCCTTCTGGCCTCTGCTGGCGTTGTAGGCATTTGAGAAATGGCATTTAAGACAGAGTTTAAAATTTTTCAAATTTTTCCTTCTAAATTTTGATTTGTTTGAGTCGAATTCGGCTGATTTTTGTGGTTAAATTTGCTTATTGTTAAATCATTATTTTAACTTTTTAGCAAGAAATTTGAGCTTAAATTTAGGACGATTTTACGAGGTTTGGCGGCTTAAATTTAAAATCAGACAATGTTTGGAGTTAAATTTGCGGTAAATTTGATTATCCAAATTTTGACGCTAAATTTTGGATAATCGTCGTTTTTTGTAAATTTATCGTCGTATCTATCGTCAGTGGTTAAATTTAAAACCAAAAGAGCGCGGGCATTTATCTCACCTGTGCGCTGAAAATTTGCGTGATGCTGCTTATCTGCTCGCCGGCAACGTCAAATTTCGCCGTTTTCATCCGCACGCGGTAAAGCGCGTTTAAATTTTCCTCGTTCAAAATCTTGGCACTAAACCCATAAACGTAGCTAAGATCGTCTTTTAAAATAAGCGTGCGGTCCGCCACCGCAAGGGCGTGGTTTGGCTGATGCGTGGTAAAAACGATGCTGGCGCTACTTTTTTGCTTCAAATTTACGATGAGGCTTAGCACGCGGTCTTGGTTTTTGATATCAAGCGCGCTGGCAGGCTCGTCTAAAAATAAAATTTCGCTCTTGCTCGCGATCGCTCTGGCAAAGAGCACGAGCTGCTTTTGGCCGCCCGAGAGCGAGTTGAAGCGCTTGTTTTTTAGGTGCGAAATTTCAAGGCTCTCAAGCGCGTCCAGGCAGATCTGCACGTCGCGTTTGCTCGGCTTTGAAAATAGCGAAATATCGCGCACGCGCCCCATCGCTACGATGTCCTGCACGCTGTAATCAAACGCCACGCTAAAGCTTTGCGGCAAAAAGCCAAATTTCGCCTGCGTAAAAAGCTGCCCCTCTTTGAAACCCAAAATGCCCATCATGCACGACATCAGCGTGCTTTTGCCCTGACCATTTAGCCCCAAGATCGCTAAAATTTGACCGCGCTCAATCTCAAAGCTTAAATTTCTAAAAAGAAATTTGCCCTCTTCGTAGAAAAATCCCGCGTCCTTGATCGCGAGCAAACTACCTTCTGTTCGCATCGGCGCTCCTTTTTAGGAGGATGGCGAATATCGGGCTGCCGATGAGCGCGGAGATGATGCTAAGCGGCACTTCGCTAGAGCTGATCGAGCGCGATACGTCGTCGATGGCGAGCATAAAAACGGCTCCCGCGACGAAGCAAGCGGGCATGGAGCGCAAGTGGTCGCTGCCAAATATCATCCTAGCGACATGCGGCACTACAAGCCCGATCCAGCCGATGTTTCCGCTGACGCTGACCTGCGCGGCGACTAGCAGCGTGCAGACGACGAGGATGACTGAGCGTAGCCGTACGATATTTACGCCCAGCACCTTTAGATCGCCGTCTTCGAGGCTGAGTAGGTTAAACCGCCACCGCATCGCGATGAGTGCCGCGACGCAGGGCGCGGAAACGGCGGTGAGCATGATGAGCTTGTCGTAGTCTGCGCGCACGAAGCTGCCAAGCAGCCAGTAGATGATGTTTGGCAGCACGTCCTCGTTGTCGGCTAGATACTGCACAAGGCTCGTTAGCGCGGCAAAAACGCCGTTTATGACGATGCCTGCTAGGATGAGCGAAAAGACATCGCTGCGAGAGACGAATTTAGCGATAAAATAGAGCATAAAAAGCGCTGTGAGACCGAAAAAGAAGGCAAAAGCCACGATAAAATAGGAGCCAAAGCCAAGCATGATGCAAAGCGCTCCGCCGAATGCCGCCGCGGTGCTAACGCCCACGATGTGCGGGCCTACGAGCGGGTTTTTAAACACCGCCTGAAGCGCGAGACCGCTAAGCGCCAGTATCCCGCCGCAAAGGCTCGAAAGTAGGGCGCGCGGGATGCGGATATCAAGCACCACGCTCTTTGCCGTCTCATCGGCAGAGGAGCTGAGTAAAATTTTACCCGTCTCCTCTAGGCTCACAGGATACTGCCCGATGCCAAGCGATACCGCAAATAGCAGGACCCAGATCAGCAGCAGGGCGGAAAATTTCATTTATAGCTCGTGCGGTAGAATTTTTGATAAAATTCCTCTACTTTTTTGTTAAACTCAGCCTCGTCAAAGTGCTTCGGATAGAGTTTCATCGCTAGCCACCACTCGCCAAGCGCCATGGCTTCGGCAGTCGGATAGCCCCACGCTTTGGCGTATTCGGGCATCATGTAAATTTTACCCTCTTTGACTGCGCTTAAATTTGCAAGCTGCGGGTTGGATTTAAGCTCGGCGGGCACCTGAGGGTAGCGATCCTGCACGAAGATCATCTGCGGCGCCCATGCTAAAACTTGCTCTGCAGATACCTGCTTGTAGCCCTTGATCCTCTGCGCCGCGACGTTTTGCGCGCCGGCTCGCATAAACATTATGCCCGTGTATTTGCCGCTGCCGTAGGTCGTGAGATCTGGATTTGCCATGTAAATTTTAGGTCTCTTATCCACGATGAAGTCGCTAAATTTAGCCTTTAGCTGCTCTTGTGAGGTTTTAACAAAGCTTATGAGCTCGGCGGCCTCTTTCTCGCGGTTTGCGACCTTGCCAAGAAGCTCTATGCCGTCGTAAAAGCCCTCGGTGTAGGCCGCCTCGTCGTCTTTGAAGGTCGGATTTAGCTTGCCTTTATCGGCGGCGTCGCTGCGCTGAAAGCTAACGGCGACGACGGGGATTTTGAGCTCCGTCATCTTGTCGATGCATTCTTGCGGGATGTAGTTCGTGACGATCACGACGTCGGGCTTTAGCCTAAGTACCGCTTCGTAGTTGATGACCTTTAGATCGCCCGGTGTGGGCATATCTTTGAGGCTCGGGGCTAGGCGGATGTAGTTTTTACCGAGCGACTTTTCCCATGACTCCTGCACGCCGACGACCTTATCTAGCGCGTTTAGCTCATTGAGCGCGTTTAGGCTTTGGTGCTGAAGCACGACTATGCGCTTAACTTCGTCCGGTAGCGTGACGTCGCGGCCTAGCTGATCGGTTATGACTCGATCGGCAAAAAGCGAACTCGCGCACAGCGCAAGGGCTAGCGCGAAAGAGTGAAATTTGCTCATGTTTTTTCCTTAAGTTTTTAAATTATATTTATTTATTGGCTTAAAATTGGTATTTTTAACCCATAAATAAATAGTAGTATATTACAAAAATGGTGATGAATTTATTATAAATTTGCAGGTTTTGTTTTGCGGGTAAAATTGAGGGGCGGCATTGGTGTAGTTTTTGATAAATTTAGCGAAACGGCAAGCGTGGTAGCTGCGATGAAATTTGAAATTTATAAATTTTAAGACTACGCAAGAGCGATGTTTTTGATTTTAGTCCAAGTCGCTAGTTCGCAAAGTTGGATCAAGATCGCTATCGTAAGCAGTGCATATGGAGTTACTGAACCTTTAAGTGGCGAAATATAGATAAGCTAAAGCGCTGTGCGTATAAAGGCTAAGCTGGCGCAGAAGTAGAAAAATTTACTTTGCATATATTTGCCGAGTGGGTAATACGACGTGCCAAGCATAAACCAAAAGTAGATAGTTAGAATAGAGTCTATAGTAAGAAATATCGTAAGAGGAGTGCCTTGCGTATTTAAAAAATTATTTGCGACTGCTCCGATTATGGCATAAGCATTGTCAACAAAAGAGCCTCAAATCTGTGCCGCGGCATACTCTACCGCACCAAATCCGACTTGACTTACCGAATACAATGCCATAGATAGCCATAAAATCGATAGTAGCGCCGCCGTGACTAACGCGGAGAAGGTTTTGGTAAAAAGTTTGCTTGCGGAGAGTTTGGAGATTTGTCTAGCGGCAAGAAGCCTAAAAATCATCGACGCAAGAAAGACAAGGCAAATAAAAAATATGGCGGTCAAGAAACCAGCCAGCGAAACGCGGCTGCAAAATTCGCACAAAATCCAAATAGACATACAGTCGCCGATTAGTAAAATATTAGAAGCTATGCCGCGGAATTTTATCTCAGCTAGGAGTTGCTGATCCATCTTTGCTTTTGGATTTTTCTTTAAATTTGATAGTTGGTTTTTGCGTTAATCTGTTGAAAAAGGAGGGCTAAATTTAGCCCTCGATGTAGTTTTTGAGTTTTCTACCGACTTTTGGGTGTTTTAGTTTTTTGATAGCAGAGCTTTCGATCTGGCGTACGCGCTCGCGGGTTACGTTTAGCTCCTTGCCGATCTCTTCTAGCGTGCGGTCGCTCTCGTCGTCGAGCAGGCCGAACCTCATCCTGATGACGGCTTTTTCGCGCTCGTTTAGCTGGTCTAGGACTTCGTCAATCTGCTCTTTGAGGTCGTTTTTTAGGATGTGATCCATAGGGCTTAGAGAGCTTCTGTCCTCGACGAAATCTCCAAATTTACCGTCGTCTTCGTTGCCGATAGGGGCTTCTAGACTGATAGGCTCTTTTGTGATTTTGATGACCTGTTTTATCTTGTCCGCGCTTAGTCCGACCTCGGCTGCGATTACGTTTATATCCGGCTCTTTGCCTTCTTCTTGTAGGTATTTTCGGTTGATTTTGTTGATACGGTTTATCGTTTCTATCATATGGATAGGTATGCGTATAGTGCGGGCTTGATCGGCGATAGCACGGCTAATAGCCTGACGTATCCACCACGTCGCATAGGTCGAAAATTTATACCCTTTTTTATATTCAAATTTATCGACCGCTTTCATTAGCCCGATATTACCCTCTTGAATCAAGTCTAAAAACGGCAAACCGCGGTTCGTGTAGCGCTTGGCGATGCTTACGACTAGGCGTAAATTTGATTTTGCCATCCTAGCTTTTGCTTCGTCGGATATCTTTTTGCCGCGTTTGATCTGCTCTAAAATTTCCTTTAAAAGTACTGGATCGAGGTTAAATCCGCTCTTGCTCGCTTCCTTGGTCGCAAATAGCTTTTTGATCTCCACGTAGGTTGATACCATCGTAGCCTCGGGCACTCGCGCGATTATATCTTCTTTGCTGAGCTTGATGATATCTTTTAGGATCGACTTGTGATTTTTCTTTAGCTCGTCGCTAAACATAGGTAGCTTATACTCGAGTCTTTTGAGTTCTCTATCAAATTCATCGTCGCTCTTTAGCGCTGTTTCCATAGACTTTACGATCTCGGTTATGAGCTTACTAGTAGGCCCTAAATCCATTAGCTTGTCTTTTAAAATTTTCTTTTTAAACGCAAGCGTTATCTTTGCTAAAAACTCATCATCAGTCTCTACTTCGTTTTGTTTATTTGCAGTTTTTAGCCACTCTTTTTTGGCCTTTTCGAGCGCTTTAAAACTCTCGATCACTTTTTCAGCTCGTTTGTCGTCTTTTTTATTGTGTTTTTTTGGCTTGGCTTCTTTCTCTTCGCCTTCCTCGACATCATCCTCGACTTCTTCGTTTTCCTCCTCTTCTTCGACCTCTTCGCTACCTTCCTCACCTTCGTCGTCAAAGCTTCTAAAAAGCTCTTTTACGCGGCGTTCGCGGTTTATAAGCGGCTCTTTGTAGTCAAGAATAAAATCGATAAGGTATGGTACCGAGCAAAACGCGTCGATGATGATATCTTCGCCAAGCTCGATTTTTTTGCTGATTTCTACTTCTTCCTCTTTGGTTAGTAGTGCGATTTGACCCATTTCGCGTAGGTACATACGCACGGGACTATCCGAGCGCGACCACTCGAGCAGATCGGTTTCGCTGGCGAGGTCAAATTCTTCTTCCAGATTGTCGTCGGCTAGTTTGGCCAGCTCCTCGCGGCGCTTTTTAGCATCTTCGATGTTGCGCATTTTTGCGATTTCAGCCGAGGTTATGAGCTGGACTTTATTTTCTTTTGCCAGCGATTCCAGTTTTTTTGCTATCGCTGCCGTCGGCGCTTTGTCTAGAAATTTAACAAGTTTTTCGTAAGTGATATAGCCTTTGGCATTTTCTTTGAAAAGCTCTTCTATGAGCGACAATGCCTCTTTTTTTGCGGTACTCATTTGGGATTCCTTCTTTTTGTAGAAAACGAGGATTATACCCAAACTTCTTTAAATATTAATAAAAATACGATTATTCGGGCACTTTTAAGTAGGCTAAATTTACTGAAAATTTTATTAAATTTAATTTGGAACGAAAGTTGCTACTTAACACTCAATAAAGCAAGCGGAAGTAGCTTGTGACGCAGACGAGGCGGATTTTTGCGAGGCGAGGGCGCGTATATATGATACGTAACCGAAGCTGAGCAAAAAACCAACGAAGTATGCGCTCAAGATACGCGCATAAATTTAATGAAATAGGCGAAGTATCGTGAGATGGATTTGAATGTGTTTGCTAAAATTTTGCGTAGGCTAGGCGGAGTGGCCTGCCGAGCTAAATTTTAGCAAACACATTCAAAGACGCTCACGAGACGAGTCGCCAAAATAAGGAAAAGTAAATGAACAACGGCTACTACCAAGCAACCGGCGCCATGGTGACGCAGTTTAACCGCCTAGACGTCATCGCAAACAACCTTGCCAACATAAATACTATCGGTTTTAAGCGCGACGACGTTGTAGTGGGTGATTTTGAGAGGATTTTTAAAGAGTACCGCGACGAGTTACCGATAGAAAATCACACGAAGGACGCGGCCAAATTTCTAAACAGAACTATCGATAGAGTGCCGCAAATTTCGGAGCAATACGTGGATTTTAGCCAGGGCGGACTTAAATTTTCAAACAACGACCTTGACTTTGCAATGAAGCGAGAGGATCTATTTTTCCTAGTTGAGGTAAAGCCCGGCGACGTGCGCCTAACTAAAAACGGCTCGTTTAATCTCGACGAGGACGGATTTTTGGTAACCAAAGAGGGCTACAAGGTGCTGCCGAGCGATTATTTTACGAATAATTTTCAAGGTATCCAAATCCCGCAGGGCGAGCGATTTTCCGCAGATAAAAACGGCAATCTCTACTCAAACGAGGAGCCGCTAGCTAGACTTTATATCGCGCAGCCAAAAGAGATACGAAATCTAACTAAAGAGGGCGATAATCTCTATGTTTTGCCGAATTTAAAGGAGCTTGAAGACGTGGGTGGCGAGATAGACGCGGTCGCGTGGAAATACACTCAAATCTCCAACGTAAATGCCGTGACCGAGATGGTCGGACTCATCGAGACGCAGCGCTTTGTCGAGATGTATCAAAAGGTGATGACGAGCCATATGGATGATCTAAATCAGGAAGCTATAAGTAAGCTTGCTAACATGAAAGTCTAAATTTAGCGTTATCTCTTTGACGTATTTGCGAGAGATTTAATTTTTACTAGCGGCGACAGGCTACGTGCCTAGTCTCGTTCGTAAAAATTTGCACAACTCGCAAATCCGCTCAAAGATATTTCCGCTAAGGTTTTTAAATTTTAATAAACATAAATCGCTATATATTAAAAACCCTGCCGCTAATATAAATTCAAAATACTTCCACCAAAATATTTTCAAATTTTCCCAAATTTGCAAATTTGGAACGTCTTTTGCTAAATAGTTAAGAAATGCGAGAAATCGCGCTGAATTTGTAAATTTTAGACGCTCGCCAGGCATAAAAACAGTCGGCGACGGTTTTATGCAAAAGCGTAAAATTTAAGACTGCAAATTTGGAATATTTTTTGCAAATTAAACAAATTAACAAATTAAAGATAAGGCGCTCAAAGCTAAGGTAATGACTAAGCGGAAGCGATTTGCGGATTAGACGAGGTAGGTTTTATTTTGACAAGGGAGCATACTGAGCGTATGTGACCGAAGTCAAAATAAAACACAACGACGTATAAAACCAAAGCGCGACGCGCCTGTAGAAAGAGGAAAATGAAATGATGAGGTCTATTTATTCCGCCGCCACCGGCATGATCGCCCAACAAACCCAGATCGACGTTACGTCGCACAATATCGCAAACGTAAACACTATCGGCTATAAGAAAAACCGCGCCGAGTTTGCCGATCTGATGTATCAGGTCATGGAGTATGCAGGCACGGCAACTAGTGCCACGACAAAAAGCCCGACGGGTATCGAGGTTGGTCTAGGTGCGCGTCCGACGGCGATAACGAAGATATTTTCGCAAGGTTATTTTAAAGAAACGAGCAACAATCTCGATATGGTTATCGCGGGTAACGGCTTTTTCCAGGTGCAGCTTCCGGACGGTACGACGGCGTACACTAGAAACGGCGCCTTTAAACTAGATAGCGAGGGTACGATCGTAAACTCCGACGGCTACGTGCTCCAGCCTCAGATGACTATCCCGGCCGACGCCACGCAGGTTTCGGTGGGTACCGACGGCACCGTCTCAGTATTGCAACCGGGCAACACCGAGATGACGCAGGTAGGCCGTATCGAGCTAGCAAATTTTATCAACCCTGCAGGCCTACACTCCATGGGCGACAACCTCTATCTGCCGACTGGCTCTAGCGGCGAGGTCGTAGTCGGTACGGCGGGTCTTGACGGTCTGGGTACGATCAGGCAGGGATTCGTCGAGATGAGTAACGTGCAACTGGTCGAAGAGATGACCGACCTCATCACGGGTCAGCGCGCGTACGAAGCAAACTCAAAGGCGATCACAACGAGCGACGATATGCTCTCGATCGTAAATAGCCTAAAGAGATAGCCCTAACATAGGTTAAATTTAGCCGCCTAGTCTGAGATTTGCTTTGTAAATTTGACGGAGCGGGCGGCTTTTTAAATTTTGCCCGCTTTTGCCGTTTTTTGGCGGGCTGGGGCTAAATTTAGGCCAAATTTAGCGGTTTTTACGCTGCGACTAGCGAAAGCTAAATTTGAGTAAAATTTAGGCTAAATATTGCGGACGCCGCGGTTTTTGTTTGCGAGGCGCAAAGGCGGCTAAATTTATCTTGATTTACCGCCTTTTAGCATCCTATCTCACCATCCTTGCTCGTTTAGTTTTTTATACCAATCACAACCGCCTTGCTCTCCCATGTCGCAAGCCTTACCGAAATACTCTTTTGCCCTTCTTTTATCTTGCCTTACTCCTTGGCCGTTAAGATATAAAACTCCTAGATTATAGCAGCCGTCTACATGTCCAATATCACAAGCCTTAGAGTATAGCTCTCTAGCTTTTTTATAGTCTTGCTTTACGCCTTGTCCACTAGAGTATAAATTCCCAAGATTATAGCAACCCATCGCATTTTTCATATCACAAGCCTTAGAGTATAGCTCTCTAGCTTTTTTATAGTCTTGCTTTACGCCATTACCTTCATTATATAAAACCCCGAGATTATAGCAGCCCATCGCATCTCCTATATCACAAGCTTTAGAAAATAGCTCACTAGCTTTTTTATGGTTCTGCTTTATACCTTTACCGTCGTTATATAAGAGTCCAAGAGCTTCGCAAGCGTTTGCATCTCTCATATCGCAAGCTTTAGAGTATAGTTCGCTAGCTTTTTTGTAGTCTTGTTTTACGTCTTGGCCTGTCTCATATGCAAAACCTAAAGCACTGCACATTATTGCTCCTCCCAAATCGCAAGCTTTAAAAAATAGTTCTCTAGCTTTTTTGTAGTCTTGTTCTAAGCCTTGACCTTTTTCATATAAAAGCCCGACAGCTGCGCAACTTTTTGCATTTCCACTATCGCAAGCTTTTTGTAGCACCTCTATATTATCGCCCGCTGCAAACAAAACCATCCCGCAGGCTACTGTTATGACTATTTTTTTCATGCTTTTGCTCCTATAAAAAATTTAACGCTATTTTATAAGATTTATTATTAAAATGCGGATAATTTTATACTAAACGCTAAATTTAGTCTGGTTAAATTTGCCCACAGCGTGTTGGCTCAAATTTGCTCAAATCGCCGCCTTTATCCAAATTTATTAAAATTTTAGCTATCATCGCGCTTTTATTAAGGAAAATTTTTGCATTTTAGTTACGTTTTTAAGCTTAGCGTTCCGATATTTATGGGCTATTTTCCCCTCGGCGTCGCTTTTGGGATACTGGCTAAAAGCATGGGCGTTAGCGCATTTATCGCCATCGCTCTTAGCACGCTAGCATACGGCGGCGCGGCGCAGTTTATGATGCTCTCGCTTTTTAGCGCGGGCACGGGGCTTTTAGAGGTTTTTATCGTGAGCTACCTCGTAAATTTACGTCATACTTTTTACGGACTCGCACTTTTAAAAGAGTACAAAGATCTCAAATTTCGCCTTTTTAATATCGCGACTCTCACGGACGAAACTTTTGCGATATTTAAGGCGCTCAAAATCACGGACGCGGCGGAGCGTAGCTATGTTTTTACGCGTTTAAATTTGCTCTCGTGGTTTTACTGGGCGGCGGGTACGGCGGTCGGATGCCTAGCCGGCGAGCTTATTAGGGTCGATACGAGCGGGCTTGAGTTTAGCTTGACGGCGCTTTTTATCGTGATTGTGATGGAGATGTTTAAAAACGATAAGAACTATAAAGTGCTGGGTGCTGCGTCCTTGTTTGGAGTCGCCGGCGTAGCGCTCATGCCTGCTAAAGCGATGCTGGTAGGCTCGATGGCGCTTTGCTTTATTTTTATTTTAGTTTTTAAGGATAAGCTTTGATAGGCGTGAGTTCTAGCGAGTGGATGATATTCGCCGCCGTTTTGCTAAGCGCGTTTGCGACCTTTTTGACGCGTGCCGCGCCGTTTTACGTCATCAAAAACTATAAACCGCGTCCGTGGCTAACGGCCGTGGAGCGACACATGGGACTGATGATAATGGTCGTCTTGGTGTGCTACGGGCTAAAGGACATCAAATTTGACGTTTATCCGTACGGACTAAACGAAGCACTAGCCGTTTTTAGCGCGGTTTTAATTCATCTGAAATTTAAAAATACCCTGCTTAGTATCGCGGCTTCGACGGCGATATATATGACGCTTATTAGGATTATTTAACTGAAAATAAAAATTAATAATTAATAATAAATTTAAGCAATAAACGCTAAAATCCTCGTAACATCTCAATACAAGGAGCAAACATGCGTTTTGCAGTAAAGGCGGTGATTTTCATGCTTTTAGGAGCGACTTTGGCTTTTGCAAAGCCTACTATTTACATTTTAGCCACGGGCGGCACGATAGCTGGCAGCGGCTCTGGAGCTCTTGATACGAGCTATACCTCAGGAACCGTTACGGTCGATAAACTGATCGCTGCGGTACCCGATATCAACAAGATAGCGACCATCAAAGGCGAGCAGATCTCAAACATCGGCTCTCAGGAGATGAACAACGAAGTTTGGTTTAAGCTCGCAAACAGAGTAAACGAGCTGCTAACTAGCGGCAAGGCCGACGGCGTCGTCATCACGCACGGAACGGATACGATGGAGGAGACTGCGTATTTTCTAAATTTAGTCGTCAAAAGCGATAAACCTATCGTTATGGTGGGCGCTATGAGAAACAGCGGCTCGCTAAGCGCGGACGGCCCTCTAAATATCTTTAACGCCGTAAACGTCGCGATGAGTAAAGAAGCCGCAGGCAAGGGCGTAGTAGTCGTGATGAACGACGAGATCCACGCGGCTAGAGAGGTGACTAAAACCAACACTACCGCGGTCGATACATTTAAATCTCCAAACAGCGGCAAGATCGGTACCGTGTTTTACGGCAACGTCAAATTTTACATGAATCCGGTTCGTAAACACACCGTAAATTCGGCATTTGACATCACGAAGATCAAAGAGCTTCCAAGAGTAGATATCATCTACAGCCACTCAAACGACAACCCTGACTTCGTAAACGTAGCCGTGAAAAACGGAGCCAAAGGCATCATAAATGCCGGCATGGGTAACGGAAATCCATTCCCAAGCGCGCTTGAGGCTTTAGGCGAAGCGGTCAAAGCTGGCATAGTAGTCGTGCGCGACTCCCGCGTAGGTAGCGGCGAAACCACGCTAAACGGTGAGGTGGACGACGGTAAATACGGCTTTTTAGCTAGCGACAACCTAAACGCGCAAAAAGCTAGAGTGCTTTTGATGCTTGCGCTTACGCAGACTACGGATAAGGCAAAGATACAGGAGCTTTTCTTAACTCACTAAAATTTGAGTTTGAGCGGATATCTCGCGATATTTGCACTTATTTAATATTACGGCGGATTTGTTAAATTTATAGTCCGCCGTCTCTTTTGTAAATTTCCTTTTTCGGCGGCTTTTGCTGCGACGAATTTATCTTAAATTTGCGTTTAAAATTTACGCGCTAAACGGCGATTTGCAAGCGTAAATTTTAGCTATCGTTCGGTATAATTTTTGTTTTAAATTTAAGGAGCGAAAATGGGAATGAGCGCGCACTACTACGCCTATATGCAAGACGTTATCGAGGCGATCAAAAACGGTGGCGGCGACGATGTCGAGGCGCTGGGCGAATACGACCTGGATAAAATGTGGGACGCTATGCATAAAACGCTAACTGGCAAAAATATGTTTGAAGCGATGAGCGCGGGTGAGATTTTTGCTACGCCAAACCCGCTTAGTTGGGCGATTTTCGGACGCGGCATGGCGGGCGAGGAGGGGAGCGAGGCGGTATCTTACGTGGACGCAGACGACGTAAAAGCCGTAGCTAAAGCGATGCAGAGTACCGACATTGGCGCGCTTTTGGCAAACGTAAATTTTACAGATTTCGGCGAGGCTGGCACCTATCCCGAGATATGGGAGTATGAGAGCGAATTTGAAGATATCAAAGCCGAGCTAAAAGAGCATTTTAACGGGCTTTTGAGCTTTTATCAAAATGCCGCCGACAAGGGGCTTGGCGTGCTAATCGTAATAGCGTAAATTTACGGCAAATCCCGTTAGGCGCTTGGCTACGGCGGAGCCGCTTTTGGGATAAATTTAAACTCGCATCTATAAAGTTAAATTTGCGGAGCGTAAATTTACGAGGCTATTTGCTAAATTTGCACTCCGCCGTTCTAAAAAGTGCAAACAAATTTCGCCGCCAAATCCGCTAAATTTACGTACCCGCGCATAACAAATCAAATTTCCGCCTCGATCCAAAAACAAAAACGACTACTGAAGTAAAATTTACTAAATTTCCGCCGCACGCCCGCCGTTTTTTATCTTAAATTTATTAAATTTGATTTACTATTTCTTCAAAATTTAAGGCCCACTATGAACTACCTGCTTTTTATCGTTACATTTTTTCCGATTAGCCTGATGCCCGGTATCAACATGGCCTACGCGATGAGTATCGGCATGAGTCTGGGCTACGTGCGCGCGCTACCGATGATGGCAGGACAGCTCACATCTTTAGCATTCGTGGGGATTTGCTGTATGCTAGGCGTTGGCGCAGTTTTGGCGCATTATAGTTTCGCGTTTAAGGTTTTAAACGTCATCGCAGGACTTTATCTACTATATCTTGGCGCTATGCTGTTTTTTAGCAAAGGGCAGCTTAGTATAACGATGGTATCGCAGCTGCCGAGCAAAAAGCAGATGTTTATAAACGGCGCCGTAGTCTGCATCTCAAACCCAAAGACATGGATTTTTCTATCGGCTTTGCTGCCGACTTTTTTGGACGCGAACGATCCTTTTAGCTTGCCTCGTATATTTTCTATCACCGTTATGCTCGTTTTTATCGAGTTTTGCTCGCTTAGCATCTATGCTCTTGGCGGTGCGATACTAAAGAAATTTTTGCAAACCCGCCTGCGACTTTTGGAGATTTTTACAGCCGTTATCATCTGCGCTATCGGCGTTTTGATGATGCTTCGCTAAATTTACCAGCCCATTTCTAGTTAAATTTGATAAAATAGGACAAAAATTATCGCCTTGCCCGTTAAATTTGGGGCAAATTTAAGGAAAATAAATGTTTAAAATTTTAGTCGCCGAGGATGACGAAAATTTAAATAAAATAATCTGCCTAAAGCTCGCTCAGGAGGGCTTTTCGCCGCTTGCGGCTTTTGACGGAGAGCAGGCTATAAAGCTGCTAGAGAGCGAGCGTGCCGACCTTGTGATCACCGATATCATGATGCCAGGGCTTAGCGGATATGAGCTAACCAAGCAAATCAAGCTGCTAGACGAGTCGCTGCCGGTGCTCATGATAACGGCAAAAAGCGGCATGGAGGGTATGGAGAAGGGCTTTGTCACGGGGGCGGACGACTACATGAGCAAGCCCGTAAATTTAAAGGAAATGACGCTACGCATAAACGCGCTTTTGCGCCGAGCCAAAATCGCTAGCGGCAAGCGGCTGAGGTTTAAAAACTCAGAGCTTGACTATGCGGCCCTTAGCCTAAAAATCGGCGGCGAGGTCGTGGAGCTCGCGCCAAAGGAGTTTTATCTACTCTTTTTACTACTCTCAAACCCGGGCAAAATTTTCACTCGACTAGAAATCATGCAAGAAATCTGGGGCTACGACACGGATAGCGACGAGCGCGCGGTCGATACGCACGTAAAAAAGCTACGCCGCAAGCTAGAAGGCTGCACGGACTTTGAGATAGCTACGGTGCGCGGTATCGGCTATAAGGGCGAAATTTACGAGTGAGGGGCGGGGAAGATAAAGTGAAAATTTTAAAAGCTATTTTAGCGGCGGTATCGGCGGTTTGCTATCTAAACTCGGCCGTTTTACCGCAAAGCGACTGGAGCAAAAAGGATCTAAAAGGCGAGGTCAAAAGCATGACGGCTACGGAGTACGAATACTCTATAGACGGCTACGGCGCACTAGAAAATACGCGCGTAAAGCGGACGGAGTTTAATGAAAACGGCTATATAGTGCAAGAAACCGAGCACATAAACGGCGTACCAAACGGCTCGGTTTTGTTTGAATACGGCAAAGACGGGCTAATCCGCAAAAAATATCAAGATAGCGCCGTTTATCTCTACGAATACGAATTTGACGGCGAAAATTTAGTCTCGACGGCCAAAGAGCAGCACGTGGAGGATAGATTTTACCCGCGCACGGAGAAAATTACCTACGGCAAGGACGGCAAAATGATCGCTCGGGCGGCGTATTCCGGCGGGACGCTAGTGACGGACGATAGCTATATCTACGACGAAAATGGCGTTTTAACGCGGATAGAAAATAATATGGAGCCGCGCCACGGCATAGAGATAAGCTTCGAGCGCAAGCCAAACGGCGAATACGAAAAAATCACGCAAGCCCCGAACTCAAAATGGGTTTATTACTACGCCGCAAACGGCGACGAGATGGAGTATACGTCGGTAAATTACTTCGGCTCTGAGGCAAAAATCGGGCAAATCTTGCAGTTTAAGGATATAAGCAGGGACGAGCGGGGAAATTTGACGCGTAAAACCTCGGTCAAATTTAAGCCCGCGGACAAATACTACGAAAACGGCGACATAAAAGAGATCGGTCTATATAAAAAAACGGAAATAAAATATGAATACTACGCAAAATAAGAAAAAATACCTAATCAGCTTAAAAACATACACGGCGGCGATGTTTATCTTCGTCTTTTGCGTGCTTTGCGTCGCGGCGTCGGCGGCGATCATAGCTTACGAGCGGATATTTGAGATGAAGCTTGGGATGTTTTGGGGCATTATCAGCTTTTGCGCGATCGTGATGGGCGCGGGTGGAGCGATATTTTATGCCGTAACGGCGTATTTTTTGAGATACGTCGAGAGCTTTAGACTAGCAGCCGGTAAGATCGCTAGAGGCGACTTTGCCGTTAGGGTCGCGCGCAAAAACTGCAAGCGCGGCGCGGATAGCGAATACCTGCACGAGCTAGACGAGCTGGCGGCAAATATAAATTTGACCGCGGCGGCGCTGGAAAAAATGGACTACATGCAAAAGGATTTCATTTCAAACGTCTCGCACGAGCTAAAAACGCCTCTAAGCGTCATCAGCGGCTACTGCGAGATCGCACAGGACGAGACGGACGAGGCGCGCAGAAACGAGTATCTAGACCTCATAAAAGAGCAGGCAGGCGCGCTAAGCAGGCTGTGCGAGGATATGCTGCTGCTCTCGCGGCTAGATAGCCAGGCGGGCGTAAATTTAGACGAAAACGTGCGCGTAGACGAGCAGCTACGAAAGGCTACGGCAATGCTGATGCAAAAGTACGATGGGCGTGAGTTTGATCTGGATCTAGCCGCCGTAACTGTGCGAAGCAACGCCTCGATGCTAGCGCAAATTTGGCTAAATTTGATGGATAACGCGCTAAAGTACTCGGCTGCGGACGTCGGCGTGAGCTGCTGCGAAGAGGGCGGCGGGCTTGTCGTGCGCATTAGCGACGAGGGGGCGGGCATCGAGGCAAAAAAGCTAGAAAAAATCTACGATAAATTTTATCAATGCGAGGAGTCGCACAAGGGCAAAGGTAGCGGCCTGGGGCTATCTATCGTGCGTCGTATCGTTCATCTTTTAGGCGGCGAGATAAGCTACGAAAGCGAGCCAGGACGCGGCACGACCGTGAGTGTGAAAATCCCAAACGCACGTAAAATTTGAGAAAACCGCGGCTAAATTTGATTAAATTTGCGCTTTTTAGCGGGCGAATTTAGCTATCGGGGATGGTGGGGCACGCGGCAAATTTGACTTGCGGGAGCGAAATTTGACGAAAAAATTAATTTGACGCGAGCGACGAAACCGAATTTGCCGTAAATTTGATGGAATAAGCGAAAATCTCAAGCGAAATTTTAAAAAGTCATACAAAGGACATATTGAGGACACAAAAGGTCATTATAATTCTCCAAAAATAAAGGAGAAAAAGATGAAAGATTCTGCAGTAACTCACGTAACTATGGCTATCGGAGCCGTGCTTTGGGGCTATCTAACGGCAGCGGTGGTTTTATTTTAACGGTTAACAAAACGTAAAAACAAAAAATCTACGGACGAGTATCCTAGCGATATCTCGTCCTTCCTCCAAATCAAATTTAACCGCGATCCCGCCGCTCTGAAACCCGGCTTTTCTAGTCGCTCAAAATTTATGCGGTTTATTAAATTCCCTGCTCGGCGAGCTTGTTTTTATATAAAATTTAAAATTTGACTCACAAGCGGAAGCGCTGAAATTTAATCTTAAATTTAGACGTTCTAACCGCTAGGTGCCGAGTTTTGATTGTTTATTTAGCTTCTTTTGGATAAAATCGCCCAAATTTAATCTTAAGGCGAATCATGAAACAAGCAAAAGTCTGGAAATTCGGCGACAATATCGACACCGACATCATCATAGCCGCGCGCTATCTCAACACCTCCGACGAGAAAATCTTGGCCACTCACATCATGGAGGACGCCGATCCTGAGTTTAGCAAAAAAATCTCTGCGGGCGACGTCATCGTAGCGGGCGAAAATTTCGGCTGCGGCAGCTCGCGCGAGCACGCTCCTTTGGCGCTTAAGGCTGCTGGCATAGGAGCCGTGATAGCTAAGAGTTTTGCTAGAATTTTTTATAGAAACAGCTTTAACACAGGGCTTTTGATACTAGAAATCAAAGAAACAGACGAGATAAACGCAGGCGACGAACTAAAAATCGACGTGGATAACGGCGCGGTCGTAAATTTAACGAGCGGCAAAGAGTATAAATTTAGCCCGATACCGCCATTTATGCAAGAGCTTTTAAAAAGCGGCGGCCTCATAGAATACGCAAAAACAAGGATATAAAATGGCTAAAATTTATAATATCGCAGTGATAAAAGGCGACGGCATCGGCCCTGAGATAGTTGACGAGGCGATAAAGGCGCTAGATGCGGCTAGCGCGGAGTTTGGTTTAGAGCTTAGCTATAACTATTACTTGATGGGCGGCGCAGCGATCGACGTGTTTGGCGAGCCTTTGCCTAGCGAGACGCTAAACGGCGCGCTAAACTCGGACGCGGTGCTTTTTGGCGCCATAGGCGGGCCTAAATGGGACGGCGTGCCGCGCCATCTACGCCCTGAAAGCGGACTTTTGAAGCTGCGAAAAGAGCTTGGCGCGTATGCAAATTTGCGCCCTGCGATGATATTTGACGAGCTGGTGGACGCTAGCACGCTAAAGCCATCAGTCCTTCAGGGTGTCGATTTTATCGTGGTTCGCGAGCTAACCGGCGGGATATACTTCGGTCAGCCGCGCGAGAAAAAAGAAAACAGCGCCTACAACACTATGACCTACACGAGCGAGGAGATCGAGCGCATCGCGAAGGTCGGGTTTGAAACCGCGATGAAGCGCAAAAAACGCGTCTGCATGGTCGATAAGGCAAACGTACTAGAGACCAGTCAGCTCTGGCGCGAAGTTACGAGCGAGGTAGCAAAGAGCTATCCGGAGGTAAATTTGGAGTTTATGTACGTCGATAACGCGGCGATGCAGCTCGTGCGCGCGCCTAGCAAATTTGACGTGATTTTGACGGAAAATCTCTTCGGCGATATCCTAAGCGACGAAGCTAGCATGGTGTGCGGCTCGATAGGGCTCCTGCCAAGCGCCAGCATCGGAGGCAAGGTAGGCATCTACGAGCCTATCCACGGTAGCGCGCCTGATATCGCGGGGCAGGGCATCGCAAACCCGGTCGCTACTATACTAAGCGCTGCGATGATGCTTAGGTATTCATTTGGCGAAAACGAGGCGGCAAAAGCGATCGAAAACGCCGTAAAAGCGGCTCTCGCACAAGGATATAGGACGAAGGATATAGCGGAGTTTGGCGCTAAAGAAATTTGCTCTACGAGCGAGATGGGCGGCATCATCGCCTCGCTAATAAAAAAATGAAAAATACTATCACAGAAGCCCTAATCTACGAGGCTCAAGGTCTAAAAGACGATGCGCTGATAGTTTATAAAAACATCCTAAAGCGCGAGCCGACAAACGCCGCTGCGATCGCCGCGATAAGGCGTCTAAGCGGCCTTAGCAGGAAAAAAACGGGCGTAAACGAGCAGATGCGAGACTTTTTCATCAAAATGAAAACCGACGAAGAAATAACCGAATTTAAAAGGTGGCTGATAAAACTATGAAACTAGAAGAAATAGCGAAAATGGCGATAGACGAGGTGGCGATGGAGCTAGAGCGAATGGACGCCGCGCGCGAAAAACAGGACGTATTGCAAGAGACAAACGAAACTAAAGACGGGATAAATTTAACAAATACGCCCGTATCAAGCGGCGACGTAAATTTGACCAATGCCGCGGGCCTTGCAAATTTAGTCGGCGAGATAAGCGTAGCGGACGAGGCTAGCGAGTTTGAGGCGGCTTTGGATAGTGCGGGAAATTCGCAAAAAACGGCGGCGAAATTTGACGCCGTCCAGGAGTCCGACCTGACCGCCGCGCCGCAAAAAGCCTTTGAGGTCGAGGTTGCGAATTTTACGGGCGAGGAGATATTTCTAAAAAACCTAAAAGAGCGCATTTTGGTGCTTTTTGAAGGGCTAAACGCGACCAGCGAGGAAAACCTAAAAGACAGGCTCTCGCTAACGCTTAAATTTTTAGAATTCGTGCTGGCAAATGTCGAAAATCGGCTCGAAAATTTGCAAAAATAAAAATCTAAAATGGCTGCGAGATTTTCTAGCACCCTACACCAAGCGCGCGTATATCGTCGGGGGCTGCGTTCGCGACGCGATGCTCGGTAAAAAAATCTCCGACTTTGACGTTGAAATTTACGGTATCGACCCGGCTAAATTTGACGCGCTGATGGCGCAAATCGGCGCTTACGGCGTGGGCAAAAACTACTTCGTTTATAAATTTAAAAATTTCGACCTTTCTTTGCCGCGAACCGAAAACAAAACCGGCGAGGGGCATAAAGCATTTGAGGTCGCCTATGCGGACGACGAGCGCGCGGCGTCTTTGCGCCGAGACTTTACCGTAAACGCGATGATGATAAATATCTTTGACGGCTCGTTTTTGGACTTTTACGGCGGCGAGAGCGACCTAAAGCGAGGCATCTTGCGCCATATCGACGATGAAAAATTCGCCGAAGATAGCCTGCGGGTACTACGGGCAGTGCAGTTTAGCGCGCGGCTAAATTTCCGTATCGCGCGCGAGAGTTTGGGGCTGATGAAGCGCCTAAGTATCTCAGATCTTAGCCGCGAGCGCATAAACGGCGAGCTGATGAAACTTTTTGGCGCTAAATTTCAAGAGGTTGGCTTTTTGTATCTTTATAAACTAGGTCTTCTTGGTAAAATTTTCGGGTTAAATTTGAGCCGAGCCGAGGCGGCGAAATTTGCCGCAAAACTAAAAAGCGCAGTCAAATTTCTGCCCAAACAAAACGGCAAAAAAGACGAGCGCGAGTTTTTGTATCTTTTTAACGGCTTTTTTAGCATTAAAAATTTTTACGACTTAGGACTTCCTAAAAGCTTTGAAGCTTGCGTCAAAGAGCCGTTTTTTGCGGGTCGCCCGAGCGACAAATACTTGTTAAAAATCGCCATTGATAAACCGCTAAAAAGCTGGCTCGGGCTAAACTCGCCGAGCCTCATAAAAAGAGCCAAAAATTTAGGCGTTTATGAAGCTAAATTTGAGCCCGCTATCGACACTACGGGGATTTTAAAGCAAGGCTTTAAAGGCGCTGCAATAGGCGCTGAAATAAGGCGCAGGCAGGACTTGGCGATAGATAATTTTTTAAACGAAAAGTCAAGCCGCGCTTAAAAATTAACCTAGTTAAAAGCGCAAATTGGCTAAAATCAAGCCCTATTTTAAAGAGGCGAAAGTGAAAAAAAACTCAATTATAAATTTTCAAAATAAAAAAAAGCCGTCGCGATGCGATTGCGACGATATTTTTAAACACTACTTAAAAAATAATTTTTTAAAATTTACAAGTCTTGCAAAAAGCTCAAATTTACGCGGCCCTGCAAGCGCTTTTGCGCCTTTTAAAATGTGTGCTAAGGCGACTATTTAAATGTTTAACATCGTCCTCGTTCATCCTCAAATCCCACAAAATACGGGCTCGATCGGCCGCATGTGCGTAAATGCAAACCTTAAGCTACATATAATCAAGCCGACCGTTTTTGACATCAGCGAAAAGGCCGTTAGGCGCGCGGGACTTGATTATTGGGCGCTGCTAAATCCGGTGATCTGGGAGAATTTGGACGAGTTTTTGCACGCAAACGCCCAGTTCGAGGATAGGTTTTTTTACGCGACGACGAAGGCGCATAAATTTTACTTTGAAGCGGAGTTTAAAAAGGGCGACTTTTTGTTTTTCGGCGGCGAAAGTACGGGCCTGCCTATGGAGCTGATGGAGCGAAATTTCTCAAACGCGATCAAAATCCCGATGGGCGAGCAGGGCAGAAGCTTAAATTTAGCCACGAGCGCGGGCATCATCGCCTATGAGGCTATCAGGCAAAATTTCGCCCAGTCAGGACTTGGAAGCGCGCTATGAAATTTACTGCAAATAGGCTCTTTGCGCTCTTTTTTGCGGCTCTGTTTTTCGCCGTTTTTGCGGCGGGCGCCGAGCTAAAGATCGCCACGTTTAACGCACAAAATTTATTTGACGCCAAAAACGACGGCAGCGAGTATAAGGATTTCGTCGTCGGGAAATCGGAATGGAACGAAAAAAAGGCAAGCGCCAAATTTAAAGCTGTAAGCGCAAAGATAAAAGAGCTAAACGCTGATATCATCGCGCTTCAAGAGATCGAAAACGAGCAAATTTTAAAAGAGCTGATGAAGGAGGCGGGATATAAATATTTTGCCTTTTCAAAAGGTAAAAACGGTCCCGTGGGACTAGCCGTGCTGTCTCGCATAAAGCCTGAAAAAACGCAAATTGTCAGCGTACCAAACGTTAAAACCAGAGATATTTTAAAGCTTGATTTTGAAGCTGATGGGCAAAAATTTAGCCTTTTAAATTTGCATTTTCCTGCGAGAAAAAACCCTCTAAAGCAGCGAAAAACGGCTTTTATCACGCTAAAATCAGCCTTAGTAGATACCCAAAAGGTCGTGGTTTTGGGCGATTTTAACGCGCCATATGGAGATAAAGAGCTGTTGGGCGATTTTGAAACTAGTAAAAATTTAGCCAATCTCTGGGCGTTTTTGCCAAAGCACGAGCGCTACTCGCACACTAGCCTAAACGCGCTTGATCACGTCCTGCTCTCAAAGGACGCGCTTAGCCAAAATTACGTTTTAAACAGCTTTAAGGTTGAGCGAGACGGAGCGCAAATTTCGGATCATTTCGCGCTGGTTTTTAGGCTAAATTTTCATAAAAACGCTAAAAATACGCTGCAACATATAGCCGAGGCGCGGGTCGGCGAGCTATCAAAGAAGTCAAATTTGCCAGTTTTGTTAAAACGCGCTACGGTCGTGCAAAAGGACAAAAAAGGCTTCACGCTAGCGCAGGATAAGCGCGGCATCTACGTTTACGAGCCAAAAAACGACGCAAAGCCCGGCTGGGTCATGGACGTAGCGGTAAACAGCCTAGATGAATTTAAGGGAAATCTTGAGATCAGCTCGCATTATGCGGTGAAAATTTATGATGAAACGCAAGATCCGCGTGAGCAGATGCTGGATGCTAAAAACCTAAAGCAAGCCCGCCCCGGCGACATGTTTAGCCGTATCGGCGGCGAAGTGCGAAACGGCAGACTCTACACGCCGTACGGAGATATTAAAATTTACGGCGCAAAGGGCAAACCGCGCAACGAAAAAGAGGCGGTTTTCACCTCTGTTCGCGTCGTGAACTATAAAAACGAACCCCAAATTTGGATAGAAAATGAAGATAATTGACGCATTGGTGCTGGGCGCATTCGTGCTTTTTATGATATTTTTGATGCGCGGATTCGTCACGCAGACGCTTGAGAGAAGCAAAAGAAGACAAAATTTAAAAAAGGATAAAAAATGAGCGAAACAAAAGAACTGATCGTGGAGATCGGCGTCGAGGAGCTGCCGGCGATCCCGTTTTTAAAAGAGTGCGGCAACGTCGCGGCGAAATGGCGCGAGACGCTAGCGCAAAACGGCCTGGATAGCGAGTGCGAGTTTTATTACACGCCGCGCAGGATCGCGTTTTATCACCCTAAATTTGCGGTGCGTCAGGAGGATGGTTTTAGCGAGTTTATCGGCGCGCCGAGGCAAGTCGCGCAAAAAGACGGCGCATGGACGCCTGCCGCGCTAAGCTTTGCTAAAAAATGCGGCATCGCAGAGTCCGAGCTAAAATTTGAAACCGTCGGCGGCAAAGAGGTGCTCTACTACAAAAAACCCGTCGTGGGTAAGCCAAGCGCGGAGCTTCTGGGAGATATGATCGAGAAGTTTTTGCTGAGCTTAAATTTTGGCAAATCTATGCGCTGGGGCGAGGGTAAATTTGAGTTTATCCGCCCGGTACGCTCGTTTTTGTGCCTGCTTGGAGACAAGGTTGTTAAATTTAATAAATTTGACGTGGAAAGCGGCGATAGTATTTTCATGCATAGAAGCGTAAGCTACGATAAATTTGCCGTTAAAAATGCAAAAGATTATTTCGCCGCGATGCCTAAAATCGGCGTAATCCTCGATCAAAACGCGCGCCGAGAGAAAATTTTGAGCGAGTTTAAACAGATCGAGGCTAAAAACGGCGTAATGGTCGAGGTGGACGAGGCGCTGCTAGACGAGGTCGTATCGATCACCGAGCATCCGACTGCGCTGCTTGGCGGCTTTGAGCGGGAATTTTTGGAGGTGCCTAGCGAGGTCATCATCACCTCGATGAAGGAAAATCAGAGGTATTTTCCCGTTTTTGAGGGCGGCAAGCTCGCTAATCGCTTCGTAGTCGTTAGCAACGCCATCTCGCCAGAGCCAGCGCTCATCGTGAAAGGCAACGAAAAGGTTTTGCGCGCGAGACTTAGCGACGCGATGTTTTTCTGGCGTAGCGACCTGGCGCATGAGTTCGGCCCGGAAAAGCTAAAAAATATCACCTATCTAAAGGAACTCGGCAGTACTTATGAAAAGAGCGTGCGCGAGCTGGGCGTCGCAAAACGACTAGCCAAAATCTGCGCCGATCGTCTAAAAGCGTGCGCGGGAGAGGGCTACGAGGCGCTACTAGAGCGCGCCGTGATGCTAAGCAAGGCCGATCTAACCACGCAGATGGTGTATGAATTTACCGAGCTTCAAGGCGTGATGGGCGGCTACTACGCGGCGGCAAAGGGCGAAAATGAAAACGTCGTAACCGCGATCAAGGAGCAGTATCTGCCAAGCGGCGAGGCTAGCGCGCTACCTAGCACTATTTTTAGCTCCGTCGTCGCGCTCGCGATCAAGCTCGAGACGCTAATCGGGCTCTTTAGCGCGGGCAAGATCCCAAGCGGCAACAAGGACCCGTATGCACTGCGCCGCGCGGCTAACGGCGTCATCAAGATCATCCAAAGCGAAAATCTAAACCTTGATATAGCGGCGTTTTTGCGCGAGACGGCGGAGGGCTACGCTAAATTTGACGTCGAGGCGCTGATAGGATTTATATTTGATAGGCTTTATACATTTTTTGACGTGAACCCGTCCGTCATAAAGGCCTGCCTAGCTAGCAAAAAAGGCGACGTGCTTGCGCAGTGCGAGGCGATCGAGGCTCTAGGCGCGATCTGCGCGGCAGAGGACTTTAGACAAAATTTCAGCACGTTTAAGCGTCTAGCAAACATTATCAAGGATGAAAATTTCGGCGCGGTAGACGAGGCGAAATTTGAAAACGAGAGCGAGAAAAAGCTAAACGACGCCTTTAAGGCTGCGGTAAAAGCCGGCGGCCCATACAGCGAACGCCTAAAAAATCTTTTCGGTCTAAAAGCCGCGATAGACGAGTTTTTCGACAACGTAATGATAAACGCCGAGGACGAGCTTGTGCGTAAAAACCGCCTTGCGCTCGTGGGGCAAATTTACGCGGAATTCCTCAAGATCGCCGATATAAAAGAGATAAGCCTATAAACATTAGAAGCGGTGATACCGCTTCTAAACTCGGCTATACTCCGGCTTGGTGTCGGAGCTAGCGGTCTAGGGTATTTTTTATGAAACAAAGGCGCATGTGAGGTAGATAGCGGAACTCTAGCTATCATGAATAACGCCCTCATACCTGCAGCCATCATCGTAAATTTAGTATTTTGGCATAAAGATGCGGATATACTAAGACTATGCCTAGGCGGCGCGGTGATTTATATCTCGCTACTCATTCATAATAAAATCATTACACACTACGAGCGAGTAATCGTAGCGGCAAAATAGTCAAAATTTGACGTAAAATTTAGCTAAATTAAAACTAGTGTGACGTTTAAGCTTGCTATTATAGCAGTTGTTTAGTGGTTTGATTTGCAACTGTAAATCCATATTCTTTAATTTAAAAAATAGAATTTAAGGAGTTTGGAGATTATTATGAAATAGCCTTAAAGCTTGTAAAAGAGTTTTAGGGCTCTAGAACTCTAGCCTTAAATTTTCTCTCTTTTCTGAAATATTTAAAATACACGTAAATACAAAATAGCGGGATAGAAATATACCAAAAAGCGCAAATAGCAAGAAAAAGAAGTCCGAAAAACATAAAAGCAAAATAGAATACGACGCCGATAAATAAATCGTTCATTTGAACGTCTCCGCTGTATAAATTTGCATCTAAATTTTAATAATATAAAGATAAAAAAGGGCTGAAAAATGATTAAAAACTGCACTATACGCGGAGGCCGACGCGCCGACGTGTGCTTTAGGTGGGTGAGGGGGTGAAATCCCTCGTCGCAAGGGCGGGCTTCACTCGTCCGCGAAGTTAAAAGGAGCGTGGCGGGATGGTAAAAAATGCAACTATAACCTTTGGAATAAACCTAAAGTTATGTAAACAATTTTGACGACAATCAAACATACATAAAATGGTTTTACGGTAGTTAAAATAAAATAGCATATGTGTCATGCTTTACTAAAAGCACAAAAATTACACTTTACCAGCTGGTAGTTGGTTTGGAATATTCTATTTTATTTTTTAAAGATACTTTTTAAACATTTTATATGTCAAGAATAGTGTATCTTTGGATATTTGTGATTTTATATGGTGCCCGAGGTCGGACTCGAACCGACACAAGGTTGCCCTTACCAGATTTTGAGTCTGGCGCGTCTACCGGTTTCACCACTCGGGCTAATTAAAGAAGTGAAATTTTACCTTGAAAGATATAAAAAAGAGATTAAAAAACATGAAAGCCCAATCTTGAGCTTTCATGAAAGGGTGATTATTTCTTTTTGCCTTTTTTGCCTGCGCCTGCTACTACTGCTTCTTTTAATTTTTTGCCTACTTTAAATTTAACCGCTTTGCTAGCAGGAACATCTATAACTTTCGTAGTTCCCGGTACTCTTGCTTTTCTAGCGGCTCTTTCGGCAGTAGCGAATGTACCAAAGCCTATAAAGCTAATGCTATCGCCGTTTTTAAGAACCTCTTCGATAGTCTCTAGTGCGGCATCAACTACCTTTAGAGAATCTTTTTTAGAAAGACCGGCCTTGTCGGCAACAGCTTGAATAAAATCAGCTTTTTTCATAGAACCATCCTTAATAAGAAGTGATATGCGGGCATTTTACAACGTTTTTATAAAAAATACAATAGTTTTTAGCCGAAAATTTAACGATTTTTACGCGAATTTGACGAAAAAGCTCGAATTTTAGACTATTTGCACCAAAAACTCGCTTTTTAGTTTAGTTTTTTTGATATCTATGAGTCGCAAATTTTCTATATCCATTTTGCAAAGTTCGCTAAAGTTTTTTACCCCGTTTTGCGCTACTTGCCTCAAAACTATCCCGCGATAAGCTTTGGCGTAGTGACTGACGACTTTGCCGTTTTTTAGAAATTTAAATGTCGCAAACGGTTTTTGTATGCGGTAAAATTTCTCGTAAAACTCGGCTCTAAGGTCTAAAATATCGTCATCTCTTAGCCACTCATCTATCTCGTCGCTAAAATTTTGCCTATAAAATTTCTCCAAATTTAGCCCGTTTATGCGCTCGCCTTGTTTTAGTTTGTATTCGGGTAGTGTATCCGCCGCCGTCACAGGGCCGAATAAATTTGAAAAAATCAGCGTATTTTTATCTATAAATTTCTGCGCCGCGCTATCAAGGCTGCGGTAGTCAAGGTGCTTGTAGGCTACTCCGTCATATCGCAGGATGGCTTTTACCGCGCCTTTTTTAAATAAGCTTTCGCGCAAGCTCGGTTCATCGATCAAATTTTTAACTCCAAAAAGTTTTGAGATTTTTTCAATAGTAGCCGTTTGCAAAAAATCATCGTAAATTTTTAAAATTTCGCACCGCTTTTCATATAAATCAGGAAAAACAAAGTCACCCCTATCTATAAATTTATTTGGACTAACGGCGGTTTTTGCTTCGCTTGGCGAAAAGAGTATTTTCATTTGTTCTCCTTAAATTTGGCAAAATCATATCTAAAACTAAATAAATTTTGAAATTTGACGATATAACGAGTGGAACTTTATTTGCTTGCAAGAGCTCAATTAAATTTAAGGAAAAATGCGATGAGAATGACAAATCAGCTGATGAAATTTACGAATAACTACGACTATCAGACCAATATGAAAGCGCTTTACAAGCTAAACACGCAAATTTCAAGCGGTCTAAAAATCCAAAATTCTTTCGAGGATAGTAGCGTCTATAACGACGGCATGAGGCTTGCTTATGAGGTTGCGACGCTTGAGCAAGTGCAAACGGCGACTTCAAAAGCGCAGCACTTTTCAAAAAATACCGATAAGGCTTTGGGTGAATTTAAGCAGCAGCTTGAGACTTTTAAAACAAAGCTGGTTCAAGGCGCCAATGAAATCCATTCGCAAACTTCGCGCGAAGCCATCGCAAACGACCTTCAAGGTATCAAAAATCACCTAGTAAATATCGCAAACACCTCGATAAACGGACAGTTTTTATTTTCTGGAAGCGCGATAAATACAAAACCTATAAACGGCGATACAAACGAGTATTTCGGCAATGCGCAAACTATGAAAGCTGTAGGCGGAGCTCAGGTAAATTTGACCTACAACCAAAACGGCCATGAGCTATTTTTGGGCAAGGACGGCGACTATAATAAAAAAGTCACCTCCAACACGATGTTAAAAGCTCAAAATTTAGACGACAGAAACAAGACCGTTTATATCGATAGCGAGCATAAAATGCGCGATTTAATCGGTTTTAAATATGTAAAAGACGAAAAAACTCTAACCAATCAAGACTTTACCGGAACCGGCGTTAGGCAGTTTCAGGATACGACCTTTTTCTTGCAGGGTAAAAAGCCAAACGGCACTAGCTTTACGAGTAAATTTAAGATGACTTCGGACGCTTCGATAAACGACCTGCTAGAAAAAATAGGCACCGAATACGGCAACACTCCGACTAATAAAGTCGTCGAAGTAACGATAAATAACCAGGGTCAAATCAACGTAAAAGACCTAAGCAAGGGCAATCAGGTTATTGATTTTCACATGATAGCGGCGACGAAAAAAGTGGCAAACGCGGATGCTCTAGCTGGCGGTATAGCTGGAGCTTCTAGCGCGTTTGACACTGTAGATAGCCTAACTAGCGGCGCAAACCCGCTCGAAGCCATGGTGCAGGCAAACCCAGACGACTATGAAATCACGGAATTTGTTAAAAGTAAATACGAAGACCTAGACGGCGCCGTTACAAATGCCTACGACTACGACAAGATAAACTTTAAACAAGAGGGCAGAAACTTAATAGGCACCGTATCGCAAGTAGAGCGCGGTAGCGGTAAATTTGCCGACGATAACACGACACTAAGCCAAGTCGTGGGCTCAAAAGAGCTATATCCCGGCGAAAGAGACAAATACGACATGAATGATCAAGCCTTAAAAATGCAGATCAAATCTAAAAGTGGCGGAGATTATAAAGTGGACGTGATTTTCGGTAGCGCCGTACCGCCTGCAACATCAGGTAATGCTCAGGTAAGCATAACAAGACCGGATGGCACCACATACACTACCGAGGTTTGGGATAGTTTTTACAACGACACTACAAACCCGCCGACCACCGAGGGTAGAGAAACGCAGTCAAAAAATATGACTTTTAGGCAGCTAAACGACATCATCGGTATGGTAGCTAGTGACAATGTTCCTGCGGGCGCCGGCGGTAGTGCCCAGGCTGATTATGTCGCCTACAAACAAGCTATCTCAAAATCGCAAGGCAGCGTAGAGGCAAATATGGATCACCGCGGCCGCATAAAAGTAACCGACAAGCAAAACGCCGTCACGCCGATAAAAGTCGGAATTTACGACGAGGTAAATTCTGATCAATTTTACGGAGATAGCACCGGCACGACGCCTGCAACCACGCAAGGAGAGGGTTCGCTATGGAACTTTTCGGCAAACAACGGTATCGAAATAGATAGCCCGAGCGTGGATATTTTTGATGACCTGGATAGGATGATAGAGGCTGTAAGAAGCGGTCAATACCGCGCTGATAGTGAGAGTGAGCATCCGCGAAACTCCGGTATCCAGGGCGCGATCGAGAGACTGGATCATATCGCCGATCACGTAAACAAAATCCACACTAAAGTTGGAAATCAAACCAATACGCTAATACAAACCAATACGCACGCTAGCGTTATGGAGGTAAACGTAAAAACCGTCAAGGCCGATATCACAAACGCAGACTACGGCGAGACCTATATGAACCTCATGCAAAAAATGATGTCGTATCAGGCGATGTTGCAGTCTGTGGCTAAGATAAACCAGCTTTCGTTATTAAACTATATGTAAAAACTCGCTATAATCTACCGTTTTATTAAAGTTTCGTTATCAAAGCGGGCGGAGCGAAAATGGGGCCAAATTTGATAAATTCGGCTCTAAAATTCGCTCTCCCGTAAATTTAAATTTACTCAATTTAAAAGGACGCACCATTTTAAGAGAATCGGTTTTAGTCGTAGTCGTTTGTTTTTTGATATTTTTCGGGATCGCCACTATCGCGCCTGCGGCAAATTTCGTCGGGAGCTTCGGCAACGCGATCGGGCTTTGGAACTTCAAGCTTTTTGGCTTTATAGCTTACGTTTATCCTTTTATTTTTATATTTTTCGCATATTATATTTACAAATACTTTAACGGCTTTAATGCCGAATTTGTCCAGACGGCGCTCGGAGCGACGCTGCTGTTTTTGGCGTTTTTGATGTTTCAATCAGGCGCGGACGCTAACTACGGCGGACTAGTCGCAAACACCGTAAACGAAGCGCTAAAAGACGTTGCCGGCGTGATAGGCATGTGGGTATTTATCTTGATGCTTTTTGTGTTGAGTTTTGGTCTCATTGCGCAAGATAACATCATAGCTATCCTAAAAAAGGCTTTTGTAGAACCTAGCGCCAATGAAGATAAATTTGAAAACCTAGCCGAGATTAAGCAAAAATCGCAAAAAAAACCTAGACAAATCAAAAAGCCTAAAGCTCAAAGCGAGTCAAATTTGAGCGAGGAAAACGGTGAAGAGCTAGAGGACGAAGACGAGCCGAATTATGAAGACGATGCGCAGGATGAAAGCGAGTCAAATTTAGAAGAAAAAAGTACTACTATAAACGGCGTCGAAATTTTAAATGAAGTTGCCGAAAATAAAAAACTGCTCGAACAAATGGAAAAAGGCAAGGTCGAAAAACCTAAGGATTTTGCGTTGCCGCCGCTTAAATTTTTAGCCGATCCGCCTAAGAGATCAAATAGCGTAAACGAAGCCGAAATCGATCAAAAGATCTCCGATCTACTCGATAAACTGCGCAAATTTAAAATAGACGGCGACGTCGTGCGAACGTACACGGGGCCGATTGTTACGACGTTTGAGTTTCGTCAGGCGCCGCATATCAAGGTGAGTAAAATTTTAACCCTGCAAGACGACCTCGCGATGGCTCTACGCGCGCAGACTATCCGCATTCAGGCTCCGATACCTGGCAAAGACGTCGTGGGTATCGAGGTGCCGAACCAAAACATCGAAACCGTCTATCTAAAGGAAATTTTAGATAGCGAAGTTTTTAAAAACTCGAGCAGTCCGCTGACTATCGCGCTAGGCAAGGATATCGTCGGCGCGCCCTTTGTCACCGATCTAAAAAAGCTCCCACATCTGCTAATCGCGGGCACGACGGGATCTGGCAAGAGCGTGGGCATAAACGCGATGCTACTAAGTCTGCTATATCGCAACAGCCCGCAGACGCTGCGCCTGATGATGATAGATCCAAAAATGCTGGAATTTAGTATCTATAACGACATCCCGCACCTGCTAACTCCCGTCATCACGCAGGCTAAGCAGGCCATCACCGCGCTCTCAAACATGGTCGCCGAGATGGAGCGTCGCTATCAGATCATGAGCCATACGCGCACCAAAAATATCGAAAGCTACAACGAAAAGATGAAAGAGGAGGGCGGCGAGCAGTTCCCGTATATCGTCGTGATCATCGACGAGCTAGCCGATCTCATGATGACTAGCGGCAAGGACGTGGAGCTATACATCGGACGCCTGGCGCAGATGGCGCGCGCTAGCGGCATACATCTCATCGTAGCCACCCAACGCCCGAGTGTAGACGTCGTGACGGGGCTCATAAAGGCAAATCTGCCTAGCCGCATCAGCTACCGAGTCGGTCAGCGCATCGATAGTAAGGTGATCCTGGATCAAATGGGCGCGGAGAGCTTGCTAGGACGCGGCGATATGCTATTTACGCCTCCTGGAAGCCCGGGCGTCATCAGGCTGCATGCGCCGTTTGCTAGCGAAAAGGAGATCGATACGATCGTAAATTTCTTAAAAGCACAGCAAGAGGTGGTCTACGACGAGAGATTTTTAGCCGAGGAGGGCGCTAGCGGCGGTGGTGGAGCAGGCTCCGGCGCGGTAGCGGGCGAGCTAGACGAGCTCTACGAAGAGGCTAAAGAGATCGTGCTAAGCGAGCAAAAAACCTCGATCAGCTACCTCCAAAGACGCCTAAAAATCGGCTACAACCGCGCCGCTACGATTATAGAACAGATGGAACAAATGGGCGTGCTAAGTCCGATGAACGCAAAAGGGCAGCGGGATATTTTGTAAATTTGGCTCAAATTTGCGAGCGAATTTAGGATATGCTTTTTAGGTCGGTATCGGGTAAATTTGATTTTTTGCGGCTAGGAGTCTAGCTGTGCTTGACATAATGAAATTTGATCCGCTTGAAATCAAATTTAAGCCAAATTTTATGCTATATCCCAGTATCGTGGTTTTACTTAAATTTTACCTACCGAATTTGCGTCGCTACGCTTGTTTATCTAAATTATTTTGCCAAATTTTCTTTTATTGGAGCCGCTTCGTCAGTATAGGTTTTTTATAGCAGTCTTAAATTTTGGCCGATAGAGGCTGTTTGCCAAACTATATAATTAGATTTACAGACCAAATCTGGATAATTTTGTAAGCCAGTAGTTAGCTAAATTTGCCACTGGAAAGCAAAATCATTTATAAACATCAAGGCTCAAATTTAGCTCGTCGATTATGCGCAGCAGTTGCGAGATCTCATCTTTTATGGCCTGCGCATCAGAAAGGCTTAGCGGCGGGTCTAATAGTGAACTTTCAAAACGGTTTTTTGCACCGTTTAAAAAGAGATAGAATTTATTGTCCATAAACGCCGCGCTTAGCGATACGGCACTGTCAAAACCCTGCTTAACCTCGCGTAGGCGTTGCATAAAACCGGGGCTTAAAAGATAGCGCGCTTCTATTTTGTCGTCGGTAAATACGCGAAATTCGTTGTTAAACTCCGTATCATCAAGCATCTCTTTTTCGCCAGATATTTTCGTATTTAGCACCTTTTTGTCGGCTAGTATCGTTTGTCCTTTGAAATTTTTATAAAACTCGCAGACTAGTACTGTACCGTTAAAGTCCATGTATTCGTCGTATATGACTTTGCTTACTCTCAAAAGCGCCAGATAAGGGTTTTTTGAGCCGTTTGAGTCATATGTTTTTTCTACTTTTATAGCCTCGCTTAATTGAAATTTGACATTAGCGTAAGTACCGCTTATTTGGTCTTCGCCGTAAAAATTTACGCGACTGTATATTCCGCTTTTATAAAATTCGTTTGCGGTGATGCCTTTTTGAGGCTCGTATGTAAAATTGCTATCTATATCGGCAATTACCGTGCTAACAAAAACATTTTTGTAGAAGCTTCTATACTCTTCCAGCGTTTTTTCTACTTTTGGAATCCTCGGCGTGACGTATATTGGGATGACTGCAAATAAAAGAAAGAATATTTCAAAGCGTCGCTCCATAATAATAAAAATTAGTATTGGTGCGACAAATGTCGTTATAGTCATAAATGTAGCGTATTTTTTGACTATTTTTTTACACTCATTTTGCTTTTGCGTTACGGCGGCGATGGCTTCTTTTATTTTTGGATTTATCATTCGTAAAAAACTCGGTTTAGATAAAGGCCGTTTGGCGGTGCGGGAATACGCGTGAGCGGCTTTTGCTCGTAGATAGCCTGGCGTAAAAGCTTTTTTGCTTTTAGGAAATTTTCGTCTCGGCAGCTACTTTCGGCTTCGTTTAAATTTGAGTTTTTAGCGTCAAATTTTGAGGCGACGCACTCGGCGTGTTCGGCTGTCAAATTTGCGTTTTTTTCAAATTTGACTAAATTTATGCTTTCGTGGCTTTTTGTCAGGACATTATCGCGGCTTTTTTTGTTTAAATTTGTGTCCAAATTTACCGCCTCGGCGCGCTCAAATTTAAACTCATGCGTCTGCATTTGTCTAAATTTACCGCTTTTGGCAAGCTCGAGCGCCTTTAAAACGCTAGCGACCATGAGGCGAACCTGGGCGCGCAAAAAGCCGTTTGCTTTAAAGATGATAATCGTTCGTTCGCCGCGCTCGTAGCAAAAGGCCTTTGAAACGCGCCGCACCGGGCTTTTGATATCGCTACCAAGCTTCATAAACGCGCTAAAATCGTGCTCGCCGACAAAAAGCGCAAGCAGTTCGTTTGCTAAATTTAGGTCAAATTTGGGTAAAAAAGTCTCGTAAGACGACAAAAAAGGCGAAAACTCGCCGTGATTAATCACGTATCGATATGCACGTGCCGTGGCGTCGTATCGCGGATGAAAGTCGTCTTTAACGCGGATTATAAATTTGACGTGAATAGCCGGATGGGCGTGGCGGTTAATGAGAGCTTTTAGGCGCGCAAAGTCCTTAAAATGCTCGCCGCACTCCACGCAGGCGACTTGATTGTTTGCGTGCACTCCCTTGTCTGTGCGCGAGCTGGAGATTATTTTGCTAAAGATCCCTACATGCGCTAGGGCTACGCCCAGAGCGTCCTCAACGCCATTTTCGTGCGGCTGGGTCTGCGAGCCCTGAAATTTCGACCCGTCGTAGCTAAAAACGAGTTTAAGACGCACTTAGTATCTTTTTAAAATTTTAGCCCTAAAGCTAAAAATCGAGGCAATGAAAAATAACAAAAATATCGCCGCAATCGCGATAAAAACGCGCGAACTAAAGAGCATAATGAGCGTAAAATATCCAAACAGCACGCCAAATATCCCAAAATACACAAAGCCTTTTTCGTAGCGGTAAGTCACGATACCAAGGCTCAAGGCAAAAAGCGTCGTCGCTAGCGGGAAAAGCGCGATGAGAACGTAGGTTGCGAAGTCTTTGGCGCGCTTTTTATCTTCGCTCATTGCCTGCCAATACTGCACAAACGACTTCGTCTGCGCGACGCTGTCCTCTTGGGCGGTGCTGATTTTCATCGTGCCAAAGTCGGTTTTATGCCACGAGGCGTCTCTTATATCGTAAATTTTACCCTCCGATAGCGTAAACTCAAGCACAGCGTTGTTGTTTGTTAGGCGAGCGTTTTTGGCTAGAACGAACCTATGCGCGCCTTCTTTTGGCGAATAAAGCGTCACACCCTCGTAAAGCGTACCGTTTTCATCGTGTTTTTCGTTTTGGATAAAGACCATCCAGTCGGAAAATTTTTGTCCGAATTCGGTCGTTTTTAAATTTAGCTTGGCGACGGTTTTTTTGTATGAGACGAAATTCGCGTTTAGCTCCGCAGCCGTAGGGATCAGCACTATCGCGGTAACGATGAGAAAGGCTGAAACCGCGCCGCTAACGATGAGGAAAAATTTAGCGATCCTAACGGGCGAATATCCGAGCGTAAAAAGCACGATACTCTCGTTTTCGCGAGAAAGCCTGAAAAACATAAGCGCAAGCGATGCAAAAAACGCGATCGGCACGGTAAAAAGCAGTACTCTAGGCAACATAAACATATAAAGTTTAAAAAGCTCTAAAAACGAGATCTCGATATAGGAGGTGATGCGCGCGATCTGGATAAAAAACACGATCGACATAATGAGAAAAAGCGTCGCAAACAGCGATGCAAACGTGCTTAGGAAGTTTGAAAAAAGATAGCGCGCCGTCCTATCCATAAATCAGCCCCAAGATGTAGATAAACCAATCCTTAAACGCATAAACTATAAGCGTAGCAAGGCTCAAAAATGGCACGAAAGGCAGCTCATATCCGCGCTTTCGCACGATGACGTATGCAGGCAGCGTAAGTAGCGCCGAGACATAGATCGCCATGAGGCCAAGCTTGATACCTAAGATCGCACCCATAACGCCCGCGATAAAGATGTCCGCAGAGCCCATGGCTTCGCGCTTGAGAGCTAGGCTAACGACAGCGCGCAGTAGCCAAAAGGCAAACATAAAAATCGCAGCGTTTATAAACGAATCAAAGGCGCGCAAAAGCTCATCAGAGTCAAAAGAGGCGGGGAGATTAAAACCGTAAAGTAGCGAAAATGCAACGCTGGCAAAAAGCAGCGGATCGGGAACAGCCTTGTAACGAAAGTCGATCAGGCTAAGCGCTAGCAGCAAGATAAAGCAGATACCAAGCATCGCCGCCTTAAAAATCGCGGTGTAAAAGCCGTCCGTAAGAGGCTCAAGTCCGTGCGTCTCAACGCAATACGTAAGCACGCAAAGCAGGCCGCTAGCAAGCTCAACTAGAGGATACTGAAAGCTGATTTTTTCGCCGCAAAACGCGCACTTGCCGCGTAAAAACAGCCACGCAAAAATCGGGACGTTATGATATGGCTTTAGCGGAGTTTTACAGCTTTGGCAGTGAGAGGCGGGGAAATTTATGCTCTCTCCGCGCGGCATGCGGTAGATCAGGACGTTGCTAAAGCTGCCGACTACGGCGCCCAAGATAAAAAATAATAAAATAAAAAATACAACGGCGAAAATCATAACTCTCCTAATTTAATTTATAATGCATTTGGCTGCTTGCGATTATTTTTGAGCTAGCGGCGACGTTTTTAAGCAATGTTTGCGCAAATTTGCCGCGCTGTTTTTAGCTAAAATTTGACTAGTTTTAGCGCCGCAAAAAGCATAAAACACAAAATTTAAAGGCGATTTTAGCGAAATATTGCCTTGAATGATTTTAAATTTAAAGATTTCGGTTCAAAATTTATGGAAAACGGCGTTGCGGCAGGGCTTTTATTTGTCAAATTTAAAGTCACTTTTTCGGCGAGCGAATCAAATAAAACGACGCAAATTTAAAAGATAGCAGCAGTCAAAAACACCAAATTTTAAAGTCCGCCAAACCTTCTATCTTTTTTCTTAAATTTGGCCGCTATCTGAGCCAGCTCCTCGCGCGTAAAATCTGGCCAAAGCGTGGGCGTAAAGGCAAATTCGGCATATGAGGCCTGCCAAAGCATAAAATTTGATAGCCTCTGCTCGCCGCCCGTGCGTACGAGAAGGTCGATGGGCGCGGGCTCATCAAGGCACTCTTGCAAACTATCTTCGCTCAAATTTAAAGCTAGATTTTGGGCGTCAAATTCGCCTCCGTTTTTTTCGCAAAATCTCCTAAAGGCTCTTAAAATTTCATCTTTTGCGCCGTAGTTTAGGGCTAAATTTAACTTTAACCGCGAGTTTTGAGCGGTCGCGTTTTTGATCTCCTTAATCTCGTTTTTTAGCTTATCGCTTAGCGGGCTTTCGTCGCCGATAACGTTAAATTTGATGCCGTTTTTGATAAAACTATCGCGTTTTGATAGTAAAAACTTATGTAAAAGCTCCATCAAAAACGCCACTTCGCTCTTTGGGCGCTTCCAGTTTTCGGTGCTAAATGCATAAAGGCTCAGCACCGCCACGCCCTCGTCGATGCAAAACTCGCACATCTGCTCCACGACGTTTGCGCCCGTTTCGTGCCCTTTGGTACGTAGCAAACCGCGGCTTTTGGCCCATCTGCCATTGCCGTCCATGATGATGGCGAGGTGATTTAGCTTGTTCATTTTAGCCCTTAAAATCTATTATTTTTCCGCTTGGATCAAAGAAAGCGGCGATGTTTTGAGTCGTTTGCGCTTCGCAGCTAAACTCGTCTCGCAAGAGCCTAGCAACCTTGTCAAACGGCGTTTGGGCGCTGATTATCCTGGCGCCTTTTAGCGTAAAAATAATCGGAGCGAAATTTGAAAAAATAAGGTAAATTTGACTCGTTTTAGCGCCGTCAAATTTCATCTGAAAAACGCCTTTTACGCCGTTATAGACAAACGAAATGTTAATTATACTTTTTTGCAGCGCAAGCAGCATTTGAGTTAGATTTTCAAACGACTCCCGCGAGTCTTCCGCGCTAAGACCGTTAAATATATATTCATAAAACCAGTTTAGATCGGGCTCGCTTATCAGCCTTTCTATTAGCGCGAGCCCGTCGGGCGCGGCGTAGGCTAAATTTGGCTTTTTAAAGAGATTTCTTATCACGATATTTTCGGTGCCGCTTGCGATCTCGCCCCAGTATTCGCCGTCCACGTCGAGGCTTTTCATGCTTTTTGTGCTTAGGATTTTGTTGCCCATTTTGAGATTGTATCGATTGTAACCCGTCTTTTCGGCGACCTTGATACTGATGGGCAGGCTCGCGTTTAGAGCCGTGCCCGCGCCGCTGCTTGCGATTTTTTGCACTCGTGAGACGGGATTTATCATAGCTTGGTTGCTAAATTTACGATTTGCCGCGCCGCGTCATCTTTAGATGTTAGCGCGATATTTTGCGCGTCACGGCGCGTAATAAAGGTTATTTGCGTGCTATCAGAGCCGAAATTTATATCGCCGCCCAGCACGTTTAGGCAAACGGCGTCGAGGCTCTTTTTCTTAAGCATATTTTTTGCGTTTTGCATAGCGTTTGCGGCGTCCATTTCCATTTTAAAGCCGATTTTTTTAACATTTTTAAAATTCGCGAAAGAGCCCAAAATGTCATCGTTTTGAGCGAGCTCCAGCGTCCAAATTTCGCCTAAGTTTTGCTTTTTTAGCTTGCCTTCAAATTTGGTTTTTGGAGTGTAGTCGCTAACCGCAGCCGCCATCGCAAGCAAATTTGCGTCCGTCAAATTTACGCGTAGTAGCTCTTTTAGCTCCGCCGAGCTTTGAAATTTGAGCGTTTTATAAGGAGCGTTTGCTGTTTCAAAGCTAGCTATCAGCGTCACGTCCGCACCCGCGTAGTAAAACGCATCGGCAAGCGCTTTTGCCATCTTGCCGCTAGATAGATTCGTCACGGCTCTTACGTCGTCGATTTTTTCGCTCGTAGCGCCGCCCGTTACGACCACCTTTTGTCCTTTAAATTTGGGCTCAGCGAGCATCCTTTTGGTTTCGTAGATGATCGTAGATACGTCTGCCAGCGCGCCTTTGCCCGTGTCGCCGCATGCTAGTGTTTTTTCTACCGGTTCGATAAATCTCGCGCCGTTTGCGGCTAGAAACTCGAAATTTTTGCGCGTAGAGAAGTGATTTATCATTTTGTCGTTGGCTGCGGGCGCAATGAGTAGGGGAGCCGGGCTAGCGATCAGAGTCTGCATAAAGACGTTATCGCAAATGCCGCTTGCAAGCTTGTTTATCGTATTTACGCTCGCGGGCGCGATAAGGATGAGATCGGTTTTGGCGTAGGCGATGTGATTTAGCCCATCCTGCCAACTCTCCGTGCGCGAGGTTAAAATTTTATGCTCGCACAGCGCTTCAAAGCCGGCTTCAGAGCAAAATTTAAGAGCCCCTTCGCTAAGCATAACGCGCACGTCCGCACCCTCTTTTTTTAGCGCGGATAAAATTTCATAAGCCTTATAAAACGCGATACTGCCGCAAACCGCGAGCAAAATTTTTTTATTTTTTAGCATTTTAGTCGCTTTTCGTATCGTTAAAAAATTTATAAAAAAAGCCTTCTTTATTTACCTGTTTCGTGCGGCTGATGGCTAGCGCGCCGCTTGGTACGTCGCTAGTTACGGTGCTTCCTGCGGCGATTAACACGTCGTCGCCGACTTTTACGGGAGCTATGAGCTGCGTGTCCGAGCCGATAAAGACGTTTTTGCCGATAATCGTTTTATGCTTGGCTTTGCCGTCGTAGTTGCACGTGATCGTGCCGCAGCCTACGTTTGAGCCAGGGCCTATCTCGCAGTCGCCCAGATAGCTTAGGTGGCCCGCCTTGACGCCGTTTAGCCTGGCTGCTTTTAGCTCGACGAAATTTCCGATGTGAGTGTTTTTGATTTCGCATTTTGGGCGCAGGTGCGCTAGAGGGCCGACGTCCGAGTCCTCGACGACGGAGTTTTCTACGACCGAGCCGCTTTTGATGACGGAGTTTTTGATGACGCATTCGCCGATGACGCTTACGTTTTCTTCGATGACGCATTCGCCTTCAAATTTTGCTCTAGAGTCGATGTAAATGCTATTTGGTAGCCGCATTAGCACGCCGCTTTTCATCAAATTTTTCTTGATTTCGTCCTGCATCAAATTTTGGGCGATACTTAGCTGAAATTTATCGTTTATACCCATGAAATTTTGCTCTTCGACGCTGATAGCCCAGCACTTTAGACCGCGCTCGTTTGCTATTTTTATCGCGTCGGTTAGGTAAAATTCTTTCTGCGAGTTTTCGTTGCCGATGAGAGGCAAAATCTCGCGTAAAACTTCGCTTTTAAAGCAGTAGCAGCCGGCGTTTGCGCTTTTTATCATTTTTTGCGTCTCGGTTGCGTCTTTTTGCTCGACGATGGCCTCTACTTTGCCGTTATTTATGATCACGCGGCCGTAGCCGTAGGGGTCTGCCGCCTCAAAAACGCTTAGCGCAACGTCTGAGTTTCCCGCGCTTAGGCGGATTAGGTCGTTTGTTTTGATAAGCGGCATATCTCCGCACAAAATCAGCGTTTTTTCGCTATTTAACGGTATGTTTTTTAGCGCGCCCGCAGTGCCCGGGAACTCTTTTAAATTTTGTTCGTAAATTTTAGTTTGAGGGAAAATTTCTTTGATTTTAGCTTCCACTAGCTCTTTTTGATAGCTCAAAACCACGCTCACGTCGCTACTGATCTCATAAGCCTTGCGCAAAATATGGATAATCATCGGCTCTCCGCAAAGCTCGAAAAGCACCTTTGGTTTGGTTGATTTCATCCTTGTGCCAAGCCCCGCGGCAAGCACCACTACGCCGATATCGCTCATCTTTTTTCCTTGTTTAAATTTGAGCGATTTTATCTCAAATTTGCTAAATGCGCGATTAATGCTTTTTGGACTTAACAATTTCTTAAGCATTAACTAATATAATCACGGCCTTTGAATATAATCAAAATCAAATTTAAAGGATATAACTTGCTTTCATTTTTAAAAAAGGCTTTAAGAAGAAATCAGTTTTTGTTTAATCTCCACCTGATTTTATCGATTATTTTTGCCGTTCCGCTACTCATTATCGGCGTTACTGGCGCGATTTTGTCGTATCAGCATGAGCTTGATGATCTTATAAATTTAAACGCTCCCAAAGTACAAAAAACGGGCGAAATGCTAAGCGTAGAAAAAATCCTGCAAAGCTTTAGCGAGCAAACGGGCGTTAAACAGCCGGCAAGGCTCGTGCTACCCAAAAGCGAAAACGAAGCGGTCAAAATTTATGCTAGCAATAGCGATACCTATCTGGTCGATCCGTACACCGCGCAGATCATCGGCAAGGACTATGGAGTGGCCTTTGTTCGCACCGTAATGTCGCTACACCGAAATTTAGGTTTTGCGCTAACTGGCAATAAAACCGCTGGCGAGGTCGGTAAGCAGATTGTAGGCGCTAGTACGGTCGCGATGATAGTGCTCGTGATAAGCGGCGTTTGGTTGCATTTTCCAAGGATAAAACGCAAATTTGCCGAGGCGATAAAGCCGAATTTTAAACTCAAAAAATACGCCCTTTTTCACAACCTGCACACGAGTTTAGGCGCCTTAAGCGCGGTGATTTATCTCGTCATCTGTCTAACGGGGCTCATGTGGTCGTACCGCTGGTATAACGGCGCGGTGACTGAGCTTTTCGTTAGCGCGCAAAATTTGCCTAAAGAGGCCGAGCGCAAAGAGGGCGCGCCCGCAAAAACAGAGGGAAAAAAGAGCGCCGAGTATAAATTTAGCGATGTGCAGAGGGCTTACGAGATATTCAGATCAAGCGGCATAGAGTATAAAGAATTTAGCCTGATGCTAGCGGCCGGAGATAAGATAAACGTCAGATACTACGAACCTGACGCGCCTAGCACCGCTCGTCCGAAAATGACCTCCGTAAACGTAAAAGAGGGCAAGATGGCGGAGCAAAAACAAACCGAGGGCATAACTGTAGGCATGGTAAAGAGCACGAACTATCAGCTGCATACGGGGTATTTTTTCGGGATTGCGGGTAAAATTTTGTGGTCGGTAGTTTCGCTTTTGATGGCGCTTTTTATATTTAGTGGCTTTTATATGACGGCAAAAAGGGCGTTTAAGTCAAAAAGGGCTTAGCTAAATTTGCCTTTTGCTAATCATTGATAGCGTGCGAGCGATAAATTCGTCAAATTTACGCTCGCGGCAAGACGCTATCTCTTGCTCTCGTTTAAAATTTTGCTTCGTTTTTTTTAATCAAATCTTAGTACAAAACTAGAGTTTAAATTTGGGTGAGAAAAGTACCGAAAAATCGAAATTCGACCAAAAACACAAAATTTAAAAAAATTTACCCCAATTTGGAACGCCTTTTGCAAAAAGCTAATCTAAGTTTAACTGTTTTTTCAACTAAAAAAAACTAAAATACAAACTAAAATTTTTAAATAGAAAGTTGCAAGATGGATTTAGGTAGCCTCGTCGGTTGGATAGTTATTATGGTTCTTTTGCTAGGTTCCATGCAGATGGGCGTCGGAATCGGAGCTTACATCGATATTCCCTCTGTTTTGATTGTTTTTGGCGGTACGATTTGCGCGCTGATGATCGGCTTTAAGATGGAGCAGATAAAAAAGCTAGGCACGTTTTACGGCATCGCGGTAAAACCAAAAACCTACAATCTCCCAGAAATCGTAAAAAAAATGGTCGAGTACTCCACGAAAGCTCGCCGCGACGGTATCTTGGCGCTTGAAAGCGATGCAAATAACGAAACTGATCCGTTTCTAAAAAAAGGCCTATCTATGGCGGTTGATGGCAACGAACCGGACGCCATCAGGACGCTGCTTGAGATAGATATGGAGCAGTCTAGCTCTAGACACGGCGATAATATCAAAATTTTCGAACAAATCGCGGGCTTTGCGGGCTCGATGGGTATGATCGGTACGCTCATCGGTCTGGTCGCGATGCTCATGAACATGTCAGATCCCTCGGCTATCGGTCCATCTATGGCGGTTGCGCTCATTACGACGCTTTACGGCGCGATGATAGGAAATATTCTGGGCTCGCCCGTGGCAAACATCCTAAGTATCCGCGACAAGGACGAAGGCACGGCAAAGGTGCTGATGCTAGAGGGTATAATGGCGATCCAAGCCGGCGACAACCCTAGGACGCTCGAGATGAAGCTACTATCGTTTTTACCGCCTAAAGACCGCGTCAGTCAGTTTGATAAGTAGAAAAAATGGCTAAAAAGTTAATCGATCCGGGCGACTGCCCCAAATGCTTACCCGAGTGGCTCGCGGCGTTTGGCGACTTGATGTCGCTGTTGCTTTGCTTTTTCGTACTGCTTCTTTCTATGAGTACGATGGACGCGAAAAAGCTAGAAGCAGCGATCGGCTCGCTAAGCGGGGCTTTGGGCGTGCTTGAGGGCGGCACGAAACCGGACGTCAGCGCCGAACAAAACCAAGACGACCACGCCACCTCAAACAAAGAGCGCACTGGCGTGAAATCAAATTTCGAACAAACCCTGCGCTCTATCAACGAGCTTTTGCATGCTAGCGGCTCGCCCGAGGTTACGTTTGAGGAGAGCGAGAGCGGATTTGTGATCAGGCTACCTGCAAATTTACTCTTTGCAAAAGATAGCGCCCAGCTGCAAAATGATGATGCGCTGCTATTTTTAAAACGTATCGCGATGGTGATAGCCAAGCTACCGCCTGACGTCGTAGCAAACGTGATCGGACACACCGACAGCGAGCAGCCGGGGTCTGCCGAGTTTAAAGACAACTGGCAGCTATCGTCGGCTAGAGCTATCAGCGTGGTTAGCGAGCTCATCAAAGACGGCGTCGATCCTAAAAAGCTAACCGCGTCTGCAAAGGCCGAATTTGAGCCGTTTGCGACGAATTTTACCGAGCAGGGCAGGGAGAAAAATCGCAGGGTCGAGATCCACTTCGTTTCGTTAAATTTAGACGACAAAGCCAAAACACAAAAAAGCATACTGGATGCGCAGGAGTAAATTTGAAAAAACTGACGTTTTTGCTGTTTTTTATCTTTGCGGCGGTCGCGATCGGCGAGGATAACGTCACGATCCCGACCGTAAATCTCAGCCTAAGCGCGCCTACTACGCCCACTCAGTTAGTTAGCTCGCTAAACGTCTTACTTGTCCTAACCGTCCTCACGCTCGCTCCTTCGCTAGTTTTTATGATGACCAGCTTTTTGCGGCTCATTATCGTTTTTTCGTTTTTGCGCCAGGCGATGGGTACGCAGCAGATGCCGCCGTCTACGGTGCTTATTAGCCTTGCTATGGTGCTTACGTTTTTTATCATGGAGCCTGTGGGCAAGCAAGCCTACGAAGCGGGCGTGCAGCCGTATCTAAGCGAGCAAATCGGCTACCAAGAAGCCTTTGAGCGCGGCGTGAAGCCGTTTCGCGAGTTTATGATAAAAAATACGCGCGAGAAGGATCTGGCGCTGTTTTTGCGTATCAGAAATATGCCAAACCCGCAAAGTTTAGACGATATCCCGCTCACGGTCGTGATGAGTGCGTTTATGATCAGCGAGATGAAAACGGCGTTTGAGATAGCCTTTTTGCTTTATCTGCCGTTTTTGGTCATCGATATGGTCGTTAGCTCCGTGCTCATGGCGATGGGTATGATGATGCTGCCGCCGACGATGATTTCACTGCCTTTTAAGCTACTTATTTTCGTGCTCGTCGACGGGTGGAATTTGCTCGTCATGAATCTCGTTAAAAGCTTTCATTAGGTTTTTTGTCGCTATAATCTTAAAAATGCTCCGCGCGCCGCTTAAATTTCCATTTTATTTTACCTACGGCGCCAGATTTCAGACGGCGCAAACCCGCTCAGATTTAGCCCGCGCCGCCCAGAGCTAATAGGAAAGGGTTTAGATGAAAAAAATTTATATATTTTTGAGTTTTTGCGTTTTTTTAATCGGTTCGGAGGTTAAATTTGAAGGGAATTTGCCCGAGCTGATTTTGGCCGCTCAGAGCTCAAATTTAGCTCAAATCTCAAACTACGAACCGCAAAAAGCGCAGCTGCAAAAAGACGCCGTAAAAAGTGCATATATGCCAAGTCTCACGGTTGACGGCGGATACAGCTTTTTAAGCGGCGACATAAACGTCCTGCGCCCGCAAAGAGCCGCCACGGCAAGAGCGATTTTGGAGCTTGCCGTTTATGACGGCGGTAAAAGAGAAGCCCTGCTAAGCTCGCTTTCGCACATTAGCGCGGCTGAAATTTTAAAAAACGAGGAGTATCAAAACCTGCTTGCGTTTAACGCAACTAAGCTTTATTTTGGCTTTTTGTCGCTGAGCGAGCTCGCGCTGGCAAAAGAGGGCGAGATAAACTATCTAAAAAACGCGCTAAATAGGCTGGAAAAATACTACCGCGCGGGGCTTAGCGACGAGAGCGAGTATGAAGCGATAAATGCTAGATACGCCATGGCGCTCGCCGAACGCCTCGAGATCTCGCAAAATCAAAATGAGATAAAAAATCAAATTTATGCGCTAACGGGCAGAGATATCGAGCCTGTGGCGGGCTCTAGGATCGCGTTTGCAGACGACGACTCCGCGCCGCAAAAAAGCGAAAAGCCCGAGCTTGAGGCGCTTAGTCTAAATTTCGCCGCGGCTCTTGAGGACGAAAAGATAACCGCGTCCGAGACTAACCCGCAAATTTTCATCAAAAACACCTACACCTTTATGCGCACGCATTACGATAGAAACTTGCTGCCCGCGCAGTATCGAAGCGTGCTGGAGCCGTATTTTGACGACTTTTTTAAGCCAAATTTAAATACAAACGAGCTGATTTTGGGCTTTAGCTGGAAGGCGTTTGATTTTGGCGCAAACAAAAAGCGGCGCGAGATAAAGCGCATTAGCGCGCTGCAAGCGAAGTTAAATCTGGATCAAAAGCGCTTGCAAAACGAGCTAAATTTGACGAATATCAAAAACGACCTAAAGACGCTCGAGCAAAAGATAGCCGCGGGCGAAAGCGCGGTAAATTCGGCGCAAACCTCGCTAAAAGCCGTCAGCAAAAAGTACGAGGCTGGACTGCTTGGGTACGTCGAGTTTTTAAACGCGACCGCGCAGAGCTTTAGCGCAGGCAGCGCGCTGGAGCTAAGCAAGAGTAAATTTGAGATCAAAAAGGCGGAGTATCTGTATGAACGCGGCGGCAAGATCGCCGAAAATATCGAAAAAACGGAGCGCAAATGAATAAAATTTTACTTTTTTTACTGAGCGCGGCGGTTGCGCTTTGCGCGCAGGATAAAATTTACGCGAGCTTTGACGTCGCAGCGGCAAAAGACGCGCAGCTCGCGCTAAAAGCCGTCGGTATCGTAAAGACCGTAAACGTAGAAATCGGCTCCGAGGTAAAGCGCGGCGACGTGCTACTAGAGCTTGAAAACGAGAGCGAAAAGCTAGCCGTAAAGCTCGCGCAAAACGACCTAGAAAGCGCGCAGACGGCAAAAGCCCACGCAAAAAGCGTGCTAGATAAATTTAAGCTCGTTCAAAGCGTGAGCTCGAAGCAGGCTTTTGAAAATGCGGAATTTGATTTTAAAAACGCTGCGCTAGCCGAAAACAGAGCTCATCTGGCGTTAAATTTGGCGCAAAAGCGGCTAGAAGACACGCGACTACTAGCACCTTTTGACGGGACGATCTCAGGCAAGAGCATCGAGGTCGGCGAGGGTGTCGGCGGCGTAGCGCAAAAGCTGATGTCGATTTTTTCCTATCCGGACGTCAAGCTCAAGCTCAGCTTTGATGAGAAATTTAAAGACCGCGTGAAAATCGGTAGCGAATTTATCTATAAACTAGACGGCCAAATCGAGGAAAGACGCGGCGAGATCAGCCTCATCTACCCGACTATCGATACGAAAAACGGCAAAATTTACGCCGAAGTGCAGGTGCAAAATTTGACGCCGGGGCTTTTTGGCGAGGGGTATATCGTCTCTAGCGCTCAAGACGGGGATGCAACGAGCGATAAAAATGCCGCCGAGCCTAAAAACAAGGACGAAAATAAAACATTTGGGCTTAAATTTGAAGGTTTGAAAAGCGGCGGTCATGCCGCTGCTGGCGCGAAATTTGACGATAAAAAAGTCAGCCTTGACGCGGCTAGGTTTTTAAATTTGAGGGCGCAAACGAAAAGCGAGATAAATTTAAACTCAAATTTGGATTGCGGCGTTAAATTTGAGTTCGCCGCGAAAAATGCAAATTTGGCGGGCGCGTTAAATTTGTCGCATAAACAAAGCGGCACAAATTTAAACGCGGAATTTGGCGTGGCGCAAATTTTACTCGCCGATAAATGCCAAGCGCTTTTTGCGGAGCAGAGCGGACGGGTAAATTCGCCGCAAAGGCCCGTTTTAGCGAAGGCGCGAAATGTATAAGCTAGCCATAAATCGCCCGATTACGACGCTGATGTTTTTCGTCGCGCTCGTATTTTTCGGCGCGATGTCGCTTCTTAAGATGCCGGTAAATCTCTTCCCCGAGGTCGTCATCCCGCTGGTTAAGATCACGACCTATGCGCCCGGCGACATGAGCCTCATCGAGAGCAGGGTCACTAAAAAGATCGAGGACGAGGTCTCTACGATAGACGGTATCAAAAAGATCAGGTCGTATACATTTAACAACCTCAGCATCGTTTTGATTGAGTTTAATCTCAAGAAAAACATCGACGTCGCCGCGAACGACGTGCGCGACAAGGTTGCAAAGGCAAAGCTGGACGTCCAGCCCGAGATAGAGAAAATTAGTAGCGATAGCGGCAAGGTGGCGAGCTTTTTCGTTAGCCGCAAGGACGAAAATTTAACCGCGCTCATGCAAACGGTAAAAGACGAAGCAAAGCCGTTTTTGCAGCGCGTAAAAGGCGTAGGCAAGGTCGATGACAAGGGCTTTTTGGAGCCTGAGATTAAAATTTACCTAGATCCGTTTAAGCTCGATAAATACGCTCTAACCGCAGCCTCGGTCATAAATATAATTAAATCGCAAAATTTAAAAGCGCCTTTAGGAAAGCTCGAAAACAGCGAATTTGAGATATTTTTAAAGAGCGAATTTGACGCTAAAAGCGTTCAGGAGCTAGAGGAAATTCGCCTGCAAAAGGACGTGTTTTTAAAAGACGTCGCGCGTGTGGAGCTATCTCATCACGACACCGACGCCGTAGCGATGTATAACGGCAAGCGCGGAGTGCTGCTCGACGCTATAAAAGTAAGCGGCGCAAACACTATCGAGACGGTAAACGCGCTTAAGGCTAAAACGGACGAACTAGCGGCGAGACTAGGCGCAAACTACGAAGTGGAGAGGGTTTATGAAAAGAGCGAAAGCATCCTAAAGCACATAAATCAGGTCAAATTTGACATGATGCTAGGCGTCGCGCTCACGGTCGTCATCGTCTTTTTCTTTTTGCGAAGCTTTAGCGCGACTATCATCGCCGCTCTTGCGATCCCGGCTAGTATCGTGGGGACGTTTTTTATCATCGACGTTTTGGGCTTTGATCTAAACCGCCTCACGCTGCTGGCTCTCACGCTTGGTATAGGTATATTTATCGACGATGCGATCGTGGTCGTGGAAAATATCTCCAAAAAGATGCAAGAAGGCGAGAGCAACCCGCTAAAAGCTAGCTTTGAGGGCGTACGCGAGATCGCATTTAGCGTGCTTAGCATTAGCGCGGTGCTGCTTTGCGTGTTTGTGCCGATTGCTTTTATGGAGGGCATCATCGGGCAGTATTTTAACTCCTTCGGTATGAGCGTGAGCGGCGGTATCGTGGTGTCGTTTTTGGTTTGCATTATGCTGATACCTAGCCTTGCGGCGAGATTTTTAGGCAAGGGCGAGAGTAAATTTTACCGCGTGACGGAGCCATTCTTTGAGGCGCTCGAGAGCGGTTATGAGCGGCTTTTGAAGCTTATTTTGAGGTTTAAAACTGCGTTTGTTATACTCACTTTGGGCGTGCTGGCCCTTTGTATGAGCCTAGCCGGTAAGGTTGGCATGGACTTTTTGCCCGTCGAGGATGAGGGGCAGTTTGAGATATTTTTAAAAGCAAGCCCGGGTATCTCGGTCGAAGCTATGAGCGCGAGAGCTAGCGAGGTCGTGCGCGAGGTAGATAGCGATCCGCGCGTCGAGTATTCGTATATGATCGCTGGCTACACGGACTCAAAGGACGCGTACAAGGCTAAAATTTACGTCCGCTTAAAGGGCTTTGAGTCGCGAAAAGAGCGCCAAACGCAGATAATGGACGAGTATAGAAAAAAGCTTAAATTTGACGACCTCTCGGTAAAAGTTCTGCAGATACCATACGTCGATACAGGCAGCGACAGCGAGCCCGTACAGCTAACGATCACGGGCGATAGCCTAGAAAAGCTAGACGAAATCCTGCCAAAAGCCATAGCCATGGTGCGCGCGATAGAGGGCACGACGGACGTGGGCAGCGATAACGAGGACAAGATAAACGAGCTACAAATCAGCGTAAATAAAGACAAAGCCAAACGCCTAAGCGTCGATCCTAGCGCGGTCGCGCAGGTGATATACGCGTCCTTTGGGCAAAATAGGCTTGGTAGTTTTGATAACGGCGACGCGCAGTACGATATGATACTGAGATTTGACGACGAGTACCGCAAGGACGCGCAGGCGCTGCAAAAACTAAAGATCAAAAACGCCCACGGCGAGAGCATAAGCCTAAGCGCGGTGGCGGAGTTTAAGACGAGCAAGACCTTTTCCGTGATAAACCGCTTTAACAAACAGCGTCAGATCAGGATAGTCGCAAACGTGGATAACGTCCCGCTGGGTGCCGTGCAAAAGGGTATCGACGAAAATATCGGTCAAATTTTGCCCGCAGGCTACGACTACGTGATGACGGGCTTTATCGAGATGATGAACGACACGAACGCGGCCTTTGTCTTTACGATCAGCCTTAGCGTCGTGCTCATCTATATGATCCTAGCCGCTCTTTACGAGAGTTTTATTTTGCCGCTCATCATCATGATCTCGATGCCGCTTGCCTTTGGCGGCGTGGCGGTCGGGCTGTATCTTAGTGGTAACTCCTTTAGCTTGTTTGTCATGGTCGGCGCGATATTGCTTTTTGGTATGGTGGGTAAAAACGCGATTTTGGTCGTGGATTTCGCCAACCGCTACGCAAACGAGGGCGTGGAGCTAAACGAAGCCATCGTGCGCGCGGGAGTTAAGAGGCTACGAGCGATACTGATGACTACTTTTGCGATGATATTTGCGATGCTGCCGCTAGCGCTTAGCAGGGGTGCGGGATACGAGGGCAACTCCCCGATGGCGATCTCGGTGATCTCGGGGCTTATTAGCTCGACGCTGCTAACGCTACTTGTGGTGCCGGCACTCTTTGGCGCGGTGTATAAGATAGATAAATTTGTGAGTAAAATTTATAAAAGAGAGGAAATTTAGGGCTTAAATTTAAGCTTGCTTTAGGCGAGACCTGCATCAAATTTGCGCTTGACGTTTGCTCTACCGTTGGGCGCAAATTTTGTTTAAACTAAAAAGCTGATTTTGCTTTGAGACCACATTAAATTGATTTCCGTAATTTAACGTAACAAATTTGTCGTTTTTCATTCGTCTGCCTCTGCTAAACCCTGTTTTTAAATATTTAACGCAAAATATAGATTCCTTATTTATTTGATAATGGTTTTAGAAATTATTAATTTTTAAAATGCTAAAATCCGCGCCGATTTAGAGTAAATTTTAAAAGGGCAAATTTTAAACGTGAATATATTTGACAAAAAGACGATGTATAAAATTCATACCTATATTTCGCTGATATTTTGCATTCCTTTAGTTGTCACTTGTTTTACCGGTTCGGTTTTGGTTTATAAAGATGAGATAAATAATTTATTAATGCCTGGCGTCATATATGTCGCAAAAAATAGCGACGAAAACGAGCAAAAAAGTAGATTAAAATTTGACGAACTAAGAGAAAAAATAGAAAAAGAGTATCCGCATCACGAGATCGTAGGCTGGAATATCGACGCAGATCCCCAAAAAACGGACAAAATTTGGCTGTTAAAGCACGGAGTGGGCGAAAAAGAGTGGGCGTGCGTGTATCTGGACGCTTTTAGCGGAGAGATAAAAAGCGACCTCGTGCCGCATGATAGCGGATTTATCGGCGTTATAACCGAGCTTCACGAAAATTTGCTTCTTGAAAAAAGCGGTCAAATTTTGCTTGGGCTAACGGCGATTTTTGCTTTTATTATTTCGATCAGCGGCTTTATCGTTTACCGAAATTTTTGGACGAATTTACTGCGCCTTCGGTTTGCGAGAATGGCGGTTTTTATGAGCGATTCGCACAAATTTATCGGCGTTTTTTCTACGCCCGTTATCTTTGCAGTCGCGCTTAGCGGGCCTGGTGGGAGCTTAGGTTTATGTTTATGCCGCCTTTTGATAATTCTAAATTCGTAATCGGTCCGCAAATTTACGATAAAAATATCTCTATCGACGCTCTCGTGCAAAGAGCGCCCTCGGATATGCCCGGATTTGAGACGCACTACGTTAGTTTTCCGTTTTATGATGGCGCAAATATCACGCTCTACGGGCAAAAACCGAGTCAAGGTTTCCTTCATAGCCAGTACTCAAGCACCGTTTCTTACGATAAAAACAGCGCAAATTTAATCGATGTAAAAGATATCGAGCTAGCAAGCAAAACGGATAAATTTTTATCGACGTTTAGGCGAGCTCACTACGGCGATTATAACGCCGCGACTAAATTTTTCTGGTTTTTATGCGGCTTGGCACCGTTAGCGCTTAGCGTTTCGGGCATTTATTTATGGATAAAAAGATCAAATTTTAAAAGGAGAAAAAGATGAGAAATAAAATTTTGCTTTCGGTTGCGGCTATAAATTTGCTCGCGTCCGTTCAAATTTTAGCTGCTCAAAACGGCGAGAACGCAGCCGGCAAAGAGACGCTTGATGCCGTGGAGGTAACGAGCGAGCAAAGGCGCGACGACGTAAAATACAATGCTAAAGAGCTTGTAAAAAGCACCACAAGGCTAGACCTCACCTCGCGCCAAACGCCCCAGTCGCTAACCGTCATCACCGAGGCTAGACTAAAGGATCAAAACATCAACGACTATCAGGTGCTTTTGAGAAATATCCCGGGCGTCACGCTTAGCAAGTGGGACGAGCGCGTATATCCTACAGCAAGAGGCTTTAAGATAGATTATTATTTGCTTGATTCGATGCCAAGCTTTGGCGGATTTAGCCTAGGCGCAAACGATATGAGCTTGCTACCATATGAACGCGTCGAAGTCGTAAAGGGCGCAAACGGCCTGCTAGCGGGTGCAGGCAATCCGGCGGCTAGTTTAAATTTTATCCGAAAAAGAGCAAATTCTAAAGAATTTACGGGAAATTTCAAACTAAGCGCGGGCTCGTACGATAGATACGGCGTATCGGGCGACGTGCAAACACCCGTGACTGCTGACGGCAGCGTGCGGGCTAGAGCGTCGTTTATGCATGAAAAGTCGCATTCGTATATGGACTACTATAACCGTAAAAACACCGCTATCTACGGCGTTGTTGATGCGGATATCATGGATAGCTCGTGGCTAAGCCTAGGCGCTTTTTATCAGGAGCTAAAGCGCCACGGCATACGCTGGGGAGGAATGCCGGCATTTTACAAAAACGACGCTAGGCGCGAGTTTAGCAAAAATGAAATTTTCTCTCAGCCTTGGACTAGGTGGGATATCAAGACTTTTGACGTTTATGCCGATTTTAGGCACTATTTTGAAAACGAAGCCAGCCTAAATCTCTCCTACTCCTTCCGCCGCGCAAATACGGACTCAAATCTACTCTACTACGGCGGCAAGGTAAATTTAGACGGTACGGGCGATGTTAGCGGACTTAGCGTCTATGCAAACAAACGCGAAGAAAATATCCATAACATAGACGCCTACGTAAACGTGCCGTACGAAGCGTTTGACTTGTCTCACGAGGCTGTTTTCGGCGCTATGTATAACAACTATAAAAAAAGCTCCGATAGCGTCAGTAGCTACTGGAATAGCCGCACGACTCCGGCGGGCTTAGCCTATGCGGCGCGTACTAGGATAGACTTTAAAAACCTGCACCTAGACGATCCAAATCTACCTTACGCCGATCAAAACAACGCCGATAAGACGGTGCAAAAGGCCGTATATTTGGCTAATAAATTTTCAATCACGGACGAGCTGAAGTTTTTGCTGGGAGCTAGGATGAGCTACTATAAGTACCGCATAACAGGCGGCAACGGCAATAGAAACTTTACGCAAGAAATCACTCCGTATCTAGGCATCACGTATGATATCGGCGAAAATCACACTCTTTATGCTAGCTACACGAGTATCTTTAAACCTCAAACCGTAAAGGATATAGAAGGCAAATATCTAGATCCGATCCAAGGCAAGGACTATGAGCTGGGCATAAAGGGCGATTATTTTGACGGAGCGCTTTCGGCCTCTTTTGGCGTATTTAAGGTCGTGCAAGATAAACTAGGCGCAAAAACCGGACAAAAGATCCCAGGCACTACGACCGACGCGTATGAAGCTAAAAAAGGCGTAACGAGTAAGGGCTTTGAAGTGGACGTAAACGGCGAGATAAATCAAAATTTAAGCCTAGGTCTTGGGCTTACTCACTTTAACGCCAATGACGCAGACGGTAAGAAATTTGACACCGAAAGCTCGCGCACTACGGCAAATCTGTTTGCTAAATACACTATAGCGGACTTTAGAGCGGGTGCGGGAGTGCAGTATAAAAGTAAAATTTACGTCGGTAGCGGCGCAAATGAAATCACGCAAAAGGCCTACACGCTGGCAAATTTGATGTTTGGTTACAAGATAAGTAAAAATTTCGACATCCAGCTAAATATCGACAACGTATTTAATAAAAAATACTTCGAGGGCATCGGAAACAACAGGATGGTTTACGGCGATCCGCGAACGTTTAATCTAGGTTTTACGTATAGTTTTTAAGCCCTTTAGATTTTTTGCCACGTAGCTTGGTTTGCTAATGCGGTTATCCAGATTATAAATTCGGCGCTTTTTGTCGGTATTAAACCCATAAATTTACGAGTTATGATAGGCGCCGAATTTAGATATAAAACTATGGGTAAATTCGCCTTAATACGCTAAAAATGTCCTTTTAACGAGCGATAAATTTGTTACAAATTTGGCTCCGTTTGGTTACTGCCAAGGATTTTAAAGTTTATTTTAAGCGTTATTTTGGCGAGCGTAAGGTAAGATTAAGGCAAAATTTTCTTAAGGCTAAATTTTGAAACGCGCTTTTTTTCAAGCTATCTCGCACATTGCCGTTTTTGCGCTGGTTGCGGCGTTTGCTAGTGGTTGCGCCGCGCCGAAAAAGGCAACCCCAGCACCGCCAAAGCCCGTTGCGCAGTCTGAAATAAAAAACATCTGCGACGGCAAAACCCCAAAAGAGTGCAACGATACGGGCGTAAAATTTGAAAACAGTAAAGACTACGAGCGTGCAAAACTCTGCTATCAAAAAGCCTGCGACGATAACGAGGGTATCGCCTGTTCAAATCTAGGTTCGCTGCACCAAAAGCTAAAAAGCAAAGAGGAGAGCGAGATCTTGACGATATTTGCAAAGTCCTGCACGCTCGGCAACAAATACGGTTGCTACAATGCGGCTAACTTCTACCGCCTCGGACGCGGTACGGAGCATGATTTTGCCGCAGCGCGCAAGCTTTATGAGAAGTCGTGCCTAAAACTAAATCATGCTCAAAGCTGTTCAAATCTCGGCGGTATGTATCAGTTTTCGCTAGGCGTCAAAACCGCCGATTCTAAAACCGCAAAAAAATTTTACGAAATGGGTTGCGAGATGGGCGATGAGATAGGATGCAGGAACCTTTCGCTTATTGGAGACGAGTAAAATTTATTTACACTTTCTTGATTTTACCGCCAAATTTGACGATTCTACAACTATCCTAATCAAAATTTGACTGAGAGTGTTTGTGATTTGAGCCAAATTTGCCAGTTTGGAGAAAAGTACCGCCGCTTTTATGACGCAAAATCTAAATTTAAGACTTCCACCTAAGCGTAAAGGTTGTTTCTTTGCCAGGTTCGCTTTCGCAGGCTACGGATATGGCGTTGTTTTCGCAGGCTCTTTTGACTAAATTTAGCCCGATGCCAAAGCCGCCTTGGTCTTTATTAAACCGTGTGTATCGCTCGAAAATTTTATCTTGTTGCTCTTTGCTTAGCCCCTCGCCGCTATTTGAGATTTTTAGCTCGCCGTCTTGCAAACTAACCACGACGTAGCCGCCTTGGTTTGCGTATTTTACGGCGTTGCTTAGTAGGTTATCCACCGCACGTTTTAGCTCATAGCCATTTGCATTTATGAGAGCGTCTTTTAAATTTAGCCTTAAATCAAGCCCTCGTTTAGCAAAAAACGGAGCAAAAAATTCGAGTCGCTCGTTTAAAATATCTCTAAAATTTAGCTCCTCTTTTGGTGCGGAGCTTGAGGCGCCAAAGGATAAATACGTAAGGTCCTCATAGGTACGGCTTAGCGTTTTGGCAGCGGTTTGGATGTTATTTAGGCGTTTTAGATTTCTCTGGCTTAGGCTACTTTTATCTGCCGTTTCGATGCTCATAAGTATGACGCTAAGGGGCGCGTTTATCTCGTGAGTAGAGTCTTTTATAAAGCGATTTAGCGCGGCGATCTTGGCGTGTAGCGGCGCTAGCGCGGTCTTTGCTAGATAAAAGGCGATTATCATGATAACGCCTAAAACGATAAGCAAATTTAGCGCCGTACGCAGCCGTAGCAAATTTAGCTCGCTTGTGACGTCCTTACTGCTTAGCGCGATTTTTGCCGTCGATAGCTCGTCCGCGCCGCCTTCGTCCATGTTTTGTAGCGCCTCAAATATCGCTATCTTGCCGTCTGCCGCGACCGCGCTGCTTTGGGCTGCGTCAAATTTAGCGCAGCCCGCCTCGCCGTATAAAATTTGACCGCTTTTAGCTACGATGCAGGCTTTGACGTCTTTTTCGGCGGTAAAGCTTTTTACTGCGCCAAGCCCGTACATGCGCGCTTTCATGTAGATACCCATCTTGATCTCTTTTAGGTTTTTTACCTCGTTTGAGACGAGGGCTTCTTTTTTCATTTTATAGTCGTTCGTAAAAAAATACCCCAAAAATAGGGTGCTAGTGATGAGATAAAGCGAGAGGATTTTAGCTATAACGGCGGAGCGCTCAGACATAGATATAGCCGTCGCCGCGCCTATTTATGATCGCGTCCTTGCCTAAAATGCGGCGTAAGTTTTTAACGTAAACCCGTAGGCTCAGCTCGCTGGGTTCCTCGTCGTAGTTCCAAATTTTATCAAATATCGTCTCCTTGCTCAGCAGTGCGTTTTTATTTTCCAAAAATAACGCCAAAAGCTCGCTTTCTTTGTTTGAGAGGTTTACGATTTGCCCGTTTTGCCGGAGCGTTTTGGAGCTTGGATAAAATTTATATCCGTCGTTAAGCTCGATAAATTCGTCATTTACGTGAGAAAATTTGCGCTTGATTAAAATTTGAATACGAAGCAAAAGCTCTTTTAGCTCGTACGGCTTTTTAAGGTAGTCGTCGCAGCCGCTTTTGTAGCCGATCTCTAGGTCTTGCAGCGCGTTTAGCGAGGTGGTAAAGATCGCAGGCGTGTCGTCGCCAAGCCGCCTAAGTTCGCGCAAAAGGGAGAAACCGTCGCCTTTAGGTAGCTTGACGTCGAGGATGAGGATATCAAAATTTCGCTCGTAGGCGGTATCTAGAGCTGCTTTAGCATCGGCGCGAACGGTCACGTCGTAGCCTTGTTCGCTCAGATACTCGCTGATGAGTTCGCTTAGCGTCTCATCGTCCTCTACGAGCAAAATTTGCGTCATTACATCTTATCCTTTTTCATATCCTTCATGTCATCTTTCTTTTTACTCATATCGTCTTTCATCTCTTTCATGTCGCCCTTCATTTCGTCCTTTTTTATCATCATATCGTCTTTTTTCTCCATCATGGCGTCCTTCTTTTCCATCATGGTATCTTTTTTCTCCATCATATCGCCTTTCATCTCGGCGGCAAAGATAGAACCTGTAACAAACAACGCGCTAAGCGCAACTAAAGCTAACTTTTTCATAGCATCTCCTTTAAGAAAATTTATGATGGAAGTTTAGCCAAGAAACGTGAAACGAGCGTGAAATTTAAGCCATCAAACTAAAAACGTATGATAAAAGCGGCAGGCTAATAAAGCTAAACGCCACTCCCACGGCCACGGCGGCGACTGCTAGCTGGCTATCAAGCTCTGCCTTCATGATCATCGCGCTTGCTAGCACCATCGGCGGCATGGCGCACTGCAGGATGCCTATCATCCAAATTTGACCGAAATTTACGCTAAAAACTATCGTGACTAATATAAAAATAAAAGGCGCTAGCAACATCTTGCCTGCGATTACCACTGCAGTTGATTTATAGCAGCTCTTGATACTGCGAAATCCAAGTCCGATGCCGATCGCAAAAAGAGCTACCGGAACGACGCTTTGCGCAAAAAGCGTAAGTGCGTCAAATAGCACCTTTGGAAGCGGAACGCCGCGAAGCAAAAAGCCTAAGATGAGCGCGACGAAAGGAGGAAATTTGACTACTTTCATCACGTTTTGCACGAGCGAAACCTTTGCCGGAGCGCCGAAAGCCAGGATAAAAGGCCCAAAAATGCTAATCGGGATCGAGGTGGCTAACTGATCGTAAAAGATAACTTCGTTCATCGCGTCCTCGCCGAAAAAGCCTTTGATGATAGGCATACCCATAAATACGGTATTTCCGAACATCCCAAGCAGTACGGCGCTCACGGTCGTGGCTTTGTTAAATTTTAAAAATCTGCACGCCAAAAATATCGCCGCAGCGCCCAGCATCGAACAAGCAAAGCCCGTGGCGATGACGTTGATAAGCGTAGTGTCGATGTTTACGTGGTAAATTTTGTCGAAAATCAGCGCCGGAAGCGCGAAGCAAAGCGCGTAGTTTATGAATACGGAGGCGTTTTTTTGCTCGAAGACTTTAAATTTTTTCGCCCCGTAGCCCGAAGCGATAATGATAAAAATGGATAATAATTGCGTAAACATTTGCATAATCCGAGTTATAAATTTTAAAAAACCGATTATACGGCGGCTCGCATTAAAGAAAAATAAAATTTAATTGAATTACTTAACATCGCCTTAACGCATTTTTGTATATAATCTCGCGTTAAATTTAAAAAAGCGAGAAATAATGAAAAAACTTATCAAATTTATCGCAGTTTTAGCCGTGCTGGCAGGGGTTGGTTACTATTTTTACGATAAAAATTTTAACGTCCCGCAAGGCGATCAGTTTATCACCTCAAAAGCCGTTCGCGGCGAACTCGTAAAAAGTATCGAAAGCAACGGCGAGATCTACGCTACCGAGCTAATCGACGTGGGCGCACAGGTCGGCGGTCAGATCAAAAAACTATACGTCAAACTTGGCGACGTCGTAAAGGCGGGCGATATGATCGCTGAAATCGACTCGGCGACCCAGCAAAATAACGTAGATACCAAAAAAGCCCAGCTTGGAATTTACGAAGCGAAGTTAAATTCAGCCAAAGTCGCGCTTGAGATTTCAAAGACCAAATTTAAGCGCGAGCAAGAGCTTTTCGCCAAAAATGCAACCTCGAAAGAGGAGTTTGAAAACGCTAAAAATACCCTAGCCGCAAACGAAGCTTCGCTAAAAGAGATCGAGGCGCAAATCGTGCAGGCTAAAATCTCTCTAAACACCGCTCAGATAGATCTTGGCTACACTAAAATCACCGCTCCAAAAGGCGGCGTCGTGGTCTCCGTGCAAGTCGAGGAGGGGCAAACCGTAAACTCAAACCAAACCACGCCAACCATCGTAAATATCGCCGATCTAAGCAAAGTTCAGCTAAAAATGGAGATCGCTGAGGGCGACATCACGAAGATAAAAGTAGGCTCAAGGGTCGAGTACTCGATACTCTCCGAGCCGAATCGTAAATTTCACGCGCGTATTAGCTCGATAGACCCGGGCCTAACCACGCTAAGCAACGGCAAATACACCACTACCACAAGCTCCGGCTCGACCGCCTCAAGCTCGAGTAGTTCGGCGATTTACTACTACGCCAAGGCTATCGTGGATAATGCCGATGGCACGCTAAGGATCGGTATGACCACGCAAAATACCATCATCCTAGATAGCGCTAAAGACGCCGTCATAGTGCCCTCAATAGCGGTCAAAAATGAAGAGGGCAAAAGCGTAGTCTACGTGCTAAAAAGAGACAAAAACGGGCTAGAAACAGCGGAGCGAAGAGAGGTGCAAACGGGACTAATCGATAGCCTAAAAACTCAAATTTTAAGCGGAGTAGAGGAGGGCGAGGAGGTCGTAACGAAGCAAAATTCGGCGGCTGAAATCAGCGAAATGCTCGAAAAAGAAAAAAGAAGAATGAAGTTCTAAGGCGACGTCTTGAAAAATTTGATAGAACTTAAAAATTTAAGCAAGAAATTTAAACTCGGCGATAACGTATTTGACGCGCTAAAGGACGTAAATTTAACCATAAAAAAGGGCGAGTTTATCGCTATCATCGGTCAAAGCGGCTCGGGAAAATCTACGCTCATGAACATCCTTGGCTGCCTAGACAACCCAAGCGGCGGGCAGTATCTGCTAGAAGAGCGCGACATATCTAAATTTGAAGGCGACGAGCTAGCGCGTCTGCGCAGAGAAAAATTCGGCTTTATATTTCAGCGCTATAACCTTCTATCTACTCTAACTACGCTGCAAAACGTGGCTTTGCCTAGCGTGTATGCGGGTGTTTCTAAAAAAGAGCGCGAGAAAAAGGCCGGCGAGCTTTTAGAAGGTTTGGGGCTTGGCAAAAAGCTGCAAAATTTGCCTAGCAAACTTAGCGGCGGGCAGCAACAGCGAGTCTCGATCGCTAGAGCGCTCATAAACGGCGGCGAGATCATCCTAGCAGACGAGCCTACTGGCGCGCTAGATAGCAAAAGCGGCCTCATGGTGATGGAAATTTTAACGAATTTGCACAAACAAGGTCACACTATCATCATCGTCACGCACGACCCAAATATAGCCGCATACGCAAACCGCGTCATCGAGATAAAAGACGGTAAAATTTTGAGCGATACGGTAAAAAGCGAGGAAATTTTCGCATCCGAAAAACCGTCGCCGAAGCAAAAAAATATCTTTAGCTTTTATAAAGATCAGTTTATCGAGAGCTTTAAAATGTCGATAAACGCGATACTTAGCCACAAACTTCGCTCGGCGCTAACGATGCTTGGCATCATCATCGGCATCACTTCGGTTATCTGCGTCGTAGCGCTTGGGCAGGGCTCGCAAGAGCAGATCCTCTCGGATATCCGCGGTATCGGAACGAACACGATCGATATCCTAAACGGCAAGGGTTTTGGCGATATGCGCTCGGAGCGGGTGAAAAATTTGACCGTTAGCGACGCGGCAATGCTATCTAAGCAAGACTATCTAGATAGCGTCACGCCAAACGCCTCTGCTAGCGGCACGCTCACCTACGGTAACAAATCAGCCTCGGCTACGATTAGGGGCGGCAGCGAGGAGAGCCTAAACGTCATGGGCTACAAGGTCGAGGCCGGGCGGGTATTTACCGCCCAAGAGGTCGCAGAGTCGGCGTCTGTAATCGTGATAGATCAGCCAACTAGAGAGCAGTTTTTCGCAGACGAAGATCCGTTAGGCAAGACCGTGCTTTTTAACAAACGCCCCTTTAAAATCATCGGCGTAGTGGCAAAAAACGACAATATGTTCGCAGACTCCAGCACTCTGCGCACGTTTTCTACATATACCGCGGTTATAAACAAACTAACGGGCGATAGGCATCTATCATCTATCACGGTTAAGGTAAAAGATAACGTAAACGCGCAAATCGCCGAGCAGAGTTTAACTGAAATTTTAACCGCAAAGCACGGCAAAAAAGACTTTTTCACCAGAAACTCCGACACGATCAAAAAAACGATCGAGGAGACTACTAGAACCATGACGCTACTGATCTCTTGTATCGCTTTTATCTCGCTGCTAGTGGGCGGTATCGGCGTGATGAACATCATGCTAGTCTCCGTAACCGAGCGCACCAAGGAAATCGGCATCAGGATGGCGATCGGCGCGCGTCAAGGAAATATCCTCGAGCAGTTTTTGATCGAGGCGGTGCTACTGTGTCTCATCGGCGGACTAATCGGCGTCGGGACAGCATTTGGCATCGGCTATCTAGCGGAAAATTTCGCGCCCGGCGTCAAGATGATATTTTCGCAGACTTCTATCGTGGTAGCGCTTGTGGTTTCTAGCGCGATAGGCGTGATATTTGGCTACATGCCGGCTCGCAGCGCCTCAAAACTAAATCCGATCGACGCTCTAACAAGGGAATAAAATGAAAAAAATCTCCATAATCCTAGCCGCCTTTTTGCTCGGCGGCTGCGCTGTAACGCAGATAAACGAAAACTACGAGCAAATTTTGTTAAAAGAGGACGCAAGCGCCGATATAAAAATAAACCGCGAGTGGTGGACGGGCTACGGCGAAGCGCGCCTAAACGAGCTAATCGGCCTTGCGCTAAAAAATAATATCGATCTGGCAAAATCAGCCATCGCGGTAAATAAAGCCCTAGCTCAAGCAGGCGTCTTGCAGGCTGATCTCGTGCCTAGCTTTAACGCAAATTTGGGCGCGGAAACGGGTAAAAATATAAAAACGGGCGGTAGCTGGAGCGAGAGCTATAAAAGCGGCATCTCGCTAAGCTACGAGATCGATCTGTGGCGCAAGCTCGCAAACTCCGCAGACTCCGCCATGTGGGAGGCAAATGCGACTAAATACGACCTAGAGGCCGCCAGAATCGCGCTCATTAACTCCGTCGCGGACGCGTATTTTGAAGCAAAATATCAAAAAGAGAGCATAAATCTATACGAAAAGACGCTAAAAAACTACGAAGAGCTAGAAGCTATCGTAAAGGCTAAATTTGAGCTCGGCAAAGAAGAAGAGCTAAGCCTAAAGCAAATAAAAAGCTCGGTAATCTCGGCTAAAAATAGAATTTTAAACGCGAGCAAGAGTCTTGACGAGGCGGAAAAAACGCTAAGAAATCTGCTAAACGTTAGGCCCGAGTTTGATTTAAATTTGAGCGGAAATTTTAGCGATATCCAGCCGCAGGGCGTAAATTTAAACGTGCCGATTTACGTTATCGGTGCGCGTCCTGATTTGCAAGCCGCGATTTCGCGTATCAAAGAGGCGCTTTTAGGGGTTAAGGTTAGCGAAAAAAACTTCTATCCAAGCATCACGGTAGGCGCAGGGCTTAGCGGTAGCGGAGATAGCGTGAGCGAGGGGCTTAAGCTAAATTTCTTAAGCGGAAATATCGCGATAAATTTGCCGTTTTTAAACTACTCTAAGCTTAAATCAAAGCTAAAAATCTCCGAGCTAGAGTTTGAGACGATGAAGCTAAACTACGCGCAGACGCTAACTACCGCGCTAAACGAGATCGACGCTGGCTATAAAAACCTGCAAAAAGATGAAGCGGTTTTGCGAAATTTAAACGAAAATTTGCGAAATCTAAGCTCTATCAGCGACATATATAAACTCAAATACGACTACGGCAAAACCGAGCTAAAAAACTATCTGGAGGCGCAAAATTCGCTGCTTGAAGGCTGGACCAGCCTACTTGCGCAAAAATATAAAATTTTGCAAGACGAAATCGGTATCTATAAAGCGGCGGCGGGAAAAGCGGAGTAAATTTGATTATGTCTTGCGCCTGATTTGCGGTTTTGGCTTGGAGTGCGTTAAATTTGCGGCGAATTTGACGGCTAGTTAAATTTAGCTAGCCGTCAAATGACCTTGCAAATTTACTCGCGCCGTTTGCCTAGAAAATAAAATAGCCCCGCTAGCGTCGCAAAAAGTGCAAGCATAGATCCAGCGACGATCGCCGTGCCGTTTTGAAAGCCGTTTAAAAACATCCCGTTCGTATTCATCCCGAAAAATCCCGTGATAAAATTTAGCGGCAAAAATAGCGCCGAAAGTAGCGTCAGGATATAGATGTTTCGGTTGATTTTGTCGTTTTTTAGGCTCTGTATATGCGCGTAGATATCGTCTATCCTAGCGGCGTTTTCGCAGGCTGCATTTTTTAGCACGCCGGCTTCGTAGACGTAGTTTTTGAGCTGTTTTTTAAGCCCCGGTCTTTCGTTTTGACAGATCGCCAGAGCCTCGTAAAAGTGCGAAATTTTGTTTTGAAATTTGCGTATTTCGTATTTTAAGACCGCGTGCTTTTTGATAAATTTAGTAAAATCCCTCTTGCCCGCGTAGATTTTCTCGTAGCTTTCAAGCTGGGCGGAGTGCTCGGCGATCTTGGCGCGAAACTCGCTCGTTATCTTTTTTACTACGCGGATAAACTCATCCGCGCCGCTCTGGTTGCCGTCCTGTGCATAAATTTTGTCATCTTTAAAGATAAATTTATAGTTTTGTTCGCTACCGTCCGTGACGAGATAGACGTACTCGCACTCCTCGTCGTAAAAGTACCCCGAGATATCGCGCTCGCTCACGGTTTTGCCTTATATGCTCGGCGCGTCTTTGCCGTGTTTAGCATAAAAATTTCGCCTAAATTTTTCAAATTCGCCCGCCATTATCGCTTCTCTCATCTGCCGCATCAAATTTAGATAATAATGCAAGTTATGCAAGCTCGCTAGTCGGAAAAACGTCAGCTCGCCGGCGCGGTATAGGTGGCTAAGATATGCGCGCGAGTAGTTTTGGCACGCGTAGCAGTCACACTGGGGATCTATCGGAGCGCGGTCGGTTGCAAATCTCGCGGACTTGATATTTATCTTGCCAAAACTCGTAAATAGCGTGCCGTTGCGCGCATTGCGCGTCGGCATCACGCAGTCAAACATATCCACGCCGCGAGCCACGTTTTCTACGAGGTCTTCGGGGGTGCCTACACCCATGAGATAGCGCGGACGCGCCGCGTCGATGTAGGGCATCACGGCCTGCACGGTATCGTACATTTCTTGGTTGCTTTCGCCTACGCTAAGCCCCCCGATGGCAAGCCCGTCAAAGGGCATCTCGCATAGAGCCTCGGCACAAAATTTACGCGCCGCCTCGTCCGTGCCGCCTTGGATTATGCCGAATATATTTTGCGAGAGCCCTTCGCCGTTATTTTGCTTAAATTTATGATAATCTATCGCCTCTCGCGCCCATTTTATCGTGCGTTTTATGCTTAGCTCCACGCGCTTTTTTTCGGCGGGAAGTGCTACTAGATCATCTAGGATCATCATGATGTCGGAGTTTAGGTCGTACTGGGTATCTAGCACCGAGCGCGGCGTAAAATAGTGCGCGCTGCCGTCGATGTGGCTTTTAAATTTGATGCCGTTTTCGTCCGGTTTTGAGATTTTGCTTAGCGAAAAGGCCTGAAAACCGCCGCTATCGGTTAAAAACGAGCGGTTAAATTTAGTAAAGCCGTGTAGGCCGCCGAGCTCTTTTACGACCTTGCTGCTAGGACGCAAGTAGAGGTGATAGGTGTTGCCTAGGATGATTTGGGCATCTAAAATCTGCATCATATCCACCGCGTCTAGGCTCTTTACGGCGCCGACGGTACCAACTGGCATAAACACGGGCGTTTTTATCGTCGAGTGAGCGGTGATTAGCGTGCCCGCGCGCGCCGTACCGTCCGTTTTATCTATACTAAAAGTCATTTTGATATAATAGTCCCTTTAAATTTGGAGTTTTAATGAAAAATATCTTGATAGTTGCGGACGGCATTGTAGCGAAACATTTCTTAGAAAGACTATTCGTAAGCAGAAGCAGCACGCATAACTACGTAGTTATCGCTTGCGGAGACGAGGATTACTCGGACGTAAATTTAGAAAATTTTACCTTTTACCGCTTTGATCCCACGAGCCTTGATAGACTGAGGCAAGTAGCCAGCGGTTATTTCAGCCAGTTTATGATAATGCTAAAAGACGGCTTTGATACGGTCAGCGTCTATAACAACCTGCGTCAAATCAGCAAAAAAACGGAAATTTTGATGCTGGATCTGTGGGGGCTAGGCGGGTTAGAGGACGACTCGCACCTAACGGTCTTGGACGCGCGAGCGGTGCTAACGGCTAGGCTCATGGACTTTTTACCGGATATTCCCGTAGTAGCCGACAACCTAGGCCTTGGCAAGGGCGAGATAATGGAAGTAAAGGTGCCCATAGGCAGCTCCTTTATGTACCGTCATATCAGCTCGATAACGCAGAAAAAATGGCGCATAGCGATGATTTATCGCGGTTCAAATTTCATGATCGCAAAGCCAAATTTAATGATCCTGCCGGGTGACGTTTTGCTAATAGTGGGCGAACCAAGCGTGCTTTTAAGCGTATTTAGAAGCGTAAAAAAAGAAACGGGGCAGTTTCCAAACCCGTTTGGGCATAATATTTATCTGTTTTTAGACATGAAAAAGATGGGCGAAAAGCTGTGCATAAGGCTGCTTGAGCAGAGTCTAAAACTGCACGAAAAGCTAAACAACAGGCGCCTTTTCGTCAAGGTCGTAAATCCTGCGCTAAATTTAGCCTACGAAAGGCTAAAGTCCGTAAACGACGAGATGGCGACAGTGATGTTTGATTATTTCGGAGGCGGAGTAGGGCAGATAAAAGACGATGTTTTTAAAAACGACGTCGGGCTAGTGGTGACGGACAATAAATTTTTCTCCGCGCACAAAAGGCTGCTTTTCGAGCTAAAAAAACCAGTCGCCGCCATCGGTAAAAGCGACATCGACGAGATCAAAAAGGGTGTGGTGCTAAGTAGCGGTTTTGGCGATGAGATAGAGAGCCAATCGGCCGTCATCATGGACTGCTGCTCGCAGCTTGATATGCCTATCACCCTTTATCACTTCGGCCGAAACGGCGCAGACGAGGAGATGGAGGAGCATTTTGATAGCTTGGCTAAGATTTTCGGGCGTAAGATCGAGGTTGTGGAGGATAAAAACTCAAATCCGATTTTAAGGCTAAAAAAAGAGCGAAATTTGCTCCAGTTCGTGCCGTTTACGAAAAAGATCAGTAAAAAAGACGCGTTTGCGGCGTTTTCAAATGACATGAACCGTTTGTACTCGCGCCTTAGCGATAATTATCAAATTTTTATACCGATAAATTAGGCTATTTTGGATAAAATAAAAGCGGAGAATAAGATGAAAATAGATATAAAATTTGACGGCAAGCCCGGTTACGGCGTCTATATAAACGAGCTAAACAAGCTTAAATTTGACGCTAAAGTCGCTATCGTAACCAACGCAAAAGTAGGCGGGCTTTATCTGCAAAATTTACTCTCGCGCATCGACTGTCCGCAAAAATTTATCATCAGCGTCCCGGACGGCGAAGAGTATAAAAATATGCAAACTATCGAGGCGATTTTAGAGCAGCTTTTCGTTAGCCGCCTCGACCGAAGCAGCGTTATCATCGCGCTTGGCGGCGGAGTGGTGAGCGATATGGCGGGCTTTGCGGCGAGCATTTTTGAGCGCGGGATCAAATTTATAAACATCCCGACTACTCTGCTAGCGCAAGTGGATGCTAGCGTGGGCGGAAAAACGGGCGTAAATAACAAATTCGGCAAAAATCTAATCGGCTCGTTTTATCAACCAAGCGCCGTTTACTGTGAAACGGGATTTTTAAAGACGCTTGAAAAGCGCGAATTTGCAGCAGGCCTTGCAGAGGCCGTAAAGATGGCTATAACCTTTGATGAAAAGCTATTTTCGTGGATGGAGGACGCAAATTTGACGGATGAAGCGAATTTGCAAAATTTGATCTACCGCTGCGTGCAGATAAAGGCCGCCGCCGTAGAGGCCGACGAGCGCGAAAAAGGCGTTCGCGCGGTGCTAAACTACGGCCATACCTTCGCTCACGTGATAGAAAACGAAACGAGCTATAAAAAATATCTACACGGCGAAGCGGTAGCGATCGGTATGAATATGGCTAACGCACTAGCGGTGAAGCTAGGCCTTATGAGCGAGGGGCAAAAGGCGCGCGTGGCGGAGCTTTTGGTTAAATTCGGCCTGCCGATAAGCTACAAGGTGCCAAATGCAAGCAGCTTTTACGAGGCGTTTTTTCTTGATAAAAAGGCGGAAAACTCCGCGATCAAATTTATCCTGCCGCGAGGTATCGGCGCATACGAGATACGAAAAGACGTGCCGCGCGAGCTCGTAATGGACGTTTTAAGAGAGTTTGAATGAGAAAAATTTTATTTATTTTATTTTTTGCGATCTTTGCTTATTCGCTTGATGATATTCCTAGCGAATTTAACGCAACCAAAGAAGCCCAGTTATCCGAGCTAAACGCGTCTTTGTCGTTTATCGAGGATGAGCTAGCCGATAATATCTGGGCGACTCGCTACTCAAACTACAACACCTTTCAAAAGCTAAGCGCGGAGCTCGATGAAATCGAAGCGGCAATAAAAAAACAGGCTAAAAATACTGAAAAAGTACTCGAACTACAAAAAAAGCAAAGCACGCTAAAAGAGCAGATCGAGCTTTTAAGGGAGTTTCAAAAAGCGCCGTTTTCTAGCATGATAACGGCTCCCGAGATAGAAATTTTACAAAAGATAACCAATCCCGTCGCCGTGATCTCGGGCTTTTCGCACATAAAGCAGCTAAGAAGCGAAAAGGACGAGTATAAACGCCGACTAGACGGGCTTTCTAAGACGACCGACGAGCTAGCTAGAAAAGAGCAAATTTTAACTCAGATCGTAAATTTGAGCGACGATGCGCGCTTTCAAGCCGAGCTTGCCGAGGCTAGACAGGAACTAGCGGAATTTAACGCCGCCGCCGACATCGCAAAGACCACATACGGCGTATACGAAAAGCGCGTAAACGAGGCGATAAACCGCACTAGCGAGGATATCAAGGCGCAGATGAAAAAGGCGCTAGATATCGGTATATTTATCGTTGTCGTTATCGGGCTTTCGTTTTTGTTCAAATTTATCATCAAAAAGACGATCACCGACAATGAGCGCCTCTATACGGCGAATAAATTTATAAACCTCGTAAACATCACGCTCATCATCATGATTTTGCTTTTTGCCTATATCGAAAACGTAACCTATCTTGTCACGGTGCTGGGCTTTGCGTCTGCGGGTATCGCGATTGCGATGAAAGATATGTTCATGAGTATGCTCGGCTGGACGGTGGTGGTTTTTGGCGGTAGCTTCCACGTCGGCGACCGCATCAAGGTGCGCAAGGACGGAGAGGACGTCGTGGGCGACATCATCGATATCTCGCTGCTTAGGATGACTATTTACGAGGACGTCACGATCGTCACGGTAAACTCAAACCGCAGGGCGGGGCGCATTATATTCGTACCGAACAACTATATCTTCACCGATCTGATTGCAAACTACTCGCACCACGGCATGAAGACCGTCTGGGACGGCATCGACGTGGTTTGTAGCTTTGATTCTAACCACAAAAAAGCCGCCCACATCATCAAGGATATCGCGCGAAAATACTCCAAAGGCTACACCGAGATCGCCAAAAAGCAAATGAGCAAGCTGCGAAACCAATACAGTATAAAAAACCCGAACGTCGAGCCGCGCGTGTTTACCTTTATCGAGCCTTACGGTGTGAAAATTTCGGTCTGGTATATGGCAAACACATTTGCCACGCTATCTTTGCGAAGCACGATAAGTGCGGAGATAATGGAAGCCATCGCTAGCCACGACGACATCGTGATCGCCTATCCGACGCAGACTTTATACATGGATAGACGCGTAAAAGCAGGCGAGTCAAAGCCGATGGGCGAAGGCGGCGAGGAGAAGCATGAAGCCTAACTCAAATTTGACCCAGCAAGAGCCGCGCCGAGAGAAGGTGTATTTTAAAACCTTCGGCTGCCGCACGAACATCTACGACACCGAGCTGATGAAAAGTTACGTCAAAGACTACGATATCGTTAGCGACGAAAACGAAGCCGACATCGTAGTGGTAAACTCCTGCACGGTCACAAACTCCGCCGATAGCGGCGCTCGCAGCTACATAAACGGCATAAAAAAACGCGGCGCTAGAGTGATACTAACGGGCTGCGGCGCGGTGAGCAAGGGTAAGGAGCTGTTTAACAAAAGCGCGGTTTTTGGCGTGATAGGCGCGAGTAAAAAAGAGGATATAAACGCGCTGCTAAAGTCGCAAGATCCGTTTTTCGAGCTGGGAAATTTAAAAAGTATCGACAAAAATATCGTAACCAACTACGAAAATCATACCAAAGCCTTTATCAAAATCCAAGAGGGTTGCGACTTTGCGTGTAGCTACTGCATCATCCCGGCCGTTCGCGGCAAAGCGCGCAGTATGGACGAGGAGGCGATTTTACGCGAGGCTAAAATTTTAGCCTACAACGGTTACAACGAGTTAGTGCTAACGGGCACAAACATCGGCAGCTACGGCAAGGATACGGGCTCAAGCCTGGGCCGCTTGCTAGGACGGCTCGGTAAAATAGGCGGCATAAAGCGCATAAGGCTTGGTAGTATCGAACCAAGCCAGATAGACGAGAGCTTTCGCGAGATTTTAAAAGAGAGCTGGCTGGAGCGGCACCTGCACATCGCGCTTCAGCATACGAGTGAGGCGATGCTACGTATCATGCGGCGGCGAAATCAAGCCTTTAGGGATTTGGAGCTGTTTTTGGAGCTTAGTGAGATAGGCTTTGCGCTAGGAACCGACTACATCGTTGGGCATCCTGGCGAGAGCGAAGAAATTTGGAGCGAGGCGCTGGTAAATTTTAAAAAATTTCCGCTCACGCATCTACACTGCTTTGCTTATTCACCGCGCACGGGCACGCACTCGGCGGATATGAAAGTGGACGTTAGCGGCGACGTGGCGAAGGCTAGGCTTAAAATTTTAAAACAAATCGTAGCGGAAAATAATTTTAAATTTAGGCAAGAACATGCCAGAAAAGGCGGGAGCCTAAATGTTTTGGTCGAGCAGCTAAACTGCGAATTTTACGAAGGCTTCGATCAGTTTTATAACAAAGTAAAAATCAAAACGGATAAGCAAATTTTAAAAGAGTGGGCGGTCATAGACAAATTTGAAGTAAAAAGCGAGGGCGACTATGCACAAATTTAAGCTAAATAAACAAAAGATTATCGTGATTTTGACGGCTATTTTGGCGGTTTTGCTAGCCGTTGCGGTAGGTAGAAGTCAGCCAAAAAGCATAATGTACGAAAGCTACGAAAAGCTGCTAGAAGGCGACATGATCGCAAGCGCGACCGTAAACGGCGGCGAGCTAGAGCTCACGACTAAGGGTGGCAACAAATATATCATCGTAAAAGATGGCGTGGACATGCGCGCTCTGGTGCAAAAAGTGCCCGTCGATCTAAAAAAAGAGACGCCCGTACTGGATGAAATTTTAGCCGTGCTGGCGCTGCTTGTTATCTGTTTTGCGGGGCTTGCGATTTATGCGAGGTTTAAAAAACAAAAGCTTGCCGCTCAAAACGAAAATCAAAAAGCAAACGTCTACGAGTACGACAATATTGCCACTAGCTCGGTGGCTCCTGCTATCTCAAACGTCAAATTTAGCGACGTGGCGGGCATAAAAGACGTCAAATTTGAGCTAAGCGAGATCGTAGATTTTCTAAAAGATCCCGTAAAATATAAAAAATTCGGCATCAAAATGCCAAAAGGCGTGCTGATGGTGGGGCCTCCAGGCGTGGGTAAAACGCTAGTGGCAAAGGCCGTCGCGGGCGAGGCGGGAGTGCCGTTTTTTTACCAAAGTGGCGCGAGTTTTGTGCAAATTTACGTCGGTATGGGCGCAAAACGCGTGCATGAGCTGTTTTTAAAGGCTAAAGCGTATGCGCCGTCCATCATCTTTATCGATGAGATCGACGCCGTGGGCAAGGTGCGCGGCGGCAACCGAAACGACGAGCGCGAGGCCACGCTAAATCAGCTACTGACCGAGATGGACGGCTTTGAGGATAACTCTGGCGTCATCGTGATCGCCGCGACCAACCGCATCGAGATGATAGACGAGGCACTGCTACGTTCGGGACGATTTGATAGGCGCATTTTTCTTTCGATGCCTGATTTTAGCGATAGGGTCGAGATTTTAAAATCCTATCTAAAAGACAAAAACACGAGCGTAGATGCGCAAGACGTGGCGCGCATTAGCGTCGGTTTTAGCGGGGCGGCGCTTTCTACGCTGGTAAACGAAGCTGCGATAAATGCGCTAAGACGCGGCGGCGAGATGATAGAGTTTAGCGATTTTGAAAGCGTTTTAAACAAAGTCTTGCTCGGTAAAAAGAGGATTTTAAGCTACAACGACGAGGAAAAGCGCATCCAAGCGCTCTATCAGGGTGCAAAGGCTTTGGCGGCGTATTGGTTCGGGATAGAATTTGAAAAAATTTCTCTCGTCGAGGAGCAGTTTATGCGTCCTGAGCGAGAGATAGAGTCGCGCTCACAGATGTTTGCGCGTATCAAGGTCTGTTTGGCAGGCATGAGCGCGCTAAAGATGGTCAAAGACGATACTTTTTCAAACTCGGGCACCGACATCCAAAAAGCTCGCGAGATCGCGCAAAATATGGTCTTTGAGTACGGTATGGGGCGCGCTTTGATACCAAATGCGGCGGATACCGAGGAGCTACTGCAAGAGGCATATGCCGAGGTCGGGACGTTTTTAGCAGGCATGAAGGCGCAGCTAGAGCGCATCAGCGAGCATATCGAGATTTCTGAGAGTATCGATAAAGACGCGCTAGGTAGGATAATCAAAGAGTTTTACAACTAAATTTAAGGAGAAAAAATGAAAGCAAAAATAGGCATATTGACGCTGAGCGACCGCGCTAGCGAGGGCAAATACGACGATTTGTCGGGCGCGGCGATAAAAGAGGTCTTAGACGGCTGGATAACGAGCGAGCGTGAGTATTTTTACGAAGTGATCCCTGATGAGATTGAACTTATAAAAGAGCGTCTAAAACACATGATAGACGTTCTGGGCTGCGATTTAGTGCTAACTACGGGCGGCACGGGACCTGCTCCTCGCGACGTGACGCCGGAAGCTACCGAGGCCGTATGCGAAAAGATGATGCCCGGCTTTGGCGAGCTAATGAGAACGGCTAGCCTAAAATACGTCCCCACAGCGATCCTGTCGCGCCAAACGGCTGGTATCAGAGGACACGCGCTCATCGTAAATTTACCCGGCCAGCCAAAGGCGATCAAAGAGTGCCTAGAGCCGGTATTTCCGGCGATTCCGTACTGTATCGATCTCATCGGCGGCGCATTTATCGAGACCGATGAGAGCGTGATGAAGGTATTTCGTCCGAAACAAAAGAAAATTTCGTAATCTACGTGCTAAACTTTTTTGAAAATATAAATTTAAAGGCTACGAGGCTGCTTGAGGGCTATTATTCGCTCTTTTGCGGCCTTTTTACGCTTTGCATCGGCGTTTACGCGCTCGGACTAGTTTTTGGTGCAGAGTGGCTTTTGCTTGCCGCTAGCGCTTGTATCTATGCGTGTTTCGTCCTACTTGCGTTTCGTTCGCTTTTTTGGTTCGTCTTGAGCCTGATTTTCTCGCCCGTTTTTGCTATCGTAGTACGCGAGCGTTATGACGAAAATTTGCTTTTAGACGCCGTTTTTGCGCTTATTTGGATATTTTGCTGGTTGTTTTTGTCGCTAGCCGTGAGTGAAAATATCTCAAAACTCGGCAACGAAATCGTATCTAAAATTTTACGCATCGCTGCGCTTTTTGCCGTGATCGGCGTTTACTACGTCAGTATCGAAAATAGCCTAAATTTACAAGCTATTTTAAAAGATACCGTTACGCTTCGCATCGTGCTTATCGCCATAAATATCTACATGTTTCCTTCCCTTGTCACGCTTTTGGCGCTTGATTTGCGCGGGTATTATTTGAAAAACAAAGACGCAAAAAGGGCTAAATTTTCATTTTTTAATTTCACTAAAGAAGCTTTAAAAGTAATCAAATTTATTGCCTTAAGGCGTAAAATTTAAACACATAAACTTTTTATACAGTCTCTAAAAACGCTATTTTTTGTAAATTTGAGGGATAGAAAACCGCTCTGCTGCTTTTGATTGGTAGCGGCGAAGTTAAATTTTAGTAAAACTCTGGATACTTTTTGGCGCGGCGATGGCTTGCGGTTAAATTTGATAAAGTAGACCTCGCAACGTAAAGCCGTAATTTAAATTTCGGCTTTACTTGCTGGCTTGCTCGGTGGCTTATTCTAGCTCTCGTGCGCCGATTTTTGATTTTTTACTTAGGCGTTTTACGTAAACGATATAAAGCGCTGTCAGTAGGCCGACTGCGGCGAGTAGGGCGACTACGATGTGGCTAAATGCGCTCTTGTCGTAGTTTTTGCCTAGATACCAGCCCACTGCAAGCAGTATGGCGACCCAGATGCCCGCACCAAGAGTCGTGTAGAGACTAAATTTAAAAAGATTCATTTTAGCAAGGCCCGCAGGCAGGCTGATGTATTGGCGAATGCCCGGGATCAGGCGGCAGTTAAAAGTCGAAATCTCGCCGTGCCTTTTGAAAAACGCCTCAAATTTACGCATTTTTACCTTTGTAATGCCGACGTATTTGCCGTATTTTAGTACGAGCTCGCGCCCAAAAAAGTAACACAAATAGTAGTTAAACACGGCTCCTGCGAGGCTGCCCGCCGTGCCTGCGCACCACGCTAGCACTAGGCTCATCTGTCCTTGGTGCGCGAGGTAGCCCGCGGGTATCATCGCCACTTCGCTTGGAAACGGAAAAAACGAACTCTCTAAAAACATCATCAAAAATATGCCCGCATATCCCCACTCGCCGACGGTTTGGACGATAAAATTTATAAAATCGCCTAGCATTTTTCTCCTTAAATTTAAAATTATGATTTTAGCAAACTACGGTAAATTTTAGCTTTATACAGCTGCAAAACAAATTTTGACGGCGCGAGGGGCGTGCGCGAGATAGGATTAATTTTTGCGTTTATTTGGTTGGTTTTAAGATGGATAAATCGGCGCGTAGCGGTTAAATTTGATTTGTAAATTTAACCGCGTCCGATTGAGAGTCAAATTTGACTCAAATTTTATCGGCCGACTTTTAAATCGGCCAAAAAAGCTTTCGGCCTGCGTCAAAGCGCAAGCTGTGCGTAATCAAAATACCGGCAGTATCGCTCCGTCATATCTTTTTAGGATAAACTCTTTCGTCTCGGGGCTGGTTGCGGCTTTAACGAGAGCCTTGATTTTCGGGCTGTTTTCATTGCCCGCTTTGACCGCGATGATGTTGGCGTACGGGCTTTCCGTACCTTCGATAGCTAGCGAGTCTTTTTTAGGATTCATACCGATATCAAGGACAAAGTTTGTGCTGATGGCGGCTAGATCGACTTCGTCCAGAGTGCGGGGTATCTGCGCGCCCTCAAGCTCGACGAAATTTAGGCGCTTTGGATTTTTCACGATGTCTTTTGGCGTGGCGAGCTCGGCGCTCTTATCTAGCTCTATGAGGTCGGCTTTTTGCAGGATGTTTAGAGCGCGGTTGCCGTTAGTCGGATCGTAGGCGATCGCGACTTTAGCGCCGTCTTTTAGCTCGCTTAGGTTTTTTATCTTTTTAGAGTAAAAGCCAAGCGGCTCGAGATGTATCGCTGCGGCGGTTATCAAGGTCGTGCCCTTGGTTTCATTGTGATTTTTTAGATACGGCCAGTGCTGAAAGAAATTCGCGTCCAAATCTCCGTCTTGCGTCGCTAAATTCGGGATCGAGTAGTCGTTTATCTCTTTGATGACTAGATCGTAGCCCTCTTTAGCTAGGACGGGTTTGATAAACTCCATGATTTCTGCGTGAGGTACCGGAGAGACGGCTACTACGATAGTGTGATCTTTGTCTGCTGCATAGAGGTTAAAGGCTAGCGCCAAACTTGCTAAAATTTTAAAAACTTTCATTATATTTTCCTTTTTTATTTTAAAAAACGGCGCTAAAAAGGTAAAAGCTTTTACGCCGTTTTGTTTTTGGAGATTTTTCTCGACTATTTTCGGTTTTTCAAATTTGAGCCGTAAAATTTACGCAAAATACGCCTGTTGCGATTTTAAATACTAAATTTTACGATGGCAAATCGCTCAAATTTGATGCGATCAGAAGCTCGGTATCACCGCGCCTTGGTAGCGCTTTACGATAAAGTCTTTAACCTCTGGAGTTAGTATCGCTTTATCTAGAGCTTTGATTTTTGGGCTGTTTTCGTTGCCCGCTTTGGTCGCTACGTAGTTGGTGTACGGGCTATCTTTATCCTCGAGGATTAGCGCGTCTTTGGTCGGTTTGAGGCCAACGTCTAGGGCGTAGTTCACGTTGATAAAGGCTAGTGCGACGTCATCTAAAGAGCGTGGCGTCTGTGCGGACTCCATCTCTTTAAATTTGAGATTTTTCGGGTTTTCCGTGATATCTAGCGGGGATTTGTATTCGCTCTCTTTAGCCTTTACGATGCCGGCTTTTTCTAGCAAATTTATCGAGCGCGTCGAGTCTGCGGCGTTGTTTGAGATGGCGATGATATCGCCGTTTTTTAGCTCGTCTAGGCTTTTTATCTTTTTAGAATACGCCCCCATAGGCTCGACGTGTACGCCCACGGTCGGCACGATGTGAGTGCCTTTGTCTTTGTTAAACGACTTCATATACGGAAGGCCCTGGAAGTAGTTGGCGTCGAGTTCGCCGTTTTCGACGGCGAGGTTTGGTATCACATAGTCATTAAAGATTTTGACTTCGAGCTTGTAGCCTTCTTTTTCTAGGATCGGCTTTACGACCTCTTCTAAAATCTCGGCGTGAGGCACGGGAGATGCGCCTACAGTGATTGTTTTGTCGCTATTTGCAGCGTATAGGCCGCTAGCTAGAAGCGCGCCAAGAAGTATTTTTGAAAATTGCATTATCATTCCTTTTTTTGATAAAAAACGGCGCTAAAAAGGTAAAAGCTTTTACGCCGTTTTATTTTAAGAGCGGTCTCTAAACTAAATTTGGATTCGTCGTTTTGCTAAATTTGCCCGCGCCGCTAAATTTGAGCGGGCGGGGCTAAATTTGATTAAAACGTCGGGATTATCGCGCCTTTATATTTTTCCTCGATAAATTTCTTTACCTCCGGGCTCGTGACGGCTTTGTCTAGAGCTTTGATTTTCGGGCTGTTTTCGTTGCCGACTTTGACCACGACGTAGTTGGTGTACGGGCTATCTTTGCTCTCAAGCACGAGTGCGTCTTTGGTCGGGTTTAGGTTGGCGTTTAGAGCGTAGTTCGTGTTGATAACGGCGATGGCGACGTCATCTAGCGTACGAGGAACTTGAGCGGTCTCGATCTCTTCAAATTTTAGCTTTTTTGGGTTTTCCGTGATATCAAGCGGAGTTTTTAGGGGGTTGTCGTTTAGCTTTATAAGACCTGCGCTAGCTAGCACGTCAAGCGCGCGGCTCTCGTTTGTCGGGTCGTTTGGTATCGCTACGGTGCTGCCGTCTTTTAGCTCTTTGATATCTTTTATCTTTTTAGAGTAAACGCCCATAGGCTCGAGGTGAACACCAACTGTTTTAACTAGATGAGTGCCTTTGTTTTTGTTAAATTCCTCAAGATACGGCAGGTGCTGGAAGTAGTTAGCGTCTAGATCGCCGTCCTCGGTGGCTAAATTTGGAGTAGAGTAGTCGTTAAATTCTTTGATCTCAAGAGTAAAGCCGTCTTTTGCTAGGATTGGTTTTACGACTTCCAAAATTTCGGCATGCGGAACCGGCGTAGCGCCTACGACGATTTTCTCGGCGGCATTTGCGGCGACCGTTAGGCTTAGAGCGACTAGAGAGTATTTGAGTAGATTTTTCATTTTATATCCTTTTTAAAATTTGGCTAGCATTTAAAAAAAGGATATGAGCGGAGGCTTAAATTTCTTTTTAAATGCTTAGCGAAACTAAGCGCTTAAAAAGAAATTTTGCGCTTAGCGTTAGTCTTTCGACGACTTAAGTTCAGTGAAGCGACGCATTTCGCACATATCTGATTTCATTTTCTATCCTTTCTTTGTAAAATTAATTTCGGGATTTTATGCAAAAAAAGTTTAAAAGAAAATAAAATCAGACATAGAAATCATTTCTTTGTGATCTTATAAATAAAATTTCCTAATGATTGGAAAATTTGAACCATTATGATTAAAATCACGACGGTATAAAGCATGATATCCGGGCGAAATCTCTGATAGCCGTAGTTTATCGCAACAGATCCCAGTCCGCCGCCACCGACCGCCCCCGCCATCGCCGAAAAGCCGATGATAACGATAAGCGTGAGCGTGATAGAAGCCACGATGCCGGGCAGCGCCTCTACGAACATCACCTTAAAAATAATCTGAAAATTTGAGCTACCAAAGCTTCTGGCAGCCTCGATGATGCCTTTATCGACCTCTTTTAGCGCGCTCTCGATCAGCCTAGCGATAAACGGTGCTGCGCCGATAGTAAGCGGAACGATAGCCGCGCTAGTGCCGATACTGGTGCCTACGATCAGGCGCGTGAGCGGGAAAAGCACGATGATGAGGATAATAAAAGGAAAGCTTCTTAGCGTATTTACCGTGATATCAAGCGCGATAAATAGCGGTTTGTTTGGCTTTAGGCCGTCTTGCGCCGAAAGAACGAGCAAGATAGCGGGCACCAGGCCTATGAGAAACGCTAAAAGCGTAGAAACTACGCTCATATAGAGCGTCTCGCCGATAGCCGGGAGCAAAATGCGCTCGAAAACGTCGGGAAATTTAGAAAAATCTATGCCAAACATCACGCCACCTCCCATAATACGCCGCTTTGCTTGATGTACTCGGTCACGCGCGCTTCGTCTTTAGGATCGACGTTTATAACGAGTGAGCCAAGCACGTTTTCGTTTAGCTTTTCAAGCTTGCCCCAGACGATGTTAAAGTCGATATTTAGCGTGCGCGCCATATGCGTGATGACGCTGTTTTGTGCGACTTCTTTTGGGAAAAATAGCCTGATATTTACGCCCTCGCTCGGCAAAATTTCATCCTCGCCGAGGAATTCCTTCATCTTTTCATCTGGCTTTAAAAATAGCTCCTCGATCGTGCCACTGCCGATTATCTTGCCGCTTTCTAGCAGCACTGCGCGGCGCGCGATGCTTTTTACGACCTCCATCTCGTGCGTAACTAAAACGACGCTGATATTTAGCGTTTGATTGATCTGTTTTAAAAGCTCGAGTATCGAATTCGTCGTATTTGGATCAAGCGCCGAGGTAGCCTCGTCGGAGAGTAAAATTTTTGGACTTAGCGCAAGGGCGCGGGCGATGGCGACGCGCTGCTTTTGTCCGCCGCTTAGCTCGCCGGGGTAGCTTGTGGCTTTGTTTGCAAGGCCGACTAGCTCTAGCAGCTCGCTCACTCTTTTTTTGATATCGCCGTCTGAGTAACTCCAAAATTTAAGCGGAGTAGCGATGTTTTCAAACGCCGTTTTCCTCGCCATCAGCGCGAAGTGCTGAAATATCATCCCCACATCTCGCCTAAGTTCTCTTAGCTCTCTGTCTTTTAGCGCCGAGATTTCTTTGTCAAATACCTTTAGGCTGCCGCCTTGATAGTCCTCTAGGCCGTTTATGCAGCGAAGCAGGGTAGATTTACCCGCGCCGCTGTGGCCTACGATGGCGAAAATTTCGCCTTTTTTTACGGTTAGGCTGACGCCGTCTATGATCTGCGTCGCTCCGTAAAATTTCTTTAAATTTTCTATTTTTATCACTCAAATTTCCTCATTCATAATTCCGCCGAAGCGCTACTAAAATTTATAAAATTTCGCGCCTTAGCTCGTCTGCGCTCTTTGGCGAAAGAAGAGCCGGAGCGATGTCAAATACGCTAAGCGCGCCGCACTCGCCCTTTTGCGCCAAACGATACGCCGCGCGCGCGTAGGCTACGAGCACGCTTGCGGTAAATTCGGGATTTGAATCAAGCTTTAGCAAAAACTCGATCAAGTGTTTATTTTCTCCGCGCTCGCCAGTCGCTCCGCTTCGCAGGACGAATCCTCCGTGAGGGATGCCGCCGTGCTCTTTTTTAAGCGTCGCAAGATCGATAAAATGCACGCTCGTGTCGTAGTCGGCGAAGTAGTTTGGCATCGTTTTTATCTCTTTTTCTATGCGCGCTTTATCGGCGCCGTCCTCGGCTACGACGTAGCACTCGCGCAGGTGCTTTTCGCGCGTGCTAAGTTTCGGGTTTTCGCCAGCGCGAACTCGTTCCAAGGCGCTTTCTATCGGCACGGTGTATTGGCGCGCATCCACGACGCCCTCGATTCTGCGGATAGCGTCGGAGTGGCCTTGGCTCACGCCTTTACCCCAAAACGTATAACTGCTGCCGTTTTCCAGCACGCTCTCGCCAAATAGTCTATTTAGCGAAAACAGCCCCGGATCCCAGCCTACGGCGATGATGCCTACATTTCCGCCCGCTTTGGCTGCGGCGTCTACGGCAGCGAAGTGCTCAGGGATTTTTGCGTGCGTATCGAAGCTATCTACGACATTGAAATTTAGCGCAAATTCTGGCGTCTGAGTCGGTAGATCCGTCGCGCTACCGCCGCAAAGAACTAAAACATCAAATTTACCCTTGTGCGATAAAATTTCATCCGCGCTAAACACCGGCGCACCGCATGTTTTTACTTCGCTTGGATTTCTGCGGCTAAAAACTGCTGTTAATTCTAAATCCTTGCTATTTCTAGCGGCAAGCTCTACGCCGCGACCTAAATTTCCATATCCTAAAACCGCTATTTTTATTTTTTTGCTCATTTTTTTATCCTTTAAATTTTAAAATTTAGCGAGCAAAACGGCTCGCTGCTGATGAAATTTCACTTCATCAGCAAATAATAAATCACGTATATCCAACTTAAAAATCCGTGAATTATCGCCCACAATATGCTTTTGTTGGCTCCCCATGATAGTGCGACGGCTATGACTGTGCCTAAAGTAAATCCACCGATGCTGCCTTTCATTTTTTCTCCTTTATTTAAAATTTAAAAATTTAGCGAGCAACTCACTCGCCGAATACCTTTAGTTCGTCGCATACCTTGGCGAATTTCTCCTGCGCGCTTTGCAGTCCTTCACGGTTGGCTTCGACTACGGCTTGCGGAGCGGAGGCTACGAATTTCTCGTTATTTAGCATACTTGAGAGCTTTGCTATCTCTTTTTCTAGTTTAGTTTTTTGCGACCGCAGTCGCATGATCACCGCGCTCATATCCACGCCTTCAAGCGGCACGAACGCCTCTAAATTTTCGCTCACGTCGCGCGCGGCGTTTTCGATTTTATCGTCGCAAAACTCGATCTGTTCGCACTTAGCTAGCAGCGAGATGTAGTTTGTCGCCTCGGTCAAATTTTCGTTTCCGTTTAGCTTGATGAAAGCTTTTGGGATTTTTGAGTTGCCTTGCTCGATGGTCGCCTTTGCGCGGCGGATAGCTACTATCGCCTCGATCACTAGCTCAAAGGTCTTTTCTATCTGTAAATCGCGCTCTTTAGCCTGCGGATACGCCTCTATCATGATTGAGCTTGCGTTTTCTAAATTTGAGCCGCTAAGTTCGTGGAAAAGGTACTCGGAGATGAACGGCATAAACGGGCTAAGTAGCCTCATAGCCTCTTTAAATATCGCTCCAAGCTCTTTTACGCTGCCCTTATCGGCTTTGCTAAGCTCGATGCCCCAGTCGCAAAACTCGTCCCATAAAAATTTATAAATCGCGTTTGCCGCGTCATTAAAGCGGTAGGCGTCTATGTTTTCTCGCACCTCGCGCACGCACTTGTTAAAGCGGCTTAGCATGTATTTGCCAAGCTTCGTTTCGATTTTGGCGTCGCTTAAATTTGCAAATTTAGACTCGTTTAGCAGCAGATATTTGCTCGCGTTGTAAAGCTTGTTCGTAAAATTTCGCACGAGCTTCATCTTTTCGTCGCTTAGCTTGATGTCGCGTCCCTGTACGGCTAGCAGCGCAAGCGTAAAGCGTAGGACGTCGGCGCTGTATTCATCGATGCTAACGAGCGGATCGATGACGTTGCCTAGACTCTTGCTCATTTTTCTGCCTTGCTCGTCTTTAACCAGAGCGTGCAGATAAATATCGTCAAACGGCAGCTTGCCTAGCGCGTTTTCGCCCTGAAACATCATCCTAGCCACCCAGAAAAACAAAATATCAAATCCGGTAATTAGCAGGTTGTTTGGGTAAAATTCGGCCAAATCGCCGTCAAACCATTTCTCGTTTTTTAGCTCCTCGCCGTTGCCCCAGCCAAGCGTGCTAAACGGCCAAAGCCCCGAGCTAAACCAGGTATCTAGGACGTCTGGGTCTTGATGGAAATTTGCGCTTTTGCATTTTGGACACTGCGTCGGATCGCCTTCGTCTGCCCACTCGTGTCCGCACGCGTCACAGTAAAATACCGGGATCTGATGCCCCCACCATAGCTGGCGCGAGATACACCAGTCGCGAAGCTCGCGCATCCAGGCGTTAAAGCTGTTTATCCAGTGAGCCGGGTAAAATTTGGCTAATCCTTCGCCGACCTTTGCGATCGCGTCGTCTGCGATCTGTTTTTTGACGAACCACTGCTTTGAGATGTATGGCTCGACGACGTTTTTGCAGCGGTAGCAGTAGCCGACTTGATTTTCGTAGTCTTCGATCTTTTCGACGTTTCCTAGCTTTTCTAGTTCTGCTACGATTACGTCTCTGGCCTCTAGTCGCTCAAGTCCCTTAAACTGCGCGCACTGCTCGTTTAGGATGCCTTTTTCGTCAAAAACGGTGATAAACTCTAGATCATGCCTTTTGCCGACTTCGTAGTCGTTAGTGTCGTGCGCGGGAGTGACTTTAACAAGACCTGTTCCAAACTCCATATCGACGTGCTCGTCGGCGATGATCTTTATCTCGCGACCGATTATCGGCAGGATGACTTTTTTACCGATCAAATTTTTATAACGTTCGTCGCTTGGGTTTACCATTACCGCGGTATCGCCGAAGTAGGTCTCCGGCCTTGTCGTTGCCACAACGATAAATTTATCTTGTTCTCCCGCAAGGTAGTATCTCAAATGATAAAGCTTGCCTTTGTTTTCTTTATGCTCGACCTCGATGTCAGAAAGAGCACCATCGTGCGTACACCAGTTTATCATGTAGTTTTCGCGCACAATTAAGCCTTTTTCGTAGAGATTTACGAATGCCTTTTTGACCGCTATTCTTAGTCCCTCATCCATCGTAAATCTTTGGCGCGACCATGCAGGAGAAACGCCTAGTTTACGCATCTGGTGAACGATCATACCGCCGCTTTTTTCTTTCCACTCCCAGACTTTTTCTACGAATTTTTCGCGTCCGAGCTCCTCTTTTTTGATGCCTTGGGCTAGGAGCTGCTTTTCAACGACGTTTTGCGTGGCGATACCGGCGTGATCAAGGCCCGGCTGCCACAGCGTTTTGTGGCCGTCCATTCTTTTGTAGCGCGTCATTATGTCTTGCAGGGTAAAGGTTAGCGCGTGCCCGATGTGAAGCGAGCCAGTTACGTTTGGAGGCGGCATCATGATGCAAAATTTACGTCCGTCTTTGCGGATGTTTTTGTTTGCGTCTATCTCGAAATATCCGCGTTCTTCCCAAATTTTATAAAATTTATCTTCTACTTCTTTTGCGTCGTAAAATTCCGCCATATTTTATCCTTAATAATTGTTTAAAAAATGTCGGATTTTACTACAAATTTGCTAATAGTATGTTTAAAATAGGTTGTTTTTAAGAATAGGCAAAGAAAGCGAAGCGGCTAAAAAACCGCTTCGCAAAGGATCATTTGACGATAAATTCGTGCTGAGCTAGATCGTAGTCGCTCATACTCTCGTCGTACATGTTTTCCGTGATGACCGCAGGTAGCATGCACTTGCCGCTCATAACGACTCGAAGAGGCGTATAAAGCACGTGCGCATCCTTGCTGGCACTCAAACTATAAAAGCTCAAAACTCTGTCGTCCTCGATGTTTTGATGCTCGAGAGTTAAAGAGTTTTTCGTAGCTTCAGTTCTTACGTTTGGTACGATATTTTCGTTTACTACCTCAAGGCAAGGGCTGATCGTTTCGTTTATCACGCCGTTTCTGATAAACTCATTCGTTTTTAGCGATAGCTTAGAGTAGATGATATCGTTTACCTTTAGTGCGTTGATATCGATCTCTTTGCCGTCTTTGCCGACGAAGGTTCTATAGATATCAAGCCCTTTCTTGTCAAATTTGTGATTTACGTCTAGCTTTTTGTAGCCTGACGCGCTAACGCCTAGATACACGGCTGCGCCGTTTTCAGGTACGATAGTAATCTCAGGCTTTTTAGGAGCGATGTTGATAGCTCCGCGACCGTCGAAATTTAGATCGTGTCCGTCGGCGATTAGCTTAAATTTGTTCTCGCTTGAGACGTCTTTGATATATGCTCTTAGCGCTCTTAGCGTAAATGCGCGCTCCTGTGTCGAATGCAGCTTATCTATGCGAGCGATCAGGTAGTCTGCTAGCTCGTCGCTAAATGCGTTTTTTTCAAAGTGATTGGCGTGCAAAAGTAACATAAAGGCCTTGTTTCTGATCTCTGAGCCAAAGTTATCTGCTAGCTCTTTTTCGCGGTCAAAGGTCGATTTATTTAGTCCTTTTAGCACTTTTTCGCTCTCTTTATTTAGTCCCTCGTTTTTGAGGATCGCTGCCATCAAGTATCCGTCAAGTGCGCTATTTTGGTATCTCTTTTGATCGTATAGAGTGTTTAGCTTTGATCTATCGAGTTTCTTTTGCGTGCTTAGGACGTAGGCTGCGTAAAGGGCTTGTAAGTTATCGTTGCTGCCAAACGCTTTTAGCCAGTCGATCGCTTTACTTTTTACGTGGCTATCTAGCGCAAAGCCTGATTTTTCAAGTGTAAATAGCATATCGATAGCGTAGATCGAAGCAAAGTTGTTCGTGTAGCCTAACTGATGCCAGTAGCCGATACTACCGTCTGTTTTTTGCATGTTGATTACGTCTTGCAAGCCTGCTTCGACGAATCTTTTTCTATCGGCTTCTTTTGCCTTGGCTTCTTTAGAATCGTCTCCGCCAAGCACTAGGAAATTTAGCTCAAAAAGCTTACTTGAGCGTTGCTCGGAGCATCCGTAAGGGTAGTTTACGAGTTTGTCACTATTTGCGCTTAGTACGCCTTTGATAGAGCTTGATGCGTCGATCCTGATGCGTTTAAACTCCTCGTCAAGCTTAAATGTTTTCTCCACGGTAGCCTGGAAATTTTTAGCGTAGGTGCTAAGCGGATAGGCGTGGATGACGTCAAGCTTTTGCGAGTATGTATAGCCGTTTTTACCGTCGTTTGCGGTGAAATTTATATAGGATTTACCCGTAGCGTTAGCATCGATGACGAAATTTAATTTCGCATTTTCGTTAGGTTTTAGCTCGATGCTGTCAACTGCTAGCTGTGCGTTTAGGTTTGTATCTATGCTTAGAGCAACGGTTTTTGGCTCTTTAGTGGTGTTGATCACTCTTAGCGTGTAGTTTACCTGATCGCCTTGGATCAAATACGCCGTTTGCGTCGGTTTTAGGATGATGTCGTCTTTTACCTTGACGGCATTTACGCTAAAGCCAAGCTTATCGCCGATGACGCTAAGTACTGCCAAATTTATCTCTGAGTTAAAGTCGCTAGGTACCTCTACGTCAAAGTTCGCTACGCCGTCCGCGCCCGCTTTTGCGGTTTGCATTTTGATGTAGGTTTTGACGTTTTTCTTATCGACCGGGCTGGCAAATTTAGCCATTCTCATCTCCATGAGAGCAGCTGCCGCGTCGCCGCCGAAGCTTAGTACTTTACCGTCTTTTTTAAATCCGCTCAAATTTGCGTAGATGTCATAATCAAGCACGCCGTCGTTTAAAATTTTGTCAAAAAAGTCAAGCGGGCTCTTTAGCTTTTGATTTGTTACTTGTAGCACGCCTTCATCAACTGCAAATAGCGTAACCTCCGCATTTGGCTCAGTTTTTACGGTAGTTTTAAATTTGGAGTTTGACTTGACGACTTTTGGCGCTTCGATGCTGACGTTTGTCGCTCGGTATGATTTATCCGCTTTTGCATAGACTTTATCGTAGGTTCTAAACGGCAAGACGTCGTTATCGGCTACGCGCATGATGGATGCCGTGACGTAAAGTCCCTCAAAGTCGAAATCAAGGTCAAATTTAGCGTTTGCGACGTTGTTTTGGATATTTACGACTTTATACTTTTTGACGTTTTCTGACTCGACCGTGATGATGCCGATGCCGCTTTTTAGCACAGAGCTAACGTCTACGTTTAGCGAGTCGCCTTTTTTATAGACTTTTTGGTTTAGCTTGATTTTGGCTTTAGCTAGCTCTTTTGTCGGTTGCAACGTGCCGCCGTAATCCCAGCCGCTAACATATATATCTAAATTTGCCGAGTGACCGCTTAGGATATCGGAAACCACGACTATAAAGTCGCCGCTTTGACTAAAATCATAAACGAATTCGTTACCGCTAAGAGTATCGCTAAAGACCTTTTCGTAGCGTTTGTTCCATTTTAGATAGCCTTCTTTGTCGTAGTTGTATTCCCAGATCGCTTTTTTGATCTCGACGGCTTTTTGTCTATCTTTTAGCTCCTCGTCTTTAAGCGGGTCGACGCTGACGAAATTTAGCGTTAGTTTGGAGTTTGCGTCGATATAGGTGTCGTTTGCTCTGACGCCGACCATCACGTCAAAAGGATATACGCTAAAGTCGTTGCTAGCGCTCACGTTTTTGCCGTCGTCGTTAATGGTAAATACCGCGGTGCCTTTTAAAATACTTGCGATTTTGCCTTTATTTTGTAGCTTAAACGCAGTCGCGCCTTTGCCTTCGTTGTCTAGAGTGACTGGTTTAGTAAACTGATCTAGACCGTTTGCCGCGTATTCGCCGTTGCTAAATTTATACTCTTTAAATTTATCGTTTTTGTAATCTTGTTGATATAAATTTAACGCCACGTCGCCTTCTAAATTAGCTGCCGCTCCGCCAAAAAGGTAGTTGCTTTGTAGTTTTACGTCTATTAGATCGTCTAGAGCGTAAATTTGCTTATCTAGCTTAACTTCGTTTTTGATGCGTTGCGGAGTGAAAGACTCGACTGAAAAGTCGTAGCTATCGATGATTTTATTTGCAAAGATCACTTCAAATTTAAAAGTTCCGGTTAGTCCTGAGTTTACCGGCTCGTCGAAATTTATCACGCCAAGCTCGGTGGTGTTTACGCCTTTATTTAGGATCACTTTGTTTTGCGGATCTCTGATTTTTAGCTTAACGGGCATGTTTGAGAGGCTCTTAAACAGCGCGTTTTTGATGATGATCTCGCCTTTTATGTTTTCCTGCGGGCGGATGATGTTGCTAGCAAAGTGCAAATACGCGCTATACGTTTCGCTTCTATCTTTGGCGTCTAAATTTGACTCCTCGTTTAGGCGTTTGTTTTGCGATAGCGCGATGAAGCTTTGCTCTTTACCTAGCGTTAAAACTGCGCTTGAGACGTCTTTGCCGATGTCTTTTTTATTAAATTTAAACACGCCTTCGTCGTTTGTGATGCCGCTTGCGATGAGATTGTTTTTAGTGGAGTAAATTTTGACGTCTGCGTTTGCGACCACTTCGTTTTTACTCAAGCGGTTGGCAAATAAAAATACCTCGTCTTTTGAAACCTTCATGCTTAGGCCGATATCGGTTAGATAGACCGCTTTTTGTACGCTTTTGTCTTTGTCGTAGTAGACCGTGACTAGATAAACTCCATCTCCGCCCTCGGCAAAGTCAAGCTTGATCTTGCTTTTTTGCATTTCGTTTTGAGCGCCGCCGATCTCGTAGTTTTTGCTAGCTACTTCCTCGGCGTAGTTATCTAAAGGAGTCTCGGTGAAATTTAAAAAGTATCTTAAATTTTGCTCTTTTAGCTTTTCGACGACGACTTTAGCGGTGTTTGTGTTTACGCTTTTTATGCCGATCTCGCCCAGGTTAGACATATACGTGCCGCTATCGGTAAACTCCAAAAACGGCTTTAGATCGCCAAAAGCGACGTTAAATGAGGAGTTTTCTCGTAGCATTGAGTAGTCGTCGCCAAAGCCCTTATAAAAGGTGACTTTGTATGTTGTCTGCGGTTTGAAGTCTTTACTGGTAATGTCGATATAATAGTAGTAATACTCGCCGTCTGGGTCTTGGTGGCTAGTGTACTCCATTTCGCCAACTTCAAAGCTATTTACGCCATCGACCTTGATAAATTTTTTAATATTATCAGAATCTATCCAATCTTTAAGATAGAGTCTAGCCGCTAGTTTGCCGTTATCTAGGCTAATGCCTTCGACTTCGTTTAAAAACATAGTCTTGGCTTTTGGCTTATCGACGAAATTTTCATCGGGATTTGAAACTTTTTGCACGACTTCAAAATCGTCGGCCAAATTTACGCCCGAAGCGTTTTTGAGATTTTTTGAGATCGCAAATACCAAATTATCTCCGCTTTCAAGTAACTTTATCTGAAAACTTTTAGGCGTTTTGGCTACGATTTTATATTTGATGTTTTGCTTGGCCAAATTTTGCTTGTCGTAAATTTTAAAATTCGCGGCAAACTCATCCTCGCTAACATTATCGTTAAATACCGCTAAAAAGGTATCTCCAGAGTACTCTATCATGTTTGATAGTACGAAGTCTCCGCCGTAAAATTTAACCTTACTATCGCCTTTTTTGCACGAGTAGCTTATGCCTTTTGCAAGAGGCTTTTTAGGGTAAAAGAAAATCTGGCTTGATCCGTACTCAAAGGCTCCCGTTATCTCGGGCGCGCACTCGATTATTTTTTTGTGCGTGACCTTGCCGATGAGAGACTGTTCGTTTTGGGCATACTTGACGCCAATGCTTACTGAGCCATCGTCTAACGCCTTGCTTGAACCGTCAAGCGTAAAGGCGCTTAAATTTGCCGCCAAAATGCAGCTTAGGCTTAAGCCGATCAACCTGAAACGCATTAAAACCTCCTTATTTCGATATTGATTTCGCTTAAATTAGAATTTTCGTCCAGACACCCGAGCTTATGTTTGCCTTGCGTTAAATTTAATGTATTTTCGCTCGCGTTGTTTACTTTTTCCCACTCGTTTTCATCTATCTTGATATATATCTCATCTCCGATATACGCGTAACATTTTAGCATAACTTTAGTTAAATTTTCATCGCTTAGCAGAATTTGATTATTTGACGGCGTTGCAACGAGAGGTTTATAGCTTTTAAATTTATAGTAACAAGGACTTTCTTTGATATCTTCTTGAGTAATCGCGCCGTTTTTTAGTAAAAATCCTACTTCGTCGCCCCTGATACTCTCGCAGATATCCTTTGGCGCAACGCCCTCTATCAGCCAGTCGTCCTCCTCGTCTCTACACTCTTTAAATTTAAATGCGTCAAGGCAGGTTTTCTTGCTCTCTATGCCGCTTGGCGCGTTCATGAAAGATAATTTTTGCTTTTGAGCAAGCAGTTTAAAGACGTCAAAAACCGTGCGAGACGCGTCGCTAAATCCGCTTAAATTTTGCGTCTTTTTGCCGTTAAAGTTACCAAACCAAACCGCGACCGTGTAGTCGTTATTTACGCCGATCGTATAGATATCGCGCGAGCCGTAGCTGGTGCCGGTTTTAAAGGCGATTTGAGGCGTGTCTTTTGCGTATTGCCACGCAACGCCCAGGTAGCTTCTTGACGCGCTTGAGAGCATTTTTGAGGTTAGATACGCGCTTTGCGGGCTGATTAGCCGTCCGTAGCCTAGTAGCGTCTTGCCCGCGACTTCAAGAGGTTTTAGCTCGCCGCCGTTTGCGTAGATAGTGTAGAGGTGGGCTAAGCTTAGCAGGCTCATTTCCGCACTTCCAAGTGCGATACTGTCGGCGTAAAATTCCTTTGAATTGCTCACCAAATGCACGCGAGAAAGCAGCTCGTAAAGAGAGTTTTCGCCTAATTTGTTGTTTAGGCTAACGGCCGGGATATTTAGGCTAAGCGCTAGCGCCTCGGTCGCTGAGATGATGCCAAAAAACCTGCTGTCGTAGTTTTTGGGTGCGTACTCTCCGAGGAAAATTTCTGTATCTATCATCTGGCTTTTTGGCGTGATGAAACCCTCGTCAAGTCCTAGCGAAAATATAAACGGCTTTAGCGTCGAGCCCACGTTTCTACTCATCGTTACGCCATCGTTTTGCCCCTGCGGAGCGTGCCAGTCGTGCGAGCCCACGTATGCCGCTACGCTCATATTTTTGTTATCGATGATTATCCCCGCGGCGTTGTAGGCGTCTTTTGATTTTAGCGAGGTTGCCGTATTTTTTAGCGCGTTTTCGAGTAAAATTTGCAAATTTAGATCTAAATTCGAGTGCGTAACGCCGTTTTTTAGAGCTTGCGTGGCGTAGTGTCTGGCCTTATAAACGGCGTCGTAGCGTTTGTTTTTAAAAGGCTCTCTTTGCGCTCTTTGGAATGCGCTTTGATCTATCACGCCTGCTTTATAAAGCAGCTTTGCGACGCGGTTTTTTAGCGCGTTGATGTTTGATTTTTTATCTAGGCGGTTGGCGTTTGGATTTTTTGGGATCGTGCTTAAAAGCGCGCACTCGGCGATACTAAGCTCGCTTAAATCTTTACCAAAATAAAACCTCGCCGCAGCCGCCGCGCCCTCGATATTTCCGCCGTATGGAGCGAGATTAAAATAAAAATTTAAAATCTCGTCCTTGCTATAGTGCCACTCCAGCTGAAGCGCGGTAAAGATCTCTTTAAATTTATTCGCGTAGGTACGCTCCTCTCGCTTCATCATGCGCGCGACTTGCATCGTGATAGTGGAGGCGCCGATACGGTTTTTGTGCGTGAGGTTGTGCGCGGTCGCGCGAATCATGGCAAAGGGATTTACGCCGATGTGGTAGTAGAAAAATTTATCCTCAAACAAAAGAACGCTATCTTTTAGCGTCTGCGGTATGTTTTTAGCCTCAAATCTCCAAATTTCGTCGCTGCTAGGCCGAAGGGCGACGATACGGCCGTTTTTATCAAAAAGTATGAACGAATTTTCCCGCTTTAGCGCTTTCGTGTCAAGCGGATAGGCAAAGTCGAGCACCAAAAAAGCTACAAAGCAAAGCAGGGCAAAGGCGGCGGAAAATTTGATAAATTTAGCTAAAACTCTTTTCATTTCGCGATTATATCGAATTTGCGCGTAAAATCTCGAAAGATTAAATTTATGATAATTGATATATAATTTCAAATACTAATCTAAGCAAAGGAGATAAAGGCATGGAATATAGAATAGAAAAAGACACGATGGGCGAGGTAAAGGTTCCAAATGAGAAATATTGGGGTGCGCAGACGCAGCGCAGCCATGAAAATTTCGAGATCGGAGTGGGGCTGGAGACGATGCCAAGGGAGGTCATAGAGGGCTTTGCCTATCTAAAAAAGGCGTGCGCGCTGGTTAATCGCAAGCTAGGCCGCCTAGACGAGCCTCGCACCGAGGCGATAGCGCAGGCGTGCGATGAAATTTTAAACGGCAAACTGGACGGAAATTTCCCTCTAGTCGTGTGGCAGACGGGCTCGGGTACGCAGTCGAATATGAATCTAAACGAGGTCGTTTCAAACCGCGCAATGGAGATTTTGGGGCTAAATTTCCGCGATAAGGCGGCGCTGGACGCGAGAGACGCGAAATTCGTGCATCCAAACGATCACGTAAATAAAGGCCAGAGCTCAAACGACACCTATCCTACAGCGATGCGAATAGCCTTTGTGCTCGAGCTTCAAAAAAAGCTACTGCCCGCGATCGAAAAACTTGAAGCGACGCTGGATAAAAAGACCGCCGAGTTTGCGGGGATCGTAAAGATCGGCCGCACTCACCTGCAAGACGCTACGCCGCTCACGCTCGGGCAGGAATTTAGCGGCTACGCGCATATGCTAAAGGCGAGCAAGGCGCAGATCCTAGCTACCGTGCCGTTTTTAGAGGAGCTTGCTATCGGCGGTACCGCGGTGGGCACGGGGCTAAACTCGCACCCGAAATTTAGCGAGATGGTAAGCGACGAGCTAAATGCGCTAACGGGCACGGCGTTTAAATTTAAATCCCATCCGAATAAATTTCACGGCCTAACCAGCCACGACGCCGAGGTATTTTTAAGCGGCGCGCTAAACGGCCTGGCGGCAAATTTGATGAAGATCGCAAACGACGTGCGCTGGCTGGCAAGCGGGCCAAGATGCGGTATCGGCGAGATAAACATCCCCGAAAACGAGCCTGGAAGCTCGATAATGCCGGGCAAGGTAAATCCGACGCAGTGCGAAGCCGTCACGATGGTAGCCGCACAGGTGATGGGCAACCACGTCGCGATCTCCGTCGCCGCAAGCCAAGGAAACTTCGAGCTAAACGTCTTTAAGCCGGTGCTTACGTACAACCTCATCCAAAGCATCCGCCTGCTAAGCGACGCTATGAATAGCTTCGATAAACACTGCGCTTGCGGTATCGCGGCAAACGCCGCGAAAATCGACAAACTGCTGCATGAGAGTCTAATGCTCGTAACCGCGCTAAATCCGCACATCGGCTACGCAAATGCCGCCAAGATCGCCAAAACCGCGCATCATAACGGCACGACGCTACGCGAAGAAGCGATAAAATCAGGCATACTAACCGCCGAGGAATTTGACGCGTGGGTAGTGCCTGAGGATATGATCGCGCCGAAGGAGTAAATTTGGCGCTTTGCTTTTGAGCTCGGCGGGATTTGGGCGATTTTGCCGAGCCTTCTTTAAAATCCATAAATTTGAGAGCGAAATTTACGGTTGCGCCTTAAATTTTACTCAAATTTGCCGATATACTTTTAAATTTAAAGGTGCGGCGATGGATGTAAAACTAAACATAAATTTAAACTCAAATTTGATGAGCGTCGGCAAAAGCTCTGCAGCGACTAGCGCAGTAAATTTAAACGCGGGCGCGCTAAATTTAAAAAGCGGCGATAGGGGCGATATTTTTAGCGATGCGTCAAATTCTCTCAGCGACGCAAACGAGGGCGAAAGCAGCGCAGATATCCTAAAAAAACAGCTAGAAAAACTACAAAAACGGCTAAAAGAGCTTGAAGCCGCGATAAAGCGAGTAAAAGCGAGCAAAAATCCATACGCAAAGGATATGGCGGCATCGCTTGAAACGCAAAAGGGAGCGGTGTTTGCGCAGATAATGCAAATAAGCGCGCGAATTTTAGAAATGCAAGGCGGCCAGAGTAAAATTTGACGCCGTAAATTTGCATTTCAAATTTTAAAGCCTTGAAACCAATTAAGAAATAGGGCGATTTTGGTTTTAAAATATCAAAATGTAAAAATACTTTATTAAATTTATCTTTTTATACTTTAATTATTTTTAGAGTTTTCTTTGCAAAAATATCACTAAAATAACAATATACTTAATTATTAAAACTAGTTCTTTTGCTAAATATAGAATTTTAAATTTTAGTTGTAATATTTCAATATTTAAAGCTATTTGATAATAATTAAAGACAAATTTACTCTTTTATCAAACATGCCAAAATGCAAATTTCACTCCAAGGAGAGAGAACATGAGAGATGATGTCCTAGTTAGGATAAACGAGAGGCTTAACGTGCTTGCCGCGCTTCCAACCCTAAAAAACGGATCGATCGGCGAAGCTTTAAAGAAAAGCGGATTTAGCAGGCGCGACTTTATGAAATGGGCGGGCGCGATGACGGCGTTTATGGCGCTGCCTGCGTCGATGGCGCCAACCGTGGCTAGAGCCGCCGAGCTTAGCGATAGATTGCCCGTGATCTGGCTACATATGGCCGAGTGCACGGGATGCAGCGAGAGTTTGCTTCGCACCGATGCGCCGAGTATAGATAGCTTGATTTTTGACTACATCAGCCTCGAGTATCACGAAACCGTGATGGCTGCGGCAGGCTGGCAAGCTGAGGAAAATCTAGAAAGCGCCATTGAAAAATACAAAGACAGATACATCCTGCTGGTTGAAGGCGGCATACCTACGGGCGAGACGGAGAACTATCTAACTGTCGGTCCTTTAGGCCTTAGCGGACTTCATCACGCAAAGCACGCAAGCGAGAACGCCGCGGCGATATTTGCCATCGGTACCTGTTCGAGCTTTGGCGGAGTGCAAGCTGCAAGGCCTAATCCGTCAAATTCCGTCGGTCTATCAAAAGTAACCTCAAAACCCGTTATAAACGTCCCGGGCTGTCCTCCTAGCGAGAAAAATATCGTGGGCAACGTCCTTCACTACATACTTTTCGGTACTTTGCCCGCACTTGACGTATTTAACCGTCCAAAATGGGCTTACGGACTTAGGATTCACGATCTTTGCGAGCGAAGAGGGCATTTTGACGCGGGCGAGTTCGTGCAGACCTTTGGCGACGAGGGCGCAAAAAACGGCTACTGCCTCTATAAAGTCGGCTGCAAAGGCCCATATACGTTTAATAACTGCTCGCGCGAGAGATTTAATCAGCACACTAGCTGGCCGGTGCAAGCAGGCCACGGATGCATAGGTTGCTCGGAGCCTGATTTTTGGGATACGATGGGGCCTTTTGAGGAGCCGATGGCAGATAGGCTGTTTAACACGGTTTTGGGTCTAGGCGCCGATAACGTCAGCGATAAAATCGGCATCGGAGTGCTGGCGCTCGCAGGCATCGGTATAGCAGCGCACGCCGCGATAAGCATTTTTGCTAAAGACAAGGAGGAGGCGTAAAAATGAGCGAGCAAAGAATAGTAATAGACCCGATAACAAGAATAGAAGGCCACCTGCGCATAGAGGTCGTCGTAGATGAAAATAACGTAGTTAAAGAGGCCTACTCGGGCTCGACGCTCTGGCGCGGCATAGAGCAGGTCGTAAAGGGGCGAGATCCGAGGGATGCAGGGTTTTTCATGCAGAGGATTTGCGGAGTTTGTACGTTTTCGCACTACCGCGCGGGCATCATGGCCGTCGAGAACGCTCTAGGCATAGTCCCTCCGCTAAATGCGCAGCTAACGCGCACGCTGATGAACAACGCCCTTTATATGCACGATCACGTGGTGCATTTTTATCAGCTTCACGGCCTTGACTGGGCGGACGTGGTTTCGGCTCTAAGCGCGGACGTACGCAAGGCTAGCGACGAAGCGTTTAAATACTGCGACACTCCTTACGCGACCGGCGCAGATAAGCTAAAAGAGGTAAAAGAACGCGTCGAAGCCTTCGTAAAAAAAGGAAATTTAGGACCTTTTGCCAACGCCTACTGGGGACATCCGACTTATAAATTTACGCCCGAGCAAAATTTGATCGTGCTATCGCACTATCTAGAGTGCCTAAGGATACAAAGGACGGTAGCGCAGATGATGGCGATATTTGGCTCCAAAAACCCGCACCCCCAAAGCCTCACCGTAGGCGGCGTGACCTGCGTGATGGACTTGCTAGATCCCGCAAGATTAGGCGAATATCTAACCAAATTTCAAGAAACGGCTGATTTTATCAACCGAGCGTATTATCCCGATCTCGTCATGGCCGCTAAAGCCTACGGCAGCGAGCCAAGCGTGCTAAAAGACGTCGGCGTGCCAAATTTATTCGCTTACGACGAGTTTTTAGTCGGCAGAAACGAGTATCTGATCCAAGGCGGCGCTATCTTAAACGGCGACATCAGTAAGGTTTACGAAGTAAATGGCGATAAGATCACTGAGGAAGCCACTCGCGCATGGTATAAAAACCCGGCTCCGCTGCATCCGTACGACGGCGAGACCGAGCCAAACTACACCGGCTTAAAAGATATGAAAACCCTAGACGGTCACGGCAAAGAGGTAGATACTAAAGTCTTTGACGAAAAAGGCAAATATAGCTGGATCAAAGCTCCTCGCTATGAGGGCAAACCTATGCAGGTGGGCCCGATAGCTAGCATCGTGATAAACTACGCCAAAGGTAATGAGCGCGTGGTAAAGATCGTAGATAAATTTTTAAAAGACACGGGACTTCCGCTTGAGGCGGTATTTTCTACGCTAGGCAGAACCGCAACTAGGATGCTAGAGGCTAAACTAGTAGCCGATCACGGACTAACCGCCTTTACTAGCTTAGTAGAAAATCTAAAAACCGATCAAGAAACCTGCGCTAAGTACGTCATAGATAACAGTAAAGAGTATAAAGGAAATTTCCAAGGCAACGCCCCTCGCGGCGCGCTCAGCCACTGGTGCCGCATAAAAGACGGCGTGATAACCAACTGGCAAGCAGTCGTGCCTAGCACATGGAACGCCTCGCCAAAAGACGCCGCAAACGTACGCGGAAGCTACGAGGAGTGCCTCATCGGGCTAAAGATCGCCGATCTAACCAAGCCGCTTGAGATCATCCGCAAGATCCACTCGTACGATCCTTGTATCGCATGCGCCGTGCACGTGATGGATGCGCGCGGCAAGCGGCTAGGCGAATACAAAATCAACCCGAATTTGTGAAAGGAGCGACTATGAGCGAGCATAAATTTGACTGCAAAAGCGAGTATGAATTTTCCATCGGGCTTAGAGCGACGCACTGGATCAGGTTTTTTGCCATCACATTTTTAGTCGTGAGCGGATACTATATATCGTATGTTTTTGTTAGCCCCGAGGTCGCGACCGAGCCGGTGCTGTTTATGAACGCCAAGTTGCGCGCGGCTCATCAGATCGCAGGATTTATCTTGATAGCGTGCTTTATTTTCAAGCTCTACCTATTTATATTTGATAAATACAGCCGTAAAGAGGTCGTTAGTATCGTCGATTTTTTTAATCCCAAAGTCTGGATAGCGCAGATAAAATACTACCTGTTTTTAGGCCCGCACCCGCATCTAAGGGGCGTTTATAACCCGCTTCAGTTTGCGTCGTATTTTTTCTTTTATCTGGTGCTTTTTCTGATCTGCCTAACGGGCCTCGTGCTCTATGTCCACGTCTATCACGAGGGACTTGGCGGGCTACTTTACGAGCCGATGAGGCAGTGCGAGGAGCTCATGGGCGGGCTGGCAAACGTCCGCACGATACACCGCATATGCATGTGGATTATCATGGTTTTTGTCGTAGCGCACGTGTATATGGCAGTATTTAACGCTGTAAAAGGCAAAAACGGAGCTATGGACGCCATCGTAAGCGGCTATAAATTCGTAAAAGACGAGCACTGATGCGCGTTTTGGTGCTAGGTATCGGCAACGTGATGTTTGGCGACGAGGGCGTGGGGGTGCATTTTGTCAAAATGATGGATCGAAACTACAAATTTAGCCCTAAAAACGGGGATAAATTTGACTCGTCAAATTTGAGCGGTAAATTTCGCTCGTCAAATTTGGACGTCGCAAACTCAAATTTAAGTAGCGATCTCGCTCGTAGCGACGGCTCTAAATTTAACGCAGACGGCGCAAATTTGGAGCTAAAATTTATTGACGGCGGTACGCTAGCCATGGCGCTCACGCCCGTTATTGCTTGGGCGGATGCTTTGATAGTTGCCGACTGCATCAGCGCCGAGGGCGGCGAGACGGGGGACGTGTACTTTTTCGGTTACGAGCAGATGCCGCCCGCCGTCTCGTGGAACGGCTCCGCGCACGAGGTCGAGATGCTAGAGACCTTGCGGCTCATGGAGCTTGCGGGCGATTTGCCGCGGACGAAAATTTTAGGTATCGTGCCAAAGCGTATCGAGCCTATGAGCTTTGAGCTCTCCGCGCAGGCGCAAGAGGGGGCAAATTTGATGGAAAAGACGCTTTTAAACGAGCTTTCGCAGCTTGGATTTAACTACGAAAAGATCGCAAATTTTAGCGTCTCCGATATCGCTTTAGAGTTTTCAAAAAAGGGCGCGATATGATTTTAGCTTACGAGTTTGACTGTGCGAGCGAAAATTTTGCATTTTTTCTTAAATTTTACGCGCAAAAAAGCGGGTTAAATTTTAACCTTAAAAAGGAGCATGATTTAACGACGCTTTATACTGAAGGCTCGCAAGAGGAGCTTTTGGCGTTTTCTGATTTGCTCTCTAGCGCGCTGCCTCACAGCATATTTTTGCGCGGCTCAAAGGTCTACGCGAGCGAAAATTCACCAGGCGTTAAAACGAGCGAACCGCAAAATACACTCTCAAACATCACGCCAAGCGTCGTTAGCGCCTATCTTAAAGGCGAGCTAAAAGAGTGCGAAAATGGCGTTTTTAGCGACGTTTGCGTTTTTATAGACGGTAAATTTACTCCCGTGACGAAGGCAAATTTTAACGAGCTTTTAGATTTTGCTTTTAAAAATTTATGCGCGGGCACGGGCTTAAAATTTAAAGATTTTAGCGGCGAATTTGAAGCTTCAAATTTCACCGAACTAAACGCAAATTTTAATCTTTTAATGCCGACAAATCTTAAAAATTTACCGAAAATTTTTATCGCAAACGAAGCTGAGCAGGTTGCCCTAGCAAGCTACGAAAAGCCCGCCGTTACGCTAAAAACGACGGCGATTTACCGCGGCAATCACCCAGTCTCGCCAAGGTTCTTTGACGTATGCGCGGCTAGGGATATTTTCATCTACGCGCTTTGCGACAAGCTTTTTAAAGCGGGCGTAAATTTTATCGCTTTTTCGGCGCAAAAGCCGCCGTTTAAGGCCATTGTGCTTGAAAACGGGTACATTTTTTGCGGCTCTAGGATTTATTATTCGTGCTCAAATTTGAGCAAGATAGAGGGCGCTAGGGATAAAAATCTAGCCGCTTTTAATCTCGCAAAAAAAGAATTTGACGCAGACGGCGGGATAGCTAGAATATTTTTAAGCAGGTTTAAAGACGATGAAGTTAAAATTTACCCCAAATTTGATGATTTTAACGTCTTAAATTTCGCCTTGCCCGCGAGCTTTAAGGAGCTTTACGCACAGATAAAGCGCGAGGAGGGCGGCGAGAGATTGCTTCAAAATTACGGCGAAAGCTTTAGATTGCCGCACGGCGAGATAAACGTACAAAACGGCTTTTTCGGGCTATTTTGTATGGCTGGATCGCTGCTTGGATTTGATAGCGATGCGCAAAAAGCGGGAGAGATTTTACTGCAAAACGCGAGCGATTTTAACGGCGCAAAAGGGCCTAGGCTCGATTTTAAAATGCTAAACAAAACGCATTTTGACGTCGTTAAATTTGCCAGGAGCGGCATGAGCTTTAGGCTCGCTGGCGTCGATGATAGGCTGCTTAGCTACGGATACGCCGAGTCGCTGGCTTATTTTTTGAGCGATTTTTCATACTCGCTAAAGCAGGATTTTGGCGTGCAAAACGCGCTGCTTTGCGGCTCGCTTTTTGAGAACAAAACGCTTGCAAATTTGACGTTAAAGCATCTAAAAACGGGTTTAAATGCCAAATTTAGCAAAGAGTTTTTGATTGAAGAGATGTTTTAAATATGAAATTTCAGGCCTGGTTCAAGGTGTGGGTTTTCGCCCTTTTGTTTATAATTTAGCCCTTAAATTCGGCCTTGCGGGCGAAATTTACAACGACGACGAGGGCGTAAAACTAACGCTTTGCGGATGCGATGAACAGATAGAAAAATTTGAAAAAGCGCTACATGAGGAGCTGCCAAGCCTCGCTCGTATCGACGAGATGCAAAAAACAGAGCTAGAGGGCGCGAAATTTGATGATTTTCAGATAGTCGCCTCAAAATCAGCTAAAAAACACGCGCCTATCTTGCCAGATTTTGCCCTCTGCGCCGACTGCAAGCGCGAGTTTTACGACCCCGCAGACCCGCGCTACCGTTATCCTTTTATAAACTGCACCAACTGCGGCCCGAGATTTTCTATCATCAAGTCCCTGCCTTACGACCGTGCAAACACGACGATGAGCGCGTTTAAGATGTGCGAATTTTGCGAGGGCGAATACAAAAATCCGCTAAATCGCCGCTATCACGCACAGCCCGTTTCATGCCCAAACTGCGGGCCAAGGCTTACTTTAAAAGACAAATTCGGGCGGGTTTTGGCGCAGGATAACGAAAGCGCAAAACAGGCCGCACGTCTCATAAACGAGGGTAAAATTTTAGCCGTAAAAGGACTTGGCGGATTTCATCTGATATGCCGTTTAGAGGAGGACACGGTAGGGCTGCTAAGAGAGCGCAAAAAGCGGCCTAAAAAGCCCTTTGCCGTGATGTGCAAAGACCTTGCGCGCGCTAAAAAATACGCTCAAATTTCGCCAGAGGAGCAGCGCCTTTTAAGCTCGAATTTAAAACCGATCGTCGTTTTACAAAGCTTGCCTGGCGCGCCGGTTCCCTCAAATTTAGCGCCAGGACTAAATAAAATCGGCATATTTTTGCCATACACCGGCGTTCATCTTTTGCTTTTTGAGTACCTAGAGGGCGACGTTATCGCCACCTCGGCCAACGTCTCTGGCGAGCCCATCATCTACGACGAAAACGACCTGCGAGAAAAGCTGGGCGGCGTGATAGATTTTTACCTAGATAACGACCGCGAGATCCACTCACCAAGCGACGATAGTATCGCGTTTGTGGCAGACGGCGAGCCCGTTTTTATCCGCACTAGCCGCGGCGTGCATCCCAAATTTATCCGCACGAAATTTAAGAGCGAAAAGACCGTTTTGGCCGTCGGAGCCGAGCTAAAAAATCAGTTTGCGATCTTTAAGGACGGCGAGCTAATGATAAGCCCGTATATCGGCGATCTAAAAAACGTCGCGACCTATGAGCGGTTTTGCGCGCTAATTAATCTTTTTAGCGAGATTTACGAGCTAAAATTTGACGAGATCGTAGCTGATTTGCACCCGCATTTTTTAAATTTAAAATGGGCGCGCGAATACGCCGCGAATTTTGGCCCAAATATCACGCAGATCCAGCATCATCACGCGCATTTGCTTTCGGTGATTTTAGAAAACGATCTGGACGCAAAGCGCGAGTATTTGGGCTTTTGCTTTGACGGCACGGGATACGGCGCGGACGGGAGCGTCTGGGGCGGAGAGATACTAAAAGTGCGCGGCAAAGAGTACGAGCGAGTTTGCAGATTTGACGAAATTTTGCTGATCGGCGGCGAAGCTAGCGTAAAAAATATCTGGCAGATCGCTTATTCCGCGATTTTAAAATATGATTTAGAGAGCGAGGCGGAGGCGTTTTTGGATAAATTTGACCCAGCCAAGCGAAAAAATCTAAAAATCCTGCACGAAAATCAAATAAACTGCGTCAAAACAAGCTCGCTTGGACGCATATTTGACGCGTTTGCGGCGGTGATCCTCGGGCTTGATAGCATCAGCTATGAGGGCGAGGCGGGAATGAGCTTAGAAGCGCTCTACGACGCAAATTTAGACGCCTGCTACGAGTTTGAGATCAGGAGTGACAAAATTTGCTTTAAAGAAGCCTTTAAAAGAGCTTTAAAAGACGATGCTAAAACGGCTGCGACGGGCTTTATAAAAGGGCTTGCAAAGCTTGTAGCAGACGTAGCTTGCGCGCAGTCAAACGATATCTTGCTCGCAGGCGGAGTTTTTCAAAATAAAGCCCTGCTTGAAAATGTAATTTTAATTCTTAAGCGAAAAGGTAAGAAGTATTACATAAATAAGAACTTTTCGTCAAACGACTCTTCGGTAGCTATCGGTCAAATCGCACTTACATTAATTTAAATTAAAGTTTTCTGATGTATAATATCTAATAATTTCTTTAAGGAGGCGATAGTGGAAAATATCATAAGATTCAGCGTCTCGTTGCCAAAGCAGTTATTAGACGAACTTGACAACAAAATAAGCGCTCAGGGCTATGCTTCGAGAAGCGAGTTCACTCGCGATCTCATTAGGGAAAAAATAGTAAATGATAGTTGGAAGGACGCGGATGATGATCTTATCGGCGTTTTGACGCTCATTTATCTACATCACCAAAACGACCTCGTCGTGAAAATGATGGACATCGAGCACAAGGCGAACCTGCACATCGCCTGCACGACCCACGTCCACGTGGATCACGATAACTGCCTAGAGACTCTGATACTGCGCGGCAAAGCAGGGTCTATCGAGAAATTTTCAGAAAAAATGGGCGGACTAAAAGGGGTTAAATTTGCAAAACTCACCAAGGCTGCCATCCCGCGATCGTAACGCATAAAATGCGGGCAAGTCTGATAAGCTATATCAAATTTGCCCGCAAAAGTCTCTTTTTTATCGCGCATTTAGCCCTTTGATGTTAAAATCGCCGAAGTTTATCGCTATTTTTATCATAAGGCTAAAATTTGAAACATATTTCTTTTAAAAATTTCGTCCAAAACGAGGCGAGCTCGGGTATCTTGCTCATACTTGCCGCGATTTTTGCGATGATATTTCAAAACGGTTTTTTGAGCGGATTTTACAACTCCTTTTTACGCATAAATATGGGCGTGGTTTTCGGCGAATTTAGCCTGCAAAAGCCGCTTATTTTGTGGGTAAACGACGGTCTCATGGCGGTTTTTTTCTTCCTTTTAGGGCTTGAGCTAAAGCGCGAGATAGTCGAGGGCGAGATGCGAAATCCCGCTCAGATCGTGCTACCTATCGTGGGCGCTGTCGGCGGCATCGTCATGCCCGCGCTCGTTTTTTACGCGTTTAACCACGCCGACGCTTTCGCGCTAAAAGGCTGGGCGATCCCGACTGCGACGGACACGGCGTTTGCTCTAGGTATCATAATGATTTTAGGCAAAAGAGTGCCGGCGAGTCTTAAAATTTTTCTCGTGACGCTCTCTATCATCGACGACGTTTGCGCGATTTTGATAATGGCGATATTTTACAGCGGACATCTCTCGGCAGTATCGTTTATGGTTGCCGGAGCGGCTACTTTGGGACTTTTGGCCTTAAATTTAGCAGGCGTAAATAAAAAAGCTTGCTATGTGATTTTGGGCATTATCCTTTGGGTGAGCGTGCTAAAATCAGGCGTGCATGCGACGCTAGCGGGCGTCGTGGCGGCATTTTTCATACCGCTTAAAGCAAAAGATGGTGAGGGCTCGATGCTAAAGCAGATCGAGCACGACCTGCACGGTTATGTCGCCTTTTTCGTGTTACCGGTGTTTGCCTTCGTAAATGCTGGCATCTCGCTAAAAGGTATCGGGCTGGAGCAGATTTTCCACCCCGTGTCGCTAGGCGTCATACTGGGGCTGTTTGCGGGCAAGCAGCTTGGGGTATTTGGATTTTGCTTTCTTGCTATCAAATTTAAGCTCGCAAAGCTACCAAAATACTGCAATCTAGCCCAGTTTTACGGCCTTTGCTTGCTTACTGGCATCGGCTTTACGATGAGTCTTTTTATAAATTCGCTCTCTTATCACGACACCTACGAGTTCGCGTACGCCGATAAGCTCGCGGTACTCATCGCGTCGCTGATCTCGGGCGTGACGGGCTATGCGATGCTCTATTGGGCCGGGCGACACAGGATAATGAAATGCGTGGAGTAAAAAATGATGATATTTCATAAAAATTTTCTCGCAGACGAGCTTGCGAAGTGGCGAGAAGAAGGGCTGATAAGCGACGAGGTGGCACGCAAGATAGCGGCTAGATACGATATAGATTTATCGGGCGCAAACGAGCGGCGAAGCTTTATACTAAAGCTCGTAGCGTATCTGTTTTTGGCGCTTTCGCTATTTACTTTGGTCGGCGCAAACTGGGAAGAGTTGCCGCGCGCGCTAAGGCTGATCATCGTGCTTGGCATACTTGCGGCGGTAAATTTTAGCGGAGTTTGGGCACAGAAAAACGGCAAAGAGACGCAGGCTACGACGCTGTTTTTTCTGGGTAACTTTTGCTACGGCGCGGCGATCGTTTTAGTCGCGCAAATTTACCATCTAGGCGAGCGTATGCCTAACGGCGTGCTGCTGTGGGCGGTCGGAGCTTTGGCGCTCGGGCTTGCTACGCGCAAGTCCATCATCACGCTACAGGCTCTTGTTTTGGGGCTTGTTTGGTTTTTGATGGAGTTTGAGTTTAGCGGCGTTTCGCACGGATTTTTGCTGTTTATAGTAGCTTCGGCTGCGGTGCTTTGGCGCGATGATTCGCGGCTACTTACGGGCGCGCTTTTTGCGAGCGTGTTTGCTTATATCGTTTCTTTCGTGCTTTACGAGAGGTATTTTCTAGCTGATTTGCGCGTGGACGACGCGTTTTATGGCGTTCATTTTTTTGCTCTTAGCTACTGCTTGCTCGCCGTTTGCGTTTCGTTTTTATTTGAGAGGGCGGGCAAATTTGAACTCGCGTTTTACCTTAAAAACATCGGTATCGTCTGCGGTGCGGGCATCTTGTGCTTTGATATGTCGCTTTACGAGGATTTGCATTTTTCGCGTCCGTGGTCTTACGGTGCCCAGAACTACGAAAATGTTTTAAACGGGGTTACGTTTTTAAAAAGCGTGTTTGGAGCTCTATTTGCCGCATTTTGCGCGGTATCTTTGGGGCTTGCGTTTTACTTTAAAAAATATGCCGCCGCAACAGTCGGAGCGCTTTTACTGGCGCTACCGTTTATCTTAGACGCGTTTGCGGGCTACGAGGAGGGCGTGTTTTCGCTCATCGGCGTTTGCGTCGCGGTCGCTCTTATCAAGCAAAATAATATGAAATTTGGCATCGCGCTCATCTTTTGGGTGGCGTTCGTGCGATATGTCGATCTGGTTGGCGATTACGTCAGTGCTAGCGCGCTGTTTTTGGTATTTGCGCTGGTGGTGCTCGGCGTGTCTAGGATCTCTAAAAAAAGGAGCGCGAGATGAAACTAAAGCTGATTTTTGCCACCGCGGTATTTCAAATTTTAGCCGTGATCGCGATGCTTGCGTATGCGTATGCGCCGATATATTTTGGCAAAGAGATCTTGCTGCAAACTACGCTTTACGATCCGCGCGATATGTTTCGCGGCGATTACGTGCATCTTAGCTACGGCTTTGCGGGCGTTTACGAGCTGGACAAAAGAGACTCGAATTTGAGCAAAAGACAGCAGCTGCACGGCACAAAAATTTACGCCGTTTTAAAGCAGGACAAAGACGGCAAATATAAATTTGATAGATATAGCTTCGAGCGGCCTAGCGGCGGTACGTTTTTAGCGGGCAGGGTTGATTATAATACCGCAAATTTCGGCATCGAGGCCTTTTTCATGCCGCCTAAAAAGGCGCAGCATATGGAGCGAGATATGATGGAGTTTAACGCCACCGCCGTCATCAGCGTGATGGATAACGGCAAAGCTCGTATCAAAGATATCGTGCTAGAAAAACCAAACGCGGGCGAGTCTCGCGGACATTAAATTTATCGGCAAAGAGGGCTAAATTTGACTAGGCTAATCTGAAGTTAAATTTAGCCTGAGCCGTCAAATTTGACGCGACTCAAATTTGAGTCAAATTTTAACCCCTCGCCGCTATCATAAAAATCTCAAAATATAAATAAAACGCAACGAAATAATATCCGCAAGGTATGAAACTAAAGCGGGATTTTAACATCTAAGAGTATAATAATCCCAAAAAATTGCTAAGGAGAAATAAAATGTGTAAAGATTGCGGATGCTCGCTGGGCGGGCACGATCACGCCCACACTCACGCGGACGGTACGACTCACTCGCACGCTCACGATCACGGCGCCGAGCACGGACACGGCGCGGCTCACGAGCATAGTCACGGCCACGCGCACCCTGCGCTAAACGAGAGCAAAACGGTCGAGGTGATAACGAAAATTTTATCCCAAAACGACGAAGAGGCGGCGCACAACCGCGTGCATTTGGATGAGCACGGGATTTTATGCGTAAATCTCATGAGCAGCCCCGGCAGCGGAAAAACCACGCTTCTTGAAGCCACGATAAAAAGCGGTAAATTTAAAATCGGCGTCGTCGAAGGCGATCTAGAAACCAACCAAGACGCCGACCGCATAATAAAAGCAGGCGGCAAAGCCCATCAGATCACGACCGGGCAGGCATGTCATCTCGATGCCTTTATGGTGCACGAGGGGCTTCATCATCTGCCGCTAGAGGGCCTTGATATAGTTTTTGTTGAAAACGTCGGCAACCTCGTTTGCCCGGCTAGCTACGACGTGGGCTCGCACTTTAACGTCGTGCTGCTCTCGGTACCTGAAGGCGACGACAAGGTAGCTAAATACCCAGTCATGTTTCGCGCCGCCGATCTCATCGTGATAACCAAAACTTCGCTGTTGCCGCATTTTGAATTTGACGTAAAAAAAGTCGTCAAAGAGGCTCGCAAACTAAATCCAAAAGTTGATGTCATCGAGCTTGACGCAAAAACGGGCGAGGGTATGGAGAAGTGGCTAAATTTCTTAAAATTTAAAAAAGAGCTAAGATAATGTGCCTCTCAATCCCGTCAAAAGTGGTCTCAATCGACGAAGATAACGTCGCTATCGTAGAGACGCTAGGCGTGAGTCGCCGCGTGAGCCTTGATCTTATCGCCGAGCCCGTAGCCGTGGGCGAATACGTACTCATCCACGTCGGCTACGCGATGGAAAAAATCGATACGAAATTTGCGCTAGAAAGCATCGAAATCTACCGCCAAATCGCCAAAGATATGCAAAGCGGCCAGATCGGCGCGGACGAAGGCGACGCGGGACTAAGCGCCATGCAAGAGGCGGCAAACGAGCCTGACGCAAAGGAAAAAGCGTGAATCTAATCAATGACTTTCGCGATAAAGAGCTTATTTTAGCGCTTTCAAAACTCATAAAAAAAGAGAGCATAAAACCGCTAAATATCATGGAAATTTGCGGCGGACACACGCACTCGATCATGAAATTTGGCCTGCCGCAGCTAGTGGGCGAACATATAAATTTCGTCCACGGCCCCGGCTGTCCTGTGTGCGTGATGCCAAGAAGCCGCATCGACGAAGCTATCAAGCTAGCCCAGATGCCCAGCACTATCCTGTGCACTCTAGCCGATATGCTAAGAGTCCCGGGCTCAAACACCAGCCTGCAAAAGCTGCGCGGCGAAGGTTGCGACATCAGAGCACTATATAGTCCGCTAGACTGTATCAAAATCGCGCGCGAAAATCCCGAAAAGAGCGTGATATTTTTTGCGATCGGGTTTGAGACGACGACGCCTATGAGCGCAAATTTGGTGCAAAAGACGCTAGAACTCGGGCTAAAAAATCTATTTTTCCATATAAATCACGTTACGGTCCCGGCACCCGTGCGAGCGATCCTAAATGATAAAGACGTAAAGATCGACGCGTTTTTGGGACCTAGCCATGTGAGTGTGATCACGGGATACGGCATTTACGAGAGCATCGCAGCCGAGTATAAAAAACCTATCGCGGTTAGCGGATTTGAGCCGCTTGATCTGATGGACGGCATCCTAAACCTCGTCCGCCAGCAAAACGCGGGCACGCACGAGGTCTATAACGAATACGCAAGAGTCGTCACGCGCGAGGGCAATCAAAAAGCAAAGGCGCTCATAGAGGAGTTTTTCGAACCGTGCGATTTTTCGTGGCGCGGTCTTGGCGTGATCGCGCAAAGCGGTATGAAGCTGCGCCCCGAGTACGCCGAGCTTGACGCGAGGGTCAAATTTGACTGTAGCGTGCAAAGCAAAGGCGAGAGCAAGGCCTGTATCTGCCCTGAAATTTTACGCGGGCGAGCAAAGCCTTTTGACTGCAAAATTTTCGCCAAAGCCTGCACGCCAAAAACCCCGGTGGGCTCGTGCATGGTCTCGAGCGAAGGCGCATGCGCGGCATACTACAAATACGGCGACGTCAAAAGCGCGGGCTAAGAGGAGGCAAATTTGAGCAAGATAATGCTAAGCCACGGCGGCGGCGGCGAGGAAATGAACTCGCTCATAAACGAGACGATTTTTAGGATATTCGATAATGAAATTTTACGAGAGAGCAACGATAGCGCGATACTAAATTTTAGCGATTTTCGCACAGACAAAAATGCTGGCGACTCGGCAAATTCGGCGCCCAAATTTAACGGCAAACTTGCCTTTAGCACCGATAGTTTCGTGGTTACGCCGATATTTTTTAACGGCGGCGACATCGGCAAGATTGCAGCATGCGGCACGATAAACGACCTAGCTATGGTGGGTGCTGAGGCAAAGTACCTAAGCTGTGCGCTCATCGTTGAGGAGGGGCTGGAAATAGCCGAGCTAGAGCGCGTGCTAGGCTCGCTAGCCGCCGTCGCTCGCGAAAGCGGCGTGCAAATCGTCTGCGGCGATACCAAGGTCGTACCGCGCGGCAAATGCGATAAAATTTTTATCAACACGAGCGGTATCGGCGAGATCATCTGCGAGGGCGTGGAGCTAAAAAGCCTGCGCGCGGGCGCTAAGATCCTGATCTCGGGCGACGTGGGCAGGCACGGCGCGGTGGTGCTGGCTAGCCGCGAGGAGCTTGATCTGCAAAGCGAGCTAAAAAGCGACTGCAAGGCGCTAGTGGGCGCGGTAAAGGCACTGATAGAAGGCGGCGTAAAGCCTCTTTGTATGCGCGACGCAACGCGCGGCGGACTCTCGGCGGTGCTAAACGAATGGGCGAAATTTAGCGGCCTAGACATCCTCTTGCGCGAGGAGGATATCAAGGTCAGCGACGAAGTGACGGGTGTTTGCGAGCTATTTGGCTTTGAGCCTTATGAGCTAGCTAACGAGGGCACCTTTGTGCTAGCCGTCGATGAAAAAGACGAGGCGCGCACACTTGAGATTTTACGCAAATTTGACACTAATGCAGCTTTGATCGGCGAGATTTTGGGCGCCGCAAACGGCCGCGTCATCTTGCAAAACGCATACGGCTCGAAGCGCTTTTTAGAAGCGCCAAAGGGCGAGCTATTGCCTCGAATATGCTAGGCACAGCAATGGATAGATCAAATTTAATCTCATTGACTTTTGAGGCTCAAACAACACGAGAGCGGGCTCGCAAAATTTATCAAATTTACGTCATGGGCGCGTCCGTGCAAATAAAACCCGCTCCGTTTGCAAGCGAGGCAAGTCGATGCACGAACTAAGCATAGTGCAAAGCCTAGTCGCGCTTTGCGAGAAAAACGCCGCCGCAAACGGCGCGAAAGAGGTCGTGCGCCTTGAGGTGCGTATCGGGCGGCTAAGCGGCGTCGAGCCTCACTATCTAGAAAGCGCGTTTGAGGTTTATAAAGCGGGCACGATCTGCGAAAATGCCGAGCTTGCAATCATCGTGCAAAACGTCGCCGTGGAGTGCAAAAGCTGCGGCTTTAGCGGCGAGCTTAGCGAAAACGACTTTACTTGCCCGGTTTGCGGTTCACAGGAGCTCGAGGTCACGGGCGGCGAGGATATGCACCTCATGCGCCTTGAGATGCGGTGATTTTGCCGCAAATTTTAGCTCAAATTCGCTGCTTAAATTTGAGCGATTTTTAAAATTTGTTTCCAAAAATGCGGCAAATTTGACGAAACACTATTGATTTGCCCCCTAAAACGCGCCTAGATAAATTTAAAAATAAGCCAAATGCCTAAATATTCATTTGAAACTATCGAGCAAATGCTGCTAAATTGCGTAGCCGATGGCGGAGAGCCCGAGCTTAGCTTTTGCCTGCGCGGCGAGGAATACATGATCATCGCTTATGCCGATCGCTGCTCGTTTCAAAGGTGCTCGGACGAGCTTGGCACAAACGCGAGCGGCGAGCGGTATTTCTCCACGCTACGAGAACTCTACATCGCGCCGCAGATAGACGGACGCTCGCTAGAGGAGCTTTGGAGCGAGGCCGATAAGTTTTACTGCTTTGATTTTGAACTGTGAGATTTTATCCGGCGGCGTAGGCAAAATGCGCGGATAAATTTGAACTAAATAAATTTGAACTAAATAAATTTGAACTAAATAAATTTGAACTAAATAAATTTGAACTAAATAAATTTGAACTAAATAAATTTGAACTAAATAAATTTGAACTAAATAAATTTGAACTAAATAAATTTGAACTAAATAAATTTGAACTAAATAAATTTGAACTAAATAAATTTGAAAGGAAATAAATGGCTTCTGCTTGGAATTACAGCGCGAAAGAGTGCAGCGCGGACGATAAATTTAGCGCGGAATTTGAAGGTTATGAGATAGCCATGGGCGCGCCGAGTTTGGGCGAGCTACGGCTTTACGCGAGCGCTGAGGCACAAGGTTTAAATTTGAAGCACGAAGAAAGCGAGCGCGAAAACGTAAAATTTAGCCAAAGCGGCGAGATTGAGCAAATTTTACTTAGCGAGCAGGCTACGGCGTGTTTTACGTTTTCGGACGATTCGCGGTTTTTGGCGTTTGCCGAGTGGGCGGCCGATATAATGCAGCTCGTAAAGGTTCTGCGGCTAGCGGACATGAGCCTAAAAACCGTTGACGGACTCCAAAGAGTTGTGGAGTTTTTATCTTTTAGGGATGGTTTGCTGGAGATTTTGGACTCGCCGATTTTTATGCCCGAAAGCTTTTGGCTGGACGTCCATGAGCTTTTTGACGATGAGATCAAAAGCTAAATTTGACGCCGTAAAACGCCCGAGCCGCTAGCGATAAAATTTAACGATAAACCGCAATCTAGGCAAGATAGCGCCGAGCGTTAAAGCTAGTCGTAAATTTGTAAAAAGCATACAAAAATCTACGGTCGGCGCGCTAATTTTATAGGGGTCGTTTTTTTGTCTTGAGCGCGTTTGGCGCGTCTGCGTACTACATCTATGCCTGGTTTATCTTGCTAGCCTTGGCGCCGTTTTTATCAAATTTGACGCGGGCGCGATTTTGGCTTTGCGGCACCAAATATCGCAGCGACGTTTGGCGTTTTGCTCGTGATTTTAGCGGTTTTAGCAAAGATTACAAATTTATGAAAACCGCAGCGAGTCTAGTCTATTTTAATGGCGAAATTTTTGCTATGCGGTTATTGACACTGCGATTTTGGGCTTTGTTTTCGATTCGGTTTTTGCCGTATTTAGGTATGGCACTCATGCTTGCAGTTTAAAAATAGCAAAGAGCGCAAATTTGATTAAATTTGCCAGGAACCCGCGAACGCCTTGCACAGGCGATCGGCGCGGGTTTTCAAATTTGGCTTTATTTAACCCGCAAACTAGCGGCGCATACGCCCGGAAGCTCGTCAAATTTACTCAAATATCAAAAACGGCGCTTCAAGTACGTTTCTGATTATCTTAAACGGCGAGAGCAGCGCGTCTTGCAGGATTTGCGTCGAGTACTGCGGCTTTTGCAGAGTTCCGCGTACCTTGATGACGGTTGATAGCGTGCGGTCTTTGCCCAGCACGATCTGATTTATGAGCGGGATTTTATCGATGATGGAGCTAGCGTCCTTTAGTAGCTTTAGCTCCAGATCCACGTCGATCTCTTTGGTTGCGAGATTTATCGTGCCGTGACCGCCGATATCGGCGCTCGAGCTTTCTAGCTCGATGGCTAGAAATTTTAATACATCGCCTTTTTTCTCAAATAAAATTTTGCCAAATTTCACGGGATACCCGTCTGCGCCGAAGTCCGGCGTCTTAAACACGAGCAGGGACGGCACGGAGTTTAAAAACGTCAGAAGCTGGTTGTAAAACGTATAGTCTTTTAGCGTGGCGCCGATTAGTCTCACTTCACCCTTAAAATCATCGGTGCTGCCGCCTAAAACGCGCATTTTAAAGCTGCCGCCCTCAAAGCTTTTGATGTTAAAAATCGAGTTGATAAACTCGCCTCTGATGTCGTTTGCCCACATTTCAAATTTTTTGTCCGATTTTATGAGCGAAAAGTTGCCGCGAGCGGGCTTTGCGTCAAATCTCACCGTCCCGCCCGCACTCTGACCGCTGTAGGCTAGCAGGTCTAGAGTCGCGTTAAAGTCGTTTAAAATCAGCTTCGAGCCCTTAGCCTCAAACTCGATGTCGCCATCTTTGTCGGTCAAATTTTCATCTCCGCTAAGCGCCAGATCGAGCTCCTTTATAAAAAGCTCCGTCTTGCCGCCCGCGATTTTGAAATTTAGACCGCCGCTTTTGCTTTTGCCCGCTGCGCCTTTTGCGTTTACGTCGATGGTAAAGCTATCAGCGTCATACGGCGAGCCGTCTTTTTTAAGTAGCGGCGTTTCAAATTTGACGCCGTTAGCCTCTATGCTAAGATTTTCAAAATCTTTGGTTTTTATATTTACGCCGCCATCAGTGATTTGCAGGCTTTTTAGCAGCGGCGAGTAGGGCAGTAGATCGCGCGAGTCTGGTAAATTTATCTCGTTTTGCGCGCCGAATCTTAAACCCACGGCGGCGGGCGAAGCGATGTCTAGCTTTGTATCCTTGCCGCTAAAATCAAGCCTAGCCGCAAACGGCGTCGCGCCTAGTTTTAAAATTTCGCTCTTGCCGAAGGCTAAATTTAGCCCCTTTAGCGTGCCGTTTATGTCGCCTGCGAGCTTGCCTAGATCGAGATTTACTGCCGCATCCGCGCTAAAAAAATCCATCCCCGTGTTTTTTGCATTTACCATTAGCTTGTCGTTTAAAAGCTCGACGTCTGCGGTATCTACGTTAAATTTAGCTCCAGCGATCAGGGTCTGTCCGCCGGTGATCTTAAATTTGCCCTTAGGCGTCACTTCTAGCGGATCAAATTTGATATCAAGCGCGAGTTTGGCGTCTGTTTTGCCGCTTAGCTGCTCAACGGGAACTTCGATATCGTAGGCCTTTAGTATGGAGTTTACGCTTTTGTCGTAGAGGGCCGAGGTTTGCAGATTTAGCGTGAGTCCCGCCCCTTTTTCCTCGAAAATTTTATAGATTTCAAGAGTGCTTCCGTTTAGATTTTTGCCCTGCCATTTTGGATTTTTTAGCGTAAAAAATAGCGAGCCTTTTTTTAGCTCGACGTCGACTCCTTCTGCGGTCGCAGCGGGCAACTTTTCGTGAAATTTAACCTTTACGTTTTTAGAAAAACCCTGCGCGCTAAGCTCGTTTAGATAGGGTTCTTGCTTGTCTAAGTTAAATCTGCCCCGAAGCGATTTTACGAAATAGTTATCCGCCGTGATGTAGCCGTAGATCCAGTTTTTTATCTCTTTATCTAGCCCCGTTTTTGCGCCCAGCTCGTCCATAAAGCCCCTTAGGCTAGTCGCGTTTATGTCGCTTAGTTCGTATTTTATCTCGCCTTTTTTGAGATTTACGGTAGCGTTTCCGTTTAGCTCGTGGCTTGAAAACGTACCGTTAAAATCGTAAATTTGGCGCCTCAAATCGGCATTGCTAACGCCGCTTAAGGTGATGTTAAAGTCCTTAAACTCGAGTAGATAAACGTTTGCGGTTATGCCGTCTTCGGTATCTTTGAAATTTGAGCTAACCGCTAAAAACGGACTATCTAGATAAAAAACGTCGTCTCTGTAAAATAGCGTGGACTCGCTGTTTAAAAATTTGACGCGCTCGAGTAAGATTTCGTCAAACAGCCTATCGATCCAGACGATGTTTTTGGATAGATCTAGTAGCGCGTCCTCAGAGCTATCCTTGGCGCTTTGTTTGGGTATCTCTATATTTTTCGCGCGTAAAATTATTTTTTTATCGAGTTTTATATATAATTGCTCTATTTTAAAGTCGCCCGTGTCGATATTTTCTATCTCGACGCCGTGTTTTAGGACGGCTATAAAAATGACGAATATCAAAACCGCGGGGATCAAAATGCGCCAAATTTTCTTCATTATCAGCGAGATGATTTTCATATTTTTTCTGAGCTTTCTTGTTTATCTTAGCCGCCCGGTGAGCGTGAGCGAGGTCATTTTCGTGCCTCAGGGCAGTACGCTTGCGATTATATCATATCTAAGCGAAAAAAATACGGACGCAAATAAATTTGACGCCGTGATCTTGCGCGCTATGGGGCATGTGCAAGCAGGCTGGATAGACCTGGACGCGACAAAGCTTAGCAAGCTTGATTTTTTATATAAGCTCACGACCGCAAAGGCGGCTCTAACGCAAATAACGCTGATTCCCGGCGAAACGACGGCCGTATTTTTGCAAGAGGTCGCAAAAAAGCTAAATTTGAGCGAGGCGAAGCTAAATGAATTTTACGCCAAATTTGCTCCGCTAGAGGACGGCTTTTTGGTGCCTGAGACCTATAAAGTGCCCCTTGGCGTAAACGAAGAGCAGCTAGCGGCGCACCTCGTAAATTTATCTAAAAAATCCCACGAAAAAACGGCTACTGAGTTGCTTGGAAACTACGACGAAAAGCGCTGGAGCGAGTATCTCGTGACGGCCTCGGTCGTGCAAAAGGAGGCTGCAAACGAGGATGAGATGCCTCTTGTGGCATCCGTCATCCAAAACCGCCTAAAAAAGGGTATGAAGCTACAAATGGACGGCACGCTAAACTACGGGCTCTACTCACACGAGACGGTCACGGCTGAACGCATACGAAGCGATAAGAGTAAATTTAACACCTATCTAAACGAAGGCCTGCCGCCAAGTCCCGTCTGCACCGTTGGGATAGCTGCGATCAGGGCGGCGATAAGGCCTGCACAGAGCGAGTTTTTATACTTCGTGCGAGATAAAAAGACGGGTAAGCATAAATTTAGCGTAACCTACGATGAACATGTAGGCGCGATAAATTCCCAAAAATAGTCCGCCAAAAGGCGTTTTAATATAAATTTGGATAAGATTTTGCGAAATTTAATTAGGAGAAAAGATGAGCGACATCGTCTATACTAGAACCGACGAATCCCCGCTGCTTGCTAGCTACTCGCTGTTTCCGATCCTGCAGGCATTTTTGCGCGCGGGCGGCATAGAGATAGAGCAGGCCGACATAGGGCTAGCCGCGCGGATCATCGCCGCTTTTAACGACAAGCTGCCGCCTGATCTGCGTGTGAGCGACGATCTGGAGATGCTGCGAAATTTGACGCAAGAAAAGCGCGCGAATATCATCAAGCTACCAAACATCTCGGCTAGCTTGCCTCAGCTAAACGCCGCTATCACGGAGCTGCGCGCGAAAGGCTACGATCTGCCGCCATGCCCGTCCGAGCCAAAAACTCTAGAGGAAAAAGACGCGGCCGCTAGATACGCCAAAGTGCTAGGAAGTGCTGTAAATCCGGTGCTGCGCGAAGGCAACTCAGACCGCAGATGCGTCGGTGCGGTAAAACGCTACGCCCGCGAAAATCCATATAAAATCACCCCTTTTGAAAAAGATAGCAAAACAGAAGTCGCCTATATGAAGGGCGGCGATTTTTACTCATCCGAGCGCTCGATTAGCTTTGAAACGGATGAAAATTTGCGCGTCGAGTTTGTCTCAAAAAGCGGCGAAAAACGCGTGCTAAAAGAAAATTTAGCCGTAGAAAAAGGCGATATAATCGACGCTAGCTTTATGAGCGCGCGAGAGCTAGACGCCTTTATAAAAGAGCAAATCGCGGACGCGAAAGCAAAAAATTTGCTCTTTAGCGTCCATCTAAAAGCCTCGATGATGAAGGTGAGCGATCCCGTGATTTTCGGGCATTTCGTAAAGATTTTTTTCGCTGAAGTTTTTGAAGAGTTTGCAGACGAGCTAAAAAGCGTAAACGTCAGCGAAAACAACGGGCTAAAAGACCTTTTTTCGCGGATTTTAAATTTACCGCAAGCTACGCAGGAAAAAGTCAAGGCCAAATTTGATGAAATTTACGCCGTAAGGCCAAATTTAGCGATGGTAAACTCGGCTGCCGGCATCACGAATTTACACGTGCCTAGCGACGTTATCATCGACGCTTCGATGCCCGCGATGATAAAAAACGGCGGCAAAATGTGGGATAAAGAGGGCATAGCCAGGGAAACCAAAGCCGTGATACCCGATAAAACCTACGCCGTCGTTTATGAGGCCGCGGTCGCGGATATCAAGGCAAACGGCGCGCTAGATCCTGCTAAAATGGGCAGCGTCTCAAATGTCGGACTAATGGCTAAAAAGGCCGAGGAGTACGGTAGTCACGATAAAACCTTTGTAATGAGCGAAGCGGGCGAGGCGCGCGTGGTAAATGAAAAAGGCGAAATTTTATTTAAATTTGAGCTAGAAAAAGGCGATATATTTAGAATGACGCAAACTAAAGACGTCGCCGTGCGAAACTGGGTCGAGCTAGCGCTAAAACGCGCGAAAATCACGGGACAAAAGGCGATATTTTGGCTGGATGAAAACAGGGCTCACGACCGAGAAATCCTAAAAAAAGTAAAAGCGCAGCTAGCTAGCGTGGATGCGAGCGGGCTTGATATAGAGATCCTCTCTCCCGCGGCCGCTTGCAAAAAATCGCTTGAGATCATCAGACGCGGCGATGACTGTATTAGCGTCACGGGGAACGTCTTGCGCGACTATCTGACCGATCTTTTTCCGATATTGGAGCTTGAAACCAGCGCCAAGATGCTCTCTATCGTGCCGCTACTAGAGGGCGGAAGTATCTTTGAGACGGGAGCCGGAGGCAGCGCGCCAAGGCTCGCCGAGCAGCTATTGGAGCAAAATCACCTAAGCTGGGATAGCTTGGGCGAGTTTTTGGCTCTGGGCGCTAGTCTTGAGCAGTTAGCCGGCTTTAAGCAAAGCCCCGAGGCGCAAATTTTAGCAGACGCCCTAAATGCGGCCGTAGAACGCTATCTAAAAGAAAACAAGGTCCCGCGGTTTGAAGTGGGGCAGCTAGATACGCGCGCGAGTCATTTTTATATCGCGCTTTACTGGGCGAGCGAGCTTGCCGCTAGCGGTACGCAGCTAGGCGATAAATTTAAACTCGTCGCCCAAAATCTCGCGCAAAACGAGAGCGCGATAGTGGCCCAAATAAACGCGGCGCAAGGACGCAAGGTCGATCTCGGCGGATACTATAAGCCGGATGATAAAAAGGCGAGCGCGGCGATGAGGCCGAGCGCGACGTTTAATCAAATTTTGCAAAATCAAATTTTATAAAAAAGGAAAAAAATGAAAATTTCAGTTATCGGAGCCGGAAACGTAGGCGCGAGTGCGGCTAGCGCCATTTTGCTAAGAGGCATCGCAGACGATATTGCGCTGGTGGATATATTTGGCGACGTGGCGCGCGCAAAGGCGATCGATCTATCTCAGAGCGCGGCGGTTTTCGGTCTGGACGTGAGCGTTGCCGGCGGTGATGATTTTGAGCTAGTTAAGGATAGCGACATCGTGGTCGTAACAGCCGGAAGCCCTAGAAAAGAGGGGCAAACCAGAGAAGATCTGCTACTAAAAAACGCCAGCATCGTAAAAGGCACGGTGGAAAAAATCGCCAAATTTGCCCCAAACTGCGTCATCATAAACGTAACTAACCCGCTTGACGCGCTCACGTATCTAGTCTATAAAACGAGCGGTTTTGATAAAAGCAGGGTGCTAGGAATGGCGGGCGAGCTGGACTCGGCGCGCCTAAAATACGAGATCTCTCAAAAAACAGGACTAAAAAACAGCGCATTTAGCGCGCATATCATAGGCTCTCACAACGACGATACGGTCGCACTACAAAGCAACGTGAACGTGGATTTGGGCGGCGAATTTGACGCGGTAGCGCAGGAGGCCAAAACTGGCGGCGCAAAGATAGTGAAGCTACTTGGTACGTCGGCGTATTACGCTCCTGGCGCGGCTGCGGCCAAGATGTGCGAGGCGATAAAAACCGGCAGCGAACAGTGGTTAAGCTGCTGCGTGATAGAGGGCGAGTGCGCGGGCGGTAGGCTCGTGAAGCTAGGCAAGGGCGGCGTGCGCGAGATCAAGCAGCCAAGCGCGGAGGAAAAGGCGGCGCTTGAAAAAGGCGAATCACAAACGGCTGTAAATATCAAATTTTTAAAAGAAAGCGGGGTAATCGCGTAGCCGATGTTTGTAAATTATAAAATTAAAATTTACGCCCTACTTTTAGCGACTTTTATGTCCGGGTGCGCTACGGTTTCGTCAAGCGCTCATAAAAATACGATGCTAACAAAGCAAAGTCAAATCCAAGCTACGGCTTCATTAGAAAAGAATAAGATCCAAAGCTGGGGAAGCAAGACGTTTCAAGGTAAAATCGGCGACCGTCTCGATACAAAAGAGACGGCCCTGCTTAATCTCCTGCAAGGATATATAGGTAAAAGAGACGGCGGCGACTGCTCTGGCTTTGTGACGCTTATAAATAAAAAATTTAACCGAGACTTTTTCGACGAAAAGGAACTTGATAAATTTTACACCAAGCGCGGACTAAAAAGCGAAGCGATGTTTAAGCTCTACGAGAGTAAAAATCTGATCGCCTTTGACGATCCGAAAGTTGGGGATTTGATATTTTTCACCAACACGACTAGAAGTACGAAAAATAACAAAAAAGCCAAAATCATCACTCATGTAGGTATAGTAAGTAGCGTCGAAAAAGACGGTACCGTGGGTTTTACGCATAATGCAAGAGGTAAAAATATGGTGGATTTTATGAATCTAAAAAATAAAAATACCCGCAAAAAAGGTAAAAAAGAGCTAAATTCCTACGTCGTATCTTGCAAAAATAACAACTTATCGTGTCTTGCGTCAAATAGATTTGCAGGATTTGGTAAAGCAGGCGTAAGGAGAAACTAAGTTTAGTTATTTATGCTTATCGCTTCAAATTTACCGCCGTATCCGTTAAATCGTGGTCATTTTTACGGATCGGCGGCAGTAAATTTAACTTCTAAATTTACTACATGCCAAATTGCGTAATAGCCGTTAAATTTGAACCAAAAATCCTAAGTATCAAGAACGGCATATCCGCTAGGGCGTTTCAAATTTGCTCGTTTTCATGCAAAAAATCTCCAAATTTTATTTTACTATCCGATTTAAATACCAAATTTAACTTAAATGCTATAAAATTATCGTTACGAGTTAAATTTGATAAGGAAAAATATGCTGATACAAAACGGCGTCCCCGTCTGGGTCGATATCTCGCGCTGTAAGGCGTGCGATATCTGCGTGAGCCGCTGTCCTGCGGGCGTGCTGGCGATGGCCGTCGAGCCGCGCGCTGTCCTAGGCAAAACGATCGAAGTGGTACACCCGGAGGCCTGTATCGGGTGCCGCGAGTGCGAACTACACTGTCCCGATTTTGCGATTTACGTAGCAGAAAAGGGCTTTAAATTTGCCAAACTAACTGCCCAAAGTAAAGAGCGCGCGACCGCCGTAAGAGAGAATAAATTTGAAAAATTAGAGGCGGGGCTATGAGCGAGTTTTTAAATAATAACGGCGGCAAAATAGAGGTCATCGCTAGCGGCAACGAGCTAGTCGCGCTTGCGGCGGTGGAGTGCGGGTGTAACTTTTTCGGCGGTTATCCGATCACGCCAAGTAGCGAGATCGCGCACGAGCTAAGCGTGCTGCTGCCAAAGCACGGCGGCAAATTTATCCAGATGGAGGACGAGATCGCGGGTATCTCGGTAGCGCTTGGAGCCTCGATGAGCGGGGCAAAGGCGATGACGGCAAGCTCGGGTCCTGGCATCTCGCTAAAGGCCGAGCAGATCGGACTAGGATTTATCGCGGAGGTGCCGCTAGTGATTGTAAACGTCATGCGCGGCGGACCTAGCACGGGGCTGCCTACCCGCGTGGCGCAGGGCGATCTCCTGCAGGCGAAAAACCCGACTCACGGCGACGTAAACAGCATCGTTATCGCGCCCTCAAGCCTAGAGGAGTGCTATACGCAGACCGTTCGCGCGTTTAATCTCGCCGAGCGGTTCATGACGCCCGTGTTTTTGCTATTAGACGAAACGATCGGACACATGCACGCAAAGGCCGTATTGCCGCAGATTAGCGAGCTAGAGATCTACTCGCGCAGGCAGTTTAGCGGCGAGCCTGCGGATTACCGCCCGTACAAAGCAGCTTCCGACGAGCCAGCGACGCTAAATAAATTTTTCGGCGGTTACCGCTATCACGTCACGGGCCTGCATCACGGCGAGACGGGCTTCCCGACCGAGGACGGCGCTGTCGTGGACTACAACATCAAGCGCCTTTTTAACAAAATAAACGTGCACGCGGATGAGTTTGAGCTCTGGGAGGAGTTTATGTTGGATGATGCGGAGATTTGCATTATCGCATTTGGCTCCGTGGCTCGCGCGGTAAAGGAAGCGGTGCTAAATTTACGCGAAAAAGGCCTGAAAGTAGGGCTTTTTAAGCCTATCACGCTATTTCCGACGCCGAGCGAAAAACTACGAGAAATCTCGGCTAAATTTAGCAAAATTTTGATCTGCGAGTTAAATTTGGGTCAGTACGCTGGAGAGATAATAAAAGCTACTCTAAGAGACGACTTTAAAACGCTGCTAAAAGCCAACGGTCGCCCGATCAGCCCGCAAGAAATCGCGCAAAAAATAGGAGAATTTTAATGGCATTTAACTACGATAACTACCTACGCACGGACAAAATGCCGACTCTGTGGTGCTGGGGCTGCGGCGACGGCGTGATACTAAAGGCGCTAATTCGCGCAATAGACAAACTCGGCTGGGACATGAACGACGTATGCGTGGTCTCTGGTATCGGCTGCTCTGGGCGCTTTAGCTCCTACATCAACTGCAATACCGTCCACACTACGCACGGGCGCGCGATCGCCTACGCTACGGGTATCAAGCTAGCAAACCCGGACAAGCACGTCATCGTGATAACCGGCGACGGCGACGGGCTGGCAATAGGTGGCAATCACACGATCCACGGATGCCGCAGAAATATAAATTTAAACCATGTTTTGATAAATAATTTCATCTACGGACTAACAAACTCTCAAACCAGTCCGACCACGCCGACTGGCTTTTGGACGGTGACGGCGCAATACGGCAACGTCGATCCAAATTTTGATGCGTGCAAGCTCGCAACCGCCGCAGGAGCGACCTTTGTAGCGCGCAGCAGCGTGATAGAGCCTGCAAAGCTGGAAAAGATATTTGCCGAGGGCTTTGAGCATGACGGATACAGCTTTTTTGACGTATTTTCAAACTGCCATATAAATCTGGGCCGCAAAAACAAAATGGGGCAGGCCACGCAGATGCTTGAATGGATCGACGGTCGCACGGTGAGCAAGGCTAAATTTGACTTGATGAGCGAGGATGAGCGGGATGGTAAATTTCCGCTCGGAGTGCTACATAAAGACGAGTCGCGCATGGAGTACACCAAGGCCTACGACATGGTGATAAAGGCCGCCAGAGACGGCGAGAAAATCGATTTTGGAGCGCTAAAATGAAAAAGCAGTTAAGATTCGTCGGAGTGGGCGGTCAGGGCGTGATATTAGCCGGCGAGATTTTAGCGGCGGCTAAAATCGAGGAGGGCGGATACGGCGTCAAAGCCTCGACCTACACCTCGCAGGTACGCGGCGGGCCGACGAAGGTCGATATCATCTTGAGTGAGCGCGAGATTTTTTATCCGTACGCAAACGAGGGCGAGATCGAGTTTATGCTCGCTACCGCGCAGGTTAGCTTCGAGCAGTTTAAAGACGGCGTAAAAGAGGGCGGCATCATCGTCGTGGAGCCAAATTTGGTTCGCGCTAGCGACGAGGATAAAAAGCGCTGGAAAATCTACGAAATCCCGATCATCTCCATTGCCAAAGACGAGGTGGGCAACGTCATAACCCAAAGCGTCGTCGCGCTCGCCGTCGCCGTGCAGATGAGCGGCTGCCTAGATACTGAGCTAGTTAAACGCGTAATGCTCTCAAAAGTGCCTAAAAAAGTCTATGCCGAAAACGAAAGAGCCTATGAGCTGGGACTTAAATACGCCAAAATTTGCATAGAAAACGGCAAATAAAAGCGTGATTTGAAATAAGATAGATTAAGTATCATTTCGTTATAATTCAGGCATTAATTTATTTGATTTTAAGGAGAACGAAATGAGCGTTGGTATTTTTTATACGACGACAAAGGGGCACACAAAGAGTGCGTGCGAGTATCTAGCGGGTAAAATAGGAGCGCAGATAATAGACGTTAAGGGCGCAGGGGCGGAGGATTTTGCTAAATTTGACGTTATCATAGCAGCAGCGCCTAGCTACGGCGACGGCGAGTTACAGTCTGACTGGGCGGAGAAACTTCCGCTTTTAAAAGCCGGTAGTAAAGGCAAAAAAGCCGCCATCGTAGCCATCGGCAATCAAGCTAACCACCCGCAAACGCTTTTTAGCGGCGCGGTGGATTTTCTGCCGTATCTAAAAGATGCTCAAATTTTCGGCACTAGCGACGTGGACGGATATAAATTTAATCACTCCGCATTTTTACTAAACGGAAAATTTATCGGCCTAGCACTTGACGTCAAGGGCGACGAAAACTACGCAAAACGCATCGACAAATGGGTCGAAGAAAACAAGTCTAATTTTTAATTTTCTGCTTCCCGCCGCTTCGCTCGTTAAATTTGAGCGAAGCGGTTTTTTAATTGCCAAGTTAACGAGTTCACGTCAAATTTAGATAGCCGTTTTTTAGTAAAATTTGCTTACGATATCTCTAAATTTAAAAGCTCAAAAACTTGGTATTTTTATTCAAATTTCTGAGCTTAAAATACAAATTTTATTTTCCAAAAAGCTTCTTTATAGCGCCGAAAAAGCCGCCTGAGTCTTCGTTTTTATCGCTCTCTTTTTTATTTTTGTCTAGCTTCATCGCTTCGCTTAGCTGCTGAGCCGCCGTGTCGGCGTAGATAAACGCGCCTTCCGGGTCGCAATTAAAAAGATTTGAGTAGCACTCGGAATCATTTAAATCAATCGGGTTGGGTATAATCACGTCTGTCGCCTCAAGCAGCCCGTAGCCGTTTTCTACGCTAAATTTAACCGCGCTCAAAAACGCAGGCAAATTTTGCGCGTAAAAGTCATCTACTTTTTGCTTTATATTTTCATCGGCGTTATAGTCCTGCCAAAATTTAGCCAAATTTGCTGCGCTTATAAACGCGCCAGATGAGTAGTTTCCGTCAAATTCGCCTGTAAATTTTGCTTTCATTTCAGGCGGTATAACGCCGCTTATATCGCTTAGATACCGCTTAAATTCGCCGTGTTCCTCCGCCAAAAAGCCAAACGCCGTACCGCGCGTGTAGAAGTATTTTCTAAAAAATCCTTGCACGGTGGCGAGTATGTAACCGTGTCCCGTCGAAAAGCTCTCGCCGTCCTTGGTTTCAAGCGCGACTTTTAGGGTATCAATGTATTTTTGCGCGTAAAAATCCTGCATGCCGTACTCTTTTGCGAGCCTCTCTGCGACCGACCAGTCGCCCTCGCGCGCGCTTTTTAACGCGTCAAAATACCACTGCTTTATCTCGTTTTCGTTGATCGGATGATAACTCACGTCGTAGCCCATTTTGGCTCCTTTTTAGGTGGATTTTTCTAAATTTATACGGATCGAAATTGATTTACGCGTATAAAATCGACCCCAAACGAATCATATTCGAGCCGCATTTTATCGCTAACTCAAAGTCGCCGCTCATACCCATCGAGCAAATTTGCGCACCCTTTGATTGCAGATTTTCATAAATTTTACGCGTCGTCTCAAAGCTTTTTTGCACGATTTTATCGTCCTCTACGTGCGCGCCGATACTCATCACGCCGACTGGTTTTAAAAACTTACACTCTTGCGTGATTTGCAAAAACGCAGTCTCGGCAGCTTCGGGCGAGATACCTTGTTTGCTATCTTCGTAGGCCGAGTTTATCTGCAGCAGGCAAGGCAGTTCATATTCGAGCCTTTTGTCCACCGCAAGCGCGGCCCCTACGCTCTCGCAGCTTTGCCAAAGCGCTGGTTTGAGCGCTAGGAGGTGGTTTATTTTGTTGCTTTGAAGTCGCCCGATGAAGTGCCACTCGATCGGCAAATTTGACAAAATTTCGCTCTTGTTTTTGAGCTCTTGCACGCGGTTTTCGCCAAAGCTCGTTTGTCCCTGTTTAAAAAGCTCCAAAACCTCTTTAGTCGTTACGTTTTTGCTCACGGCGATTAGCTTTACCGCTTCGCCCGTGCGCGCGTTTTCGATACGTTCTAAAATTTGCGCGAGTTTCATTGTCCCGCTCCGCTCAGGCGTATCACGTCGTTGAAGGTCGCAAACGCCATCAGGCAGAGCAAAAACGCCCAGCCGCAGTAGGTGAGGCCGATATAGACTTTTTCGTTCATCTCGCGGCGGAAAATGAGCTCGTAAAGGTTGAAAAATATATGACCGCCGTCAAGCGCTGGGATAGGCAGCAGGTTTAGCACGCCTAAATTTACCGAGATCAGCGCGGCGATGATGAGTAGGGTCGAGAGGCCGATGCCTGCGGCCTTTGAGGTGATGTCGGTGATTTGAATGATGCCGCCCATCTCTTTTAGCGGCACGACGCCCACGATGAGCTTTTCAAGTCCCGTAAATATGAGCTTTGAGGCGTTTACGGTCTCAACGAGCGCAAATTTGAGCGAGCTAAAGCCTGTATTTCGTATCGTAACGGCCTCGCCTGAAGGCGAAATGCCGATGAGCGGTTTTTCTATCTTTTCGCCAAATATCGTCATGCTTTGCCCGATTTTAGGCGTCAAATTTATCGTTTTTATTTCGCCCGCGCGCTCGAGCGTGATCGCCGTGGAGGTTAAATTTACGTTTTTGCTTATCTCGTCCCATTCGCTGATTTTGATGCCGTTTATGTTTAAAATTTTATCGCCTTTTTGCACTCCGGCACTCGCCGCAGCCGAGTTTTCCAGCACCTTGCCCACGGTTGGAGCTAGTCTCTCAACTCCGATATGTCCGAGCGCGATAAAGATAAAAAAAGCCAAGGCAAAGTTAAAAAACGGTCCGGCAAAAAGGATGAAAATGCGTCCTAGCGGGCTAAGCCTCGTGTAGCTGTCGGCATCCTCGTTTTTTAGCCCCGGTTTTGTGTCCTCTTGCCCTTTTAGGCTAACGTAACCGCCAAGCGGTATCGCGCTGATGGCGTACTCGGTGCCGCCGATAGTTTTTGAGTAGACGCTTTGCCCAAAGCCCACGCTAAATTTTAAAACGCCGACTTTTAGCATGCGAGCGGCGAGAAAGTGGCCCAGCTCATGGAAAAATATAAGAAACGAAATCACCAAAACCGTGATCAAAAAGTGCCAAGAATACGCATAAATGCCGACGGCTAGCAATGCAGCCACAAAGATAATGCTTTTCAAAATTTACCTTTAAATTTGATTTTACCGCTCGAGTTTATCGCTGAGTAAAACGGCGATAAATTTCATGCTCGGGTTTGCGTCAAGCGCGATCTTTAGGCTCATGGTAAGCGGTACAGCTAAAAACATACCGCCGATGCCGAACAAAAATCCCCAAAAAAGTAGGCTCAAAAGCACTACAAGCGTGCTGATACCAAGGCCTTTGCCAAGAAATTTAGGCTCGATAAAGTTGCCGATGACGACATTTACGGCCGCATACAGCGCCGCAGTCCAAGCGCAAGCCGCCGCGTCGTTTAACAAAAGTGCCACCAAAAGCGCTGGAACGGCCGCGATAATAGAGCCGATCGTCGGGACAAAATTTAGCACGAAAGCCAAAATCCCCCAAAGCGGCGCGTAAGGCACGCCGATGAAATTTAGCCCGATAAATATAAAAATGCCCGTTGCAAACGATGCTGCGGACTTGATCGCGAGATAGCGCTTGAGATTTGATATAAACGTATCTACGATCTGGTTTGTTTGCGGATTTTTACTCGCAAAATACTCGACTTTTTGAGAAAATACCTGCACCTCAAAAAGCATAAAAGTAACAAGCAAAAACACAAAAAAGCTCTTTGAGGCAAGCTCCGTACCGCTTCTTAAAAACCCGCCCAGTACGGCAAAAAGTTTATTAATATCAAAGTCTGCGGGCGCGGCGACGCTGTTTGGGTCGATGAGTCCGCGGCTAGCTAAGATATGGTGATAGTGGTCGGCGAGGGCTTTAAATTTGCTCTGAAGCTCGGGCATATAGCTAACTAGCCCGTTAATGGTCTTTAGCACGGTGTTTGCGATAAATCCCAGCGATAAAAACACGACTGCGGTAACTAGCGCAAAGGCTAAAACGCGTGGAAATTTGAGCTTTTCAAGCGCATTTATCGCAGGCGTCGCCACGATAGCGATAAAAACCGCCATCAAAAAGGGCAGAACTACGACGCTAGCAGCCTTTAGTCCGGCTGCTACAACGACGAAACTAGCTAGATAGATTATGGCGTTTCCTGTTCTCAAATTTACGCCTTTTTGGCTTGATTTTTAACGTGCCTTACATAAGCGTTTACGTACTCAAAGCCCGAATACAGCGTCAGCGCGACGCTAAGCCAGAGCAAAAGCTCGCCAAAAGGCCACTGCATGGTTAAAAAGCCGATCGCTACCATCTGGCAGACGGTTTTAATTTTGCCCGCCATCGATGCGGCGACCTCTACGCCTTCGCCCGCCATCACGACGCGAAATCCCGTGATAAAAAACTCGCGAACGAGGATGAGATATACGGCCCACGGGCTCGCGCGGTCTATCATCATGAGCCCTAAAAATGCGCCAAGCGTTAGCATCTTATCCGCAAGCGGGTCGATCACGGCTCCAAGCTTAGTCTTTTGATCCCATGCGCGCGCGATAAACCCGTCGAAAAAGTCCGTGACGCTGGCGATCACGAACACAAGAGCGGCAAAGTAGTTCATCCAGCTAACGTGCACGCCTGAGAAGGAATTGACGCTAAGTAGCAACCAAAACATCAGAGGCGCGAGAAATACGCGCAGGAAAGCTAGGGCGTTTGGTAAATTTAGGCTCATTTATTTGTTCTTTCTTTTGGATTTTGGAGTTTAAAATTTGACGGCGCAGCACGGGAATAGGCGAAAAAATAGCTAGCCTTGTTTTGGCTAGACTTTGCCTGTTGCATATTTACACTTTTGTCAAATTTGCTCGGCGCTTCGTCAAATTTGAGCAAATTTGGCAAATTTGGATTAAATTTAAAAGAGCCGTCCGCGCCGCAAAATTTGCTTGTAAATTTTAAATTTTCATCAAATTTAGCCTGTAAGCGCATCAAATTTATAACGCCAAATTTGCCCAAAATGCAAGCAATCGGCAAAGGAGCGCAGGCTAAATTCGCTTTTTTCATTTAAATGTTGTACCGCCGTCGATGATGAAGGTGTGGCCCGTCACCCAGCTAGCTTTTGAGCTACACAGAAACAAACACGCACCTGCTATATCGGTCGGCTGCCCCATGCGATTTAGCGGGCTTAGCTCGGCCGTTTTGTCGCGTACTTCCTCATAGTTAGTAAAGGCTCGCAGTGCGTCCGTCTCGATAGGACCGCCGCTAACGACGTTTACGCGGATGTTTTTTTCGCCAAGCTCGGTCGCCGCATAGCGCGCCATAGCTTCTACCGCAGCTTTTGCGGTGCCGTGGCCTGCGTAGTTTTCTATGTAAACTAGATTGCCCGTCGATGATAGCGAGATGATACTACCGCCGCCCGTTTTTTCCATGCGTTTTGCGGCTTCTTGCGCGCCCACTACGAATGCATTTACGGTTGCCGTGAAAATGTTATTGATACCGCGGGGGCGAAGTTTCATAAATTTAGTATATCCGCCTGCTACCGGGCGACCCGAGATGATGGCGTTTGATACGAAAAAATCTATACGGTCAAAGTCTGCGTCAATCTCTAAAAATAGATCTTTATAGGTCTCGGGCTCTAGTATGTTTAGCGCGTAGGCTCTAGCTTTTATGCCGTACGTCGCCTCGAGCTCGGTGGCCTGGGTTTTGGCTAGCTCTTCGTTTGAGTTGTATGTAAAGGCGATGTTTACGCCCTTTGCGGCGAATTCCTCCACGATGGCGCGTCCGATGCCGCGCGTTCCGCCGCTGATTACTAGAGTTTTGCCTTTAAATTCGTTTTCGCAATTCATTAAAATCCTTTTATGTTATATTGTTTTATAGTCTGTTCGATTTTTTTGAGATTTTCGGCGCTCGGCTCGCAAAGCGGCAAGCGGTACTCGAGGCTTGATATGAGGCCAGCGATATACATCGCGGCCTTGACCGGGATCGGATTGCTCTCGCAAAACATTATTTTATTGACCGCATACAGATCATCGTTTATGGCTTTTGCGCGCGCAAACTCACCTTTTAGCGCAAAGTGGGTCAAATTTGAGATTTCGTCTGGGAGCAAATTTGCCGTGACCGAGATCACGCCCTTGCCGCCGTTTGAGAGGATAGGGTAGTTTATCGCATCCTCGCCGCTGATGACGGATAGACCTGGCTCGTGCGCGAGTAGATCGACGCAGCGCTCGATGCTGCCGGTGGCTTCTTTTACGCCGTAGACATTCTCGCAATCTTTAAATAGCCTAAAAACCGTGCACGGCTGGATATCTACGCCTACGCGGCCAGGGACGTTATAGAGTAACACCGGGATTTCGACGCTTGAGGCGATCGCTTTGTAGTGGCGGTATAGGCCTTCTTGCGTCGGTTTGTTGTAGTAGGGCGCAACCGAGAGGATACCGTCCGCTCCGTGATCTTGAGCAAATTTTGCTAAACCTACCGCCTCGTGCGTGGCGTTACTGCCCGCACCGGCAAGTACTTTTACGCCCGTGTTCTTGCAGGTATTTACGGCGATTTCGATACAAATTCTATGCTCATCGTGCGTTAGCGTCGCGCTCTCGCCCGTCGTGCCTACGGGTACGACCGCGTCGATGCCGTTTGCGATTTGTCTTTTGATTAACTTTTCATAACCGATTTCGTCTAGCTTGCCGTCTTTAAAAGGCGTAATCAGCGCCGTCATAGCGCCCGTTATTGCTTTTTTATTCACTTTTTTTCCTTTCTTAGGATGATCGTCGTGGATTTTTCTTTTCTCGCGTATTTTTTGCAGATTTCGTTTAGATCGGCCGGTTTTAGCGCGGCTGTTTTTTCAGGCAGCTCAAAAAGCGGCTTTATATCGCCTCTAACGAGATATCCGCCGTATAAATTCGCCACCTTCGACGCGCTATCTAGCGAGTAAATGAGATCGCTTTTTAAGCTATTTTTTATCTTAGTTATCTCGTCTTCGTCGATTTTTTGTGTTTTGGCGTTTTCTAGCACTCGCCAGATCTCGTCCTCTACGGCCTCTGCCTTGACGCCGGGATTACAAACGGCAAGCACGATGAGCAAGCTCTCGTCGATATTGCTCATATTATAGACATCCACGCTGTTTACGAGGCACTTTTCATCTATCAAAACGCGCTGTAAAACTGAGCTTTGCCCACTGCCTAGATACTCGGCTAGCGCGCCTAACGCAGGTTGATCCTCGTGATTAAACGGCGGGATCTTAAAGGCAAGCGCTAGCATCTCTACTTCGCTATCCTTGTAAATTTCAGCCCTTTTTGCGCCGTTTTGCTCTGGCTCGATGCAGTGGAGTTTTGGTAGCGGTTTTTTGTTTTTTATATTTTCAAAGTGCTTTTTGCCCAGCTCAAACGCGCTTTTTTTATCTATGTCGCCGCTGATTAGCAGGATCGCGTTTTGCGGCTGATAGTACGTCTCGTGAAATTCTTTTATATAATCTATGCTCCAGTTTCTGATATCGCCGATAAAGCCGATCGGAGTCCAGTGGTACGGGTGATAGCTAAAAGCGACGTTAAAGAGCGTAAAGTACAAAAATCCTATCGGAGAGTTGTCCGTGCGCCATCTGCGCTCCTCGGTTACGACGTCGCGCTCGGGCTGAAATTCTTTATCTTTTAGACTCAAATTTTCCATTATATCAGCATAAAGCCTAAGCGCCTCGTCTAGGTTGCCTTTTGAGCATTTGACGAAATAATGCGTATAATCAAAGCCCGTGCTAGCGTTATTTACGCCGCCAAATCCCTTTACGATCTCGTCAAATTCGCCCGCTTTCATATTTTTCGTGGATTTAAAATTTAGGTGCTCAAGCATGTGCGCGATACCGCTTTTGCCCATCGTTTCATTTCGTGAGCCCACGCGGTAAAACACGTCCACGCTAATGACGCTAGAGCCCTTGCTAGCGGGGATGTGATATATCTCAAAGCCATTTTTGAGCTTTGTTTTGGAGTATTTTATAAGCATAAATTTCCTTAAATTTTATTTTTTATATCGCAGCCAACCGCTTCGCTGATAGAGGCGAAATTATCCTCTTTTAAAAGCTTTAAAATACCTTCGTTGATCTGTTTTGCGATGTTTGGGCCCTTAAATATAAAAGAAGTGTAAATTTGAACCAAATTTGCGCCAGATTTTATGCGTGCGTATGCCTCCTCGGCGCTGTCTATGCCGCCGCTTGCGATCAAAACCGTCTTGCCGTAAAGCTCGCTAGCAACCGCGCTAAAAAGCTCGCGCGAGCGTTTGGCGATAACCTTGCCGCTTAGTCCGCCGAAATTTTGTAAATTCGCAGATTTTGATAGCGAATAATCAATGCTCGTATTATTTACGATGACGCCTTTCGCGCCACTTTCTACGGCCGTTTTGCAGATCTGCACAGCCTTGTCGTCGTCCATATCGGGCGCGATTTTAAAGATTATCGGTTTTTTTGCGATCGGCGATAGGCGCGCAAATAGATCTTTTATAAAGCCATCTTCTTGCAGTTCGCGTAAATTCGGGGTATTTGGCGAGGAGACGTTGATAACGAAGCAGTCGCAAATTTCGTTAAATTTAGCGACTAAAATTTCATAGTCTTTAATCGCTTCCTCATTTGGCGTGATTTTGTTTTTACCGATGTTGGCAAAAAGCGGTATCGCAAACGGATATAGCTTGCCGACGCGCGCGCCAAGGGCGTCTGCGCCCTCGTTGTTAAAGCCCATCGCGTTTTGGATACTCTCTTCTTCGATTAGGCGAAAAAGGCGCGGTTTTGCGTTGCCCTCTTGCGGTTTTGGCGTCACGGTGCCAAACTCCACGTGCCCAAATCCGAGCGCGGCTAGCGGGCGTAGCATGGTGGCGTTTTTGTCAAAGCCGCCGGCGATTCCTACGGGGTTTAAAAAGCTAGTTCCGAGCAAATTTTGCGAAAGAGCCGCGTCCGCGACGACGCAGTTTTTGGCGACGATGCTATAAAGCCCTGGAAATACGCAGTCTGAGATACTTAGCGTTTTTTCGACGATTTTGTGAGCGGTTTCGGGGTCAAATTTAAAAAATATGGATTTTAGCGTTTCGTAATTCAAATTTTATCCTTAAATTTTGAGCGATTTTATCAAATTTAGGCTTAAACAAGGGCTTCGCCTTTTAGTTTCGCGTAAATTTCGCAGCTCTTGCTAAGCGCCTCGTCGGTATCAAAACCGACCACTTTTCCGCCGCTGATAACGGCGATCTTATCGGCATTTTGCACCGTGCTTAGGCGGTGCGCGATGATAAATATTATCTTTTCTTTTTGTAAATTCGCGATGGCTTTGGTTATTTGCTGCTCGCTTTCATTATCCAGAGCGCTCGTAGCCTCGTCAAATATCAAAATTTGCGGGTCGTCGTAAAGAGCGCGGGCGATGGCGATACGCTGACGTTGGCCGCCCGAGAGATTGGTGCCAAATTCATTTAGCACGGTCTGCGTGCCCTCGGGTAAATTTGACACGAAATCATACGCATTTGCCGTTTTTAGTGCGAGCTGCACCTTGGCTTCGTCGTATTCGCGGCCGTAGGCGACGTTGTTTGCGACGGTGTCGTTAAAGATATAGACGCGCTGGGTAACCAGACCGATATTTTGCCTAAGCGAACCGAGGTCAAAATTTTTGATATTTTCGCCGTTTACCTCGATCGCTCCGCCGTTTGCGTCGTAAAATCTCATTAGCAAATTTACGATCGAGCTTTTTCCGCCGCCGCTACTGCCCACGAGCGCGACGGTTTGGGACTTGCTTGCGCTTAGATTTATGCCTTTTAGCACCTCTTTGTCGTCGTAATTTAGCCTGACGTCTTTAAAATTTATCAAATTTATTTCAGACGGTACGGGCTTGTCGCCGCTTAAAATTTGAGGCTCTTTATCAAGTAGCTCAAAGGTTCGCTCTGCCGCGACCACTGCGTCTTGCATCTTGTTGTAAAGGCCTGAAATGCGTTTAATAGGCGTGTAAAGCATAAAAAGAGCGGTTAGAAACGAAAAGAAGCTTCCCATCGTCAAATTTCCGTCTATGACCTCTTTGCCGCCGATAATGACGACTGCCGCGACGCCCACGGAGCCAAAAATTTCCATCATCGGACTCACCATCTCGTTTACTTTTACGCTTTTTAAATTTAGTTTGAAAAATTTAGCATTTTCGTCGGTAAATTTGGTGTGCTCAAACTCCTGCGCGTTGTTTGCTTTGATGATCTCGATATTGGTAAAAATTTCGCTCAGCTTCGAGCTGATGTCGGAGGTTTTTTCCTGCGAGGCGCGGGAGATTTTTTTCATCTTTTTTGCGAGTCTTGAGAGCGGATAGACGGCTGCAGGCATGATAACTAGCGCAAAAAACGCAAGCTGAAGGCTCTGATAAAGCACGACGCAAAGTAGCCCGACGATCGTGATAGCCTCGCGGATGAGCTCTGGGATCATGGAGCTAACGATGCTTCTGATGCGGTCGATGTCGTTGATATTTCGGCTTATTAGCTCGCCCGTGCGGTAATCGTTAAAAAACTTCATATCCAAATTTAGCAGGTTTTTTAGCAGTTTCTCGCGAAATCTCCTCACGATATCCTGCCCGATATACGCCGTAAAATAGGCCTGCAAAAACGTCCCAAGCCCCTTTAAAAAGTAAATCGCGATGATGGCGTAGGGCAAAAGATAAAGCAGGTCTTTGTTTTTTTCGATAAAAATTTTATTTAGAACAGGCTCGATCACCCACGCCGACGCGGCCGTACCGCCGCTAGCCATCAGCATGCCGGCGATCGCGATGATAAAATACGAAATATAATCCCTAAAATAGGGCGCAAACCGCCGCAGGACCTCTTTTAGGCTCATCTGCTTCATATCTTTTCCCACATGCAGCCGTTTGGAGTATCCATGAGGCTGATGCCGTTTGCGGCTAGCATATCGCGGATTTTATCGGATAGCTCGTAGTTTTTGGCCGCTTTGGCTTCATTTCTTTGATTTATCAGATCCTCGATATATGCTCGTTTTTCGTCGCTAACGCCAAACTGAAAATACTCAAACACATCTACTTGCAAGATGCCTAGCACTCGCGCTATTAGCTCCAAATTTGCCGCGATTTCGCCTTTTTTGGCTTTATCTTTCGGCTTTGCGTCTAGCTCATCGTTTGCGCCGCGGACAAACTCGTCTACGCTCGCAAGGGCTTTTGAGGTGTTTAGATCGTCTCCCATCGCGGACATAAATTCGCTCTTAAATTTATCGTTCGCGCTCAAATTTGCCGCCGCGCCAAGAACCCGTTTTTTTAGACGGTAAATTTTATCTAGGCGCTTTTTTGTCGCATTTAGATCATCTTCACTAAAGTTAAAATTTGCTCTGTAGTGGCTGGAAATCAGATAAAATCTCACCGCCTCGCCTAAATTTCGCTTCAGCGCGTCTTTAACGAAAAAGCTATTTCCTAGGCTCTTGCTCATTTTTTCGTTATTTACTTGGATAAAGCCGTTGTGTAGCCAGTATTTAGCCAGGCTCTTGCGCTCGGCGCAGCGGCACTGTGCGGCCTCATTTTCGTGATGAGGAAATAGCAGATCAAGCCCGCCCGCGTGGATATCGATCTCAAATTTTTCGCCGCTAGATAGGTGTTTTTTTATCATCGCGACGCACTCGGTGTGCCAGCCTGGGCGACCGCGGCCAAACGGGCTTTCGTACCATTTCTCGTCAAATTTCCACAGCACAAAGTCTTTTTCGTCCTTTTTTTCGTCGCTACTAGCCACGCGAGCGACGTTTGCCTCGGTGTCAAATTTACCACTCAGGCTTAGATACTCCGCGTCTTTTGCGGTGTCAAAGTAAACGCCGTCGCCCTCGATCTCGTAAGCAAAGCCGTTTTTTAGCAAAATTTCGATGTACTCTATCATCTCTTTTAGCGTCTGTGTCGCCTTTGGCTTGACGTCTGGCTCAAGTACGTTAAGCGCGCTCATATCTCGCTCGTAGCTTGCGATGTATCTATCCGTGATTGCCTCCAGGCTCTCGCCGCTTTCCGCCATTTTCTTTAAAATTTTATCGTCGATGTCGGTGTAGTTTCGTACAAATTTGACCTTGTAGCCAAGCTCGTTTAGCGTGCGCCTAAGCAAATCAAAGCTAATCGCGCTTTTGGCGTGTCCTAAATGCGCATCGTCGTAAACCGTCGGCCCGCAGACGTAAATGCGTACGAAGTCGCTTTTTACTGGCTCAAATTCTACTTTTTTTTTCTTTACGCTATCAAAAATTTGCATCTAAAAATTTCCTTAAAAATATCAAAATCACTGCTTCTAAAACCAAAACCGCGCTTAAAAGCGTTATTTTTTTAGGCTCAATTATAGCTAAAAATTTCCTTATCCCAAAAAATTTGACGTTTAAAGCTAGTGTCAAAAACCCGCCCAGCGAGCTAGCAAGCGCTAGTCCGAACGCGCCGTAAATTTGCATCAGCGCGACTGCTAAAACGAGATTAAAAACGAGCGTAATAACAGCGATTTTAGAGGCTAGCTTTTGCTGTAAATGCGCATAAAGCCAAAGCGAAAAAAGTTTAGCTAACCCAAAAGGCAAAAGTCCGATCATATATGCGGCTAAAACGCTTGCGGTCGCCGCCGTATCGGCCTGCGTGAAGCTTCCGCGCTCAAAAAGCAGCTTTATGATAGGTTGAGCCAAAACGATGCCGCCGATAGCCGCCGCAAAAAGCAGAAAATATAAAATTTCAAAGCTTTTTCGCATCCATTTTAGAGCTTCGGCTTCGTTGCCGGCTTTAATTTGACGCGTGATTTTAGGAAAAAGCGCCGTCGAAAGCGCGATCGCAAATATCGCTAAAGGCAGCTGAAAAATGCGGTTGGCGTAGAAAAGATAGCTGATCGAGCCCGCCGCCAAAAACGACGCCAGCCACGTATCCATAAACGAGCTTAGCTGCATCGCGGACGATCCCACTAGACCGTGGAAAAAGTTGCTAAAAAATCCCTTTGTATCGGCTCTTTTGCCGCGGGCAAATTTAACTAAGCCGCCGAAAAATAGCTTTGAGATTCCGTTAAATTTAAGAGCGATAATGTGTGCTATGAGCTGCAAAACGCCGCCTACTACGACGCCGAAACTAAGATAATAAGCTACGATTTTAGGCTCTTGTCCGCGAGCCAAAATCAAAGAACCGATCATGGCTAAATTTAGAAGAGCGGTCGAAAACGCCGTCGTAGCAAAGTGCCCGCGATACTGCAAAAGCGAGGCTAAAAATGTAACGGCAAAGATGAGCGCTAGGTAGTAAAAGTTGATTTTTACGAGCGGAACGGCTTCGTTTATGTCGCTAGGCGCCAAACCGGTAGCGATAACTGCGGTAAAAAACGGGGCGAATAAATTTACCAAAAGCGTGAGAATGCCGATAAAGGCTAGAAATTTAAGAAAAATCTCGGCGCTAAAGAGCGATTTTTTGTTTGATTTTGTAAAATTTGGCAAAAAAGCGTTGGCAAAGGCCCCCTCACCAAAGATACGGCGCAGTAAATTTGGTATCTTAAACGCGATGAAAAATATGTCGCTATAAATGCCCGCACCCAAAGTAGAAGCCGTGAGCAGGTCGCGCACGAGCCCTAAAACTCGCGAAACCATGATACCGATACTGTTTGAAAAAAAGCCTTTGATAAACACGAAAATCCTAGTAAATTTTTAGCGCAATGATAGGCAAATTTAGTTTTAAAAGACGTAAAATCAAGAGTTTTTAATGAAATTTTAGAGATAATCGACTAAAAATCAAAAAATTGCGAGAGTATCACGTGCCAGAAAACCAAAACGCGCAGCAAAACTTCCTAGCCGAGATAGAGTCTGAGACGGCCAATCCGTACGGCGAGATATTAAATTTAGCAAAGCACTTCGGCGTCGATAGCAAATTTATAGATTTTGATATCATAGAAATCAAAACCGAGTGTAAGGTGGCGGGCGAGAGCCAGCCTCGCCAAATTCCGGCGGAAAAACTAAACATCTTTGACGACGATAAGTTTTTCGTAGAAAAAGTAGAAAGCATAAAACAAAACTATCTGGTTAAATTTTACGACACGAGGCAGGTAAAACCAACGCCTTTGCCTAATGTCGCCATAAGTGCAAATAAAAATTTGACCAAAATTTTAGCCACCGTTTCGCAAAACGCTGACACGGTTTATTTTAAAGAATTTGATAAAAAGTTGATAAATTTTATCTACAAAAAGCTGATAAAAGTAGGCATCCTGGTGGGTATCAGAAACAAAACGATGCTAGAAGAGGTCGCTAAAATATCTTCGGTTTTAAGAGTAAAAGAATTTATCGACAAGGACTACACCTTTATCGTGACCGCCGGCGTAAACGTAAATCCGTCGGCAGACGACGCGCTGGTGTTTTACTATAAAAACAAAAACAAATCTACCGATGAAAACGACAAGGTGGATTACGCAAACAGAGGCTATTTGCTTGGCGTAACAGAAAATGAATTGATATTTGAATACGTAAAACTAAGAGAAGGTGCAAACGGTCGCGACGTGCGAGGAAATCTACTGCCGACGCAAAAGCCTAAAGTAACGATAACGAAAATGCCCGAACATACCGAAAATATCTACTCGAAAGAAGGCGAGGAGGGGATAAAATTTTACGCCAAAAAGGCCGGTTACGTCCAAGAGGAAAAAGGCGTTTTTGATATCAAAGACGAGCTTGACGTAAATGAAATTTCGTTTAAAACCACAGGCTCGGTCGATACGGGTCTTGACACCAACGTAACGCTAAACGTAAAGGAAAAAGACCTAACAAAAGACGCCATAGGTACTGGTATGACGGTTGAAGCAAACGAAGTAAACGTCGATGGAAACGTCGCCGCAAACGCCGTAGTAAAGGCAAATAAAGTAGTAATCGGAGGACAAACCCACGCTAAAGCCCTCATCGAAGCAAAAGATGCGAAAATAGCCGTGCATATCGGTAGCTTTGACGGAGAATACGTCGAGATAGATAGACTAGAAGGCGGCAAGGTAAAAGCTAAAAAAGCCGTGATAAAATCAGCGATCGGCGGCGAGATAATCGCCGAAAGCGTCGTCATAGATACGCTCGTGTCAAATTCAAATATCATAATCGCCGACACGCTAGAGATAAAAAAACTAAAGGGCGTAAATAATAAAATTTTAGTCGATTTTAGCATGATAAAAAACACGGGCGAGCAGATTAACGAGCGCATGGCAAAGATAAAAACCATCAGAGAACAGATCGTAAAAATGCCGCGCACGCTAGAGTCTAAAAGATGCGTCATAGAAGAAAACAAAGGCCCGATAAACGTCATCAAGGCTAAAATCGAGGAACTAAAAAGCACAAACAACACTCCGCCCGCGACGTTTATGAAAAAACTAAAAGAGTATCAGCAGCTAGTGCACGAGTACAACGCGCTTTTAAAAGAATTTCGCGAGAAAAAAGCCGCGATCGCCGAGCTAAGGGGCGAGATAACAAATATCCAAGAGGGTATATTTAACTCAAAAGTGATAAATCATAGTAATTGGCGCGAATTTAACGAGATAAAATTTAGGCTCGTAGACCCGGCTCGCGACATCACGTACAGCACCCGCGAAAACGAGATCGCGCGAATCATCACGATAGCTAAAGTCGAGACCGAGGACGGCGATATAGACTACGTAGTCAAGAAAAACAATAACGTCAGGAAGGCGTAAAATTGTCTCTTTTTTTAAAATTTGAAAGCGAATTTTACAAGTGCGAGCAAAGCGGCGGCAAGCTAACTATAAATCTAAAAAACGACTGGACCTACAAGCTGCCGGCTCAAATTTGGACTCAGACGGCCGCGCTCATCTGCTCAAAAAAATTTAATAAAATCGTTTTAAATTTTAAAGACGTAAAAGAGCTTGATTACGCAGCGGCGCTGTTTTTTAAAAATACCTTTTTAAACGCCCGCAAAGAGTATGAGCTCGTAAATTTAAATCCGCACGCGCAAAAGATTTTTGATTCGATAAATAGCGAAATAAATCCCAAAATAAAGCAGATCATAGACGCCAAACCCCACGAAAATCCACTATCTCAAATCGGCAAAAATTTGACCGCGTTTTTTGCGGGATTTTGCGCGTTTTTAAATTTTATGGGCGAGTTTTTGGTTAAATTTAGCAAGATATTCATGCTAAAAAATATCCGCGTGAAGGAAATTTTGGCTTATTTCGAGGATGCGGGTATAAAGTCGGTTTTTATCGTGTGCCTTACCTCTTTTCTCATCGGCATCGTGCTCGCATATCAGGGCTCAAATTTGCTCGAGAGTTTCGGCGCCACGATAATAATCGTCGAGATGATGGGGCTTTTGACCCTGCGCGAGATAGCTCCGCTTATTGCCGCTATCATCGTGGCGGGGCGTCTGGCGTCAAGCTTTACTGCGCAAATCGGCGTTATGAAAATCACCGAAGAGATCGACGCGATGAAAACGATGGGGTTTGATCCGTTTAAATTTCTCGTTTTGCCTCGCGTTATAGCTCTTATCGTAGCCATGCCTCTTATCGTGTTTTTAGCCGACGTATCGGGGATACTAGGCGAGATGGTCGTGATGGAAAACTACCTAAACATCAGCTTTGATAGCTATCTGGCGAGATTTGGTCAAGAGGTGGATATCAAGCATCTTTACGTCGGGCTTTTTAAGGCTCCGTTTTTTGGCGTCGTGATCGCGTTTATCGGCTGCATGAGAGGCTTTCAGATCGGCGGAAACACCCAAAGCGTGGGCACGTATACGACCGTGAGCGTGGTAAATGCGATATTTGGCGTGATCATGGTGGACGCGCTGTTTTCGATTATTTTCACGCAGCTAGGCATATAAATGATAATAAAAGCGACTGATTTAACGACGAAATTCGGCGAGCGAGTGATCCACGACGGACTAAATTTCCACGTAAACGAGGCTGAAATTTACGGTCTACTGGGCGGTAGCGGCACGGGTAAATCGACGCTGATGAAAACGATGATATATCTAAAAGAGCCAAGTGCGGGCAAGATCGAGATGCTAGGGCGCGATCTATGGTCGCTAGACGAAGCGGCTAGGCAGGAGATAAAGCTTGCTTGCAGCGTGATGTTTCAGTTTGGCGCGCTTTATACCTCGATGAACGTGCTGGAAAACATCTACATCCTGCTAAAAGAGTATAGCGGGATGAGCGAGCGCTCGATGCGCGAGATAGCGATGTTTTGGCTGCAAAAAGTAGGCCTTAGCGAAAATGTCGCTTTGCAGTACCCAAGCGAGTTAAGTGGCGGTATGAAAAAGCGCGTGGCGATGGCCAGAGCTCTAGTGCTAAGTCCTAAAATTTTGTTTTTAGACGAGCCAAACTCCGGCCTTGACCCAAGTAGCGCGCGGGCGTTTGACGAGCTAGTAGTGGAGCTGCGAGATACGCTTGGCGTCACGGTCGTGATGGTGACGCACGATATAGACAGCATTTGTACTATTTTGGATAGATTTTTGATACTTCAGGATAAAAAGATAGCCTTTGAGGGGACTTTTGAGCAGCTGATGCAAATGCCCGAAAATCCGCTCGAAGAGCTTTTAAAAACAAGGAAAAACGGTGGGAAATAAAATAAATTATACTTTGATAGGCCTCTTTTTCGTGCTTGTCGTGAGCGCGCTGGGTATCGCGGCGTGGTGGCTGGGCGGATACGGGAAAAAGGCCGATGATTACAGGTCGTATTTCATCAAAACTACAAGCCTGCCAAGCGGCATCAAAAAGGACTCCACGGTCAAATTTATCGGCGTAGACGCGGGCACGGTCAAGGACATCCGCTTTGCCGACGAAAAAGAGGCGCTCATCGAGCTTGAGCTCTCCGTAAGGAAAGATATACCCATTAGAACCGACAGTACGGCGTCTGCGGAGATACAGGGCATCACTGGCATCGGCTACCTAAACATCTCGCGCGGCAGCATGGACAGCCCGCTCTTTGATAAAAATGAAAAGGCCTACATAGGGCTTGAGGCGAGCTTTTTTGATAAAATCGGCGACAGAGCCGAGTATCTAACGAAAAATTTAGAGTCTACCTTTAAAAATATCAATAAATTTTTAAGCGACGAAAACGCGGCTAAATTTTCGTCTATCCTAGTTTCGGTTGATGAAGCCGCGAAAAAGATAAACGCCGGAAATCTCGATATAAACGCGACTATCGCAAACGCAAACGAGGTTTTGGCTAATGCAAATTTGACGCTAAACGAGCTAAAAAAAGCGCTAAAAAACGCCTCTGGCACGCTTGAGTTTGTAAATTCATTTACGACTAAAGCCGCGGACGCCGCGCAGGAGCTAAAAAATCTACAAACCGCGATAGCAGAAAAGATAAAAAGCGGCGAATACGACGTGAAAGACGCGCTAAATACGATTGGCGACGAGACGGAGAGGACGCTGCTTAGCTTCCAAAAGCTCATTTCGGATTTTAGAAATACCCTTTTTAGACTCGAGGACGACCCGTACGAATTTTTCTTTAAAGACACGCAGAAAAAGGACGAAAAATGAAAATTTTAAGCACGGTTTTAGCCGTTACGGCGCTGTTTTTTAGCGGTTGTAGCGTTTTGGCAAAGCCTGCGCCTAGGACGAATTATTTTATGCTAGGCGGCGCGGAGGATAAATTTAAAGAGTGCGAAAATAGGCCGGAAAAAACGGTTTTCATCGAGGAGGTGCGGGTTTTTGGCGCGTATGAGAGCCGAGAAGTCCTAAAGATAGACGCAAACGGCGAGATCCGTCCGCTAAAAAATATCAAATTTTTAGCGCTCCCAAGCGAAATGGCTAGGCGAAATTTGATCATAGCCGCGAGCGATCAGTGCGTGTTTAAGCCCTCTTTTAAAAACGCGGACGTAAGCGTAAAGTCAAATTTACTCACCCTTCAAATCAAAGATCAAAAAGCGCAAATTTCGATGATGTTTAGCTTTTTTAAAGACGGCAAAGAGCTAAAAAGCGTCGTGCTAAGCTCGCAAAAAGACGCAGGCGCGGACGAGGGCGAAATCGCGATGAAGGCGCTAAACGCCGCATTTAGCGAGGTTACGGACAAATTTTTGCAAGAATTAATCAAATTTTAGAGATAATCGCAAATTTTAAAGGAAAACGATGATAAAAGCGATCGAGGGCGTCATAACCAAAAAAGAGCCCGCAAATCTCATCCTAAAAACAGCAGGCGGCGTGAGTTACGGCGTAGCTATCTCGCTTTTTTGCTCGGCAAAGCTCGAGCGAGGCCAGAGCGTGGAGCTAAACATCACGCAGATCATCCGCGAGGATGCGGACTTGCTTTACGGATTTTTAGATAGCAACGAGCAAAAGATGTTTGAGATGCTGATAAAACTAAGCGGAATCGGCGCGGCGACGGCGATAGCGGTGTGCTCGAGTCTAAATCCGAACGCATTTTTAAATGCGGTTAAAAGCGGAGACGCTGCGGCGCTACAAACGGTGCCGGGCATCGGCGCAAAGACGGCTAGACGCATCATCGCCGAACTTAGTGACGCAAAGATGACGATGGACGAAAATCTGCCTAGCTATCAGCACGAAGCGATCTTGGCGCTTGAGAGCCTAGGCTTTAAAAGAGAAAAGATAACCAAGGCGCTTAGCGAGTGCGACGCGCAAAATACGGGCGAACTCATCAAACAAGCCCTAAAAAAACTAGCATAAAAAAGGAAAAGATATGAAATTTGCTGTGATATTCGGCGCTAAAAGCTACGAGCATGAGATCAGTATCGTGAGCGCCATAGCCCTAAAAAAGGTGCTAAAAAACGAGCCTTTGTTTATATTTTGCGATAAATTTAGAGAATTTTACTTGATAAACGGCGCCGATATGAAGGCGAATTTCTTTAGCTCGGGCAAGTATAAAAATGCCAAAAAGCTTACTATTAAGCAGGGCGGATTTTTCGCTGGCGGATTGCTCGGCGAGAAAAAGATCGAGGCGGACGTATTTATAAATTTAGTCCACGGCATGGACGGCGAGGACGGCAAGATCGCGGCGCTGCTCGAGTTTTACGGCCTTAGCTATATCGGCCCTCGCGTGGAGGCTAGCGCGCTAAGCTACAACAAGGAGCTAACCAAACTACTCGCGCAAAAAGCCGGCGTAAAAACCCTAAACTACGAGGTTGTAAGCAGAGCAAAGGCGCCTAGCCTGCCGCTACCCGTGATCCTAAAGCCGCTCCGACTAGGAAGCTCGATAGGGGTTAGCGTGATAAAAAACGCTAGCGAGCTAGAATACGGCCTAGACGTGGCATACGAGTTTGACAAAGAGATCCTGGTTGAGCCATTTATAGAGGGCGTGAAGGAGTACAATCTAGCAGGCTGCAAGGCGGACGGCGAGATCAAATTTTCTATCATCGAAGAGCCAAAAAAGAAGGAATTTCTAGACTACGAGCAAAAATATATGAGCTTTTCAAACGAGAGTAGGGCGCGCGAGGCCGACATCGGCGCAGAGCTAGCCGCCAAGCTAAAGCAAAGCTTTGAGCGCATCTATAACTGCGGCTTTGACGGAGCGCTGATACGCTGCGACTTTTTCGAGGTGAACGGCGAAGTCTATCTAAACGAGATTAACCCAAATCCGGGCAGTATGGCCAATTATCTATTTGACGATTTTGAGAGGACACTGGAGCGACTTGCTGCGAGCTTACCAAAAGAACGTGAGATAAATATCGACTATAAATTTATCAACTCCATAACGTCGGCAAAGGGTAAGCTATAAAATTTTGTTTGCCTGATTTTGCCAAATTTGACATTTAGTTGCCGCCTTAAACGGATTGTTTTTAGCGGCTTTTTAAATTTTTACGCTTTATCGCATCGCTAATAAATTTGGTCGGTAGTTTTGAAATTTAGCGATTATTACGCTTGCTAGGTAAAAGCGCAGCTTGTCTTTCAACATTTTATAGCGTTAAAGTGCCGATTTAGGTTAAATTTAACTCGCCTTTTTTCTGTTCAACCGCTAGTTTTAGTCAAATTTTACCCATCCGCCTTTCTTATACTCGCAAATTTCACTCTAAAAATATAAAACGCTCTAAAATAAATTTTAAAGAACATAATGCGCCATTATATTTTAATTTGAATTTAAAGATAATATGCTATATTTTACACAAAATTTTATGTAAAGAGCAAAAATGACTACTTTTAGCAAAGATGAAATTTACACGGCAACCGAAGTGGTGCGAAATTTTAGCGCCGTTTTAGGCAAGGTCGGCAAGGCGCAGATGAAGCGCGCGGTGATCGTCAAAAATAATAAATTTGAAGCCGTACTGCTAAATATGGGCGAGTACGAGCGACTATGCGAAGCCGTCGAGGTTCTTCAAAGCATTTATGAGGCTAAAAAACGAGCCGGAAGCGGCGAATAATGGCGGTCAAAGAGGTAAAATACGGCGGCAAAATTTACCGCATCAGCTACGAAACCGTAAATCCCGCACGCAAGGACGTCACGCTATTTTTGCACGGTTGGGGCGCAAACAAAGAGATCATGAAAAAGGCTTTCGGTGCGTATTTTAAGGATTTTCGCCACGTTTACGTCGATATGCCGGGCTTTGGCGCGAGCGGTATGCACGGTGCGCTAGCGACGAAAGACTACGCAAAAATCATGAAATCCTTTTTAGACGAGCTTGGCGCGAACCCCAAAATTATCTTCGGACATAGCTTTGGCGGCAAGGTCGCAACCCTGCTAAATCCTGAATATCTCGCACTTTTAAGCTCGGCGGGCATCGTAGCTAAAAAGCCGCTTTGGGTGCGATTTAAGATCGCTTTGTTTAAGTTTTTAAAGCTATTCGGTCTTGGATTTTTATACAAGTTTTTTGCCACGAAAGACGTAAAAGGCATGAGCAAAACGATGTACGAGACCCTAAAAAACGTCGTCGATGAGGACTTTAGCTCTAAATTTGCGGACTTTGGCGGCAAGGCGTTTATATTTTGGGGTGAGGAGGACAAAGCCACGCCTCTAAAAAGCGGCGAACGCGTAAGTCGCCTCATCAAAAACAGCGAATTTCACGCGCTAAAGGGCGATCATTTTTTCTTTTTACTCCACGCGCGCTACATCGACGGTGTAGTGAATGCGGGGCTAAATTTGATGGACTTGGATGATGAAAGCGGCATAGAGAGCGTGAAAATTTTAGGCCCGAAAAACCGCGAAAATTTGAGCGAGGAAGCCTGGTGCGCCGACGAAAACGGCGATCTTAAAAACGCTACCGAGCAAAATTTGACGGAATCTACCCAAGAGGCTTTGGAGCAAGAGGTCGCCATAAACACAAAAACCGTCTCTCAAAGCAGCCTTTTTGACGAGCGGTCGCAAGATAGTAGCCTTGCTGATCAAAACCCGCAGCTTGACGATGCAAACGCCAAAAACGGTCAAGTTTTTAAAGAAAATTTGTTTGACGGACACGAAACCGTACAAAACCAATCAGAACCTAAAAGTAGCGTTTCAATCAGCGACGAGCAAAATCACATTTCACCAAAAGATGAGCAAGACGGTCAAAAAAGCCCCAAAAAGCCGGTACAGCAAACGTTTGATTTAAGCTAGAGTGCAAATTTAGGATTTTGGATATCAGCGTTAAATTTATGCTGGTTTGGCAGACCTGCATCAAATTTACGAGCTAAATTTAAGCCCAAAATCTGTAAAATCTCGGCTGATAAATTTGCGTTTTACGGCGTAAAAAAAGCAGGGCGGATAAATTTGCTCTCAAATTTAACGGAAAAACTATCAAATTTACGTCAAGCACGCAAAAACAAACCTCAAAACGCTAAATTTGGCAAAAAGGGCGCAAACAAAAGCCCGCCTAAGCGAACCTAGGAGAAAAAATGAACGAAACCCTCATAAATATCGGCCTTGCCGCGACGCAGACTTTATTTACGTTTGCGCTCGGATTTTATCTCATCACCTGCCTTCAGTGGTTTTCCTACAAGTTCGAGCGCGTGCTGTTTCACTTCACCAGGCCGCTGTGGCACGTGTTTTTTCTCATCGTGCCGATCGTACTTTTTTACGGGGCGGAGCGATTTTTTTGGATTTATTTTTACTTTGCGCTGGTGCCAAGCCTCGCTCTTTGGCATAAAAAGCTCGATAAAAAGCTAGTTTTTACGCCGCGAGTCAAGCGATTTTTTGTTATCCTAGCGCTCGCCGTTATCGCTAGCTACGCTGTTTGTCTAGCGACGCAGTACCGCGTAAATTTAGGCGTCGTCCTGCCGCTCGTGCTCTCTTTTGCGCTTAGTTTTTTGTTGGAAAAGGCGAAATTTAAGGCTTACGAAAACAGCGCGCGCAAAAAGCTAGCCTCGATGCCGGAGCTAAAAATCATCATGATAACGGCGAGTTTTGGCAAAACCAGCATAAAAAATTTCCTCTTTGAGCTGCTTAAAAATGACTTCGCCTGCCGCAAAACCCCTCGCAGCGTAAACACGCTAGCAGGTCTCATCCAAGACGTAAACAACGAGCTCGCTGCCGGTACGCAGATATATATCGCAGAAGCAGGCGCGCGCCTAAAAGGCGACATCGCGCAGATTACGGAGTTTTTGAACCCGCAGATCGCTATCGTCGGTGAGATCGGCGCGCAACATATCGAGTACTTTAAGACGCTTGAAAATATCCGCGCTACAAAGCTTGAGGCTCTTGGCTCAAAGCGCCTAGAAAAGGCTTTCGTGCACAGCAGCACGCAGGCAAGCGAGGGTGCAAAGACAGAAATTTACGATAAAGACCTAAGCGGAGTTGAGGCGAACTTGGATGGGGTCAAATTTAAGCTTGGCGAGAGAGAATTTAGCTCGCCGCTGCTTGGTAAATTTAACGCCGCAAACCTAGCCGTCTGCGTCAAAACCGCGCTATATCTGGGACTAGACGAGGCCAGGATCGCCGCAGCTCTAGCGCGTCTAAAAAACGTCGAGCATAGACTCGAGCGCATCGATGCCGGCGGTAAAATCATCATCGACGACGGTTTTAACGGTAACTTTAACGGTATGAGCGCGAGCTATGAGCTAGTCGCCAGCTACGAAGGGCGCAAGGTGCTCGTGACGCCCGGCATCATGGAGAGCAGCGACGAAGAGAACGAAAAACTAAGCAAGATCATCAACAAGACCTTTGACATCGTTATGCTAACAAGCTCGCTAAACGCCGTCGCGTTGCTAAAGCACCTAAGCAGGCCTAAAGTAATCGTCATCAAGGACAAATCAAAAATGCAAGAAGCCCTGGCGCAAAACACCAAAGCGGGAGATCTGATCCTTTTTTCAAACGACGCGCCAAGCTTTATGTAGGCGTAAATTTGGTTTGGACGGCGCAGTCAAATTTAGCGGTGCCACTTCTAACTACTCAAATTTGATTTGAGATTTTGTCCGCTCACGTCGGCGGAGATTGATTTGAAAAAATGCCTTTTCAAGATGCAGGTTATACCAAGCGCCGACTGCGGCAGATGAAAGATAAAAATATGGCGGCTAAATTTAAACGACTTTAAATTTCACATCGGTCAAATTTGGCGATTTCGCCGTCAAATTTAAATACCGGCGCTAGCCATCCCAGCCTCGATCAAAAACTGGCTAGGTTGGTAGTTTATCTTTTTGATCTTGTCGTATTTGGCGTAGCTTAAAATCAGCTCGTCGCGCGCCCTTGTGACCGCGACGTAAAAGAGTCGCCGCTCCTCCTCGAGCGAGCCGCCCATGCTCATGAGTTTGAGGTTCGGGAAGCGATTTTGCGCGAGATCGACTACGAAAACGAGGTCAAACTCAAGCCCCTTTGAGGCGTGCACGCTTAGCAGATTTACCCCTTCGCCGCTGCTCATCTCGCTGCTGCCCAGCGTGATAAAGTTATAAAATTTTTCCGCCTCCGAGTAGTTTTTGGCTAGTTCGCCCAGTACCTCGAGCTTGCCTGCGATGCGCTCTAGGGCCTCTTTTTTTAGCGTTTCGTCGACGTTGCCGTTTTTTTGCGTGGCGCGCTTGGTCGCGAGATTATCGGCGATGAGGGCATAAATTTTGCTATTTTTGAGATCCTCTATCAGCGAGGTCGGGCGCGAGTGGCGTTTGGCAGCGCTTAAAAAATTATAAATTTCATACAAAAACTGCCCGCCGCTCTCGCTTAGTTTTTGCATTTTTAGCACGGGGTGTGCGAAAAATTTCTCGCTAAAGTTAAATTTAGCAAATCGAGACTTCTCTCCAACCTCGTCAAGCTCGTCAAAAAGCCCTAGCTGGTAGTTTTTGGTCTTTTTGGCAAATGCCTCCACGCCATCATCGGGCTGCAAAAATCCGCGTACGATATCGCCGTGTCCGACCTTGCTTAGCACCTCGAAAATCTCCTTGCTAAGCGCCGCGCCGACGCCTTTTGCGTATTCGCATACGTGGATAAAGGCCATGATGTCCTTTGGGTTTATGAGGATGCCCAGCAGATCCATAGCGGCGCGCACCTCGAGGCTCTCAAAAAAGCTCACGCCGCCCTTGCGCTTGGAGCCGATACCGAGCTCCCGCAGCGCGACTTCTAGTCCGTCGGCGCTCGAGTTGTTGCGAAAGATGATGGCGATATTTTCTTGTTTATATTTTGAAACGGCGATGATCTGCGCGATGTTTGAGTACTGGTCGAAAAGCTCGTTGTAAACTAGCAGCTTTGGCGAGGTAAATTTGCCCTCGCGGCCGACGACTAGCTTTTTTTCGTAAAGACGCGGGTTGTTTGCGATGACTTTGTTGGCAAGTGCTAGGATGGCGGAGCTGCTGCGATAGTTGATGTTTAGCGCGTAAATTTTAGCGTCTGCAAATCTGTCCTTAAACGAGCCGATGATCTCGATGTTTGCGCCGTTAAAAGCGTAAATGCTCTGGTCAAAATCCCCGACGCAAAAAAGGCTTTTCGTCTCAAAAGCGCTGATTAGCGAGCCTTGCAACGAGTTTGTATCCTGGTACTCGTCGACTAAAATTTCCTCAAATTTTAGCGGCGCTCCTTTTCTTAGTTCATTACGCATTTTGATAAGCAAGTCGTTAAAATCCGCATAGCCGAATTTGCTCTTTTCCTCCTCAAATTCGCGCAAAACATCCTCGTAAATCTCGGCATATACGCCTTGTTCGTCGCTTCGCTCCTTTAGCCACTCGCCAAAAGTCTGCTTTAAGGCTAAATTTTGATACAGCGAATACGCGTCGTAAAGATAAGCGCCGCCGTATGGCTTGACGTCGCTTAGGTGGTTAAATTTACGCCTCTCGACGAGCGATTTTAGCAGCGTTTTTAGCTCGCTTGGCTGCTTTAGCGTGACCGGTTTTTCTAGAAATTTAAGCAGCGAATAAGAAACCGAGTGAAAGGTGCCCGCCGTGATGCGCGAGGTGATTTTTTTATCAAAATGTCGGTTTAGACGCTCGATCATCTCGGCTGCGGCCTTGTTGGTGAAGGTTAGCAGCAGGATTTTCTCGGGCTTTACGCCTAAATTTAGCAGATGGGCGATGCGCGCGACGATAGTGCTGGTTTTGCCGGTGCCTGCTGAGGCTATAACTAGATTGTGCCCTGCAGGAGCGGTCGCGGCGGCGTATTGTTCTTGATTTAGTTTTGAAAGGGGCATATTTTCCTCACGTTTAAAAGGCTCGATTATACCTAAACGGACTTAAATTTATAAAAATGCAAAAGCGGCGAGGGCTAAATTTATTCGCCCCGCGTTTGCAAAGCGAGGCGAAAATTTAGCGGTTTTATTTTGGATTTAATATCTCTTTTACTTCCTCATCGCTTAGTTCGTAGCGGTAAAATTTGAGGTAAAATTTTTTGACTTCGTCTTCTAAATTTAGCTCGGTAAAAATTTCAGGATAAAAGATTTTGGCTAGCCAAAGTGGCTGCAAAGCACCCTCTGCGCTTCTAACCGACCATAGATATACCCCACTAGGCACGACATATACGGCACCGTTTTTAACGGCTTTTACGTTACTAAACGGAGGATTTTTTAATATTTTTTCCTTGCCTTCGCGCGAATTTGTTATGATGATGTCAGGATTTAGGATGATAATTTGTTCCTCGTTTATTATCTTTGAGATTTTAAAATCAGTTTCATTGTCTTGAGAGCTTAAATTTATCCCGCCAGCGATTTTTATGTATTCCGCACCGATATCCGTGGTGGTGATGGTAGTGAAATTTCCAGAGTTAAAATTTAAGGCCAAAACCCGCTTTTTATCCTTGATATTTTGTACTTTCTCGCTTACAAATTTTATATTTTTGTCAAAATATGCGTTAAATTCGCTAGCTCTTTTTATAGCATCACCGCCCAAAATTTCAGCGATTTTACTAACTGATCCTTTTATCTCGCTAGGGTTACTAAATTTATCGATATTTACGACCGCGATGCCTGCTGCTTCTAGCTGTGCCTTTTGATTTTCGTCAAATATCATGCCTAGTGGCCCAAAAACCACCTGAGTATTTGAGGCAATAATAGTTTCAACACTGCTTGTTAGCGAGCCGCTAATGTTGTTCGTCGTTTTTATTTTCGGGAAAATTTTACTCATCATTTTCGGTAGCCGCGCTGCGCCCGAGATGATTTTATCTTCACCCGTTAGCATTGCACTCATCTGAGTAAAAGCCCCTATCGTGGGCGTCACACGCTCTACATTATCAGGTATTTGCACCTCTTTGCCATCGTCATCAACTACGATACGCGCCTGCAAGATACAAACCGCCAAAATCAAAAATCGCCAAAATTTTTCTCATTTTTTCTCCTTAAATGATCGGTACGCAGGAGTAGACGCTTCTGCCCTCGATCTCGTTTTTTACTACTCTGATATCCGCGCCATATGCGAGCCTTAAATTTTCATCCGTTATCGCTTCGCTCGCACTGCCGTAGATGATGTTTTGATCTCTTTTTAAAAGCGCGACCTTGGCGTCTATATAAAAAGCATGCTCGGCAAAGTGCGAAGTCATAATAACCTTATTTCCTTGAGCGGCAAGCTCTTTTACTGCCTTTAGAATCTTTATTTGGTTGCCAAAATCTAAATTTGATGCAGGTTCATCAAGCATAATAGCTTTTGCTTCCTGCGCTAAAGCCCTTGCTATCAAAACCATTTGCCTCTCGCCGCCGCTGATATCGGTGTAAATTTTATCTGCAAATTCGCTTATCCCTAGTATTTCAAGCTTTTGAAGGGCTATCTTTACGTCATTTGCGCTAGGGCTTTCAAAGGTTCCGATAAAGGGCGAGCGCCCCATTAAAACGACGTCTAAAACCTTAAAAGCAAATGGCGGAGTGTGAGCTTGAGGCACGTAGCTAACGAGCTTTGCTCGCTCTTTATCGTTTAAGGCGAAAAAATTTCGTCCGTCCGCTAAAATTTCTCCACCAAAAGGTTTTAAAAATCCCAAAATGGTCTTAAAAACAGTTGTTTTACCAACCCCATTTGGCCCTAACAAGCATAAAATTTCACCATCTTTTAGCTCTGCATTAAAGTCCTTTACGACTAACTTTTTGCCATATCCGCAGCTTAAATTTTTTATCTCAAATTTCACAGCCAGCCCTTTTTGCTTTGATAAAGCAGGTAGATAAAAACAGGTGCGCCGATGAGCGAGGTTATGATGCCAAGGGGTATCTCGCTAGCCATAGCGCACCTTGCGATCGTATCTACTACTAGCAAAAATAGCGCTCCAATTAGCATCGAAGCCGGTAAGAGGGCGTTAAAATTTGCCCCCACGATAGAGCGAGCTATGTGTGGCACGATGAGTCCGACCCAGCCTACGATACCGCAAAAAGCCACGCTAGAAGCCGTCAGCAAAGTAGAGGCACAGATGATGATAAAGCTGTAAAATTTGACATTTACGCCCATGGCTTTAGCCTCTTCTTCGCCAAATGCCAAGATATTTAGCCTAAATCTAAGTAAAAACAGAGGCACGGAGCAAAACGCCGTGACGCCTAGCATATAAAGTACGTTTTGATATCCTCCCGTGCGAGCTAGACTGCCCATCAGCCAAAATGTAATCTCCGGTAGCTTGTTTTCGCTATCTGCTAGAAATTTTAAAAGCGAGCTAAAAGCACCGAAAAGCGAAGATATGACGACGCCTGAGAGAACCATTATGATGACGTTTAGCTTGCCTCTAGCGATTAGCTGGCTTAAGAAAACCACCGCAAAAACGGCGGCTAGTCCAAAGCCAAAAGCTGCTAGCGAGACATAAAGTACGGGCAGTGAAAGGATGATAGCGATGCTAGCGCCCACCGCCGCGCCACTAGAGACGCCTAGTATATCGGGGGAAACTAGGGGATTTTTAAAAAGCCCCTGATATACAGCACCAGACGCAGAAAGGGCAGCTCCCACCAGCACCGCAAATGTGATACGAGGAAGTCTGATCTGTGTTATGACAGCGTTTGCCTGCTCATTTTGTGCGTTTGAGCCTGTTATTAAAGAGTATAGGCTATTAAAAATTTCAGACGCAGTGAGACTATATCTGCCAAGAGCTAGAGAAGCAAAGGCGCAAACTATCAGCACGATCGTTAAAATAGTAAAAAAGACTTTGTTACTCAAATTTTACCTCGCTTACGTCATACCACATAGCGTAGCTTTTTGTCGTTCGGTAAAATTTAACTCCGCTTTTATCTTTTACTAGCCATTTATCTACGTTTTTTCTATAAATTTTCTCTTTTTCTTTTGGGATCTCGCCTACAAATTTTAAAAATTCATAAGCTTCATCTTTACTCGTAAAGCTCTTTTCGTAAATAGTGTCAAATATCCGCACATTTACGTTTGCGCCCAGATCATAAAGCATATTAAAAGTGACGTTATAGCCAAACATTCTAGGATTTTCGTTTATAAAAGGCGGACGCTTAGAGGCTCTTTCATCGATGCCCGCAAGCAAATCCATCCAAATTTCTCTAAGGCTTGGATAGTCCTCCAAAAAGCTGGTTATGCATACGTATTTTTTCGCTGCGTCGTTTAGTCTTTTTATATCGCCAAGACCAACCGAACGAGATGCGACGACGACGTCGTGCTTGCCGATTATGTCTAGCGCATCGCTATCTAGCCAGCTTTTTTGCATAAATTTTATATTTTTTACGCCAGCGTTTTTGGCGTTTTGCTTACAAAATTTAAGCATCTCTCCAAACGCATCAAGCGCGGTCAGGTTTTTAGACCGTCTAGCCATAGGTATGCTAAGGCGTCCGGGCCCGCAGCCAACGTCTAGCACGCTATCTCTATCCGTGATAGGCAAGGCATCAGCTAAAATTTGTGCGCTATGCTTTTCAAGCTCAGCCATGCCGTTATACATCACAGCTACTTTGTCCCAATCAACCGCACTCCCGCCAGCTCCATCTCTAGTCATAGGCGCAAATTTGAGTTCTCTAATCGCCTGCCAGTTTAGTAGTCCTTGCATTTTTTCTCCAAAATATTTAAATTTTAAATTTTGAAGCCGAATTAAAATTTGACTTCAAAATTTGAAGGTAAAATTTTTAAAATGACAACTAGGTAAATCGCTGCCGAATTTAAAGGCGCTCGCGAGACATTCCGCTAAAATTTAACTTCAGCCGATAGCATAAACGTCCTGCTCTGTCCTAAAAAGATACTTGTGCCCGCACCCGTCGTAGTTCCGTCGATATTTGACGGGAACATTCCGACCCAGTACTTTTTATCAAATACGTTATTTACGTTAAATCTTAGCGTAGTTTGCTTGCCTAGCCACTCTTTGGTTACGTAGCGGATGCCAAGATCGGTCGTAAAGTACGCAGGTACAGCATTTACGTTACGCTGATCGGCGTAGCGTTTGCCAGTGTAGTGTAAATTTGCGCTTAGGGCTAGCTTGTCGGTATTTGGCACGACGTAGTCAAAGAGTAAATTTGACTGAACTTTTGGTTCGCCGACCACGATCTTACCCTGCGCGTAGGCTTGTTTTGCCTTTTTTAGCTTCGGCTGTATTAGCGCGACGCCGCCCATTACGCTAAGATCGTTTGTGATCTTGCCTCCTGCGGTAAACTCTAGGCCTCTATTTACCTGCTCGCCTTGGATGCTATATTCGTTGTTATCGCCTAGATAGGCTATCGGGCGTTTATCTCATAAAGTGCCGTAGATAGGTCGATATCCTCTATCCTAGCCTTTGCGCCGATCTCGTATTGCTTGCTTCTAAATGGCTTTAAAACGACCGTTTCGCCGTATCTTGGATTGGTTCTTTCGTAGGTATAGCTTGAGCCTGCTTGCAAGCTATCTGCATACGTGAAGTTATAGGCTTACATTTTCGATAGGGCGATAAATAAAGCTCGCTGCGTAGCTAGTGCCGCTCTCGTCGTACGTTTTTACGCTTGTTTGCTTGTTTTTGTTTTCAAAGTTGCTTCTGGCTGCGCTTAAAATCACGCTAAAGTAGTCGTTTAGCTTGATATCGTCCGCGATAGTGAGGTTTTTCATAGAGCTTTGGCTATTTTTATAAGCTCCGCCGCCTTTTGTTACGTGCGGATTTGAAAAAGTTTTTGGATTATATAAATTCGAGTTGCCCAAATTTGCTCTTCCGCCTGCGGTTTTAGCGCCGTATATTGTCCAGTTATAGCCGTTTGCCTGCACGCCGAAGTTGTGCTCTATACCGAACGTCTCAAACTCGGTCGTAGCTTTAGCAAACCAGCTTTGTACGTCAAACCTGCTTGCCGCGCCGTTTCCTCCACTAGCCGCTACGCTAAAATCTCCGTTTTGATTCGTGAAAGTTTTGCTCGTGCCGTACATATCGCGGATGGCTTTTTGCCACTGATATCCGCCCTCAAAGTACCAACGCTCGGTCGGAGCGTATTTAAATTTAACGCTAGCGGTCGTAGTTTTTAGGTCGCTTCCCGCCCACTCTTGCTCTAGGCCCGCTTTCGTATTTTTTGTAGCGTCCGGTATAGCAAAGTTTAAAACACCGTTTCTACCAGGCACCGAAAAGCCGCCGGGTATTCCTAGCATTTTGTGTTTGTAGTAGCTAAAATTCGTCTCGATAGTAAAATTTTCGGTTAGATAAAAATCAAGGCCTAGGCTAGCTAAATTTCTTTCGTAATCGCTATTTTTAGCTTGTTTAGCGCCGTCTGATTTATAAAATACGCCGCGGTATCCGACGTACTGAAATCTATCCGAAGTATCCCAGCCTATACCAAAATTTGACCTACTCGTATAGTCGGCCCAAAACGTATTTAAAAACGGTATCGGACGTTTTCTAGTGTAGTTAAAGATGCCTGCCGGATCTTGTCCGCCGTAAAGCGAGCCTGCAAGACCGTTTTGTATCTGAAGCCCCTCAAACATATACATAGGTATAGCAGTTGTTGAAACCGAGTAAAAGCCGTCCCAAAGTACGTTACCGACGACCGAACCCTGAAAGCCGCGAGTCTGCGGACGACCGACCTCGACGCCGCCTCTAGTTTGGATTTGCGCTGAAGGGAAGTACTTCACCGCATCCTCAAAACCGGCCACGCCTTGGTGATTCATAGCCTCAATCGACATCGTGTTTACCTGATAAGGCATATCAAGTACCTTTTTGCCTGCTAGCGGACCGCTGGCGACGCCCTTGTTTAGTATGCCTTCGCTGATACCGCTCTCGCTGATATTATCGCCGATGCTGTTTACTTCGACCCCCTGAAGCTTGACCGTATCGGCTGCGTTTGCTTGTGCTGCAAATAGCGCTAAAACCGCACATGCGGCGACTGAAATTTTAATTTTCATTTATACCCCTTTTATGAAGTGTTAAAATATTTATTTTTATATTTAAATAAGCCGATGTTACATCTTGTTACTTTAATATGCAATTTATCTGTAATATATTTTTTAAATTTAATAAATTTATGTTTACTTTATGGGAATGCTCGGTTAAAATTTGATTTTAGTGAAATTTGATCGGATAAAGAGGTACGAAGGTGCCAAATTTGAAGGTAGTATCGCGAGACGGCTTTAAAGCGCGAAGAAATTTTCTACCGAAGATATAACGCGTAGTTTATCGATGGAGAAAATTTCTAGCTGCGTTAAAGACGCTCGCGAGGCAAGCTCTAAATCAAATTAAAATTTGACTTCGGCCGAAAGCATAAACATCCTGCTCTCGCCCAGGCTTAGTCCGTTAGCTACGCCAAGAACGCTAGCGCTAGTGCCTGCGCCATCAGCACTTGCAGGATACATGCCCGCCCAGTATTTTTTGTTAAATACGTTGTTTACGTTAAAGCGCAAGGTGGTTTGCTTGCCCAGCATAGCGCGGCTAACGTATCTCACGCCAAGATCCGTGACAAAAAAGCTAGGCGTAGCCTGAGTGTTTAGATCGTCGATGTACATCTTGCTCGTGTAGTGGAAATTTGCGCTAAACGCGAGCTTTTCGGTATTTGGCACTACGTAGTCAAATAGCAAATTCGAGTTTAGTTTAGGCACGCCGTTTACGACTTTGCCGTTTGCGCCTTTTAGTAGCGGATCTTTAAATTTAGAATTTATTAGCGTAAATCCGCCTAGAACGCTTAAATTTGACGTGATTTTACCGCCGCTCATAAACTCAAAGCCGGTATTTACCTGCTCGCCTTGGACGTCGTATCTGCCGTTGCTGCCGACATAGGCGATAGGGCGCTGTATCCTAAACACCGCCGTGCTAAAGTCGATTTCGTTTATGCGAGCTTTAGCGCCTATTTCGTATTGTTTCGAGCGATACGGTTTTAGCACGCTGGTCGTGCCGTCGGTGTTCGTGCCGCTGCCGCCTTGTTGCAAGCTATCGGCAAAGGTAATATAGGTGCTCACGTTTTCAACCGGTTTATATACCAGGCTCGCGCCGTAGCTAAGGCCTGATTCGTCGTATTTGGTCACGATAGGTTTTAGCTGTCTTTGCGTAGCGGTTATGGCCGGGCGAGTGCGCTCTTTGATCCAGCTGTTTGAGAGGCTTAGTAGCAAGCTAAAGTTGTCGTTTATCGTGATATCGTCTAGCACGGAGATATTTTTCATATCGGTCGTGCTGAGTTTATATAAATTTGAGCCTTTTTTAGAGTTTGGATGCGGGAAAATTTTAGGATCGTTGATATTTGCCGAGCCCGCTTTCGTCGTCGTGCTTAAATTTGAGTAACGGTACTGCACGTATCTATATCCGTTTGCCTGCACGCTAAAGTTATGGTTTAGCCCCCAAGTATCAAAGTCCGTGACCGCCTTTAAATAGCCGCTAGGCAGGTCAAATCTATACGCCGCCGTCGCTCCGCCGCTGTGATAGGTATCGTAGTTGCCGTTTTTATCGGTGATTCTATTTACGACGCTGTGTATATGGCGGTCTGCTCGCTGGAACTGATATCCGCCCTCGAAATACCAATCCTCGCTCGGAGCGTATTTAAATTTAGCGCTAGCGGTCGTTGTTTTTAGATTCATACCGCCGTATGGCTGACCAAGGCCCGGAGTTTTGTTATCGACTGGATCTGGTAGCTTTAGGTCGTTTCTGATCATGCCGTCTTTTACGTAAAGCGCAAAAAGTCCCGCAAAGCCGTGAGTGTTGTGCTCGTAGTAGCTAGCCGCAGTCTCAAACGTAAGCGACTCGGTCGGATAAAACTCGAGCGTGATGCTGGCTAGGCGGCGCTGATAGTTGCTGTCTTTTACTTGTTTTGCGCCGTCCGAGCCGTACACGACCGCGCGGTAGCCCACCTTGTCAAATTTCATCGAGCTATCCACGCCTACGCCGAAGTGCTCGCGCGAAGCGTAGTCCGCCCAGATGCTGTGCTCGTTATCTACCGGGCGTTTTCTCGTGTAGTTAAAGACGCCGACTGGATTTTGCGGGCCGTAGAGCGAGCCGGCAAGACCGTTTTGTATCTGCAAGCTCTCAAACATCGCCATAGGAATCGCCGTAGTCGAGATAGCGTAAAAGCCGTCCCAAAAAACGTTGCCTACGACGCTACCCTCAAAGCCGCGAGTTTGCGGACGACCGACCGTGGTGCCGCCTCTCATCTGAACTTGCGCGGACGGGAAGTATTTCACCGCTTCCTCAAAGCCGGTCACGCCTTGGTGATTCATCGTTTCTTTTGTGATCGTGCTTATTTGATACGGGGTGTCTAGCACCTTTTTGCCGGCTAGGATACCGTTTTGTACGTTTTTGGTTAGGATGCCTTCGCTGATACCGCTCTCGCTGATGTTATCGCCGACGCTGTTTATCTCGACACCTTCTAGCTTAACCGTATCTGCGGCATTGGCTTGCGCTGCAAATAGCGCCAAAACCGCACATGTGGCAACTGAAAATTTCACTCTCATTTAGACTCCTTATTGGTTTTATGCTAAATTTGCATAATGCGCGTATGTTACAAATTGTTTACTTAATACAAAATTAAAATTTTATATCTATATAATTTATGTTAGTATATTTTTATAGTGATGATTTGGTTAAATTTGAAATTTATAAATATCAGATTAACATCTTTGTAAGTCATAGTTAAGTAAAATCGGCCTTTAAATTTAACTCGGGAAAGGAAAAAATGCAGGCGGATAAGTGGATATTTTACTCTTGCGTCGCACTCATTACTATCGGCGTCGTTTTTTCGCTCTCCTTGCCCGTTTTTACCGTGCTTTTCTTCAATTACGACCCTTATCATTTTTTTATCAGACAGCTTGTCGTGGGGGCGATCGGGATATTTTTGATGTGGGGTATTTCGCGGCTTGACCCTGATAAATCCATGGTTTGGATCGGCTTTTGTCTGTTTGGCTTTTGCGCTATCGCGATGGGAGCTATGCATGCGCTACCTAGCTCGCTGGTTACCGATGCGGGCGGTGCGAAGCGCTGGATACGCTTGCCGGGTTTTTCTTTGGCGCCTGTTGAGTTTTTTAAGATCGGTTTCGTTTACTTTTTGGCATGGAGCTTTGCGCGCAAGATCGACGGCAGCAAAAAGAGTCTAAAGCAGGAATTTAAGCTCATTTTGCCTTATATGTTTTTGTTTTTGATAGCCGTTTATCTCATCGCCATCCTTCAAAACGACCTCGGCCAAGTCGTCGTTTTGGCGCTTACGCTTATCGTTATGATGCTTTTTGCAGGCACTAGCAAGCGGCTTTTCGTCATCGGTATGGCGGGTGCTTCAGTGCTTGCTTTCGTGGCTATTTTTACGTCCGAGCACCGAATTTTGCGTATAAAATCATGGTGGGGCACGGTACAAAACATGGTCCTTTCACTTATGCCGGAAAATATGGCAAATATGTTTCGCGTCGAGGGCGTGCCTGAGCCGTATCAGATCTCACACTCGCTAAATGCGATAAAGCACGGCGGATTTTTCGGCGAGGGGCTGGGAGCTGGCGTGTTTAAGCTCGGATTTTTGAGCGAAGTGCACACGGACTTCGTACTTGCCGGTATCGCCGAGGAGGTTGGGGTGCTCGGGATACTTATCATCACGTCGCTTCTTTTGATTTTGCTTTTCCGCATCTTTCGCGTCTCGTCAAGGAGTGAAAACAAGGTCTATCACCTCTTTACGCTCGGCGTCGGGCTTCTTATCTCGTTTTCGTTTATCATGAACTCATACGGCATCACCTCGATCACGCCTATCAAAGGCATCGCCGTACCGTTTCTAAGCTACGGCGGCAGCTCGATCCTGGCGCTTTGCATAGGGGTCGGCATGGTGCTGATGGTGAGTAAAAAAGTAAAAGATTGAGCTTAAATTTGACTTGCGGCATGGTAAGGCAAATTTAAGCACTTCAAACTTAAAAGGCAAGGAGTAAAATTTGACGTCTGAAAATTTAAAAGACAAAGAACAAAATTCAGCTGAAATTTCGCCGTCAAATTTGACTAGCGTCGAAGCTCAAAACAAAACCGAAAGCGGCACTATCGTTATCTGCGGCGGAGGCACGGGCGGACATCTGGCCGTCGCAAAAGCTCTAAACGAGGAGCTGGTTTCACGCGGATGCAGGACGGTATTTGTAGGATCAAGCAGCGGACAGGATAAAATGTGGTTTGAAAACGACGCTGCATTTAGTGAGAAATTTTTCCTGCCTAGCAGCGGCGTAGTAAATAAAAAAGGGCTAGGCAAGCTTTTTTCGCTTTTTAATATCCTAAATTTAGCCTTTAAATGCCGCAAAATTTTTAAGACTCATGCTGTAAAAGCCGTCGTTAGCGTAGGCGGATACAGCGCGGCGCCTGCGGCATTTGCGGCGATCATCTCACGCACGCCGCTTTTTATCCATGAGCAAAACGCCGTGATCGGCAATCTAAACAAACTCCTAAAACCGCTTGCGAAGGGCTTTTTTAGCTCGTATTTTAAGCCTGTTTTTGGCTATCCCGTAGCGGAGAGATTTTTTAGCTCGGCTAGACTTCGCAGCGAGCTAAAAACGGTGATATTTTTAGGCGGTTCGCAGGGCGCTGCGGCGATAAATTCGTTAGCTTTAAAGCTGGCTCCTGTTTTTAAACAAAAAGGCGTAAAAATCATCCATCAATGCGGTAAAAATGCGCTTGAGAGCTTGCAAGAGGAGTATAAAAAGCTTGCTCTTGGCAGCGATGAGCTTGAGCTTTTTGACTTTGATCCTAAAATAGAGCTTAAGATGAGCCGCGCCGATCTGGCGATAAGCCGCGCAGGAGCAGGCACACTGTGGGAGCTCACGGCAAACGCGCTGCCTAGCGTATTCGTACCTTACCCTCACGCCGCAAATAACCATCAGGTCTTTAATGCTAAATTTCTAGTGGATCAAAATTTGGCCAAATTTTGCTTTCAAAAAGGCGGCGATATCGATGCAGACGAGATGCTAAATTTGATAAATGAGATGGATATAGCGCAAATTTCAAGCAAGCTTTCCAAACAGATAGATAGTGACGGCGCACAAAAAATCGTGGATGAAATTTTAAAAGATATTTAAATTTACGACAGAGCGTTAAATTTAAATACCTTTATTTTTCAAATTTGAAAATTAGTTTATAAAATCGTCTTTAAGTTCTTGCAGCTCGTAAACCAGATAATGATACACGAGCTGACCCGTTTGCAGGCTTTGGCCGCCAAAAACGAGCTCTATCATCGCGGCGATCTTATCGCAAACGCTGATTATCTCGGCTAAAAGGAGCTGATCGCCTCTGCTTTTTGCTAAAAAAACAGAGTAAAGTAAAAATTTATACACCATCTTAAACTCACCCAAAATCACGTTTGAGACGATACCGGCCTGCATTTTTAGTAGTTATCAAGTCGCGATTGTGCTTTTAGAAGCTCGGCCAGTTGCGTCTTTACGGCGCGCGGACGAGTCGCGTCATTATTAAAAAGGCTTCGCCTTTTGTATTTTTGCATGATGGCGCTTTGAGCTTGCAGGAGCTCGTTTATATCTTTGATGTTTTTTGCGGCGACTTTGAGTTTGCGATTTGCCATTATGCTTATGCCGTTTTTCTCACTTTTTAGTGCTATCTCTAGAAGGATCTGCGAGAGATAGGCGCTGATGTTGGCATAGTACTCCTCGTTGTCAAAAACAGCCGAAAAAATATTCGCTAGTTTTTTACTCCCTGCTCTTTGACCGAGCTTGCCGGAGCGCTAAACTGCACGACGCTCATGATAGCTTCTTGCGGCTTGATATCCATTTTTCAAGTTCGTTAGGCTTGTTTTTGGTATTTATATCGCCAGAGACGAGAGTATCTTATATCTGTCCTCGTTGAAGTTTATGTACTAGCTCGTCGTAGCCTATGCCAGCATCTGATAAAATTTTCCCGAGCAACTTACCCGAGGCCTCCATGCCGCCGCTTTTTTCCGCCTCAAGCAGCTGCCTATATATGCCCTCAATAAATTTGACGCCTTCTGGATTTGGCTTGCGGCGAACGGAGTAGTAGCCGATGATCTCGCAGTTAGCGCCTAGCGAAGCCGTGACGTTTGCAAATACCCAGTAAAAGCCGCCGTCAAAGCTCTTGTTTTTAACGAACGCAAAGATCTCTTGTTTTGCCTTGATGCGATCCCATAGAAGCTTAAACACGACGCGCGGCATATCAGGGTGCCTGATGATGTTGTGCGGTTTATGCAAAAGCTGCTCTTGCGTCGCGCCGACGATCTTTAAAAACGGCTGATTGCAGTAGGTTATCTTGCCCTTTAGATCGGTTTTTGATACGATAAAATCTTCTTCTTTTACGAAATACTCTTTATTCTCGTTCACTTTATACCTTAAATTTTTCGGTAATTATAACCAAATATTACGCAAATGTAGCTTACTCATTTTTTCAATCCAGATAGCAAACGCCTATTAAATCAAATTTGACGCCGTAAATTTAAAGGGTAGGGCGGGTGGATTTTGGAGTATAAATTTGAGCTTAAATTTAAAAAACTCGGCGACAAATTTAACTTCGTCGCCGAGCTGAAAATTTAAGCCTCAAAAAGGCTTAAATTTAGATCGCTTTTAGCAAAATTTTAGTTAGCTTTTTGCTAAACGCCGACGGATCGTCGATCGCGACGCCTTCGTTTAACTTAGCCATATCTAAAAGCAGCTCCGCCGCATCATATATCATCGCCTCGTTTTGAGATAGTTTTTCAAAGAGCTCGTGCTTTGGATTTATCTCCAGTATCGGTAAAATTTTACCCACGCTATGCCCCATCTGCTTTAGCATCATCTGCGTAGCGTAGTCGGGATCATTTTTATCATAGACGATGACGGCGGGGCTTTGGCTTAGGCGCGAGCTTAGCTTCACGTCCTTGACCTCGTCTTTTAGTATCTCTTTCATCTTGGCTAGCAGCGCAGCGAATTTACCCTCGTCGGCTTCGCTTTTTTCCGGTTTGATCTCGGCGTCGATATCGGTGTGATTTACCGTTTTTATCGGGGTTTTGTCGTAGTCTTGGACCATCGGCATGACGATAGAGTCTATCTCCTCGTCCATGATGAGCACTTCGATTCCTTCAGCCTTAAAGCTCTCTAAAAGCGGCGAATTTCTTAACATAGTTTCGTTGTTTCCACTGATATAGTAGATCGATTTTTGCCCCTCTTTCATCGCCTCTTTGTACTCTTTTAGGCTGACTAGTCCCTCGCGCTTGCTTGATTTAAAGAGGCAAAGGTCTAAAATTTGCTCCTTTTCGCTGCTAAATCCGTAAAGCCCCTCTTTGATAACCTTGCCGAATATTTTATAAAATTTGATGTATTTTTCTCTATCTTTTTCTTTTAGCTTGGCTAGCTCGCCTAGGATTTTCTTGATGCTTTGCTCCTTTACGCTGCGCATTATGCTGTTTTCTTGCAAAATTTCGCGGCTGACGTTTAGCGGTAGGTCCTCAACGTCGATGATACCGCGGACAAATCTAAGATAAGGCGGCAGCATCTCTTTGGCGTCGTCGCTGATAAATACGCTTTTGACGTAGAGTTTTACGCCGCTTTGATAATCCACGCGAAATAGATCAAACGGCTCGCTAGCCGGCACGAAAAATAGGGTAGTGTACTCGATCTTGCCCTCGGCTTTGGTATGCACGTAAAGTAACGGATCCTCGCTATCGTGCGAGATTTGTTTGTAAAAGTCGTTATAGTCAGCCTCTTTTAGCGCGCTTTTACTCATTTTCCAAAGTGCGGAAGCCTTATTTATCTGCACGTTTTTGATCTCGTACGAGCCCTCTTTTTCGCCATCTTTAGGCGCTACGTACTCTTCTTTATCCGCAAATATCGGATACGGGATGTGGTTGGAGTATTTTTTGACGATGTTTTCTATGCGGTAGGACTCGGCAAACTCGTCATCTTTTAAATAAAGCGTGATCGAGGTGCCGTGGCTATCTTTTTGCGCAGGCGAGATCTCGTAGGTTTTAGCGTCCGAACTCCACATGAAGGCCTCTTCGCCAAGCGCCTTTTTGCTCACGACTTCGATCTTATCCGCGACCATAAACGCCGAATAAAACCCGACGCCAAACTGTCCGATGAGCGCGCTATCTTTTTTAGCTTGGCCGCTTAGTTTATCCAAAAAGCCCTTCGTACCGCTTCTAGCGATGGTGCCGAGGTTATTTATCAGCTCATTTTTGTCCATGCCGATGCCGTTATCGCTGATCGTTAGCGTCTTTTTATCTTTGTCTATTTTGATATCGATTCGCGGGGAGTAGCTTAGGCTTTTGTAAGCATCATCCGTGAGGCAGAGATAGTTTAGCTTATCCAGCGCGTCGCTCGCGTTTGAGATGAGCTCGCGCAAAAATATCTCTTTGTTTGAATAAAGCGAGTGTATCATCAAATTTAACAGCTCGTTTACCTCGGTCTGAAATTCAAATTTTTCGCTCATTTTTTCGTCCTTTGTTTTTAAAATTTTTAGCAGATTATAGCACAAGGTGCTAAGAATATCTTTAAACTTGATACAACTACTATCAACTAATCTAAAATTTGTTTCTCAAATTTGAGTGCTTTTTTTATCCGCACAAAGTCGATTTTGTCCGTGTTATACATTTTGGCGTTAAATACAAAAGGCGTAAAAAGGCGGTCGCAATACTCGCCCAGCTCGTCGCTTATGCGGTGCAGGTTTTGCCATAAAAAATCTAAAATTTGATCAAGCCCTGCGTCTATCTGCTCGCTTGTGGCATTTTCGTCGTAGAAAATCCTAAAATCAGGCACGGATTTTGGCTGCTTGCAAGCCTTGACCGCTTCATCTTGCTCTAGCGCAAAAAGCGGCACAAATAAAAAGAGTAGGGCGAGCGGCAAAATTTGAGTCTAAATCCAGCAATCCAAATTTGAAGCGGCAAATTCAACTCGGGCCGTCTTGTTTAAATTTGCCCTTAAATTTAGCTTCATGCCGCTTACTCGCCGCTTTATACTATCTGACTTTGTTTATCAGCCTTAGGCTCTCTTTTGCGTCGTAATGCATCGCCTGCTTTTTGAGATTTTCGCACGAGATTTGTAAATTTTCTTGCTTGCAAACGCCGTTATTTAGCAGAAATTTAACCATATCCTCGCTATCTAGGATAGCGGCTAGTTTCGTAAAAATTTCTAGCTCTTTAGCCTCAAATTCGCTAAGTGGCTTAAATTTTAGCAGCTCCTCAAGGTAGCGCATTTTATCGCGGTAAAATTCGATAAATTTTGCGGTTTTTGCAAACTGCCTTATTTTTGGATCAAGAGGAGCGTTTGCGATCGGCGAAGTACCGTTTTGACCCATAAAGATAGCTATCCCACCAGCCACGCAAAGCATCGTTTCCTTGTCGCTGCGCGCGCCTTTGCTAAGAAGGTGGCTAAAAATCTCAAACGCTTCGGCATTGCAAGCTGTGCGTAAAAGCTCTGGTGAGCCGATATCTGCGCCGTTTGCTATTAGTAGGTCGATGAGACGTATCGCTTCTTTTTGATCGAATTTATATTTGTCGTTAGGATCTATGCCAAGCGCGATAACCGCGTCAAGAGGGGTGAAAATCATAAATTGATAGTTTAGATCGGGCTTAAATTTGAGTGCCTTTTTTATGCGTCCAAAGTCAAATTTGCCCGTTTTTATGATTTTTACGTTGTAGATAAACGGCGAAAAAAGGCGGTCGTTAAATTCTCCGTATTTGTCGTTTACGCGGTGCGGGTTTTGTGACAAAAAATCTAAAATTTGATCGAGCCTAGTGTCTATTTGCTTATTCGTAGCGTTTCCGTCAAAAAAGATCTCAAGGTCTGGCTCCGGTAAATTTGAAGCGAATAAAATTTGAGTTAAAACCATAAAGATAACGGCGAGCTTTTTCATAAATCCTCCTAAATTTACGGCTTTTACGAGGCGGTCAAATTTGGCTAGCGGATTTAAGGGCTAAATTTGCTCGCGGTAAATTTAGCTCAAATTTTAGCTGAAAAGTTCGTCAAATTTACGCACGCGGCAATTTTACGATAAAGCAACGCTTTAGACCGCCGCTTTCCGCCTTTCGTTATCTAGCGTTTCTTGCATTTTAGCTCTTGCGTTTTCTAGCCACTCGGGCTCGGCGGTGTCGATGAGATCTAGGCAGATTATTTTGATTTTGCCGTTTTTAAAGCTAAAATTTTTCACATCCAAGATGTCTGAACCCGTGATTACGATGGGCTGGATTTTTAGATTTAGCTTGTCGGCGATGATTTTCGCACCGCCTTTAAACGGCAAAAGCTCCCTTGAGTGCGAGCGCGTTCCCTCGGGGAAAATTGCCAGCACGCGCCCTTTTTCGACACGGTCTTGTGCGTCTTTTACGAGCTTGATGAGCGAGCGTTTATTCTCGCGCTCGACTGAGATCATTTGCGGCACGTGGATGATCTGGCCGATGACGGGCAGGTCGGCAATCTCTTTTTTGGCGATCCAGCAGAGATTTTTAGGATAGACTTCCTCTAAAACGACGATATCTAACATACTTTGGTGGTTCATGATGATCATATTCGCCCGCTCGTCAAAGTTGCCGACGACTTCGAGCGAATAAAAGCCAAAAAGCCGCTGGCTCCTACCCCAAATTTTTCTCACGCCGTGAATGTGCTTTTTAAAAAGCCACATAAAAAACACGACTAAAAGTATGCTGATCAGAAACTCGACCGCGAAATACGCGGCCTTTATCCTAGAAAATATCATCTTTTTTCACCCAGCCTATTTTGCCGTCGTCTAGTAAAATTTTGACGTAGTCTCCGCGCTCGCCGAGGATCTCGATCTTTTCCTCCGCTTTTGAGGTATAAAATACGCTCGAGTTTTGCGTAGGCAAAATTTTTACGTTTATGTTTTGTCTTAGCGTCGCGCCACCAAAGGGGTTGTAGCTGTAAAGGATATAGGCTCCAAGGCCGACCACGACGACGAGAAATATCGCGTCGCGCTTAAACAAAAACGTGATCAAGAAAATACCGAAAAGCGCGTAAACTCCGATATTTTTGTAAATTTCAAATTTGCTTTGCTTTGGATTTAGTCCGATTTGCGTGCTGATCTCGTCATCCTCCACGACAACCGGGAGCGAAAAGCCAACGAAATCTTTTTTAGCCAGGCTAAAGTAGTTAAAATCTATCGATATTTTTTCAGGTGAAAATATCGCGAAATAATATCCGCTTTGCGCGTCAAACTCGCCGCTCGTGGAGTCCACGCCTTGCTTGATGATGTCCTTATCCTCGATGAAAAAGTCCGCGATGTTGCCTTTTTGCGCGTTTACTTCGACGATCATGATGAGATTTTTATCGTCGAATTTATTGGTTTTGTATTTTTTGACTTCGAGATTTTGGGCGACGACGTGGTTGTATTTCTCGCCGCTTTTTAGCGCTACGATTTTAGGTAGCGAAAGCGTTAAATTCGCCGTTTGGAAAAACTCGCCGTTACGCTTTAAATTTACAGTGATTTTTGGATTTTGCACGGCCTCGGCGGAGGCCTCGGCGTAAATTTGAGCCTTGTAAACCCCTTTGCCGTCATTATCCCAGCGCAAATTTGAGCTTAGCCATTTTAGATTTTCGGTTTCGGGCAAGATGGTTTGCAGATCTACCGCGATATTATCCTGGATATCGACCGAAAGCGTAAAGCTAAAAATTTGCCCGACGTAGACTTGCTTTGGCGCATTTAGAGCCTTGATAATGATATCGTTTGGCTGCACGCGCTCGTAGAGCTGGCTGTCTTTTAAATTTAGCTCTGGTTCGTTCGTAGGAGCGATATTTTGCGGGATAGGCTGGCGCAGATGCGTACCGCCTTGGTTGCTTGGGGTCTGGCTTTGTGCTACGGGGGTTCTGTTTTGAGTAGCCGTGCTTTGCGTCTGACTTGGGGTTCTGTTTTGCGCGCTTGGCGCTTTGTTTTGCAAATTTAGCTTTTGTGCGGGCGTTTGCGGAGCGGGCTTGATCACTTTTTGGCTTTGCTCGTCGCCCATCATATCAAATACGCTAGGCTCAGTGGCCACGCAAGCTAAAACAAATATAGCAAAAAAGGCTAAAAAGGGCCTTAGCAAACTAGCCCTTTTAGCATCTTTAGTCCGTCGTCCGTGCCCAAAAACTTCTCGCAGGCGCGCTCTGGGTGAGGCATGAGGCCAAATATCTTTTTATTTTTATCGCAAATTCCCGCTATAGCATCGACCGAGCCGTTTGGATTTAGCTCTGCGCCGTTTGCGTCGCAGTATTTTAGCAGTACCTGATCGTTGTCGTAGAGGCCTTTTAGCGTCGCTTCGTCAGCGTAAAAGTTGCCCTCACCGTGAGCGATCGGGATGTTTACGACCTCGCCGACGCTCAAATTTGAGAGAAATTTGTTTGCGTTTGAGATCACTTTTAGGTGATGATATTTTGAGATGAAGCTTAAATTTTCGTTTCGTCTCATCGCGCCTGCAAGCAGTTTTAGCTCGCACAGCATCTGAAAGCCGTTGCAAATTCCAAGCACGTATCCGCCTTTTTGGGCGTGTTTTACGACCGCGCTCATCGCCGGGCTAAATTTAGCGATAGCTGCCGTACGCAAGTAGTCGCCGTAGCTAAATCCGCCCGGAAGCACGATAAGATCGGCATTTATCTCGCTTTCTTTGTGCCAGATTATCTGCGTTTGGCAACCCAAAAGCTCAAAGGCATACTTTGTATCTTGCTCGCAGTTCGTACCTGGAAACAAAACGATGGCGACTTTCATTTTGCGCTCTCGCATTTATCGTTCAAATTTATCTCGTAGTCCTCGATGACGGTGTTTGCGAGCAGCTCTTCGCACATTTTAGTTAGCTCCTTGCGCGCTTCGTCTTTGCTTGTGGCGTCTATGTCAAGCACGATTTGTTTGCCTATTCGCACGCCGCTTACGTTGTTAAATCCAAGCGAGCCAAGTGCGTGCTCGACAGCCTTTCCTTGCGGGTCTAAAACGCCGTTTTTTAGGGATACGTTGATGATAGCTTTCATTTTAAACCTTAGATAAAATTCTTTTTAAAACTTCTTCGTAGGCGACTTTTACGTTGCCCAGATCCTGGCGAAATCTGTCTTTGTCAAGTTTTTCGTTCGTAGTCGCGTCCCAAAAGCGGCAACTATCCGGACTGATCTCGTCTGCTAGCACGATATTTCCGTCTTTATCGACGCCGAATTCCACTTTAAAATCAACCAGTTTCAAATTTCTATCTGCGAAAAATTTAAATAGGATAGCGTTTATCTCACGTCCCATGTGTTTTAGTCTATCGAGGTCGTTTTCGCTCTTAACTAAGCCCATGATTAGGCAGTGCTCGTCGTTTACGATCGGATCGTGTAGGTCGTCGTTTTTATAGTAAAACTCCACTAAAGGAAACGGCAAAACCGTACCTTCTTTTATCGCAAGGCGTTTTGTTAGTGAGCCGGTGGCGATATTTCTAACGACCACTTCGAGCGGGATGATTTCGCATTTTTTCACGAGCTGCTCGGTGTCGCTTAGAGTTTCGACTAGGTGAGTCGGGATGCCTTTTTCTTTTAAAAGATGAAAAAGCTGCGTCGAAATTTTATTATTCAGCGCGCCTTTACCGGCTTCATTGCCTCTTTTTTGCGCATCAAAGGCGGTTAGATCGTCTTTGAATTCCGCTATGAGCAAGTCCGCATCGTCCGTTGCGAACATCTTTTTTCCCTTGCCTTCGTAGATCAGCTCTTTTTTTTGCATTTTTGCACTCCTTATTTTAGCTGTAAAATTTTGATCGCGTCAATCGCCGATTTTAGCTGTATATCGTCGTTTACGTTAGCCTCGGTTATTATAGTCTTATTATCCGTGATTTTCGTAGTGTTTTTGTCGCTATTTGCGTCTATTTTGCTCAGTTCGTTGGTTAAGTGTTTTTTTAGTTCGCTCTCTTTTATAGAAAATGCATTTTCGTCCTGCTGCGGCACTTTGCCAGGAAATACGACGATATCAGGCTCCACGCCCGTTGCTTGGATAGTGCGGCCGCTTGGCAAATAGTAGCGCGCGATAGTTAGGCGGATAGCCTCTTTGTCGTCGACTGGAAGGATGATCTGTACGCTGCCTTTACCGAACGTCTTTTCGCCGATAACGACGGCGCGTTTGTGATCTTGCAACGATCCGCTCACGATCTCGCTCGCGCTCGCGCTTCCGCCGTTAACTAGTACAGCTAGCGGTAAATTTGTGATTTTGTTTGCTCTTGCGGCTTTAAATTCGCTATTTTCGCTCTCGTTTCTGCCCTTTTGAGATACGATCACGCCGCTATCTATAAATAAATTCGTTAGTCCGACCGCTTGGTTTAAAAGTCCGCCCGGGTTGTTGCGAAGGTCTAGTACGATACCTTCTGCTTTTGGATACTTTTTGATAAATTCCTCGGCCTTTTCGGTTACGTGCTTATCAAAATTTGTCACGCGAAGATAGAGGATGTTGTCTTTTTCGATCATCTTTGCGTAAACGGACTCGACCGAGATGATGTCGCGCATGAGCTTGACGTCAAACGGCTTTTGCTCACCTTTTCGCACGATAGTTATCGTGATAGGCGTCTTTGGTTTGCCGCGCATTTTATTTACCGCTTCGTCTATGGTGGTGCCTAGAGTCGCGTTGCCGTCGATGCGAAGGATGATGTCGCCGCTTTTTATGCCGGCTTTATCAGCAGGCGTATTTTCGATAGGCGAGATGACCGTTAGGGCGCCGTCTTTCATACCAACCGTAATGCCAAGGCCGCCAAATTCGCCGTTTGTCTGCACTTGCATATCTTTAAACGCCTTTTCATTTAAAAATCCAGAATGCGCGTCAAGGTTGTTTAAAAGCCCCTCTATGGCCTTATCCACGATCTCTTTAAACTGTAAATCATCAACATAATATTTTTCGATAGTAGAAATGGTTTTTGTAAGTTTAGAGAGCGATTGCAGTTTGGAATTCGATCCGTCCTCGGTGGCTTTAGCATTTAAATTTGCGCTAAAAACCGCTCCGAATATCATAGCGCCCGCAACGCTTGAAAACAAAAACGTCTTTTTTTTATTCAAAGTTAATCTCCTGCCTTTTGAGTGGGGGTATTTTAGTTAAATTTGCCTAAAAATAGGATAAAAGATTTAATAAAATTTAATTTTATTTCGTAAGTGTTTATATTAAATAACTTAGATAACTTGACAATAATCGACTAAAGTTATATAATACGGTCAATATAAACTAAAGGAGAAAAAATGGCGAATTTAGGCGAAAATTTAACCGCACAAATGCAAGAGCTGGTAGAAAAGGGCGTCGCGCTAGCGATACACGCGAAAAATCCGCAAACCTTTCCGCTTCATTTGCTTTGGGCTCAGGTCGCAGATAGCGGCTCATTGCTCAATCAAGTCTTTAATAAAATGAACGTGAGCAAAGACGCGGTCGAACTCGAAGTAAAAAGCAAAGCCGCACAGCTACCCACAAGCTCAAACGTCAGCAAGGAAAACGTGCAAATTTCAAAGGAGCTCATAAACTCTCTTGAAAGCGCAAAAGCCCTGATGGTGAGCCTGGGAGACAGCTATATCGCGGTGGATACGTGGATTATTTCGGCACTTGAGCTACCTGAGATCAAGCAAATTTTAGGCAAATTTACCGACGTTTTAGAGATCCGCAAAAATTTAGAAAGCATAAGAGCAGGGCGCAAGATAGATAGTCAAACAGGCGACGAGACGCTAGATAGTTTGGAGAAATACGGCATCGATCTAACTGCAAAAGCGCTAAATAAGGAGCTCGATCCAGTCATAGGGCGCGACGAAGAGATCACGCGCATGATGCAAATTTTAATAAGAAAGAGCAAGAATAATCCTATTTTATTAGGCGAGCCGGGCGTGGGTAAAACCGCTATCGTCGAGGGTCTAGCGCAAAAAATCGTGGCAAAAGACGTGCCGACTAGCCTAGCAAACAAGCGCGTAGTCGCGCTTGATATGAGCGCGCTAATCGCAGGCGCGAAATACCGCGGCGAATTTGAAGACAGGCTAAAAGCCGTCATAAACGAGGTAAAAAGCGCCGGAAATATCATCCTCTTTATCGACGAGATCCACACTATCGTGGGTGCTGGAGCAAGCGAAGGCAGCATGGATGCGGCAAATATCCTAAAACCCGCGCTTGCTAGAGGCGAACTGCACGCCGTGGGCGCTACGACGCTAAAGGAGTACCGCAAGTATTTTGAAAAGGACGCCGCGTTGCAACGCCGCTTTCAGCCAATCGACGTAAAAGAACCTAGCGTAAACGAAGCACTTCAAATTTTACGCGGCATAAAAGAGCGCCTCGAGGTGCACCACGGCGTAACTATCACCGATAGCGCGCTGGTCGCGGCAGCAAAGCTAAGCGACCGCTACATCTCAAACCGCTTTTTACCCGATAAAGCGATCGATCTCATCGACGAGGCCGCAGCCGAGCTAAAAATGCAAATAGAAAGCGAGCCGTACGAACTCGCCCGCATCAAACGCGAGATCGTAACGCTGCAAGTCGAAAAAGAGGCGCTAAAAATGGAAGACGAGACCAAAAACGCAGCGCGTCTAGCCGAGATAGAAAAGCAAATCGCCGATCTAAACGAGCAAAAGCACGCCCTTGACGGTAAATTTGAAAACGAAAAGGCGGTTTTCGGCGGTATCTCAAAAGCAAAAAAAGAGATAGATAGCCTAAAAAGCGAGGCTGAGATAGCGCGCAGAAACGGCGATCTGCAGCGCGCGGCCGAGATCGAATACGGCAAAATTTTAGAAGCGGCCAACCGCCAAAAAGAGCTCGAAAAAAAATGGGACGAGATGAAAAAGGGCGGCGTGCTACTAAAAAATCAGGTCGATGAGGAGCTGGTGGCCGAAATACTAAGCAAATGGACGGGAATTTCGGTCAGCAAAATGCTAACTAGCGAAAAGCAAAAATATCTGATGATCGAGGAGCATTTGCGCGAAAGCGTCGTCGGTCAGGATGCCGCTCTGCACGCGTTAGCAAGAGCTATCAAGCGAAATAAGGCCGGCCTAAACGAGGGCGCGCGTCCGATCGGATCGTTTTTGTTTCTAGGGCCTACGGGCGTTGGTAAAACGCAGTCGGCAAAGGCTTTGGCTAAATTTTTATTTGACGACGAGCGCGCACTCATACGCTTTGATATGAGCGAATACATGGAAAAGCACAGCGTCTCTCGCCTGCTCGGAGCGCCTCCTGGATACGTGGGCTACGACGAGGGTGGACAGCTAACCGAAGCCGTGCGCAGACGTCCGTATAGCGTCATACTTTTTGACGAGATCGAAAAGGCTCACAAGGACGTGTTTAACGTACTTCTTGGCATCCTAGACGACGGAAGGGCGACTGATAACAAGGGCGTGACGGTCGATTTTAAAAATACGATCATCATCCTCACGTCAAATATCGCGTCAAATTTCATCATGGATCTAAAAGGCGAGGAGCGCGAGGCGGCAGTCAAAAACGAGCTTAAAAACTATTTTAAACCCGAGTTTTTAAACCGACTAGACGACACGATAATCTTTAACCCGCTTGATGAAGACGGGCTAATAAAAATCGTAGATATAATGTTTAAAGAGCTTGAAAAAACATTGCAAAATCGCGGTATCAAAGCAAGCCTAAGCGAAGAGGCGAAGAAATTTATCGCGGGCGCGGGCTTTGATATCGTTTACGGAGCTAGACCTTTGCGCCGCGCGCTATACGAGCTAGTGGAAGACCCGCTAGCCGATATGATCCTGCGAGACGAGCTAGAAAGTGGCGACGAGATCGTGGTTGGTAGCGACAAAGAAAAGATAACGATCTCTAAAATTTAACCCAAATTTACGGTCGCGTTCAGGCGCGGCCGTTTTTATTCTCCCGTCAAATTCTTTAAATTTAACCGCGCAAATATCTTATGTATAGACTACTCAAATTTGAAAACAACATATTGACTTGTAAATTTAGCTAAATTCCAAATTTAGCAAGCTCGCGTACCGTTAGCCGCCCGGGTCAAATTTACCAAAACCGCTCAAATTTAGCGACTATTCTCCGCTTAGCTCCTCGGCTACCTGCGCGGCGAGCTTTAGCTTTTCGCTATCAAAATGCGTGTAAATTCGCGAAGTATTTAGGCTCGCGTGCCCAAGCGCTTCTTGCACTAAAACCAGGTCTTTTTGCTTTTTGTAAAGCATCGTGGCAAAGGTATGGCGCAGCATGTGAGCGCCGTTTTTTTCCTTACGGATGCCTGCTTTAAAGAGTATCTGCTCGACGATGCGGCTCACGTAGGCCTGCGTTAGGCGCGTGCCTTTTTTATTGATAAAAAGATAGCCTTCTTTATTTATATAGTTTATCGCGATCGCGTCCAGATGGGCTTCGATAAGGCGACGCTTGATCATCACGACGCGGTATTTGTTGCCTTTGCCGCGGATTCTTATGACGTAGAGTTCGCCGTCCTCAGTTATATCTTTGCGCTTTAGATTTAGCGCCTCGCTCACGCGGATGCCGGTAAAAATGATAATTTTGATGATGAGCTTGTTGCGGTTGGCATTGCTTTTAAACTCCGCGTTTTCGATCGCTTCCAAAAATCTCTTGACCTCATCCTCGCTCATAAACTCAGGCAGCTTTTGCCCGCGCGCTCCGCCCACGCCGCCCCAGTTTTTCAGCTCGATGTCAAAGACGTGCGCCTTGCCGTCCTCTTCGTTTTGCTTATCCAAAAATGCGAAAAAATTTATCGCGCTTATGCGGTAGTTTTTCTTGCTCGCATCGCTAAGCCCGCCCGTGACGCTAGCTAGCACCTCGCTTAGCAGCTCCTCATCGATCTGCTTTAGGCTCTCCAGCTCGTAAAATTTGAGCGTATCGTAAATTTTTTTAAGCGGATTAAAATATGTATTTATACCCGTTAGCCCAGCGTTTCTAGCCGATTTTACGAGGCCGTCTAGCTGGTCGATATTTTTTATCTCGCGGCTAAGGGCGAAATTTACGCTTGCCAGCGCCTTTGGGTCGCGAAGCTCTTTGTTTGATAGCGAGCTAAGCTTAAATTTGACGTAACGAGTCAGCCAAAATATAAACGAGTTTTCAAAACTATCCTTGCAATCAAGCGCGTATTTCAAGATACTTTCCTTAAATTTATAAAAATCTGAAAAGCATTATAACCAAACGCTTCTAAAAAATAAATTTTTGGGTAATCTGAAAAACACTTTTAATCAAAATATTAATATTATCATTTAAGTTAAGTTATGATAAAGTTACGAAACCATTTTGATTCAAAGGAGAAAAAATGCAATCAACGCTAGGTTCGCGTCGTAGCTTTATTGCTGCGGCGGGTGTTTTTATCGCCTCTACTGCGCTTAGGGCCGCTCCGAATAAATTTGAAAAAACCAAAGGTCCGCGCTACGGCATGGTCATCGACCTCACGCGCTGCGTCGGCTGCCAGTCGTGCACGATGAACTGCGCCATGGAAAACAACGTCCAAGCAGGCGCCTTTAGGACGATCGTTTCGGAGTACGAAGCTAGCGACAAAGACGGCAACCACGCCGTTATCGCATCGCTGCCGCGCCTTTGCAATCACTGCGAAAATCCAGCCTGTATCGACGTTTGTCCGACGGGAGCGAGCCACCAAAGAAGCAACGGCATCGTCAAAGTAAATAGCGCCGAGTGTATCGGTTGCGCGCTTTGCGCCGAGGCCTGTCCGTATCACGCCAGATACCTCAGCATGCAGACCTATAAAGTCGATAAATGCACCTTTTGCGATCACAGACTGCGCGAGGGATTGCTGCCTGCGTGCGTGGAGACCTGCGTGGGCGGAAGCCGCATAATAGGCGATCTAAACGACGAAAACTCAAATATCAGGAAATTTTTAGCCGCTCACGAGACGATGGTGCTAGATAGTCCGAAAAATACGCATCCGCAGGTTTTTTACTACGGCGTGAGCGAAATTTTGGCTAAGAACGACAAGGAACTGGCGGCTAAAAAAGGATACAAACAAGCGATCAGCTGGAGCGAAGAGATCGCGCTGTAAGGAGAAAATAATGCAAAGACGAGAATTTCTAAAAAACGCGGCGATGATCTCGGCCGTGGGCGCGACCGCTGCGGTAGCGGATGACGCGGGAAAAATAAAAGACGACTACAAGCCGCAGGGCAGCTCGCTTCAGCCCGAATTTAGCGTAAAAGACGGCAAAATTTCGATGAACGACGGGCATAGCGTGATATTTTCTATGTGTCACGGCTGCGTGGCAAAGTGCGGACTGCGGCTACACGTGGACGAAAAAGCAGACCGCGTGCTAAGATGCACGGGCAACCCCTATCACCCGCTATCAAACGTGCACTGGGCGAGCTTTGATACCTCGATAAACGACGCGTTGCTAGCAACAACGGCTAGCGGCGAGGACGATCGGCGCGCCACGGTATGCGCTAGAGGCGCGGCACTGCCCGAGATGATAGCTTCGCCTATTAGGATTTTATCGCCGCTTAAGCGAGTAGGCAAAAGAGGCGAGGGCAAGTGGAAAAAGATCAGCTTCGAACAGCTCATAGAAGAGGTAGTCGAGGGCGGTGATCTTTTCGGCGAGGGGCACGTGGATGGGCTTAGAGCCATACACTCAGACGAGCTCATCGACGAGGCAAATCCCGAATACGGCACCAAACGCAACCAGCTTTTGAGCTTTTATCTCTACGACGGACGCTCGGATATCGTCGATCGCTTTATCAAAAAATCTTTCGGCACTATAAATCACTATTCGCACGGCGGTATCTGCGGTGGCGGTTTTAGAGTCGGCGGCAAGATCGCGCACAACGCAAAGGGCTTTGCTCACACTAAGCCCGACTACGAAAACTCCAAATTTACCATCTACTGGGGCACCTCGCCCGCAAACGGCGGAAATCCGTTCCAAAAGCAAGCCAAAATGGTCGCCCACGCAAGAAGTACAAACAATGACTTCAGCTATGCGGTGGTAGATCCGACGCTAACAAACGCCGTCAAATTCGCCGCCTCCGATAAAGGCCGCTGGATCGGTATAAAACCCGGCACCGACACTGCGCTTGCTATGGCGATGATACGCTGGATCATAGAAAACGAAAAATACGCGGCAAACTACCTCATGCAGCCAAATTTAGAGCAAGCAAAGCTAGCAGGCGAGATACACTGGTGCAACGCCACCCACCTAGTCATAACGCAAAAAGGCCACCCAGACTACGGCAAATTTGCGCTCGTGGGCGACGAGTGGCAGGTCTGCTCTCAAAGCGGCAAAATCCAAAGCTACAAGATAAACGAGCCGGCTAAGCTCTACTACAAGGGCAAAATTTTGCTTAACGGCAAAAAAGTCGAGGTCAAAAGCTCGATGCAGCTGCTAAAAGAATCAGCCTACAAACACAGCCTAAAAGAGTACTCTAAAATTTGCGGCGTAAGCGTGGAGGATATCCTCTGGCTATGCGAAAATTTCACCAAAAACGGCAGGCAGGTCAGCACCAACGTCCACGGCGGCATGATGCACACGCAAGCGGCGATGAGCACGTACGCGATATTTTGTCTAAACACGCTCATGGGCACCTACGGCTACAAGGGCGGCAGCGTAAACGCAAGCGCAGGTACTCATGAGTTTTTAAAGGGTAGATACGATCTAGAGAGCTTCGAGGGCGCATACAAGCCAAACGGGCTAAATTTATCCCGCTCGGGCAAGTATTACGAAACGAGCTCGGAGTTTAAGCGCAAAGTCGCGGCAGGCGGCAGCGGCTATCCGGCACAGCAGCCGTGGTATCCTATCTCGATGCCGTTAGTAAACGAGACTCTCACCAGCCACGCCGCGGGCTATCCGTACAAAGTAAAAGCGTTTATAAACTACATGACAAACGTTATGTACGGGCAGGCAGGGCTCGAGGTCGCGGTGCTTGACGCACTAAAAGATAGCAAAAATTTACCGCTTTTCATCGGTATCGACGCCTTTATGAACGAGACTAACGCCTACGCCGACTACATCGTACCAGACGGGGTAAATCTCGAAAACTGGGCGCTTCCAAACTCGCTTTGGGGCACGATCGCTAAAACCTCGGTCGTGCGCTATCCGGCCGTCGCCGCTAAACAAGACCGCGCCGCAGACGGCACGGTGATCGACGCGGAGGCCTTTTATATCGCGGTGGCAAAGAGGCTCGGACTAAAAGGCTTTGGCAAGGGCGCCTTTAAGGACAAAGACGGAAAGCCGATGGATCTGGATACGAAAGAGCAGTATTACGCCGCGGCGCTGGCAAATTTGGCCTTTGACGGAGCGGGTGTGAAGGACATCGACAAAGAGGACTTGAAGCTCAGCAAAATTTCAAAAACCATGAAAAAGCTAGAGCCGTTTTTAAAAGACGAGGAAAAAGCAAAAGTCGCGCACGTGCTGGCAAAGGGCGGTAGATTTGACGATTACGAGAGTGCGTATGCGGGCGATAAAATGACGGTAAAAGTATCCGCCGCCACGCCTGCTGCGATCTACTACGAGCCGCTTGGCGGACACAGGCACTCTATCACGGGCGAGTACATGCCTGGCACTCCTAGCCTCGCTCTGCCTGTGGCTAGCGACGGCACGCCGCTAGAAAAGTTTTTCCCAAAATCAGAGTGGAAATACCTCGTAAGCTCGAGAAAATCAAACATCCAGCACTACTATACGATAGTTAGTCCAAAGCTGCGGGCCATACATCCGAAAAATTTTGTCAGGATCGCCGAGGATATCGCGAGCGAGCAGGGTATCAAGACGGGCGACAAGGTCAAGATCACGACGCCGTACGGCTCGCAAACAGGCGAGGCCTTCGTAACAAACGGCGTCGCTAGCGGCGTCATCAGCCTCGAGCACGGTTTTGGGCACGATGAGTTTGGCGCTAGAGTGCATTTTATCGACGGCAAACCGGCCTTTTGGCTAGAAAATGCGGAAAAAGGAGTAAATCACAACAAACTTGGCCTACTAGATCCGAAGCGAAAGGGCAAATTTAGCCTAAACGACTGGCTGGTTGGCACCTGCGCTAGACAAGCGCTACCTGCAAATATCCGTAAAATCGGCTAAATTTAACGCGGCGACCCTGGCCTAGCCTGGTCGCCGTAAATTTGACGTTTCGGCGGTAAATTTAAAGTAGCGTAAAATTGTCGCGGACGGCGTAAAATTTGCAGTATTTATAAGACAATCCGCGCAAATTTGACGGCAAATTTACCGATAAATATCTAGGCTCAAATTTAGCTCGTCGATGACACTAAGCATCTGCCTGACGTATCTTTGCTCGCGGCGAGCCTCGGCGATGTCTAGTTTATCAAAAAGCCGCCCCTCAAAAAAATTTCTCCTGCTAAAGCAAAATAGATAAAATTTGTTATCCATAAAGGCCGCACTCGGCGATTTTAGCGTGTTTTTGTAGGCTTTTAGCATATTTAGCTTGCCCATAAACGAAGGCGTGAGCAGATATCTCGCCTCCACCTTATCCGTCGTAAAAACTCTAAAATTTTCGTTAAATTTGACGTCGTCGAGTAGCTCTTTTTCGCCTAAAAATTTAGTATTAAAATCCTTGCTAACGGCGACCGTTTTGCCGTTAAATTTCTTGTTAAACTCGCACTTTAGCACGCTATCTTTGAAATCCGAATACTTATCAAACGCGTACTTTAGTAGGACGAACGCGGCGACGTATTTGTTATTTACGCGCGGGTATTCGCGCTCATGACTGATCACTTCACACAGGCTAAATTTAATGCCGTTATATACGCCGCGTACGCTATCTTCGCTATAAAATGTGCTCGGTCTATAAATCCCCGCCGCGTTAAATTCGCTCTGCGAGATGCCGCCGTGAGCGCTATACATAAAGCTCTCGTCTATCTCGCCGATAAGCGCGCGAACGAAAACTTCTTTGTAAAATTCGTTGTATTCATCCTGCGCTTTGCCGATACTTTTTAGCTTTGCGGGCACCCAAAATAGCAAGCCGAAAAACAATATAAGCAAAACCAAAGCCGCCCCGCTGCCTAGATCAAAGACCTTAAGCCCTGCGAAAAACAGTGCAAAAATGCCGATGCTAAGGGCGATAAGAGTGGGCGATCCCGCCGCTGCGGCTCGGCACTCTTTTTGTTTTTTTACGGTTAATAAAAATGCTTGCGAAAGGGTCATTTGGTCGCTTTTGATTAAATTTTACGTAAATTTTGACCGAGCGCGGCTTAAAATAAAGTAAATTTAGGCAGATAAATTTGAGCGAGGACTTTTTAAATTCTGCGGGTTTGGAGTCAAATTTGACTCGGCGTAAATTTGAAATTTGCCGCCGTTTTTAATCGTAAATTTAAGATCAAATTTGACAGAGCCCCAGAAGCGACTCGTCAAATTTGCAGGCCACAAAGCTCGCTAAATCAAAGCGGTTTTTGCGGCAAACGCGCCGAAAAAAACTCAAATTCAAGCGGTCAAATTTATAGATTTTCTATCACCCTTTTTGTTTCCAGCGCGATTTCTAGCTCCTCGTTAGTAGGCACGACGAGAGTTTTTACCGCTGCGTCAGGGGCGCTTAGATCGCGTATACCGCCGCTTGCGGCGAAATTTAGCTCGTGATCGATCCTGATACCAATGTGCGTGAGATCGTTGCAGATTTTCTCGCGGCTATACGGGGCGTTTTCGCCGATACCGCCGGTAAAAACTACCGCATCCACTCGGCCCAAAACCGCGTAATACGCGCCGATATATTTTTTTATGCGGTAACAAAACATCTCAAAGGCTAGGTGCGCGCGCTCGTCGCCGCCTTGCATCTTAACAACCACTTCGCGCATGTCGTTTGAGCCGCAGATGCCTAGCAGTCCGCTTTTTTTGTTTAAAAACGCGTCTATGCCATCAGCCGTGAGCTCGCCTAAATTTAAAAGATATGTAAGCACCGCAGGATCCATGTCGCCGCTTCTAGTGCCCATTATCAGGCCTTCTAGCGGACTTAAACCCATCGAGGTATCGACGCTTTTGCCGCCTTGCACGGCGCAGGCAGAGGCTCCGTTGCCAAGATGTAGCGAGACGGCGTTAAATTTCTCGTACGGTACGCCCAGATACTCGGCGGCTTTTTTAGTCACGTAGTGGTGCGAAGTGCCGTGAAAGCCGTATCTGCGGATATGTAGTCTTTTGCAAAGATCAAACGGCAGAGCGTAGCGGTAGGCGTACTCGGGGATAGTTTGATGAAACACGGTATCAAAAACGACGACGTGAGGTACCTTTTTACCGCCTCCATTTTTGTCCGTTTCTTGCATAGCATTTCTTATGCCCGCTAGGTGGCCCGGGTTGTGAAGGGGCGCTAGGACGGAGTTTTGCTCGATTTTGGCGATCACGTCAGGCGTAACTAGAGCCGAGTCGCTAAAGCTCTCGCCGCCGTGCACGATGCGGTGTCCGATGCCGTCTAGCTCGCTAAAATCATGCAGGATATTTGAGCTAACAAACAGCCGCCTCATCGCCTCAAGCCCCTCGTGGTGGTCCTTTAGCAGAGCGCGCTCCTCGTAAATTTTATCCGTGCTAACGTCTTTTAGCTTGGCGTAGGAGCTTGCTTCGCCGATCTTTTCGACTAGGCCGCTAGCGATGACGCGGTTATCTGCCATATCAAAAAGCTGAAATTTAACCGACGAGCTACCTGAGTTTAAAACCAAAATTTTCACTATTTTTCTCCTTCGTTTGCGGCTTGTATCGCGCTGATTAGGACCGTATTTACGACGTCGCCCACGCCGCATCCGCGACTTAGGTCGTTTACCGGTTTTTTTAGACCTTGCAGTACGGGTCCGACGGCGACGCAGTTTGCGCTTCTTTGCGCGATTTTATAGCCGATATTGCCAGCGTTTAAATTTGGAAATACAAAAACGTTCGCGCGACCTGCTACGTCGCTGTTTGGTAGCTTTTTGCGAGCTACTGCGGGGTCTACGGCCGCATCGTACTGCACGGGAGCTTCGATTTTTAGGGTGGGAGCTAGACTATGCGCTATCTCGCCCGCGCTCCTAACCAGATCGATATCCGCGCCGCTGCCGCTATCTCCGCTAGAGTAGCTTAGCATCGCCACCCGCGGTTCCAGTCCGAACGCACGCGCCGTTTCCGCCGAGGCTATGGCGATTTGCGCTAGTTGCTGGGCATCCGGGTTTGGATTTATCGCGCAGTCGGCGTAGATCAGGATCTCCTCGTCAAAGCACATTATAAACGAGCTTGAAACTAGCGGGCTATTTGGGAGCGTTTTGATGATCTGAAGTGCCGGGCGGATAGTGTGCGCCGTGGTCGTGTTTGCGCCGCTTACCATGGTGTCTGCCAGCCCTTCTTGCACTAGCATCGTGGCAAAGTATGTCCTATCTCGCACGAGTTCACGAGCTTGCTCCAGGCTCACGCCCTTGCTTTTGCGAGCTTCAAAAAGCGCGGCGGTTAGGCGCTGCGCGTACTCGTTTTTTTCTAAATTTATAAATCTCGCGCCGCTTAAATTTACGCCTAGTTTTTCCGCTTCAAATTTGACTTCGTTTTCGTCGCCCAAAAGGATCAAGTTTACCGCGCCGCTTTTTAGTAAAATTTCGCTCGCTCTTAGTATCCGCTCGTCTTCGCTTTCTGGCAAAACGACGGTTTTTTTATCTTTTGTGGCGAGTTTAAATAGCGAGTTTTCAAAGCGCAAAGGCGTGATGATATCTTGCTTTGCGTTTAAAATTTCATCCAAATTTGCGCTTATGATTAGCTTTGAGTTTCGCGTAAAAAAGCTCAAATTTTCGCTGCAAAAAACCGGAACGTTTAAATTTCTAGCGATCTGTAAATTTAGCTCTATTTCGCCGATATTTGCGATACTTTTTGCAGGTTTAACGAGTACGAAATCAGCGCTCTGGGCTAGTCGGTCAAATTCATTTATCGCGCTTTTAAAAAACTCACGCTCGCTGCCGTTTTCAAAGACTTTTTTGGCATTTTCGAGTCCGTAAAAATCATTGATGGGGTCAAAAACGGCTACATTTTCAAATTTTGTTGATATAATTTCGTAAATTTCTTGAAAATTCGCGCCAAGCGCAAGGATAGAATCGGCCATAATTTTCCTTTTGGAACTTGATTTGCTTATTTTATCGTAAAATTTTCACTTTAAGGTAAAACGTGAGAAAAAATATTTACTTTTGCGCCCTTGCAGCAGCGTTTTTGAGCGGGTGCTTGCCTAGCGCCGATCCTCGCATAGATATGAAGCCGCCCGTTTACGTCGAGCAGCTTCCCGCCAAACAGGTCAATAACCAACCAAACGCGGGCAGTCTTTTCGGTCGCGGCGACAACCCGCTTTTTGCCGACCGCAAGGCGATGAACGTAAACGATATCGTAACCGTCGTCATCAGCGAGCGTGCCAACCAAAGCTCCAGCGGCAAGCACGACACGAGTAAAAACAGCACGATAAGCCTTGGCGGAGGGATATTTACCGCAGGCTCCGCGCCGCTATCGACGCTGGCTACTCAGCTAAACAAAGCCGGCGATATTGGCTTTAGCGCGGGTACGAAAAACGAATTTACGGGTGCGGGATCTAGCGTGCGTGCAGAGGCCTTTACGACTACGATCTCAGCGCGCATCATCAAGGTGCTAGAAAACGGCAACTACTTTATCGAGGGTTCGCGCGAGCTGCTCATAAACGGCGAAAAGCAGATTATGCAGCTTAGCGGCGTGATCCGCCCGTACGACATCTCAAACGCCAACGAGATCGACTCCCGCTACATCGCAGACGCCAAGATCCTATATAAAACCGAAGGCGACGTGGATAGGGCGACAAGGAAGCCGTGGGGGACGAAGCTTATGGAGGCGATCTGGCCCTTTTAAGCTTTTTTATGCTTAGCTAGATGGCTTGTCTTTTGAGCGCTTTTTGCGGATTTTGTTAAAATTTGACTCGATAGGCTACATGCCTTATCTTCGTCAAATTTTAACTTCAAAACCCCAAAAATCATCTCAAAATACTTCGCCTTATCTTTATTCTATTCAAATTTGAAGTCAAATTTGTAAATTTAACTTTAAATTTTTACCCACCGAGACCCGCACTCTAAAAACTCAAATTTAAAATTTGAGTTGCGATAGCGTTAAATTTAAACCTGCACGCAGTGCAGCAACCTCTCACGTCGTAGGGGTTGGGGGATTGTTGAGGGGGAAGGGAGCGACTTCGTAATTCAAGCCCCTTCCCCCTTAACAAAGAAGTAAAATGTAAATTTGACAATTAAATTTTAGCATCTTAAAGATACGGGTCTCGGCGCATCAAATTTAAAAACATATCCAAATTTGACTCCTTCTAAATTTCGCTCGCAAATTTACTCAAATTTAAGCCCTTTTAAAGCCGAGTCCAAATTCTAAGCCCGATTTTACGCGTTTTTAAACCTTAAAGCTGTATAATCGGGGTCAAATTTATCAAAAGGCGATACAGATGATAAAAGGTATTTCTGGCTCGCGCATGGTGATGGAAGCCTTGCGCGAGGAGGACGTAGAGACGGTTTTTGGTTACCCGGGCGGCGCGGCGCTAAACATCTACGACGAGACGTATAAGCAGAGTTATTTTAGGCACGTTTTGACGCGTCACGAGCAAGCCGCCGTGCACGCCGCAGACGGCTACGCACGTGCTAGCGGCAAGGTCGGAGTGGCGTTTGTAACGAGCGGCCCCGGCTTTACAAACGCAGTAACTGGTCTAGCCACCGCATACTCGGATAGTATTCCGCTTATATTAATCAGCGGCCAGGTTCCGACCTCGCTTATCGGTACGGACGCCTTTCAGGAGATCGACGCCGTGGGTATCTCTCGCCCGTGTGTGAAGCACAACTACCTCGTGCGCAGTATCGAGGAGCTACCGCGCATCCTAAAAGAGGCCTTTTATATCGCTCGCTCTGGACGTCCCGGCCCCGTTCACGTCGATATCCCAAAGGATATAACCGCGGCCGTCGGGGATTTTGATTACCCGACCGAGATAAAGATGCCGACGTACAAACCGACCTACAAAGGCAACGCAAAGCAAATCAAAAAGGCGCTTGAAGTCATAGCCGAGGCCAAACGCCCGCTACTTTATCTAGGAGGAGGCGTCGTAGCGGCGAACGCTAGCGATCTCGTGCGTAAATTTAGCGCAAAGACGGGCATCCCGGCGGTCGAAACGCTGATGGGGCTTGGCGTCCTAGCGCATGAGGATAAAAATCTACTCTCGATGGTCGGCATGCACGGTAGCTATGCGGCAAATATGGCTATGAGCGAGACCGATCTCATCATCGCGCTTGGCGTGCGATTTGACGACCGCGTGACGGGCAAACTAAGCGAATTTGCCAAACACGCCAAAATCATCCACGTCGATATCGACCCTAGCTCGATCTCAAAGATCGTAAACGCGCACTTCCCGATCGTAGGCGATCTAAACTGCGTCCTAGAAGAGATGGTGGAAAAAGTAAGCGTAAACGAGCAAAATTTGACCGCGTGGCGCGAGATATTAGCCAGGTACGACGCGCTAAATCCGCTGGATTACAAAGATAGCGACGAGATCATAAAACCGCAATGGGTCGTGCGCGAAACGGCTAAAATTTTAAAAGAATCAGGCAAAGACGCCGTGATCGCCACCGACGTCGGCCAGCATCAGATGTGGGTCGCGCAGTTTTATCCGTTTGATAGGCCGCGTCAGCTGATAACTAGCGGAGGTCAGGGAACTATGGGCTTTGGTTTGCCAGCAGCCCTCGGAGCAAAAAATGCGATGCCGGGAAGCACGGTCGTAAATTTCACCGGCGACGGCTCGATCCTCATGAACATCCAAGAGCTGATGACCGCCACCGAGATCGGCAAACCAGTCATCAACATCATCTTAAATAACAATTTCCTAGGCATGGTGCGCCAGTGGCAGACTTTTTTCTACGGCGAGCGCTACTCCTCGACCGACCTTAGCTTGCAACCTGATTTTGCAAAGATCGCGGAGGGCTTTGGCGGAACGGGCTTCGTGTGCCGCACGAAGGACGAGTTTCGCTCAGCGCTAAAAGAGGCGATGGCCTGCGGTAAAACGGCGGTGCTAGACGTGCGCGTGGATAGATTTGAGGACGTACTGCCGATGGTTCCTGCGGGTGCGGCGATATACAACATGATCTTAAAAAGCAAGGAATAAAAATGAGCATAAGAAGAGTGATTTCAGTCATCGTGCTAAACGAGCACGGCGTTTTATCGCGCATTTCCGGGCTTTTTGCTGGGCGCGGATACAACATCGACACGCTCACGGTTGCACCGATCCCGGGCACCGAGCTTTCTCGTATCAGCATCGTCACCAGCGGCGACGAGCGCGTGCTCGAGCAGATCGTAAAGCAGCTACACAAGCTAATACCGACCTACAAAGTCATCGAAAGCGGCGAATTCGTCGAAAAAGAAATGGCGCTGGTAAAAATCCCGTTAAGCGAAAATTTCGGCGGGCTAGACGCGATATTAAAAGCCTACAACGGTATCGTAGCCAACACCAACGAGAACTACATCGTCGTCATGGTCAGCGACGACGCGAGCAGGATAGAAAATTTCCTCAAAGCTATCAAAAAATTTAACCCAACAGACGTCGTGCGCGGCGGCTCTGTACTAATGGATCTATGATGAAACTAAGCGAAATTTATAAAATTTTAGGACTGGAATTTAGCGGCGAGGAGCTAGAGATCACGGCTCTAAATTCGCTCTCAAAAGCTGGAGCTAGCGAGCTTGGCTACTGCGATAGCGAGAAAAACGCTAAATTTATCGAAGGCTCAAAGGCGGGCGCGATTTTAGTCGCGTCAAATTTAAAAGAGCTCGTCGGTGCGCAAAGTAGGGCGGTAGTGGTAGAAAACCCGCACCTTGCCTTTGCTATTTTGAGCGAATATTTTGCCAGAGAGCTTCTAGCCTCCCAGCCGCAGCCTGCTCAAATTTCGCCAAGCGCAAAGATAATGCCAAACGTCTATGTGGGCTCTGGCGCCGTGATCGGCGATAATACCCTCGTGATGGCAGGCGCCTACGTCGGCGATAACGTAAAAATCGGCGCAAACTGCGTCATCCACCCAAACGTCGTCATCTATAACGACACAGTTATCGGTAACGGCTGCCGCATCAACGCAAACGCCGTCATCGGCAGCGACGGCTTTGGATACGCACACACGAAAACGGGCGAACACGTGAAAATTTACCACAACGGCAACGTCGTTTTAGAGGACTTCGTCGAGATCGGCGCATGCACGACGATAGACCGCGGCGTGTTTGAAAGCACGGTCGTAAAAGCGTACGCCAAGATCGACAATCTTGTGCAAATCGGCCACAACTGCGAGATAGGCTACGGTTCGATACTAGTCTCTCAGGTAGGGCTAGCAGGCTCGACGAGGCTAGGACGCAACGTCGTGATGGGCGGACAAAGCGGCTCGGCGGGGCACTTAAAAGTCGGCGACTTTGCCCAGATAGCAGCGCGCGGTGGCGTGTCAAAGGATATCGCTGGCGGTAAAAAATATGCAGGCGCATATCCGATAATGGAGCTGGCCGACTTTTTCAAACTGCAAGCTAAGATCGCTAGGTTTTTTAAAAAGAATTAGATGAAAAAATATCTTATTATTTTTGGTATTTTTGGAATAGGTTTTTACGTAGGTACATTGACGGCCTATATTTTAAAAGACGACATAAATAGCGAATTCTTAGGTCAGGTTGGAGATTTTTTAGGAGGTTTTTTAAACCCGCTATTTGCTCTTTTATCCTTTATAGCCCTTTTGATTACTATAGTTTTTCAATCCGAAGAATTAAAAAATTCAAGAGAGGAATTAAAACTAACAAGAGAAGAGCTGGCAAAAAGCGCCGAAGCACAAGAGAAATCAGCTCAAATTTTTGAACAACAAAGATTTGAAAATACATTCTTTTCTTTGTTGGAAACGATTAATTTATGCATAAGAGAGTTTAAACAGAATAATAAATATTATCTTGAACTTAAAAATTTGAGCAAAAACACAAATAATGAATTTATGTGTGTTATGGAGTTTTCTAGAACTGCAATATTAGTTTACCAAGTTCTCAAATTTATAGATAGTTACGAGAACAGCAAAGATAGAATTAATGCCAATAAATATAGCGCTATACTTAGATCTTGTTTGGATACGGATATTTTACAACTGCTGGCAATAAATTGTTATAATGATGAGATTGAAGACATGTATAAATTTAGAGTCTTGATGAATAAATATGCAATTTTGGAGCATATGAAATTAACGACATCCAGCAAGATGAATCAATATATGGCGGTAGATTCCAAGGATTTCTTACTGAAAGTCGTCCATGAATATATGAAAAATGGATATAAAGATATTTTTGGGAAAAATCAATATATTAAAAACATAAATTTTTAATTCTTAGTTTTTTATTCAAAAAATAAAATTTAAAAATAAATCTTGGCCAATTTTTATATAGATTTTGTTCTTATGATCTGCAAATTTAAAACGACTAAATTTTAACCAAGAGAGTTTGAGGAAAGTTAAATTTAGCGGCGCAAAAAACTAAATTTGACGCCGCAAAACCAGCTCACCGCGTCAAATTTGAGTCAAATTTATGCTATTTTTTATAGCTTTTTACAAATTCGCCGATACGCTCGATACCTTTTTTGATACTATCTAGATCGGTCGCAAAAGATAGCCTAAAGTATCCATCCATACCAAATCCCACGCCCGGCACCACGGCAACCTTAGCTTTTTCTAGCAGCTCTTTGCAAAATTTCATACTATCAGGCTCAACCTCGGAGCAGTTGATGAAAAGATAAAACGCGCCGTCGGGCTTAAGCACGCTAAGTCCTGGTATAGCGTTTATCATCTCAACGCCTAGATCGCGGCGCTTTTTAAACTCGCCCTTCATATACGTGATATCCTCGTCGGCTTTGCCGAGTAGCGCAGGGATGGCGCCGGCTTGCGTTAGGGAGTTTATGTTGCTCGTGCTTTGGCTTTGTAGCTTGTTTACCGCGGCGTTTAGCTCTTTAAACGGGCTAGCCATGTAGCCAAATCTCCAACCCGGCATCGCGCCGCACTTGCTTAGGCCGTTTATCGTGATCGTGCGGTTAAACATATCCTCGCTCACCGCCGCAGTCGCGACGAATTCGCCCTCGTAGTTTAGCTTTTCGTACATTTCGTCGCTAGCTACGATGATTTTCGTGCCTTTTAGCACTTCGCCCAGCGCCTCCAGCTCTTTGCGGCTATATATCGCGCCCGTCGGGTTGCAAGGGCTGTTTAATACTAAAATTTTAGTTCTAGGAGTGATCGCCGCTTTTAGCTGCTCGGGAGTGATTTTAAAGCCGGTCTTTTCGCTAGTTTCGATAAAAACTGGATTACCGCCGCTAAATTTGACCATCTCCGGGTAGCTCACCCAGTACGGACTCGGCACGATGACCTCGTCGCCCTCGTCGATTAGCGCCTGAAATACGTTAAAAAGCGAGTGCTTGGCACCGACGTTGGTGATGATTTGATTAGGCGCGTAGTTTAGGTTGTTGTCGCGCTTTAGCTTTGCGGCGACCGCCTCTCTCACCTCGGGCGTACCCGCTACGGCTGTGTATTTGCCGCAGCCTTTATCTAGGGCGGATTTTACTTCATTTTTGATGATCTCGGGCGTGTCAAAGTCCGGTTCGCCCGCGCCAAAACTGATTACGTCCTCGCCGCGGGCTTTCATCTCTTTTGCCTTGGTGCTGATTTCGATGGTTAGGCTCTCGCCTAGTACCTGAACTCTTTTTGATAGCATTTTTACTCCTTTTTGTAAATTTAAGATATAGTTTTTAGATAGCCATTATCGTTTAAAAACAGATACATTTCGCCTAAAATTTGCTTGCGCTGCGAGTCGGTTACGAGTTTTGACTTTTCGATGCGCTCGTTTAGGATATCCTGGATCTCGTAGATGTCATAGTCCAGATCCTCCATGATATCAAGTATGGACTGGCTTTCTAGCAGGTGCGAAACCTTAAATCCCTCTGCGTCTATCTCGATAGTAGCTTCGGTCGGGTGAGTGAAGAGGTTGTGTTTCATGCCCAGCACCTCTTGATACGCTCCGACTAGGAAAAATCCTAAAAAGTACTCCTCTTGCTCCACGTCTACGTCGTGCAAAAACAGAGGATTTTCCTCGTCGTCAAAGCCTATTTCGCCGTCACTATCGCAGGTGATATCCCACAGCGACGCCGAGCGGGTAGGGCGCACGTCTAGGCGGTCAAGTGGCATGATAGGGAAATTTTGCTTTAACCCCCAAAAATCAGGCAACGACTGAAATAGCGAGAAGTTCACAAGATAGCGCTCTTGCGCCTCCTCTTGCAGCTTTAAAAGCTCGGCATTGTGCTGTTTGGTGCCAAGGATTTTAGCCGCTTTTTTGATGATTAGGTGGGTTAAAATTTCAGCGTTCGAGCGATCTTGCAAATCGACGTAACCCAGATCAAAAAGAGTCAAAATGCTCTCCATATGATCGATGCTGTCGTGCAGATACTCTATCGCGTTTGACGGTTTTATCGTGCTTAGCAGATCGTTTAGTTCGGTGATTAGCTGAGGATTTTTCTTTTTTAGTACGAGTTTTTCCTCGGTGTAGTCTTGACTAAAGAGCTCCAAAACGGGCGCGACCAGCACGGCGTGCGAAGCCGAGACGAAGCGGCCGCTCTCGATAAAGATATCAGGCTCCACCTCGTTTCGCTGCGTAGCCATCGTCTTTAGTAGATAGACCACGTCGTTGGCATATTCGCTAAGCGTATAGTTTCGGCTTGAGTTTTCCTTAAACTGCGAGTACTCTATGGCTAGACCGCCGCCTAAATTTATGGCTTTTAGGTTTTTCGCGCCCATTTTACGCAGCTCGGCGTAGATGTTTCCAGCTTCGATGAGTGCCTTTTTTAGCGGGTGGATTTCGGTGATTTGCGAACCGATGTGAAAGTGGATCATGTTAAATCGATCGAGCAAATTTGCCTCTTTTAGCAAATTTACCGCTTCGATTAGCTCGGTCGCCGTTAGGCCAAATTTGGAGTTTATGCCGCCGCTTTTAGCCCAGATACCAGATCCGCTGCTATGTAGCCTTATGCGCAGGCCGATGTTTGGCTTTGGCGCAAAACGCTCTTTTGCGATGGCGATGATGGCCTCAAGCTCGTTTAGTCCCTCGATCGTTAGCGTGATGTTGTGCCCCATCTCGGCCGCGATAAAGCCGATGTTTATCATCTCTTTATCCTTAAAGCCGTTTACGGTGATCGGCGCGCCTTCGTTATTATACGCCATCACCAGAAGCAGCTCGGCCTTTGAGCCCGCCTCTAGCCCGTAGCCGTACTTTTGGCCGTGACGAACTAGATTTTTTACAAAGCCCGGATATTGATTTACTTTTAGCGGATAAACGGCGTTAAAGCTGCCTTTGTAGCCAAATTCGTTTTTCGCGCTCTCGAAGCTTTTGTAAATTTGCGAAATTTGCTTGTGTATGAGGTGTGGGAAACGCAGCAATAGCGGGCCTCGGTAGCCTTCGCTCCTGATGCTTTTTACGATATCGATGATGGCGGGTTTTGAGCCGGTATTGACGCAAATTTTACCGTTTTCGACAATAAAGTTATTATTTCCCCATAAATTTAAACCGTAATCATACATTTAAAATCCTTTTAAGTTCCGCCTCTAGATCCGCCAAATCAAGCGTTTTTTCGGCTTTCTCGCTCAGATCTTTTAGCCAAATTTTACCCGATTTTAGCTCGTCCTCGCCGACGCAAAGGCAGATCCTAGCGTTTGCGTTATCCGCGGCGTTTAGGTGTTTTTGTAGCTTTTTAGGCTCGTAGCTAACGAGAACTGGAAGGTTTTTTCTTAAATTTATCGCTATTTTATAGACCGCATCCACGCCATCGGCATCCATCGCGCCGATATATACGCCGCCTCTTGCGCTTTGGCTCTCGCGGCCGCCTAGGATTTCCATTATGCGCTCGATACCCATCGCAAAGCCAACGCCGTAGCTAGCCTTGCCGCCTAAGTACTCGACCAGCCTGTCGTAGCGTCCGCCGCCCGCGACCGCGCTTTGCGCGCCGATCTCGTTTGAAACGAACTCAAACGCAGTTTTGCAGTAATAATCAAGCCCGCGCACGAGTTTTGGATCTATCTCAAATTCCACGCCGTTGCCGTTTAAAATTTCTTGCAGCTTTTTAAACTCGCCCGCGCATTCGTCGTTTAGGCTACCGATTATCAGCGGCGCACTTTCATAGATTTTTTGACAACTCTCGACCTTGCAGTCTAGCACGCGGATAGGATTTGTTAGCTTTCTGCGCTTGCAGTCCTCGCAAATTTGCCCCTCGTGCGCGTCTAAAAATTTAACCAGCTTTTGCCTGTATGCGCCCATACTAGCGGCGTCTCCGAGCGAATTTATAAGCAGCTTGGTTTTTATACCCAGGCGAGAGAAAATCTCGTTTATCATCAAAATAACGCTCGCGTCCTCATAAACGCTAGGCTCGCCGAAGCACTCGCAGCCAAACTGATGAAACTCGCGCAAGCGTCCTTTTTGCGGGCGTTCATAGCGAAACATCGAACCGTGATAAAAGTACCGTCTCACGCCGCCCGCGCGGTCAAATTTAGCCTCGATAAAGGCGCGCACGACTCCAGCCGTCCCCTCCGGACGCAGGCAAACGTCGTTACCGCCCTTATCCTCAAACTGATACATCTCCTTGCCCACGATGTCGCTGCTCTCCCCGACGCTGCGGCGAAAAAGCGCCGTCTGCTCCAAGTGCGGAGCCAGCACGAACTCGTATCCGTAGTTTTTCGCGACCTCTTCGCAGATTTTGATTATCCTCTCGTAAAGTCCCGACTGGGGCGGCAAAACGTCCTTCATCCCCCTTAATGCGCTAATCATTTATAAACTCCTTTATCAAATTCGTTATTTTTTCTTCGTCCCAGGCGGCGCCTATTGTGACGTAGCGGACGCCTAGTTTTTGCAAAATTTCCTCCATCGCGTCCTGCACTCTTAGTAGATACGCAAATCCTCTAGCCTCTATGCCGTCCATCTGCGCGCGCGAGCCTAATCGCGATCTTAGCGTGCTTTCGTCCGCCTTAAAAAATACTATTTTTTGCGGAAAATTTCCTTGCAGGGCAAATTTATTTAAGCTTAAAAGCTCTTCAAAGCTAAAATTTCCGCCCGCTAGAGCGTAAGCCATACCCGAAACAAAACCCCTGTCGCTTAAAATCATTTTATCCGAATTGGGTTTTATTATCTTACCCGAATGCTCGGCTCTGTCGGCCAAAAATAGCAAAATTTCAGCCCTTTTATCCAGGTCGTTTTCCTTTAGTAAAATCTCGCGCAAATTTTCGCCAAGCTTCGTGCCGCCTGGTTCTTTGGTCACGATCGCTTGCGGGAAAGCAGCCGCCAGCCGCGCTATCTGCGTGCTTTTGCCCGCACCGTCGATACCTTCAAATAAAATATACAAATTTAGCCTTTCAAAGTTTCTAAAATTTCGCCCGGAACTAACTTGCTGACGTCGCCGTCGTGGCTAAGAACGGAGCGCACGATCGAGCTTGAGATAAAGGCGTTTTGCAGGCTCGGCATCAGATAAACGGTCTCAAGCTCCTCCCAAAGCACGGCGTTTGCGTAGCCGATTTGCAGCTCATACTCAAAGTCGCTAACCGCGCGAAGCCCGCGGATCACGACGTTTACGCCGCAGCTTTTGGCAAAATCAACGAGCAGGTTATCAAAGCCCACGACCTCGACGTTTTTTAGATCTGTCGTTGAGATTTTTGCCATCTCTACGCGTCTAGCCAAGCTAAAATATGGCTGCTTGCTCTCGCTTGCCGCAACCGCGACGATGACTTTATCGAAAATTTTGGCCGCGCGCTTGATGACGTCCAGATGGCCGTTCGTGACGGGATCAAAGGTGCCGGGATAGATACAAGCTTTCATTTTTTGCCTTTAAATTTTAAAGGATGATTTTACTATTTTATGCCTAAAACAGGACTTTATCTTGCGAATGGCGCAGCTGTTTTTAGCTCCATCTTTTGTAAATTTGATGCTCGAGTCCGAGCAGATCAAGCCACTTGCCGATGATAAAATTTTCCATATCCTCAAGGCTATTTTGAGCCGAATAATATCCCAAAACCGGCGGCGCAATAACGGCGCCAAGAGCGGAAAGCTTGGCCGCGTGCTCGAGCGCCAGCGTAGAAAATGGCATCTCTCTAACGCCCAAAACTAGCCTCTTTCGCTCTTTTAGCGCGACTGCGGCGGCGCGAGTTATCAGCGTGTCGGCAAAGCCCGCGTGGATTTTAGCTAACGTGTTGATAGAGCAGGGCGCAACGATAATAGCATCTATGCCAAACGATCCCGAACTCGGAGCCGCGGCGAGATCGGAGTCGTCGTGGATAACGGCACATTTTTGCAAATCTTGCCAAATTTGATAAATCTCATCTTTTTGAGCGCTGTTTTTATCAAATTTGCTTTTGTTTTGAAATTTACCGCCCTCAAATTTGCAAATTTGACCGTTTGCGTCGTCAAGAGCGCAGCTATCCAAAGCGTCAAATTTTAAAACATTATCGCCCAAATCTTGCGCGCTATCAGCAATTTTATCGTTTTGATTTTGCGATCTTTCGTCTCCGCCTACAAAATCTAGCTCGCCTTGAGCGGAGCTAAAATTTACGCTTTTTTCGTCTTTGTTTCGGCACGCCTGCGAGTCGTTTTCTCTATTTTGCGCCGAAATTTGAAAATTTAGGTCCGCAATGTTTTTGTCGCCGTGATTTTCGTCAAATTTAGCCGCCGCGTCGTTTTTATAAAGAATATCCGTCAAATTTAGCTCTTTTTCCAGTACGTTCATCGCGTTTTTGCTCACGCACAGATGCAACTCGCTTCTTTTTGCTATCTCGCTAGCAAGCTTAAGTCCCAAATTTACGCCGCTTGCGCCGCTAATGCCTAGAAAAATTTTCATCTTATCATCACCTGTTTTTTTGAAACGATTTGAGCGTTGAAGACCTTTTTATCGTTGTTTTTGACCTTGATGGTCTCGCCTAGATTGCCGTTTTCTAGTGCCGTGACCTCGACGATGATACTGAGCGCCCCATCGCTAAGCACGGCGTTAACGCGCTCGCCTTTTTTGATTAGTGGCAATGGCGTAAACTGCCGCAGCCGTAGCACTTCGCCGCTTTTTATGTTTTGCTTTGTCGCTAGCCTTGCGTTTGGCGCCTCGCTCATCATATCGGGGCCAAACTCGCCAAGCTCGACCCAGTCTTTTGCAAAGTCGTCTATACCTAGCATCTGGCGCGTCGCGAGTGGCTTAGTAGCCCGCAAAACAGGCATTTTTGCGCTAATCTCGTATCTAAAAAATACGCTTGGCTGCGAGCCGTTTGGCGTGATAAAACTAGCTCTAAAGCTACCTTTTGGATTGATTTTGTTTACGTAAATTTTGTCAAATTTGTATTCGTGGAAATTTTTAGGAAGTTCGTTTTGAGGCTCGATAAGCGGAAATTTGACGAATTGTAGCCCCTTAAACTCGCCCGTAACCTCTTGTAAAAAGGCGCGCTGCACGAGAGCTAACGCGTCGCAGTTTTTGACAAATATCGTCTCTCCGCCGCTTTTATCCTCAAGCTCTACGCCGCGCTTTTTTAAAATCTCTGCTAAATCTCGCGAATTTATTTTTGCGGCTTTGTTCTCGCCTAAATTTAAAATCTCGTCGTTTTTACCCGCAAAACCCAAGTCCGCAAGCGTTATTTTGCTGTTTGAAACGCAATACATCGGCCAAAGCGCTAAATCTGACGAAAATAAAAAAATAGGAAAAAATAGTAAGAAAAAAATGGAGCGGGAAACGAGATTCGAACTCGCGACCCCAACCTTGGCAAGGTTGTGCTCTACCCCTGAGCTATTCCCGCACCGTTTGAGAAGTCGCAATTTTAGCAAAAACGTTTTCATTTGTCAAGAAAATTTCAAAATTTTTACGATTTCGCCCGCTTTTAGCTCGTCAAGACCCTCGTTTGTTACTAAAACGGCGTTACTTTTGATGAGCGGAGTTATCATGCCCGAGCCAAATTTATTATTATCCGTCACGCTAAATTTGCCCTCGAAAAAGCTACCGAGCACGATATTTTGGCGTCCAGATTTTATTTTTACGTCTTGGTTTAAAACGGCGTTAAATTTTTCAAGTCGCGCGCCCTTTAAAAAAGGAACGACTAGTAAAAAGCACATCAAAAATGCCGCCATCGGATTTCCCGGCAGGATAAAAACGATTTTTTTACCTTTTATAAAGGCTTTGCTCGGTCGTCCTGGTCGGATATTTACTCCGTCAAAAAGCTCGCTAAAGCCCAAATTTAAAAGCGCCGTTTTCATAAAATCAGCCTCGCCCTTGCTCGCTCCGCCGCTTGTTATTATGACGTCAAATTCAGCCGCCTCAAGCGCGCGAGTAGTGCTTTCTAGGTCGTCTTTGATGATGCCAGCATACGAGCTAGCAAAGCCGAAACTTTGAAGCAGTGATGAGATGCCTGCGCCGTTTGCGTTGTAGATTTGCTCCTCGCTCGCATTTTGCCACGGCTCGACCACTTCGTCGCCGCTTGAAAATATACCGATCTTTAGCTCGCGCTCTACGCAGACGCAATAAATGCCCTGAGCGGCTAGCATCATCACCTTTACAGGCGTTAAAATTTCGCCTTTTTTTAGCAAAATTTCGCCCGCTTTGACCTCTTCGCCTTTGTATCTTAGGGCGTTAAATTTTTTGACTTTACTTTGCGGCGAGAGCTTGCCATCCTGCAAAACCGCATCCTCAAAAGGCACGACCGTGTCGGCATTTGTCGGTATTTTTGCGCCGGTCATTATCTTTACACATTCGCCTTTTTTTAGCGCTATATCGGCCTCGTCGCCAGCTAGCACGGTTGCCGCGACGTTTAACGGCTCATCAAAATCATCAAATTTAAGCGCGTATCCGTCCATCGCGGCATTATCAAAGGAGGGCAAATTTTTAACGGCAACTACGTCCTGGGCTAAAACTTTACCCGTCGCGCGCTCAAGGCTAGCAAACTCGCCGCAGCCGTCAAATTTGGCTTTTTCTAGGATTAAATTTTGAGCAAGCTCTAGCGTCATTTTACTCCTCCAGCCTGCGTATTTTTGCGCCCAGAGCCGCTAGTTTGCGCTCTAGCCCCTCGTAGCCTCTATCTAGATGATAAATTCTATGCACGCGGCTAGTTCCGTTTGCGGCAAGGGCGGCTAGTACTAGAGCAGAGCTTGCGCGCAGATCGGTAGCCATCACGTCTGCGGCGTTTATCTCGCCTCCGCCGTAGATCGTCGCGATGTGGCCGTTTAGGCGGATGTCCGCACCCATACGCGTGAGCTCGCTAACGTGCATAAAACGGTTCTCAAAAAGCCTCTCGTCGATCGTGCTAACGCCGTTTGCCACGAGCGAGAGCGCCATAAACTGCGCCTGCATATCGGTCGGAAATCCCGGGAACTCAGTCGTCACGATCTCGACGGGATTTACGTTTTTAGCCGGCATTATCGTGATTTTGTCGCCGTCCACGACGGTTTCAAAGCCCATTTGGTTAAATTTAGTAAGCACGGCCCTAAGATGCGCGGCATTGGCGTTCGCGATAGTTACTTGCGAGTTCGTGATCGCTCCGGCGCAAAGATACGTCCCAGCCTCGATCCTATCGGGGATAACCGTTATCTCGCCGACGTCCAGCATACGCCTATCCGTGCCCTCGATCACCAGCTCGTCCGTGCCGATACCCTCGATCTTCACGCCGCCTGCGGCTAAAACCTCGCAAAGCTGCACCACTTCGGGCTCTTTGGCGACGTTGATTAGATGCGTCGTACCGTGAGCGAGCGCGGCGGACATGATGATGTTTTCGCTGCCCGTTACCGTGATCTTATCAAACACGATCTGCGCGCCCTTTAACCCGTCGGGCGCCGTGGCTACGACATAGCCTTGCTTTATCTCGATGTTTGCGCCCATTTTTTCAAGCGCGCTTAGGTGTAGATCGATCGGCCTTTGTCCGATCGCGCAGCCGCCGGGCAGGCTCACCTCGCAGTGGCCAAACCTAGCCAGCAGCGGACCAAGCACGAGTATAGAGGCGCGCATTTTACGCACGATGTCGTAGTTGGCCTTCGTGGAGCTGATGTAGTTTGAGTTGATTTTTAGCGTGTGATCGTCCGTAAATTCGCACTTTGCGCCCAAATTTACCAGCAGCGTCGCCAATGTTTTTATATCCGCGACGTTTGGCATGTTTTTTAGCGTCACGTCGTTTTTTATGATTAGAGCCGCGGCTATGAGGGGCAGGGCGGCGTTTTTTGCACCGCTTATGGCAACCTCGCCGCCTAGTTTCGCGTTTCCTTCGATTTCTAAATAATGCATCATCTTAAATCCTTAAATAAAATCCAAAGTATAGTGAAATTTAGCTTATAAATTTAAATTTATGCCGATATTTACCGATTTATTTATATAATTTTGCTTTTAGGCAGTTCGTCTCTACGGCTTGTCTCTTGGGTAAATTTAAATGATCTAGAAATTTTCTCCCTCGATGAACTATTATGTTCTATCTTCGGTCGAAAATTTCGTCGAAACATTTAAATTTATCACAAGATACTTCGCCTTGAAATTTAAATATAAAATAGGATGATTTAAATGAAATTTACCATTTTTTTGCCGCTTGCGCCGATTGCGGCTTTGATTTTTAGCGGTTGCGCGAACAATACGCCCAAAATTTACCCGACCGATCAAAGCGGACAGATTTTAAACGCGAGATTTTTAAACTCGCAGCAAGACGTATTTAATGATCTAGGCGGCATAGCGCTTTCAAATTTTATGCAAGGTTTTTTGGGCAAAAAAGACGGCGGAGACTGCTCGGGCTTCGTCTCTCTCGTAAATAAAAACATAAATAACGTTTACTTTTCAGAGACGAATTTACTCAAATTTTACGGCGAAAACGGATCGAAATCTCAAGCCATTTATAATCTTTACAAAAAGCGAAATTTGATCTCGCAAACAAGCCCAAAGCTAGGAGATTTGGTGTTTTTTAACAACACCACGAGCCAAACCAAAGGCAAAAACAAACAAATCATAACCCACCTTGGCATCATAGACCGTATAGAAGACGACGGAACTATAAGATTTATGCATAATACCAGAGGCAAAAACAAAAGCGGATTTATAAATCTATTTCAAAAAAACAGCCACAAAATAGGCGGCAAAGAGGTAAACTCCTACATCGTAGCGTGTAAAGGCGGCGACGCTACTTGCCTAACGTCAAACAGATTTGCCGGCTTTGGCAAGGTTAATTTTTAGCTAAATTTATGTCTAAATTTTATATGATAAAGCCTTTAAAAAGGAGCCGTTTTTGAAAGCTACGATATCGCTCATCGCGTTAAATTGTCTAGTATATTTTGCCGTTTACTGCGGCATTTGCGGCAGTAACGCGACGCTTGGGCTAAATATGTTTTTCACGGACGGACTTTACGTCTGGCAGCCGGCGACTTCGATGTTTATGCATGCAAATTTAGCCCATCTGCTGATGAATATGGCTGTTTTGTATCAGTTCGGATCGCTTCTAGAGCGGTACTACGGCAGCGAAAAATTCACCGTCGTTTACTGCGTCGGAGGCGTTTTGACTTCGCTGCTTAGTTTTATTTATATTTATGTTATGTTTAAAACTAACGGAATTTTTATAAATTTAGTCGGAGCTAGCGGCGCAATCAGTCTGTTACTGGGCGTTTTGGCATTTTTGGACGCCAGTAGCCGAAAGGGGCTAATAATCGCTATCTTGCTAATGAGCTTCGCGCCCGTAGCTATGGGCGTAAACGTAGCCTGGTATGCGCATATCATCGGCTTTGCGCTAGGGTATTTCGGGGTAAAATTTAAGGTGATAAAATGAGATTTTTCGATCAAATTTGGGAGATTTTAGAGTGCGGCGACAAGGAGCTTAAATTTGACAAATTTAAACGATTTTACGCCGAGTATAAGGCCGGTAAATTTGACGCACAGATAAAAGAGGGCGGTAAATTTGACGAGATAAAGCCACTTGAACGCCCGAGCTACGCTGCATTTTGCGAAGTCGTAGCCATGAGAGAAATCGGCGGCAAAAAACAAGCCGACAAACAAAAAGCCTTCCTTCACTCGATCGCGCATATCGAATACAGCGCCGTAGATATCGCGCTAGATGCGGCGTATCGATTTCGTGCGCTGCCAAAAGCCTACTATGACGACTGGCTAGAGGTCGCCGAGGATGAGATCAGGCACTTTAAGATGATCGAGAATCACATGGCTAAATTTGACGTGAAATACAGCGATTTTACCGTGCACGACGGGCTTTTTATCGCTTTGCAAAACACCTCCGCGTCGCTGCTTGAGCGCATGGCGGTACTGCCTAGATACATGGAGGCAAACGGCCTTGACGCAAACGCTTTTATGCTAAAAAAGCTGGAAACCGAGCGCGAAAAAGATGAAGACAAGGCGCAACTTTGCGAAATTTTGCAAGTCATCTTAGACGAGGAGATCTCGCACGTCTCAAAGGGCAATCGTTGGTTTAAATTTGCCTGTGAAAAAGAGGGCGTAAGCCCCGAAATATACGCGCAAATCGTGCAAAAAATCTACCCTAAAGCCTTTTTGCAGTCTCGCGAACTAAACGTGAGCGCGCGCCTAAAATCGGGCTTTAGCGAGGCGGAAATCGAGCACATAAAAAATATAGCGAAAGCCGGAAAGGCGAAATAAAATGAAAAAAATCTACTTTATCAGGCACGCAAAAGCCATAGATGAGGGTGATGGTAGCGACTTTGAGCGCGATCTAAGCGAGCGAGGCAAAAAGGATCTGGCGCTAATGTGCGAACGGCTAAAAAAGCACGAGGTGAGGGCAGATGCGATATTTTCAAGCTCTGCCAAACGCTGCGCTAAAACAGCTCAAAAGCTAGCCGAAGCGATCAAATTTAAGAAAAAAATCAAAATTAAAGACGAGCTATACGGTGCGCAGACACATGAGATTTTGACTTTCATAAGAGAGTTTGACGACAAATTTCAAAGCGTATTTGTCATAGCCCACAACGACGCTATAACTGAAATTTGCGAGCTTTTAAGCGATGCTGCGATCGGGAATATACCCACATGTGGCATCTTTTGCGTCGAATTTGACGGCAGCTTCAAGGAGCTAAAAGAGCACGGCGCAAAGGCTCTATTTTTCGATTACCCTAAAAAACATAAAAAGTAGGGCTATTAAAAGCTCTATTTTATTCTTGCATTTTTCTTCAACTTAATTACCTCAAAAAACATACGATAACAAGCAAAATATTTAGCAAAATAAGCATAAAAATTATCCGTTAAATTTAGCATGAAATTTAACGGATAAATTATTTTAATGCAAAATGTAAAACGTTAGGAAGTGCCGTGTTTTCGGCATTTGCTGAAAATATTAAGGCGACACAAAAGAGATATAAATATTTATTTGAAAATTACAGTTTTCAATACATAATGGTAAAAATAGTCTGCATTTTACCTTTTGCCTTATTTTTATAAGCATTAAAATTGAGCGATTTCTGTGTTTTTTACCAGGGATAAAAAATTTAGATATTGAAATTTTATGTCCAAAGGTCTTTATATCTAAATAATTTATCTGCAAAAGTCTTAGAATAAAAAAGAAAATAAGGTCAAAAAATATAATACAAACATCTATAAAACGTGATTTATAAAAAGAAAATGAGGGCTGAAAGAAATGAATAAATGGTGCGCTCGAAGGAATTCGAATCCCTGACCTTTTGAACCGCAATCAAATGCTCTATCCAGCTGAGCTACGAGCGCACTTTAAAAGAAATGTGAAGTATAGCCAAAGGTTTCTTAAATCTTTCATAAATTTTGACATTGTTGCAAAAATTTTACATTTTTGCATCCCCCGCTGCATCAAATTTTGCCATAAGGCCATAAAATTTCAAATTTCTGCACCAAATTTGCCACATTTAACCATCTATAAAAAATCTTTATGTTATCTTATGTAACAAGTTTAATTAAAAATAAGCGTGCCTGACTACCGAGCACTAAAATATATTAAATAAGGTAGAGCAAGCTAAAAATTTAATAGCAAAAAGGGCAAATTTAAAGACGGTACGCAAAGAAAGATAGTACCCTAAAAAAACAAATTTCAAGCATCAGCAAGCAAAAAAGAGTAAAATTCAAAAAACGACAAGAAAGGAAAGCCAAGTGATACATAAAATTTTGATCGCAAACCGCGGAGAGATCGCCGTTCGCGTGATCCGCGCCTGCAAAGACCTACACATCAAAAACGTCGCCATTTACACCAAGCCAGACCAAGACTGCCTGCACGTCAAAATAGCCGACGAGGCCTACCAGATCGGCATCGACCCGATCAAGGGCTACCTAGACGCCAAGCGCATAGTCGAGGTTGCAAAAGCATGCGGCGCAGACGCGATACACCCAGGATATGGATTTTTGAGCGAAAACTACGAATTTGCCAAAGAGGTCGAGGACGCGGGGTTGGTTTTCATCGGGCCTACCGCCGACGTCATCAGAAAAATGGGCAATAAAAATATCGCTCGCTATCTGATGAATAAAAACGGCATCCCTATCGTGCCCGGCACCGAAAAGCTAAACAACGAAACGATAGAAAACATCAAACTATACGCCGAGCGCATCGGCTATCCGGTCATCCTAAAAGCTAGCGGCGGCGGCGGCGGACGCGGCATACGCGTCGTGTGGAAGGAGGAGGAGCTAGAATCTAGCTTTGAAAGCTGCACGCGCGAGGCCAAGGCGTTTTTTAACAACGACGAAGTTTTTATGGAAAAATACGTCGTAAATCCGCGCCACATCGAGTTTCAAATTTTAGGCGACAAATACGGCAATATCATCCACCTAGCCGAACGCGACTGCTCGATCCAGCGCCGCCACCAAAAGATCCTCGAGATCGCGCCTAGTCCGACGATGAGCGAAAGCCTGCGAAAGAGCATGGGCGTGACCGCAGTCGCCGCGGCAAAGGCCGTAAACTACACCAACGCCGGCACGATCGAGTTTTTGCTCGACGACTATAACAACTTTTACTTTATGGAGATGAACACCCGCATCCAGGTCGAGCACGGCGTGACCGAAGAGATCACGGGCGTGGATCTCATCGTACGTCAAATTCGCATCGCAGCTGGCGAAATCCTAGACATGGAGCAAAGCGACGTCATCACGCAAGGCTTTGCGATCGAGGCTCGTATCACCGCTGAGGACGCATGGCAAAATTTTATCCCGAGCCCAGGCGAGATCAGCGGCTACTACCCTGCTCTAGGCCCTTCCGTTCGCGTGGATAGCCACCTATATAAAGACTATCAGATACCGCCGTTTTACGATAGCTTGCTAGCTAAGCTAATCGTGCGCGCCCCTAGCTACGATCTAGCCGTAAATAAACTAAAACGCGCGCTAGATGAGTTTACGATCGAAGGTAGCGTCAAAACCACGATACCGTTTTTGCTCAGCATCAGCAAGGAGCGCGACTTTAGGCGAGGATTTTTCGATACGTCATACGTCGAAAACAAGATGCCTACGTTGCTAGAAAAAATGAAAACCAAAGACAACGAAGACAACGAAGAGGTTATCGCCGCCATCGCCGCCGCGATACAAAGAGTAAAAGACGCTAGAAAATTTAAAGAGGAGCACGCGGATGAATGATTTTTTCGATAGCTTAAAGGATATAAAAAAAGAGCTACAAAAGGAGCAAAATGCAAATTTGAGCTCAAATTCAGCCGCCAAAAATGCCGCAAAGCAAAATTTAAAGCCTGAGCCAAAAACTTTTAGCAAAGAAGAAGCCATCGCGCACAAAGAGCAAAATTTGCGCGACGAGTTTTTAGCCTACGTCAAGGACGCGGATATCAAAAAGTGCTAGTCGTGCCGTTTTCCACCCTACCCAGCCCCTGCCCCTACCTCAAGGACAGGGACTCGCGCATGGAGTATCGCTACGTAGACGGCTGCGACTTTGCCGTAAACGACGCTCTTGCCAGGCGAGGCTTTAGGCGCTTTGGCAAATATTTCTCCAAGCCAAACTGCGCAGGGTGCCGCGAGTGCGTAAATATCAGGGTCGATGCGCTAAATTTTAAATTTAGCAAATCCGCCCGCCGCACGATGCGTAAAAACGAAAACACCAAAATCATCCTAACAAAGCCGCTCCTAGACGACGCACACGTGGCGCTATATAAAAAATACCATAAATTTATGCAAGAAAAGCGCGAGTGGAAGTACTATGAGCTGGACTTTCGCCGCTACTACGAGCTCTACGTCGCGGGGCACGCGGAGTTTGGCAAGGAGATTGCGTATTTTGCAGACGGCCGTCTCATCGGCGTCGATCTAGTCGATATCCTTAGCGACGGCATCTCGGCGGTTTATTGCTATTACGATCCTGATTTTGCGGACCTTAGCATCGGCAGATATTCGCTCTATCAGCAAATTTTACTGGCCAGGCAGCTAAATTTGCGCTGGATATACCTGGGCTACTACGTCAAAGACTGCCCTAGCCTAGCCTACAAAGCAGACTACAAACCCTACGAGCGCTTGTGCGAATATGTCCCGCTAGACGAAACGCCCGTGTGGGAAAAAGCGGAATAAAAAATGCTTTCAAATGCGTTTTATAAAGGCAAAATTTGATAAAAGTAAGTCAAAATCTAGAATCTCTAAGCATAGAAACATCAGACGCCGATCTGTTTTTCGAGCTGCAAGCGCTCATAAAGCGAAACTTCGCCAAGACGCTGGGGCAAAAAGGCAAAGTGATGTCGTTTTACGACGAAAACGAGAAGGTTCAGCGCAAATATTTCGTCAAATTTCTAAAAAAACTCTGCCAGAGATACGAACTAAAAAACGTAAATTTAAACTTCGCCGAGTATAAAACCATCAAACTGCACTACATCCAACCAAACTCGCTCAAAGCCATGGTTTTCGTCGACGTCGCCTTCGTGCGGGGCGGCGCGATATTTAGCTTTGATCGCTCAAACGAAGCCTTCATCTCGCACATCATCAGGGGCTTTGAGTCAAAGCAAATTTTATCCGCCGAGGGTCAAATCGCCCTAAATATCGCAAATTTGGGCGAATGCGCGCGCCTAGAGGAGCTATTTAACAAAAGCGAATATATGAAATTTTCAATCATCTTTAACTATAATGAAGAGGAATTTGAAAAATTTAAAAAACAGATCAAAATCTGCGCCAAGAAAAACGAAGCCAAATTTGCCGCGCTTGCTAGCCTTTTCGAGGATCATTTTACCGTGCTTGGGTGCGATAAAAACGATAGCTTTGAGGAGGTGCGAAACCGATATCTGGAGCTCGTCAAGGCCTATCACCCAGACTTTCACGCCGCGCTTAGCCCGGAGCTTTTGGACGAGTGCAAAACGCAGTTTCAGCGTATCCAAAACGCCTATGAGAGTTTGAAGCCATATTTTAAGGAACTTGAATCTGGAGCGGTGGAATAAGATTTAAATTTTAGACTTTAGCATAAAAAATGTAATTTAGTAACCGTTTAATTGTACCCTGAAAAATCACGCAAACTATAGCCATAATTAATGCATAGGGGCCTATAAATAACATCAAAATCAAAGAAATAATAAGATTAAAAACGTAAAAGTAACTATCGCAGTTGCTATCGTCGAAAAATAGATCTATAGGCGTTAGTTCAATATTTTGATCGCAAGGAATAAGCCCCAAACAGCGAAATAACCAAAAAATTGGTATAGCCAAAATCAAACCGAAAAATAAACCGCCCATAATGTTGTCTATGCTAGGAGCGATACCCTCAATCAAATAAGTACTCGCAATGCCTAAAAATAGGACAAAAAGAATAAAAAATATGCGCTTCATATGGATATTTTAAATTTTCGAGACTTAAAAATCAAGAGAAATGCGATACGAGCCTCGCCAAAACTCTGCTTAAATTTAAAATTTACGCTTAAATTTGCGGCATGCTCGGCAAATTTGCCCCCGCTCCAAGCGTCAAATTTTACTTACCGGATTGCAGCAGATAGGTCTTTTTACGCTCGCTGGAGCTACCGATATTTAGCGCCAGGCGGTATTTGGTTATCGTGCGGCGGACGACCTCGACGTTAAATTCCTTCTTTATAAACTCCAAAATTTTTAGATCGCTAAGCGGTTTGGCGGGATTTTCATTTCGGACGAGATTTGCTACGAAGTCCTTGATGGCCTTGTTTGAAACGTCCTCGTCGATCGCGGCGGAGAAAAAGCTCTTTATAGGTACGAGCCCGCGCGAGCACTCGAGGTATTTGTTTGAGATGCCGCGCGAGATGGTCGAAGGGTTTCGCCCCAGATCCTCGGCGATATCTTTTAGGCGCATAGGCTTGATGTCGCCGCCGAAAAAGTAATCATACTGATACTCCACTAGCATTAGGGCGATCTTGCGCAGCGTGGCTTTTCGCATATTAAGCGCATCTATGAGGTCTTTTGCCTCTTTTACGCGGGAGGTGACGAAGCTCTCTTTTTCGTCAAGCCCCTCTACGTCGATGACGATCTCAGGGTAAAAGTCGTCGTTGATGCGCACTTCGATACCGCCCGAACTCGTGTCTATGACTATGTCGGGGATGATCGCCGCAGCCTCGCTCATATACTCGATCGCGGGCGGGTTTTTTAGCCTCTTGATGACGGCGAGCGCTTCGTTGTAGAGCGGGATTTTGCGCATTTGGGAGAGATTTTCGAAATTTAACGCAAGCTTTTTAGCGCTTTCAAAGAGCTTCTCGTCCAAATTTAGCTCCTCAAGCTGAAATAAAAAGCTCTCCTTATAGTCTTTTGCGCCGATGCCTGCGGGCTCTAAGTACGCAAAGCGCTTGCGCACCGACTCGATCTCCGCCTCGCTAAATTCGTCAAAAACTTCAGGCTCGTAGTAGCCCTCCTCATTTATGCACTCGATTATTTTCATCGCGATTTTTTGGGATTTTTCGGTCGGAAACAGCGGCTTATCTATCTGCTCGATTAGCTTGTCGTAAAGCCCCGTTTTAGCCACACTAAAGCTTTCGATATTGTCGGTTACGCTATTTTTTGATATTTCTTTGAAGAAATTTTTATCTTTTTTGGATGGCGCGGCACTTGGTAGCTCGCTTAAATTTCGCTGCTGCACGCTTGCAAACGGATTATCTGCCAAAAACGGCTCAAGCGTCTCCTTTAGCTCCTCGACGCTGCTACTTAGTATCGGCAGCCACGAGCGCAACGTGTGCGAGAGCTTATTTTTGGGAGCTTGAGTTTGCTTTAGCATTATTCTACAAATTTAAACTCTTCGCCCAGATAGTGGGTGCGCACGAGTTTGTTGTTCGCGACTTCGTTCGCGCTGCCGCTAGCTAGCAGGCTACCGTCCTTGATCACGTAGGCACGGTCACAGATGGCTAGCGTCTCGCGGACGTTGTGGTCGGTGATGAGCACGCCGATGCCGAGTTTTTTTAGGTCGCGAACGATGCTTTGTATGTCGCTAACGGCGATCGGATCGACGCCGGCAAAGGGCTCATCCAGAAGCAAAAATTTAGGCGTGATGATGAGGCTTCTAGCGATCTCGCAGCGTCTACGCTCGCCGCCGCTTAGGCTCACGCCCTTTCGCAGGCGTATGGGCTCGATATTTAGCAAATTTAGCATCTCGTTTACTTTTTTCTCGCGGATGGCTTCGTCTTTATATAGGATCTCGGCGCCGAGCAGTAAATTTTCCTCGACGGAGAGGTCTTTAAATATACTTGATTCTTGCGGCAGATAGCCGATCCCCATATGCGCACGCTTGTGTAGCGGCACCTTCGTCACGTCCGCGCCGTCTAAAAACACGCTGCCGCTAGATGGCGAGATGAGTCCGCAGATCATATAAAACGTAGTCGTTTTGCCCGCGCCGTTTGGACCCAGCAGCCCTACTACCTCGCCGCTTTTGACCTCTAGCGAGATACCTTTTATGATGTTTGTTTTTTTGATCGTTTTTTGTAAATCTTTTACTTCTAATTTATGCACCGTAAACCTCGTATTTTCGCCCTTTTTGACTAGGCGAGATGACTACCTTGACGCATTTTTCGCCCAAATTTGCCAGCGCCTTTTCCAGTTGCTCGTCGCCCCACTCCACTAGGTGAAGCCCCTCCTCTAGCAAATTTTCAAAAAGCCCGTTTTGCAAAATCGCATCAAGTCCGTTTTGATAGATATCGTAGTGATAAATTTTATCTCCGTAGCTTTGCATGACCGAAAACGTGGGCGAAGTAACCTCCGCATCGATGCCGCGAGCTTTTACGATGGCTTTAACTAGCGTCGTTTTACCGCTGGCTAAATTTCCCTGCAATATAACGACGCCGCTTTGGGGTAAAATTTTTACCACCTCGCCAAGCTCGCCAAGCCCCAAATTTAGCTCTATCATAGCTCTTTTACGTATAGCGCTTGGGCTGATTTTGGGATACTTTTGGTCTCTGGGATCGCTAGCACTTCGTAGCGCGCCTCTTTGACTAGAAATTTGATCGTTATCACGTCGCCGATTTTGACCTCTTTAGCCGGTTTAGCAACGACGCCATTTACGCTCACGACGCCGCTTTTGCACATGTCTTCGCTAACCGCGCGCCTTTTTGTTATATTTACGGTATTTAAAAACTTATCTACTCTCATGGCGGCGATTTTAGCCAAATTTGGCTTAAATTTTTAATTCCTCGTCATCGCATATTAAATTTAATGTAAATTTGACGTTTAGCGCACGCGATTTTAGCGGAAATATTTATAACAAATTAATCAAATTTGGCTAAAATACGCGTCATCTCAATATAAAGGATAGAGAATGAAAAAAGATGTGAAAAAAGTCGTTCTCGCCTATTCGGGCGGACTTGATACGAGCATTATTTTAAAATGGCTACAAGACGAGTATAAATGCGAAGTGGTAACCTTTACCGCCGATATCGGCCAGGGCGAGGAGCTAGAACCCGCACGCCAAAAAGCGCTAGAGCTTGGCATAAAACCCGAAAATATATTTATAGAGGATTTAAAAGAGGAATTTGCGCGAGATTTCGTATTTCCGATGTTTAGAGCAAACGCCGTCTATGAGGGCGAATACCTACTAGGCACCTCGATAGCTCGCCCACTAATAGCTAAAAAACAAGCCCAAATCGCCGCCAAAGTAGGCGCCGACGGCGTGAGCCACGGAGCAACCGGCAAGGGTAACGACCAAGTGCGCTTTGAGCTAGGCTACTACGCGCTGGGAGATAACCTAACCATCATCGCCCCTTGGCGCGAGTGGGATCTAAACAGCCGTGAAAAGCTACTAAAATACGCCGAAAAAAACGGTATCAAAATAGAAAAGAAACCGGGCAAAAGCCCCTACTCTATGGACGCAAATTTGCTCCACATCAGCTACGAAGGCTTAGTGCTTGAAAACCCTGCTCACGCTCCGGAGGCCGATATGTGGCGCTGGACGGTAAGCCCGAAAGACGCGCCAAATGAAAGCGAGATAATAGAAATCGGCTACGAAAAAGGCGATCCCGTTAGCATAAACGGTAAAAAAATGAGTCCGGCGGCGCTGCTAGCCGAGCTAAACCGCCTAGGCGCAAAACACGGTATCGGCAGACTAGACCTCGTAGAAAACCGCTCGGTTGGCATGAAAAGCCGCGGCTGCTACGAAACTCCTGGCGGCACGATAATGCTAAAAGCTCACCGCGCGATCGAGAGCATCACGCTAGACCGCGGCGCGGCGCACCTAAAAGACGAGCTGATGCCTCGCTACGCAGAGCTCATCTATAACGGCTACTGGTGGTCGCCTGAGCGTATCATGCTGCAAGCGCTCATCGACAAGAGCCAAGAAAACGTAAACGGCACGGTCAAAGTCGAGCTCTACAAAGGCAACGTAATCGTGCTAGGACGCGACAGTAAGACGGATAATCTCTTTAGCGAAGCGTTTTGTACGTTTGAAGAGGATAGCGTGTTTGATCAAAAAGATGCAAACGGATTTATCAAGCTAAATGCGCTAAGATTTATCATCGGGCGCAAAAATGGGCGCAAATTTAACTAAATAAAGGATAAAAATGAAAGTACTACTAATAAAAGACGTAAAATCGCTCGGAAAAGCCGGCGAAATCAAAGAGGTAAAAGAAGGTTACGGAAATAACTTCCTAATCGGTAAAGGCTTTGCTAAAGCTGCGACTCCAGATGTCTTGCGCCAGTACGAAGCCGAACAAAAACGCAAGGCCGAGGAGCTAAAATACGAGATCGCAAATATAGAAAAGCTAAAATCCGAGATCGAAAAAATCACGCTCAAGGTTAAAAAGCCGCTCGGAGCAAACGGAGCGCTATTTGGTGCGGTAACGAAGGATGAAATTTCAGAAGCTTTAGAAAAAAATCATCATCTAGTCGTAGATAAAAAGGCGTTTGACTTCGCGCATACGATAAAAGCGACAGGCATCTACGAAGTGGACGTCAAACTCGGCCATGCCGTGCGCGCCACGCTAAAACTAGACGTCGAGGGTGAATAAGTGTTTCACGCGACTACCATTTTAGCCTACAAAGGCAAGAACAAATCGGTCATCGGCGGCGACGGACAGGTGAGCTTTGGCAACACGGTGCTAAAAGGCAATGCGGTAAAAATCCGCAAGATCCACGGCGGCAAGGTCCTGGCGGGCTTTGCCGGCAGCACCGCGGACGCGTTTAATCTCTTTGATATGTTTGAAAACAACCTAGATCACGCCAAAGGCGATCTGCTAAAAGCAGTGATCGAATTTAGCAAAGAGTGGCGCAAGGATAAATATCTGCGCAAGCTAGAAGCTATGATGCTGGTGCTTGATAGAGAGAAAATTTTCCTTTTAAGCGGGACGGGCGACGTCGTAGAGCCTGAAGACGGCAAGATAGCCGCCATCGGAAGCGGCGGCAACTACGCCCTATCCGCAGCTCGCGCGCTGGATAAATTTGCCCGGATCGACGAAGAGGAGCTCGTAAAAGAGAGTCTAAAGATCGCGGGCGAAATTTGCATTTACACGAACACGAACATAAAAACCTACGTTTTAGAATAGAGAAAAGATGAATTTAACCCCAAAAGAGATAGTGAAATTTTTAGACGATTACGTCATCGGGCAAAAGGACGCCAAAAAGATCATCGCCATCGCGCTACGAAACCGCTACCGCAGAATGAAGCTAGATAAAACGATGCAAGACGATATCATGCCAAAAAATATCCTGATGATAGGCTCGACGGGCGTGGGTAAAACCGAGATCGCAAGGCGTCTGTCAAAGATGATGGGTTTGCCGTTTATCAAAGTAGAAGCTAGCAAATACACCGAAGTTGGCTTCGTCGGACGCGACGTGGAGAGTATGGTGCGCGATCTGGCGGCTGCGTCGGTAAATTTGGTCAAAGCCGAACAGCGCGAGAAAAACCGTGAGAAAATCGACGAATACGTAAAAGATAAGATAATAAAAAAACTCCTGCCGCCTCTACCGACGGGTGCGAGCGAAGATAAAAAAGTCGACTATGAAAAAAGCTACGAAAAGATGATGAGTAGGCTAGAAAACGGCGATCTAGATGATCTAAGTATTGAGATAGAAGTCGTACAAAATAGCTTTGACACGGGAGCAAACGTGCCGCCCGATATGGCGCAAATGCAAGAGAGCTTCGTCAAAATCATCGGCCTAAGCAACAAAACCGTCAAAAAAGAGATGAAAGTAAAAGACGCTAAAGAGGCGCTCAAAAACGAAGCTAGCGATAAAATTTTAGATATGGAGAGCATCAAAACCGAGGCCGTGCGAAGAGCCGAAAACGAGGGCATAATCTTTATCGACGAGATCGATAAAGTCGCGGTGAGCTCCGGAAACTCGGGCAGACAAGATCCGAGCAAAGAAGGCGTACAGCGCGACTTGCTACCTATCGTGGAGGGCTCGACCGTGACGACCAAATTTGGCGCCATAAAGACCGATCACATCCTTTTTATCGCCGCCGGCGCCTTTCACATCAGCAAGCCAAGCGATCTAATCCCGGAGCTTCAGGGGCGTTTCCCGCTGAGAGTTGAGCTTGATAGCCTAGATGAAAATGCGCTGTATCAAATTTTAACTCAGCCTAAAAATTCGTTACTTAAGCAGTACGAAGCGCTTTTAAAAACCGAAAACGTGGAGCTTAAATTTACGGATGACGCTATAAAAGCTATCGCAAAAATCGCTCAAAACGCCAACGAAAAAATGGAAGATATCGGCGCTAGACGCCTACACACCGTGATCGAGCGCGTGATAGAGGATATCAGCTTTGAGGCCAACGAGCACGGCGGCGAAACGGTAGAAGTAGACAAAGCTCTCGTAGAAAAGCGTCTCTCAGACGTCGTCGAGGATCAGGATCTAGCGAGATATATCTTATGAAATCAGGCTTTGTTAGCATCATCGGTCGCACGAATGCAGGCAAAAGCTCCCTTTTAAATTTTTTGCTTGATGCGAAAATCACCATCGTCTCGCACAAACAAAACGCCACGAGGCGCAAGATCAGCGGTATCGTGATGAACGGCGGGGATCAGATCGTTTTTACCGATACGCCGGGACTTCACGAGAGCAACAAGACGCTAAATAAACTCATGATAAACGAAGCGATAAAATCGATGGGCGACTGCGATGCTATTGTCTTTTTGGCACCCATTCACGACAGCATAGACGACTACGTTAAATTTCTAAATTTAAATCCGCAAAAACCACACATCTTGGTGCTCACCAAGGTTGACGAAGTCTCAAACGCTAAAGTGCTTGAAAAAATCGCACAATATCAAAAATTTCAAGATAAATTTACAGCGCTTTTACCTTTTAGCGTCAAAAAGCAAACCTACAAAAAGCCGCTTTTGGATGAAATTTGCAAGCTTTTGCCAGAACACGAGTATTTTTATGATCCAGAATTCTTAACGCCGACAAATGAAAAGGAAATTTTTCGTGAATTTATCCTAGAGGCGCTCTATGATAATCTAAGCGACGAGATCCCCTACTCTACCGACGTGCTCATAGACAAAGTCAAAGAAAAACCTGAAATAACTGAAATTTATGCCACCATAATTACCGAACGCGAGATACATAAATCTATGATTATCGGAAAAAATGGTCAAACCATCAAAAGAATCGGGATAAATTCAAGAAAGTTAATATCAAATTTTACCAGTCAAAAAATCCTCGTGAAGCTCGTTGTAGTCGTTAAAAAAGACTGGCGCAAAGACGAAAAAACTATAAAAAGCTTGAATATTTTATAAATAATTATTAAGTCATATATTTTTATGGTATAATAAATGCGGCAAGTTGCCTAGTATAGGGCAAAACTAACTTAGAATTTGAAGTTTATATTGAAGGATGCTTAAAAATGGCAAAAAATAAAAATGAAGTAGCAAACATAGTAACGCATGATCCGTATTTGCAAACTTCATATGCCTTTTCAGGTAATAAAGTTTCCCAAATAGACCTAAGCAAAGCAAATAAAAATAGCTTTTTTACGTCATACATCAAATATAAAGACATGATGACAGGTAGTGTAGAAATACCGCTATCAACAGACGAGGATGATATATCAAATTTAATAACAATCAAGGTTTATGAGCAGTTTGGTCTAGATCCGTCTTCTGAGTATAAAATTGTGTATAACGAAACTTTAGGCATATCGTCTGAAACTAAAATTTTTAACGTATTTATATCTGACATTTTATCAACCGATCAATTATTCTCTTTGGCTCTTAAAAAAATTCCATATATAGACTATGTGGTGGCTGCCCCGCTAATGTTTCATGCGCTTTATAAAAAAAATATGCTTTCAGCCCAAAATACCGATGCCTTCGTGGTGTTGCAGGATGATGATGCTTTTATAGCTATTTATCAAAACGGAGAGTATGTTCAATCAAGACCACTTAGGTATTCAATAAAAAATATTAGCGAGAAATTTGCTACTTTAAGTGGCGATAAGCTAAATGATAATGTTTTTTTAAATATCATAAAAAATGGAACAAATACTCAAGATGATAGAAGTAGGGATTTTATAGTTGAAATATTTGATGAGATTTCCTATTACATAGGAGATTTAATAAATAGTTTAAGTCGCTTTCTAGGATCAAATGTTTCAAATATAAATTTAGTAACTGATGTAAAAATGGGTAATTTTGCAGAATTTATACAAGAGAAAGTAAGTATACCCACTAATTACCTTGATCTAAATATTGCCATAAATTCAAAAGAAGTTGAAGTTGATAATATTCACAATATTATGGCAATCAATTCACAATATTACAAAGAAACGCAAGAAAATGATTTTAACTTTTCCAATTTTCTGCGACCACTACCACTATTTCAACGCAATAGCGGTAAATTAATACTATATACACTACTTGGACTACTAATTGGATTACTATATCCATTGTATCTTTATGTGTCAGGAATTATTACCGACGTAGACACTGCTGATAAAAAAAGCGAATATGAAATCAATAATGCTGATAAAATAAGGATAGAAGGGGCAATAGCAGCCCTTGAACAACAAATTTCAGGTGTATCAAAATCTATCGAGGAAGAGCAAGTTGTAATTGATTTTAGAAAAAACACTATTAAAGAAATTTATGATAAAAAAGTTAGTTATCCGATGAAGGGCGTTGTGTTATTTGAGCTCAGCAATCTAATAAACAACAAAGATATACAAACCGCAAGAATAAATAACTCAAATAGAGACATGAAAGTTACGTTAGTAAGCAAAGATGAAAAAAAGTTAACGGAATTGATGCAAAATGTAAATACTTCAGAGAAATACTCTATATTAACAAAGGAAATTTTATTAGATAAAAAATATGGAGTACCTTCATATGAAACAAATGTTACTATAAAGATTAAATGATGAAAAAAGATAATACACTTACAAAAATAGATAATTACTTTGACGAAAAAAAACCTAGCGAAGTAACAATGATGTTAATTGTTGCTTTTTTCTTATCTGCTGCAATAGCATACTATGCGGTAATACCATATGCGCAAAATTACTATGATGAATCCATAAGAGAAAATGATCGAATAACCCAGGATCTAAACAAGGTAAACTCTTATTTGAGTACCGTTAGCCAAGGTGACGATAGAAATTTTATGATAAATAAAAAACAAAATGAGTTATTACAACAGCAAAATAAGCTTGCCGATGTCCAAAACATGAATCAATATTTTGATAATAAGTTAAAAGAGCTATCATATCTAATTTTTAACGAACAGAGTTGGGCTGATTTTTTAGACAATTTAGCATTTTTAGCAAATAAGAATAATGTAAAAATAACAAAAATAATAAATACATTTAAAGAACCTAATGCTCAGAAAATAGAGCAAGTACTTGATATAAACATATCTGTTGACGGTGATTATAGAGATATCATAAGTTACATAAATGCCATTGAAGAATCTAAATTGGTAGTAGATGTGAATAATATAGATATAAATTCTACAAATGGCAAACTAAGAGGAAATATGGGAATTTATATATGGGGGATGAAATATCAATGAAAACTTGTGCTTTGTTTTTTTTAGCGATATTTTGCTCTATATCCATGGCGGATAATTCTCAAGAAGAGATAGAGCATTATAATCAGTTATTCGGCGCGATAAATGAGCAACGTAAAGGCTTAAATGAATCCGAACTAAAAACCATATCTGATCCTTTTTTAAAAACAAAAGCTGTTAGCATTGAAAATAACAATAATGTTTCGGATAATCAAACTTTTGATTTACAAGCAATATTTAGCAACAAAGCTAAAATTAGCGGACATTGGTATCGGGTAAAAGATAAAATAGGTGAATATGAACTGGTAAAAATTGGATCCAAAAGTATTACTTTAGCAAATAAAGATGAAAAAATTGACTTAAATTTAACAAAAGGGGCAAATAAAAATGTCATTATTAAAATTAAATAATTTTTTTAAAATATCTATCATAGCTGCAATATCGTTAACATCAGCATATGGCAATGGTTGCGAAAAAAGGGTTTTTAATCTTAAAATTAATGAACAAGTTTCAGTTCAAGAGGTGTTGACGCAACTATCCGATATGTGTCATTTTAGTGTTGTTACAAAAGATCAATTTGCTAAAGACGCCATAAGCGAACCTCTTTTTGGAATCAATATAAAAGATAAAACATTGAATGAAATTTTTAGCCTTTTGCTATCTGAAAAAGATATGAGCTATACTTTTTCTCAAGATATATTAAAAATTTCATCCCTTCAGACAAAAACTTTTAAAATTGATTATATAACATCTATAAGAGAAGGAACCGCTATAACGAAAGCCTCTGTTGATTCTGCCCCAATAGAAGTAGGAGAGAGAGAAGAAGATAGTGGATCTACAGATATTACTAAGGGTGGTGGCAAGCTTGATAATATTATAAGGACAGTTGAAAAGTTTGATTTTTGGGAAAAATTAGATACTGAGATTAAAGCAATACTAAACAATACGACAGAAAGTATCGTTGCACCAGATCCTATCATCAATGCCAATGCAGGATTAGTCACTGTAACCGGCACAGCAGCACAGCTTAGAAGGGTTTCTGAATACATTAAAGATATTCAAGAAAGACTTAAAAAACAAGTAGTCATAGACGTATCCATAATATCTGTAGAGCTTGCCAATAGCTACACAAAAGGTGTTGACTGGAGTAAATTTAATATAGGTTTTAAAACCGGATTATACAATCGTACGGTTGTAACTGGCGTAACTGAAACAGTGGGACAAGACGCCGCTGGTAATCCTACGACCACTTTAAGTAGAACATATGGAATGATTCCGGCAAATGACCTATTTTGGTCAAATAGAGGAAACGGTCTTGGCGGTGGTTTTTCTCAAAGCATGAATTTGATTGCAGGTTTTAATTTTAATTTAGACGGCGTTTTAAATTTTCTAGAAACAAATGGGAGAACAAAAGTTGTTTCAAGCCCAAAAATTACAACTTTAAATAATCAACAGGCCCTAATTTCCGTGGGAGATAATGTAAACTATAGAGTTCAGGAAGAAAGCCAAAACAATAACGCCTTAAATGGTAAAACCACTATAACCTATAAGCAATATTCTGTTTTTATAGGAATTTTGCTTAACATTTTACCGGAGGTTTCAGACGATAATAAGATTATGCTCCGTATTAATCCATCTCTTAGCAGCTTCAAATACAATGAAGATGATGTTAGACAAAGCACAACCATAAGAGAAATCGCACCAGATACTATACAAAAAAAGCTTTCTACTGTTGTGCAGGTAAATAGCGGTGATACAATCGTTTTAGGTGGGCTTATAGCTCAGTCTAAAGGCAAGGAAAATACAAAGGTACCATTCTTGGGAGACATCCCTGTGCTTGGACATGCATTTAAAAGCACAAAAGACAATCTTAGGACAACAGAACTTGTATTTATTATAACCCCAAGAATAGTTGACACATCAAACGCTACACCAATCAATCAGTCTCTTAAAGATTTAGGTTTTTCGAGGTCAACGTATGAGCAATAAATATACTACTCTAAAAAATATATTTATTGATGTAGCACAAGAAAATAACTACATAAATTTAGATAAGTCTATTATTGCATATAAAAAAATTTTAGATTTGTTACAAAAGCCTGCCAAGTTAATTTTATTTTACGGCAAGCCTGGGTGCGGAAAAACATTTTTGCTAAAAAAAATCGTAAGCGATCTTAAAGATCGTAGTGACATTATTTTTTTTCCATATCCCTTTTTTAATGAATCAGAATTTGTAAAATCACTATATGAGGGAATTTTTAAAAAAGAGTCTCAGGAAAAAATTGAAAGCTATGAGCAGTTTATTAAAATATACGAAGCTAAAATCGAAGATAGTCAAGATAAAAAACCAGTAATAGTTATTCTTGATGAATCACAGCTTTATCCTGAGATTTTACTAGAAAAAATTCGTATAATGTCAGATAGCGGTCTATTTAAATTTGTTTTTGCCACGCACGAAACGATTGATAAAGATGTACTATCGAGAGATTATTTTAAGTCAAGAGTTTGGGAAAGTATAGAGATGGGCTCTATCGATACAGAGGAGATGAAAGTTTATTTGGAAAATAAGTTACAAAATAGTCAGTTTTTTTATATTTTTTTAAAATTTACCGAAGAACAATTTCGTCTTCTAAATGAATTAAGCCAGGGAAATTTAAGAATGCTAAATAAATTAATGTTTAATATTTTTGAACTTTACGAATATTTTGATGCAAATCAACCAACTATAATAGGCGGTGACAAAATGGTAACAAAAATTTTAGAGATGGCAGCCATCAAATCGGAGCTTATAGATGCTTGAAACATATGAGATATTGGAGCTAGAAAGGCGATGGAGAGCCTACGACAAAAAGAGAAAAGAGTTTAAGTTTTCGGATAAAAAAAACTATATATATGCTATTTCAGCTGTTTTAGCCATATCTGTTTCTGTGTCATCGCTTACTTTTTATTTATTAAAAGATTCACTAATAAGTAATAACAACAGTACTACAATTAGTAACGATGCTAGAAAAAGCAATAAAGACACCATAAAGCATTCTGAAAATGTTGAGCCTGAGCAGAAAATCGATCCAAGTAATAATACATTGCTAAATTCTGATAATTTTGGCGGAACCGAAAGCGCGCCAAACACGCAAAATAGTAGCATTGCAAACGAAGATATCTCAGATAATATAAATACAGAAATTCAGCAACACGGCTGGGTAAATGCAAGCGATATACAACAAGATACACAGAGAGTTAGCAATACTCAAAAAAATATTGGCGGAAAACAAGTGGCAGTAGCCACTCCAACAGAAGAAAAACTAAATTTTGATTCTGAAAAATATATACCCGCAAAGAGTATTAGCGGCTTGCAAAATATAAACAAATTCCAAATACAATCTTCTGGTTCTGAAGTTTCGGTAGATGAATTAACAGCAAAATTTGAAAAATCAAATAGCTCTGACATTGCACTGCTTATTGCAAGAAGATACTATGATGTTAAAGACTATAAAAATAGTGAAAAATGGGCATTGATAGCAAATGAACTTGATAGCAATAACGAAGAGAGCTGGATAATATTTGCAAAGTCGAAATATAACCTAAAGCAAAAAGACGATGCTATAAGCGTCCTTAAGATATATAACGACAAGGCCAATTCTGCAAATATTGAGGATTTAATGAGACAAATAGAAGACGATACGGCATTATAGTGTAAAAGTATTATTGTTTTATAAATTGTAAAGGTATATAATGAATAAATTTTATGAACTTTTTTTGACAACTATCTTAAAAAATAATTTAATAACCGATATCCAATATCAAAATATATTATCTCTATTAAAGGAAAATGTAGATTTTGAGCATGCCATACAACAGCAAGCGCCAAATTTATCAACGGAAAATATATATGATATTATAGGTGAATTATATAAAAAACAACGCATTACAATCAATGAAATAACTGAAAATTTCATAATAAATTTAAAAAAATTTTTAGAGTATATTGCAGCCAAATTTAAACTTGAGTATGTTGATTTGGATGATATCGATATAGACTATAAACTTTGTGAAAAAGCTCCTTTAAATCATTTAAAAACCTATAGCGCTCTACCTATCAAGGAAGATGAAATTGCTGTTTATGTTGCTTTTAAAAACCCATTTGACATGTCTGCGCAAGATAGACTGCAATCTATTTTTAATAGAAAGCTCTTAAAAATAGTTATAACCGATCCATCCAAAATAGATAAATATTTAAGTAAAATAGAGCTAAATGATAGCGTAAAAGGCATAGTTACCGAGATCAGAAAGGAGCTATCTTCCTCTGCGGTAGTAGGTGGAAATACAAATGAAAATAGCTCCGGCATATTAAAATTGATCGAAGTTATTTTACGAACCTCGATAGTAAGTCGTGCAAGCGATATACATATCGAAGCTACTACTACAAACTGTGTCGTGCGAGGCAGGATCGACGGTATGTTGGCTGAGCTTTTTATTTTTGACAAAGACCTTTTTCCACCCCTGGTATCGCGCATGAAGCTACTGTCGAATATGGATATAGCAGAGCGAAGAAAGCCGCAGGACGGTCGTTTTTCGGCTCAAGTAGCAGGCAAAGAGTATGATTTTCGTATTTCAACATTGCCGATACTACACGGTGAAAGCATAGTTTTGCGTATTTTGGATAAATCAAAAGTTCTAATTAGTCTTGAAAATTTAGGTATGCATCCAAGTACTTTTGATAAATTTAACAAAGCAATGAAAGCACCTTACGGCATTATATTAGTGACGGGGCCAACTGGGTCCGGTAAAACAACAACTCTTTATGCTGCATTAAATGATATAAAAAGTGTAGAGACAAAAATAATAACCGTCGAAGATCCAGTAGAGTATCAGCTAAATATGATCCAGCAAGTCCATGTAAATGAAAAAGTCGGACTTACCTTTGCTTCAGCTCTTCGATCCATTTTAAGGCAAGACCCAGACATCATAATGATAGGCGAGATCAGAGATCAAGAGACTCTTCGTATAGCTATCCAAGCTGCACTTACCGGCCACTTGGTATTTTCAACGCTTCACACAAATGATGCGATAAGCGCCGTAACGAGAATCGCTGACATGGGAATAGAACCGTATCTAATTAGCGGCGCATTGGTGGCGATAGAGGCCCAAAGGCTTGTTAGAAAACTATGTCCAAACTGCAAACAAAAAACCGTTTTACCGCCAAATTTACATGAACAATTTCAAGACTTCTTGCCACAAGATTATCAGTTTTATAAACATGTCGGTTGCGATCAATGTTCTCAAACTGGCTATGTAGGGCGAGAGATGATAAGCGAAGTTTTACCGATAAGCGATAGAATTTCAGCGATGATAGCAAACGGCACTACAAAAGAGGAAATAAAAAAAGTAGCATACGAAGAGCATTTTATAGATATGTTTAAAGATGGTATTATTAGAGCCGCAAGGGGCGTAACAACGATAGATGAAGTATTTAGGGTAGCTAAGGTATGAAATTTTTTGAAGTTGAGTATATGGCCAACGGTCGTCGCCAGAAGATGACCTTAAAAGCAAACAACAGAAGCGAGGCGCAGGCCTTAGCAAAAACAAAAAAAGCTGGCGTAATAGTAAAGGTAGGAGAAACAAAAAGCATCCCGCTAGAAGAACAATTCGCTGACATGATAAGCAAGGCATCAGTCCTTTTAGGCGGTTCAAAAATAAAAATAAATAATTTAATAGCTGCCTTTAGGCAATTAAGCGTTATGACAAATGCAGGAATTTCAATCCACGACAGCATCAAGGAAGTATCTAAATCAACAGAAGACAAAAGGCTTAAGGCCATATTTGCAACCCTAAACGATGATCTCAACCAAGGTCAAAGTCTAACCGATGCCATAACCAAATTTAAAGGTGAACTTGGTGACGTAGTTATTGCTATGGTAAAGCTTGGCGAAAGCACAGGTAATATGTCAGAGTCGCTCCATAAACTATCAGATATTCTACAGGAAGTTTGGGAAAATCAGAGAAAATTTAAAAAAGCTCTCAGATATCCGATTATAGTAATGTCTGCTATGGCGATAGCTTTTATTATACTGATGATATTTGTGGTTCCTCAGTTTAGGGAGATATTTGAACAACTCGGAGCTAAACTACCTCTTCCTACAATTATTCTTCTTTCTATCGAGAGTGCATTAAGTAATTACGGTTTATATATATTAGTCGGTTTTATAACCATAATATATGCTATCAGATATTTATACAAAAGCAATGATGATTTTAAGTATAAATTTGACAAATTTATGCTAAAAGTTTATCTAATCAATAAAATTATATTCTACTCAACAATGAACAGATTTAATCTTATTTTTACCGAGCTTGTAAGAGCAGGTATTCCAATTGCTGATGCACTTGAGACGGCAACTTTAACGGTAGAAAACCAAGACATACACGATAAGCTTGCCACAATCAAGATTGCTGTTCAAAGAGGCGTATCCTTGACAGAAGCTTTTCGGGATACTCAACTTTACGAGAGTATGCTTATTCAGATGCTAAGCGCAGGCGAAAAAGGCGGTGCAATAGATGCGATGCTTGAAAAAGTAACCGATTATTACAAAGCTAAATTTAGCGACCTGGTTGATAATATTTCAAGCTATGTGGAACCAATTATGCTTTTATTTATGGCGGGCATGGTTATACTTTTGGCGCTTGGTATTTTTATGCCTATGTGGGATCTTGGAAATGCAGTTCAAGGACGATAATTAAAACAACAATTAAGGAAAGAAATGCAAAATAATTTACATGAACGTCAAGTTAGTGCAGATGCGTTTTTGGTTTCAAAAACCGATACGAAGGGAAAAATAACTTATTGCAATATCCCTTTTGCTCAAATAGTCGGCGCAAAAGGTAATGAGTTGATCGGGAAACCGCATAATATCGTGAGGCATCCAGATATGCCGCGCGTTGTTTTTAAAATTTTATGGGAGTACGTAAAAAATAAAAAAGAGGTTTTTGCCTATGTTAAAAACAAGAGCTTTGACGGTTCATTTTACTGGGTATTTGCAAACGTTACCGCTTCTCTTGATCAAAACGGCAACATTATCGGTTATTATTCGGTTAGACGAAAACCAAATCCAAAAGCCTTAGAAATCATTATCCCGCTTTACAGGCAGCTCTTGGAAGCTGAAAAGAGCGGCGGCATGGAAGCCTCATCTAAGCTTCTTGATAATATTTTAAAAGAAAAAAACAAGAGCTATGACGAGCTAATGAACGACTTACAAAGATTATAAAAGGAAAATCATGTTTTTTAAAAAAGAAAAAGTAAATTACGATGAAATTTTAAATGTGGTCGAACAGGCTAGAAACGGCTTTTTGGAACCTAGAATTTTACAAATAGATCCAAACTCTCAAATCGGCAAAATAGCACTTGGTATAAACGATTTGCTCGATCAAATCGAAGCTTTGCAAAGAGAAATGGGCACTTGCGTAAAATCGGCCGAAAGCGGGATAACTTATAGAAATATTTTTGCAGAGGGATTTCGAGGTCTTTTTAGAACCAATGCTATTTCCATGAGCGAAGGCGTCGAGGGTATAAAAGCCGGCCAGAAAGGTAAAACTAGAGGTATACTATCTGAAAAATTTAGCGAGCTCGGTAATGGAAACGACGGTATTTTAGAAGTACAAAACGACCTCAATCAAAGCATTAAAAATTTAACCCAAATTTCAACTATGGCGCAAGATACTTCGGTAAAGGCCAACGAAAGCATGTCGGCCGTAAGCGAACTTAGCCAAAATATGGGCAACCTAGAGCACCTTATCACAGAGTCTACCGAAGCTATTAAAAATTTAACCCACAGAACCGAGGAAATCTCATCGGTCGTAAATTTGATCAAAGATATCGCCGAGCAAACAAACCTACTCGCTCTTAACGCTGCTATCGAAGCGGCGCGTGCCGGCGAGCATGGGCGAGGCTTTGCCGTGGTCGCGGACGAAGTGCGAAAGCTTGCCGAAAATACGCAAAAAGCTACAAGCGAAATCGGCATAAATATCCAAACTCTGCAACAACAAACAAACGACCTAAACGACAATTCCAACAAAATCACTCAAATAGCGCAAGTAGCAAACGTAAGCGTGTCTAAATTTAGAGATGCCGTGAATGTATTTAGCCAAGGCGCGACGCAAAGTGCAAAAATCTCAAAATACGTCGAAAACAAAACCATCGGCATCATCGGTAAGATCAACCGAGTGACATATCTACAGACCGCATACGGAAACGTTATTAACGAAAGAGGCGATGACGAAAATATGCAAAAACAAACGAAAAATTTAAACGCATGGTACGAGAGCGCGGCGGCATATTTTGCAAATTCAAAAAGCTTTGAGAAGGCAAGCGTCCCGGCAAAACAAATAAGCGATCTGGTAAAAGCTAACCTAGACGACTCAAAAAATGGTTACAATATGAACGATATCCAAAAATTCGTCGATAGATTTGCTAAAGTCAAACAAGCAAGCGGTGAGATATTTAAGATAATAGACGCGACGATAGAAGAAAGCGTAAAGTAAGATTATGCGAAATTTGAGCCGAATCTAAAAAAATATTTGGTTCAAATTTTGCTCTTTTGCATCACTTTAAACCAAAAATTCATTCTATAAAATTTTACCAAAACCCATTTTTGAAAGCTTTGCATCGTCAAAAACTCTAGAGCAAATTTGCATCCTCTATAAATACAATTGGCTTCGGCAAAATTTATACTAGGTGTTGCAAACTTAGCAAATTTACTTCGCGCCAATCACAAGCCGCACGCTATAAACTCTCCAAATATGACCAAAACGCAACAATCATTTGCCATGTCGCGTCAAATTTCATAAAGGCAAACCAACTTAAGGCCAGCCTGCCCTCACCTCAAATTTGACCAAATCCCAAAGCAAATTCGGTCAAATTTAGATGCCAAATTTAGCCCAGCAGCCTTTTTGCGCACTCGCTTATGCTCTTGCCGTCGCTTCTAGCGCCGATTTTTTCTTTGGCTGCTTTCATTACTGTGCCGATATTTGCGCCATCGCCTAGTCCTGCGATGATCTCTTTTATCTGGGCTTCTAGCTCGTCTGCATTTAGTTGCTTCGGTAGATAGCCGTTTATGATGTCGATCTCTTTTTGCTCGTTTTGCGCCAGATCGTCCCTGCCGCCGTTTTTATACTGCTCGATAGAGTCCATGCGGCGTTTGATCTGGGTTTGTAGGATCGGTAGCACCTTTTCGTCGGTCATTTCGGCGCGTTCATCGACTTCGACTTGTTTGATGACCGAGTTTATGAGTCTTAGCGTATCGCGGCGAAAGTTGTCTTTTTCTTTCATCGCAGTCTTGATGTCCTCTAAAATTTGCTCTCTAATCGTCATTTTTTCTCCTTTAAATTTAAGTAGGCAAATTATAACGAAGCTAAAATTTAAAGCTAATAAAACCGCCTAAATTTGGCTTGCTTAAGAAAAATATAGTTATAATTAGCCATTCATTTTTAAAAGGACTTGCTTGAGAAGCGACAATCTCTTTGCATTTGCGATCTTTATAATTACCGCGTTTGGATTTTTCGTTTGGGGCTATCAGTACATCCCGACTCATCACTTTTTACTTTTTAGTATCGCTAGTATTTTCGGTATCTTTATGGCGTTTAACATCGGCGGCAACGACGTCGCAAACTCCTTTGGCACGAGCGTAGGCGCCAAGACCGTCACGATAAAGCAAGCCCTAGTTATAGCCGCTATTTTCGAGCTTAGCGGCGCAATATTTGCCGGCGGCGAGGTAACGAAAACCATCCGCGAGGGCATCGTGAGCTTCCCGCAGGAGGGCACGGAGCCTATGCTTTTCGTGCTGATTATGATGTCGGCACTTTTAAGCTCGGGCATTTGGCTTTTTATCGCGTCTAAAAAGGGCCTACCCATCTCCACGACGCACTCGATCGTAGGCGGCATCGTTGGCGCCGGACTTACGATGGGCTTTACGACGATGGGCGGAGATAAAGCTCTAGCCATGGTTTCCTGGGGCGAGATAGGCAGGATCGCCGTTAGCTGGGTGATCTCGCCGCTACTAGGAGGCATCCTTTCTTACTTCATTTACGGCTACATAAAATCTAAAATTTTGATTCCTACTCGCAAATTTACCCTTGAGCTAAAGGTACTAAAACGCGAGCGTAAAGCCTACAAAGAGCGCTATCTACAAGAGCTAAAAACAAAACCCGAAAGCGAGCAGATAAGGATACTAAGCAAGATCGCGGTCCTTGACGAGGACGACGTCGAAAGCGGCGAACGCAGCGAATACAAGCTCGCTATAAAAGCCATGAAAGAGCGCGAAAAAGAGATCGACACGTCAAAAGCCATGCGCAAACACATCCCAATGGTAGCAGGCATCGGCGCGATCATCATCTCCTCGATGATGCTATTTAAGGGCCTAGCACACCTAAATCTCGACATCGGATTCATCGGCACGATCTGGATCATCTGCGTCATAGGTATCGTCACATATCTCGCAACGCTTGCGATGATAAACGTGATGAAAAAAGATAACGCAGAAAAGAGCACGAACCGCATTTTCTCATGGTTTCAGATATTTACGGCCTCCTCGTTTGCATTTTCTCACGGCGCCAACGACATAGCAAACGCCGTGGGTCCATTTGCCGCGATCCTAGACGTACTAAAAACAGGCTCCATAAACGCCACCGCACCCGTACCTGGTATCGCGATGGTGACGTTTGGCATCTCGCTTGTGGTGGGGCTTTGGTTTCTAGGCAAAGAGGTTATAACCACGATCGGCAGCAAACTAGCCGAGATCCTACCGACGACCGGATTTAGCGCCGAGCTAGCCGCTAGTACCGTTATCCTGCTAGCTACTAAGCTAGGCATCCCCGTTTCCTCGACGCACATCCTCATTGGTGCGGTGCTTGGTATCGGTATATTAAACCGCGACGCCAACTGGAAAATGGTCAAACCTATCGTGCTCGCATGGGTCATCACGTTACCTATCGCAGGCTGCTCGGCAGCACTTATTTACATGCTTCTAAAGACTATGTTAGGCTTGTAAATTCGACTATTTGCGAGCCGTAACTGGCCGATTTGTTTTGCCAAAACTTATAAAGTTGGTCTTGATTTTACCATAAAGTCACAGCAGTACTCGGTAAATTTAAGCTAGTTTCGTTCAGGTATTATTTAAACTATGGTTTTATATAATTCTAAGCCTTTGGGCTGACTGCTTAAATTTGATGTCTATAACGATAATGTCTGCCTTGCCAACAAAACGACAAATGATTTTTTACAACAAACTCAAACAATCAAATAAAGGCTCTTGCAACTAAAATTTATAAAATTTAGCAAGCTATTTTTTATTTATGTATTCGCAAATTAAATTCAGTAAACATAATAAATTTGACGGCTGGGTAAATTTAGACGCACGGGGAATTTGACGGCTGGGTAAATTTAGACGCACGGGGAATTTGACGGCTGGGTAAATTTAGACGCACGGGGAATTTGACGGCTGGGTAAATTTAGACGCACGGGGAATTTGACGGCTGGGTAAATTTAGACGCACGGGGAATTTGACGGCTGGGTAAATTTAGACGCACGGGGAATTTGACGGCTGGGTAAATTTAGACGCACGGGGAATTTGACGGCTGGGTAAATTTAGACGCACGGGGAATTTGACGGCTGGGTAAATTTAGACGCACGGGGAATTTGACGGCTGGGTAAATTTAGACGCACGGGGAATTTGACGGCTGGGTAAATTTAGACGCACGGGGAATTTGACGGCTGGGTAAATTTAGACGCACGGGGAATTTGACGGCTGGGTAAATTTAGACGCACGGGGAATTTGACGGCTGGGTAAATTTAGACGCACGGGGAATTTGACGGCTGGGTAAATTTAGACGCACGGGGAATTTGACGGCTGGGTAAATTTAGACGCACGGGGAATTTGACGGCTGGGTAAATTTAGACGCACGGGGAATTTGACGGCTGGGTAAATTTAGACGCACGGGGAATTTGACGGCTGGGTAAATTTAGACGCACGGGGAATTTGACGGCTGGGTAAATTTAGACGCACGGGGAATTTGACGGCTGGGTAAATTTAGACGCACGGGGAATTTGACGGCTGGGTAAATTTAGACGCACGGGGAATTTGACGGCTGGGTAAATTTAGACGCACGGGGAATTTGACGGCTGGGTAAATTTAGACGCACGGGGAATTTGACGGCGCGCCGAACTCTTACGAGCTCGGCGCTTTGCCGCTAGCGGTTAAAAAGTATTTTCTCTTTTTTCTAGCACAAGGTGCAGTATGTAAGTAACCGCAAACGCAACTGCGCTAGGCACGATCCAGCCCAGCATCGAATCGTAAAACGGCATTTCCTTGACGAGATCCGTCACTAGCGGCACGGAGACGCCCGCAATATCAAGTCCGTTTATCGTGCCGACGACCACGCAGACGTAGACGCAGGTGCGGTAGATAAGCTTGCTCGAGTCGATCAGCGGGTTGATGAGCGAAAGGATGATGAGCATAATGGCGATCGGATAGATGGCGATGAGCACCGGGATCGAGCCCTTGATGATGGTCGTGAGGCCGAAATTCGCCACGCCAAAGCCGATCAAGCACCACGCCGCAACCCAAATTTTATATTTGACGCGTCCGCCCGTTAGCTCCTCGAAGTACTCGCTAGCAGAGCTTATGAGCCCCAGCGTCGTCGTGATACAAGCTAGGAAAAATGCAGAACCTAGCACCAAAACGCCTGCTTTACCGAAGTAATGACCGCTAATGCGAGATAGCAGCTCGGCTCCATTTATCTCCGGCGCATCTTTAAAAAGCTCCGCCGACGTCGCGCCCAAGTAGCCCAGCATCAGGTAAATCGCCATCAAAATCACGCCCGCCGTCATGCCGGCTTTTATAGTCGATGAAACCAAGTGGCGCTCGTCTTTTACGCCCACGGTTCTGATAGCGTTTATCACAATGATACCAAACGCCAGCGACGCCAGCGCGTCCATCGTCTGATAACCCTCTACAAAGCCCTTAGCTGCGGCGCGCTGCGCATAGTCTCCGCTAGGAGCGACGAACTCGCCGATCGGGAACAAAAATCCCGCTCCAAAAAGCAGCAAAATAAGCGCCAAAAGTAGCGGAGTTAGATATTTGCCGAGTAGATCGACTAGTTTTGACGGATTCATACAGACGTAATAATTTAACGCAAAATACGCCGCCGAGTAGAAAAATAGCCAAATTTGCAAATTTTCAGCCGCAATAAACGGCTTAACAGCGATATCAAAAGGCATATTCGCCGCGCGAGGTATCGCAAAAAGCGGTCCGATCGTAAGGTATAAAAGCGCCGTAAAAAGCACCGCAAATACCGGATCTATGCGGCGAACTAGGCTTTGAAGCCCTTTTGCTCTAGCGATCGCTGCGACGCCAAGCACCGGCAAAAGCACTGCCGTAGCGCAGAAAAACATAATCGCGACGTAAAAATTCTGCCCAGCCTCTCGCCCTAAATTTGGCGGAAAGATGAAGTTCCCCGCACCAAAAAACATGGCAAAAAGCGTGAGCGAGATGACTAAAAACTGATTCTTGCTAAGCTTTTGTTTCATTTTCGCTCCATTTTAGTTTTAAATTTGACAAATTGTATTTAGATAAAGTTGAATTTCCGTTGATTTGAGTTAAATTTGCTCATTTTTCGCGTGCGCGTGTTTCGATTTGAAATTTAGTCGCGCAGCCGGAGTAAAATTTAAACATTTTAAAGTATAATCGCGCAAAGGAAAAAAATGGCAAAAACTAAAACCATATTTGAGTGTCAAGCCTGCGGCAATCAGCAGAGCAAATGGGTCGGCAAATGCCCTCAGTGCGGAGCTTGGGATAGCTTTTTAGAACTAAACGCGCAGCAAATCGAAACGCTAAAAGAGATCTCAAAAAGCACCGCAAAACCAAGTCTCGCAAAGCAAATCAGCGAGGTTGAAATAGAAAAAATCACGCGCATCAGCACGCAAAATAGCGAACTAGACCTAGTCCTTGGCGGCGGCGTCGTGGAAGGCTCGCTGGTGCTAATCGGCGGAAGCCCAGGCATCGGTAAAAGCACCTTGCTGCTAAAAATCGCATCAAATTTCGCCGCTCAAGGCAAAAAGACGCTGTACGTGAGCGGCGAAGAGAGCGCGAGCCAGATCAAAATGCGAGCCCAGCGCCTAGACGCGGTCAAAGAAGGACTCTTTTTGCTCACGGAAATTTTACTCGAAAATATCCTCGCCGAAGTGCGTAAAAACGAGTATAAAATCCTCGTCATCGACTCTATACAGACCCTTTACAGCGAAAAAATCGCCTCTGCGCCGGGCTCCGTGTCGCAGGTGCGCGAGATCACCTTCGAGCTAATGCGCCTAGCCAAAAACGAAAATATCTGCGTCTTTATCATCGGCCATATCACAAAAGACGGCTCGATCGCAGGACCGCGCATCCTGGAGCATATGGTGGACGTGGTGCTTTATTTCGAAGGCGACTCCAGCCGCGAGCTGCGTATGCTACGGGGTTTTAAAAACCGATTCGGCTCGACTAGCGAAGTGGGAATTTTCGAGATGAGCCAAAACGGGCTAATCAGCGCCAACGACGTCGCGGGCAAATTTTTCACGCGAGGCAAGGCCACTAGCGGCTCGGCTATCACTATCACGATGGAGGGCTCGCGCGCGCTTAGCGTCGAAATACAAGCACTCGTGTGCGAGAGCGCGTATCCTAAGCGCAGCTCCACGGGCTTTGACAAAAACCGCCTAGATATGCTACTAGCGCTGCTTGAGCGCAAGTTAGAGATCCCGCTAGGACACTACGATGTTTTCATCAACGTGAGCGGCGGAGTCAAGATCGGCGAAACGGCAGCCGATCTAGCCGTAGTCGCGGCGATCATTTCCAGCTTTAAAAATCGTCCGATCAGCAAAGAGAGCGTATTTATGGGCGAGCTTAGCCTAAACGGCGAGATTCGCGAGATATTTAACCTCGATCAGCGCCTAAAAGAGGCCAAAACTCAGAAATTTAAAAACGCGATCGTGCCCTCTAAGCCGCTTGACGCGCAGGGGCTAAAATGCTTCGTTGCCGGCGACATCACGCAGGTTTTGGAGTGGATGTAAAATTTAGCCGCAAAGACCCGCGCCGCAAAAACGCAAAAGGAAAAATATGGAAAATCTAAAATGGAAGCTCTCAAAAACGCTAAAAACGGCTATGAGACAAAAAGATATAGATACTTTTGCGCTAGCTAAAATCGCTAGCGCAACATACGCAAAAACTCACGCAGATAGCTGCTTAGACGTGAGGCAAGAAGTTTTTAAGATTATCGACGAATACGCGAGCGAGGTAAATTTAGAAATCTTAGACTTGGTTTGCAAAATTTTAGGTTCTAGCGTTAAATTTGGCGAAAGCGGAGATTTTTAATAAACTACCCCAAAATTTAAAGTCGATACAAAAACCTAAAACGCTTAAATTTACGGTAAAATCAAAACCAAAGTAAACGCAAAAACGGCAAAACTTGAGATGTTTAAATTTTATGCATACTTGGGCAAAATATAAATACGGGCGGCAAATTTTACATAGCTATCCGGCTAAAAAAGGCAACAATCGCCTTTGCGTAGAAAACTCGACAAAAAGGCGTCATTTTTGGTAGGTTACGACGGTCACGGCCCAAAAGAGCAAAGCGGCGAAATTTGCGAAAAAATCGCGCCGAAAAATCCAGCTAGGCATAGCCGCAAAATGCCGTAAAAAAGCAAAAATTAGGAACAAAATGTTTGGTTATATTAGGTTTATCTTAGCGTATTTCGTGCTACTATCGCACGTCGGTATAGGACTGGCGGGCAAAAACATCGGCGTCTTTGCAGTCGTGATTTTTTATATCCTAGCAGGACTCGTCACATCAAAGGTCTTTATCAAAATCGCACCGAAAAACGCACAAATAAGCTACTTCATAAAAGATAGATTTTTACGCATTTATCCCGCGTTTTTCTTTGCGTTTGCGCTGACGGTGCTATTTTTTTGCGCGACGTCGTATCTGCGGCCGCATTTTAATGCAAAAAACTTGCTCCTGAATGCGCTTATCGCGCCTCTAAACTACTTTTTTTGGCTTGATGTTTCCGTCATAGACGCGCCCGTGGGGCTAAATTTCATCATACCTCCCGCATGGTCGCTAGGAGCCGAGCTTCAGGCCTATGCCCTGCTCGTGCTAGCGATCAAATTTAGACGGCTAGGCTACGCGCTAGCTACCGGCTCGCTAGGCGTTTATGCAGCGGCGAATTTGGGCTTTATAAATGCCGATATCTACGGATATAGGCTTGTTTGCGGCGTATTTTTTATGTTTTACACGGGATTTTTGATCTATCAAAAAGAGTTTGGCAAGCTCGCCGTTTTTTACGTGGCGGTAGCGGCGCTGGCAGGCTATCTTTTTTACTCGCGCGAATTTAGCGCCTTTGGCGTAGAGACGGTGACCGGCTATCTAGTCGGAGCTGCGGTCGTACTAGCGCATGAGAGGTTTAAATTTAAGCTTAAATTTAACGATATCGCAGGCTCGCTTTCATACGCGATTTTTATCAGTCATTTTCTTTTTATTTGGCTTAGTGAATTTTGGCTAGGAGGCATAAATTTAGCCTTCGTGACGGCTGGTTCGGTCGTGTTTGGATTCGTAAATTTTTATTTTATCGAGAGAAAAATAAATAAAATAAGATTTAAAAAGCAATAAAATTTGTATCGAAATTTTTAAGAAAAGTACGAAAATATCGCGAATTAAATTTATTTTAAAACCACGAAAATCGTACGAACAAGTATCAAAAAATCCCTAAAAATCGAAAGATTATCGACATATGCGCACTCCATTTTTACTCGCTCGTCAAATGAAATTTCATTCCTGCCGCTCACCTGCCAAAGTCCGGTAAGCCCCGGCCTGACCCTCGTTATCTTGCCTAAGCTTTTGCCGATTTGTCTTTTTTCGTAAAACATATACGGACGCGGTCCGACCAGGCTCATTTCAAGTCTAAGAACGTTAAAAAGCTGCGGTAGCTCATCAAGCGAAGTACGCCTGATAAATCCGCCGACTTTTGTTATGCGCGGATCAAATTCGTATTTGTGAAATTTGGCAAAATGCTCGGCCTCTGCGGGATTTTGCGCAAGATACTCGTCCAAAATTTTACGCCAATTTTTATGCATCGATCTAAATTTATAGCAGCTAAACGGCTTGCCGAAGCGCCCTATTCGCTTTTGTTTGAAAAAGATGCTCTCGCCGGGCTCGTTTATCTTTATGACTGCGGCTATGACGGTGACGACCGCAAGCCAAATCGGCGCAGTAGCGACAACGACGACGTAATCGATCACGGCTTTTAGCAAAATTTTAGAGCGCAGACTCATAGCACGCCCTCTAAAAATCTCTCGTAACTACTCTCCACGAGCCCCTTTATCTCTCGCTCAAAGCGCTCTTTTGAAAATTTTAGCGCATTTTGCCTGATCGCTTGCGGATCAAATTTGTCTCTTATTTTTTCAAATTTTACAACCGCTTCGTTTAGGCTATCTTCGCTTTGCTCGCTAAAATAAACGCCCGTGACGCCGTCTATCACGCTCTCTTTCGCACCGCCTTTACCTAGGCAGATGACGGGCGTACCGCAGGCCTGAGCTTCCACGGGCGCTATACCAAAATCCTCTACGGCAGCAAATACGAAGGCTTTTGCCTTACCCATCAGCTCCGCAGTCTCGCGCGCACCCCTGAAGCCTAAAATTTCAATATTACTTTTGGCGATATTTCTGATTTCATTCATCTGCTCGCCGTCACCCACGACGACTAGCTTTTTGCCGCTTTCGTTAAAGGCGCGTACGATTAAATCGATCTTTTTATAAGGCACCATCCTTGAAACCGTGACGTAAAAGTCCTCTTTATTTTCGTTTAATTTAAAATTTGCGGTATCTACGGGCGGGTAGATCACGGCGGCATCTTTGCCGTAAATTTTACGTATGCGACGCGCAATAAAATTTGAATTTGCGACGTAAACGTCAGCTCTGTTTGCCGCGGCGATATCCCACAGGCGAATTTTATGTAAAATATACCTAGCCAGCACCGCTTTTAGTCCGCGTTCTAGTCCATTTTGACGCAAATAGTCAAAATACATATCCCAAGCATATCGCATCGGAGTGTGTATATAGCTTATATGAAGCTGGTTTGAATGCGTCAGAGCGCCCTTTGCTACGGCGTGCGAACTAGACAGCACGACGTCAAATTCGCTCAGATCAAACTGCTCTATCGCTAGCGGAAAAAGCGGCAGATAGCTCCTAAATTTGCTCTTTGCAAACGGTAAATTTTGAATAAAACTAGTTCGAGCGAATTTGCCATTTAAAATCTTTTGCCTATCGTCAAATTTAAGGTAATCAACAAGGCTAAAAATCTCAAAATCGTCCCAAATATCCGTAAAACTCTGCACGCAACGCTCGGCTCCGGCATAGGTTTCTAGCCAGTCGCAAACCAGAGCTTTTTTCATCCGCTCCGCCGCTACTTTCTATCGTAGTCGTCGCTGATACGAACTATATCGTCCTCGCCCAGATACTCGCCCGTTTGTACTTCTATGACGATGAGATCGGAGTTTGCCGTATTTTCCAGTCGGTGAATCTGCCCGCTTTTTATATATATCGACTCGTTTTGTTTTAGTGGTGCTTCGTTACCGTCTATCGTTACTAGCGCCTCGCCCTCGACGACGACCCAGTGTTCGTTTCTTTTAAAATGCTTTTGCAAGCTCAGTCTTTTGCCGGGCTTAACCACGATCTTTTTCATCTTGTAGCCGCTGCCCTCGCCTAGCACCTCATAGCTACCCCACGGACGGTACACGCTTGTGTGCGTTTCGCAAATTTCAGGCAATGAATTTGAAAAGTGCTTATAAACCTCTTTTACCTTTTGCGAACTGCCTTTTTTAGCGATCAAAAGCGCGTCTTTAGTGTCTACTACGAGCAAATTTTGCACATCTACTAGTGCGGTCGGTTTTTTAGTTAGGATGAAATTTTCGCTCGCACCAATTTGCAGCGACTCGCCCTCGTTTTTTATCTTTTTACTCAGCTCATCAAAGCTGCCCATATCGCTCCAGCCCGCATCCAGCGGCACCATTTTGATATTTAAGCTTTTTTGCATTAGCGCATAGTCGATGCTGATATCTTCGATCTTATCCATAAAATTCGGACTTATTTTTAGCAAATTCGGTTCGTTCGCCGAGCCCTCTATCGCCGCCGTCACGTCTTTTACGATACTTGGCGCGTATTTTTTCATCTCGCTTAAAAATACGCCAGCCTTAAAGCAAAACATACCGCTGTTAAAATAATACCCGCCCTCTTTTATAAATTTCGCCGCGGTTTCAAGGTTGGGCTTTTCGATAAATCGCTCTACGTCGCCATTTTTATCGGCCTTGATGTAGCCGTAGCCCGTGTTTGGTTCGTTAGGTTTTATGCCAAACGTCACCAAAAAACCCTGATTTGCATAGCTTTGCGCGATCAAAAGTGCCTTTTTGTATTCAGTCTCATCCTCGATTAAATGATCGCTCGGTGTAACGAGTAAAATTTCATCCTCATCGCAGCAAAGCGCAGCAAAGGTGATCGCCGCGGCAGTGTTTTTACCAAATGGCTCAAGGATAAATTTGTCTATTTTTTTATTTCCGCACTCGTCAAGCGCTAAAAAGTAGTGCGCCTCGTTGCAAACGATGATCGTTTTTTGCGCGTACACGTTGCGTCTAAGCGTAAGGTCAAAGAGCGATTTTTCGTTAAAAAGCCTAATGAATTGCTTTGGCATCAGTGTTCGCGATAACGGCCAAAGCCTCGTGCCCGAACCTCCGCAAAGTATAACGTTTGTCATTTTTTACGCCTTTTGCTTTAAATTTTCGACCAAATTTAAAAATGTTTCTTGAAGCCGCGTCAGTAAATTTTGATCCTTGGTCTCAAATCTCGTAACGATAACAGGCGTAGTATTCGAGGCTCGTACTAGCGCCCAGCTACCATCCTCGAACCTCACTCTAACACCGTCTATGTCGATGATTTCGGCTATTTTACCTAGGCCTGCTAGCAATTTTTGCGCGTCGCCATTTTCGTAAATTTCAACCAAAACCTCTTTTAGCTTTGCCACAAGCTTAAATTTCTGTGCGTCGGTCGTCTTTACCTTGATCTCGTCGGTGCTAAAGACCTTTGGCAGTTTATCAAGCTCGCCGTCTAGGTTAAAGCCCTTAGCCACAAGCTCTAGCGCACGAAACATCGCATACGTCGCATCGTCAAAGCCAAAATACCGCTCCTTAAAGAAAATATGCCCGCTCACCTCGGCCGCCATATCGATATTTAGCTCCTTCATCGCCTTTTTGATATTACTGTGTCCGGTTTTGCCCATGAAGCTTTTGCCGCCGTGCGCGTCGATCTCGTCGTACATATTTTGCGAGCATTTGACCTCGCCCAGCACCCTGGGGTTTTTCATCGCGAGGCTATATAGATAGGCCAGCTCGTCGCCTTTTATGTTGCGTTTTTTGGTTAGAACCGCGATGCGGTCGCCGTCGCCGTCAAAACCGAATCCTATGTCAAATTCGCCCTTTAGCGCGGCCTTTAGATCGCTTAAATTTTTCTCCTCGCTAGGATCTGGGTGATGGTTCGGAAAGTTTCCGTCGGGCTGGGGGTATAAAATTTGAGCGTTCAAATTTAACGCCTCACAAATTTCGGGCAAAACCGCTCCGACCGCGCCGTTTGCGCAGTCGATGACGATTTTTAGCGGTAGATTTTTTAGATGTCCAAACTGCTCTATGAGAAAATTTTTATAAGGCGTCGCGATATCGAATTTCTCAGCCCTCAGATCATTCGGGATTTGCGTTTTTGCCGTGATGTCCGCTAGTACGGCGGTTTTTAGCTTTTGCAAATCCTCACCGAAATAGCTATCCTTAAAAATCGTGATTTTAAAGCCGTTGTATTCTTTTGGATTATGAGAACCGGTTATCATTATATTTGCGTCAAATTTGTCCGAAAACACGCTAAAATACCCGACCGGCGTCGGTAGCAAGCCGATATCATAGACCTTGATCCCAGTCAAATTTAGCCCGCTAACTAGCCAGCCGAAAACCTCACCCGCGCTTAGCCTAGCGTCAAATCCTACGCTAACGTTTTTTGCACCTCGGCGTAGCATCTCTCGACCCAAATTTAACCCGATCGCTTTGACGCTCGTTTCGTTTAGATCGCGCTCGTAAATGCCTCGTATATCGTATTCTCTAAAAATTTCGTCTATCAAAATTTTACCTTATTTAAATTTATTTTATTTTAAGACGGCGTATTTTAGCATTTTTGGGTTAAATTTTACTAAACGGCGACGTCTCCAATCTTTGCGTTGATGGCTTCCATCAAGCTTTGCGGTGCGATTTTGATCTGTTTTCCACGCACCCCGGCACTTACATAGACGTAATCTTGCTTTAAAATCCTCTCATCAAAAAACGTCTCGAACGCCTTTTTCATCGCTATCGGCGAGCAGCCGCCCCTGATATAGCCCGTCACTTTTTCAAGTTCTCTTAAGTTTAAAAGCTCGCATTTTTTATGCCCGCTAAGTCTAGCCAGAGCCTTTAAATTTAAGCTCAAATCACCTTGTATGCACGCCACAACGTAGCCTTTTGGCTCGCATTCGCAGACGATGGTTTTGTAGATTTTTTCTATTTGCTCGCCGCAAACGGCAGCTACGTGAATGGCGCTCAGATCGCTCTCATCCGCTTCGTATTCAACTAGCTCATAGGGGATATGTTTACCGTCTAAAAACCTCGCGGCATTTGTTTTATGTACCATTGCCTTCTCATTTTTCAAAAATTTAAGATATAATTATAGCTAAAAAATTAAGGAGAATATATGGCTGAAGAAATTTCAGAAAATCAAGGCAAAAAGGGAAACGGGCTGGTTATCATCATCATCATTGTTATTTTACTGCTTCTTTTGGTAGTCGGCGGACTTTTGGCGTTCCTACTAATGGGCGGCAATGAAGAGAATGCGCAAGCGCAAACGGCACAGGTTCAAACCGAGCAAGTCCAAGCCGCAGCACCTAAAAATACGGCAGGCAAGCGATCAAACGACTATGTAAATATGGGCCCGGTTTATCCGCTCGATCAGTTTATTGTAAATTTGCTTAGCGAAAGCGGCTCGAGATACCTAAAAACGAAAGTTGATCTAGAGCTTAGCGCCGATACGTTAACGCCGGAAATCGACAAGAAAAAACCGCTAATAAGGGATATCGTCGTTTCTACACTATCATCTAAAACGTATGAAGAGGTAAGCACCCAAAAAGGTAAAAACCGCCTAAAAGACGAGATAGTCGACCGCCTAAACGAGGTTTTGGCCGACGGGCATATAAAAAATATCTACTTTACCGACTTTGTGGTGCAATGATCGGCATAGATATCGTAGCGATCTCGCGAATCTCAAGGCTTAAAGAGCGGCGAGGCGAGGATTTTTTGAGATATTTTTTAAGTGACGACGAGATAAATATCGCAAAAACGGACGCTACGATAGCTGGATTTTTCGCAGCTAAAGAGGCTATCAGCAAGGCTCTTGGTTGCGGGATCTCGGCTGAGTTTTCGTTCTTTGACGCTCAAATTTATAAAGACGAGAAAAACGCCCCCAAAGTAAAGCTCTCAGAAAAAATCATCAAAAACTTTAACCTAAAAGACGCGCAAATCACCATAAGTCACGACGGCGGCTTTGCGATAGCCGCGGCGATACTGCAAAAAGCGGATTAGGTTTTTAAATTTGACTCTGATTTACTAAATTTCGTCGACTCTGTCTTTTTATCCAGCAAACGAAAGCCAAATTTGAGTGTTTTTAGTTCGTGCCGATTTAGCACAGCAATCCTCAAATTTGATCCTATAAGGCCGCAAATTTAATCGCACTGCAGCACTAGCCAGCTTTTATCAAACTTCTTCTCGCGTAGATCGTTTTTTCTGATCCACAGATAAATTTTACCGCAATCGCACCACATCATCTCGTTTTCGTCGTTACTTCCGATTTGCAGTAGTAGCGTCCACTCGCCGATATTTTGCCGCAATTTTTCAAACTCCGGCCCGCTATAATCCTCATCGCCGCCACAATAAAAGCCGTCTGTCACAAGCTCGCACTCTAGCTCCATACCGCCTTGGATATTGTCCGAATGTCCTAAAATTTTATTTTCGCTGCGCTGCTCGCAAAAATCATCCGCCATCTGCCGATACGCGTCGATTTCGTCATCGCTCATCTAGGTGTCGCCGACCAAATCGCTCTCCAAATCCGGCAACTCGGTCGCATTTGCAAATTTTAAAGAAGTCGCCGCAAACGCTTCGTTGTTTTCAAACGGCGCTACCTTACGCTCTAGCTCGCTCGTATCCTCCGCATAAATCACCTTTTTAAAAGCGCCGTCTTTTGGATCATATCCCCACGGCATCTGAGCGCAATCGTAAAAGAGATAAAGCATACCGCGACTCGGCAACTCGCTCTGGGTATCAAACTCCGAAACTTCGCTAAAATTTATCTGCGCTATAAAATGAAGCGGCTCGCCGGTTTGCTCATTTACGGGCCACGGCTCGTTTCGCGGTAGATCGGGCGATCCGCCGAATTTCGACGCCCCTATCGGTATTTGCCGATCGGCGTTTTCTTTTAGCGAAATTTCCACCGCATTTTTAGCATAGTTTTTTATCTCTTCAAATATACATCCGAGTCCGTATTCTTCATATCTTGAGCGCAAATTTTGCAAATTCATATTTTCTCCTTTAAGACTACCCGCAAATTCTAAAATTTAACCCGTCGCAGCAAAAAGTTAGTCAAATTTTACTTCTGCAATGTCGGCAGATGCCAGCCCAGATAATACGCCGCAAGCCTAAACACGACGCCAAACGCAAAAAGCCCCATCACCCAAAACACGCTCGTAAATCCCGCATAATCCATCGCAAAATAAATCAGCCCCACGACAATGCTAACCGTCGCGTAAAGCCCGGTTTTAAGACACCAAGGGATCTCGTTAAAAAGCACGTCGCGTATCATGCCTCCGCCCACGCCGTTGCAAAGTGCGAGTAGCACTACGCCAAAGACATTGTAGCCAAACTGTAGCGCCACGATCGCTCCGACGATAGAAAAGCTCACCAGATCCACGGCGTCGGTGGTGACGAAAAGGAATTTTTTCTCGATGTCGCTTCGCTTGTGCAGGCGTAAAAAAGCCGAGAGAAAGAGCATCGCCATCACGATGATGCACGGAGCGTAGTGCGTGAACGAATACGGCGGGCGCGAGACGATAGCGTCGCGCATAAATCCGCCTCCAAGCGCGGTCAGAAGCGCGGCTATAAAGATACCCAGCCAGTCGCAGTCGCGCTTAACCGCAAAGATAAATCCGCTCGTGGCTGCCGAGGCGATGCCGATGTATTCGGCGACGAGGAGCGCAGTCATTTTCAGCCTTAAGTTTTTAAACGAGATTTTACATTTTTAAAATAAAAAAGCAGTTAAATTTAAATAATATTTAATTCGCAAGTAGCGTATGGCTTGTTTAAAGTAGGCGCCGAAAGAAGAAGCAAAAATTTACGCAAAAAAAGAGCAAAATTTAAACGCATTTTATGTGGCATATAGAATACGACTTTAACCTACTAGCTACACGAATTTACCGCTTAACGTCTCGCACACTTATTCAGACCCCATTGGACTAAATTTAGGCTATACCGATAAATCGGCGCAGCCTGCTTGCCGCAAAATTTGTCTAGCCTAAAAGCTAGTCGATCAGCGCAGTCGCCGTCCGTAAGATTATCGCTGCAAAGACGTTTAGACGCGCAAGCGTGAAAATGCGACACGCCAGCCGTCCAAACTATCTAAAGTAGCATGTACGCCGGTGCAAAATACGCTAATGCACCGAAAATACTAAATTTTAAAATTTTCTATCTCGTTAAAATTTAGGTATCGGTAGATTTGCGCCTCTTTGCCTGCAAGTTTTTCTGGCACGATATTCATGTATTCGCTCACGCTAGGTAGCCTGCCTAGCACGGCGCAAACGGCGGCCAGCTCGGCGCTACCAAGATATACGCGCGCGCCCATACCCATACGATTATCAAAGTTTCGCGTCGAGGTCGAAAACACGGTCGCTCCGTCGTTTACGCGGGCTTGGTTGCCCATGCAAAGCGAGCAGCCAGGCACCTCCGTGCGAGCACCCACTGCACGAAAGATATCATAGTAGCCCTCTGCCTCCAGCAGCCGCTGATCCATCTTTGTTGGCGGCGCGATCCAAAGGCGAGTGGGCAGCATCCCAAGCCCACGCAGAGCTTCGCCGAGCGCTCGGTAGTGGCCGATATTCGTCATGCAGCTACCCACAAACACCTCGTCTATCTTATGCGGACGCGAGCTATCGGCTAAAATTTCGCTCAGAGTCGCGACGTCGTCGGGATCGTTCGGGCAGGCTAGGATGGGTTCTTGTATCTCGTCCAAATTTATCTCGATCACCTCGGCGTAGCGCGCGTTTTTGTCGGCTCGCAGCAGCTCGGGCGTCGCCAGCCACTCGCGCATTTTCGCCGCGCGGCGCTCCAGGCTAGCCCTGCTCTCATACCCAGCCTCTATCATCGCCTCGATGAGAGCGACGTTTGAGCGGACGTATTCGCAGGCGCTCTCGATGCTCAAATTTACCGCGCAGGCCGCCGCAGAGCGCTCGGCCGAGGCGTCGCTTAGTTCAAAGGCCTGCTCGACTTTTAGATTTTCCAGCCCCTCGATTTCTAAAATTTTACCCGCAAATACGTTTTTCTTGCCTTTCTTTTCGACCGTGAGCAACCCGCGCTTGATCGCGTAGTACGGGATCGCATTTACCAGATCGCGCAGCGTCACGCCTTTTTGCAGTCGCCCGTTAAATCGCACGAGCACGGAGCCTGGCATATTTAGCGGCATAGCCCCAGATACCGCCGCAAACGCCACCAGCCCGCTACCCGCAGGAAAGCTCACGCCGATAGGAAACCGCGTATGGCTGTCGCCGCCAGTGCCCACGCTATCGGGAAGCACCATGCGGTTTAGCCACGAGTGTATGACGCCGTCGCCAGGCCTTAGGCTGACTCCGCCGCGCGAGCTCATAAATTTAGGCAGCGTCCTTTGCGTCTCGAGGTCGCTAGGTTTTGGATAGGCCGCCGTGTGACAAAAGCTCTGCAACACGAAATCAGCTGAAAACCCAAGACTAGCAAGCTCTTTGATCTCGTCGCGCGTCATCGGTCCGGTGGTATCCTGCGAGCCTACGGTGAGAGTCGCCGGTTCGCAGTATTGCCCGGCTCTGATACCCTGCACGCCGCAAGCTCTACCCACGATCTTTTGAGCTAGCGTGTAGCCCTCACTCTCGTCCGTTTGCGGCTGCGCGGGCCTAGCAAATATATCCTCCGCGCCCAAATTTAGCGCCGCCCTAGCCTTGCCGCAAAGCGAACGGCCTATAATGAGCGGTATGCGCCCGCCTGCTCTGATCTCGTCAAATATCGTGTTTGGCGCAAGCGTAAAACGAGCGACCGGCTCGCCTTTGGGTTTTTCGTTTTCATTTAAATTTCCAAATTTAGCTTCGCCGTAAATTTGAATCGCGTCAAATTTGCCCTCGGCGCTCAAATTTACCCGCCCGACGCGAAAAATCTCGCCCGCGTACGGGTAGATATCGATGACGTCGCCCATTTCTAGCGCGCTCACATCGGCTACTATAGGTAGCGCGCCGCTATCCTCGGCGGTATTGAAAAATATCGGCGCGATCGCCGTTCCTATCACGATGCCGCCCGTTTTTTTGTTCGGTACGCCCTCTATCTCGCGCCCGAGGTGCCACTGGATGGAGTTTATGCCGCTCTTTCGGCTACTGCCCGTGCCCACGACGTCGCCCGCGTAGACCACCTCGAGCCCGCTTTTTTTAAGCTCATTGATCATTTCTAGGCTGCCCGGCTGACGCTTAACTAGCATCGCGTTTGCGTGCAGCGGGATATCGGAACGCGTGTAGGCCTCGCTAGCCGGGCTTAGATCGTCGGTGTTGGTTTCACCTGCAACCTTAAAGATCACCGCTCTAATACGCCTAGGCAGGTTCTCTCGCGCCTTAAACCACTCCGCTTCCGCCCACGAGCGCAGCACTTCTAGCGCAAATTTATTGCTTTTTGCAAGCTCTGCTACGTCGTTAAAATAATCATGCACGAAAATCGTCTCTTTTAGCGCGTTACAGGCGGCTTGCGCTAAGGCCTCGTCGGCGTTTTTTAGGCTTTCAAGCAGCACTATAACGCTGTATCCGCCAAGCATCGGTCGCAGCAAATTTACGGCGGCGATTTTGTCAAGGCCGCTTATCTCAAGCCCGCGATTTATAATCTCGTTTAAAAACTCCGCCTTTACCTTCGCCGCGTCGTCTACGCCAGGATTTACGCGATTTGCGAGTAAATTTACAAGCCGCTTTACCCTCTTTTGATTTTCATCTAGCTTTGCGGCGATAATCGCTTCGCCTTCACCGCCCAGCTCCATCGGTGGCACGCGTCCCGAAAGTAAGCCTAGATACTCCCTCTCGTTCGCACTTTCGAGCTTTAAAAGCTCGCAGACTTTTCTGATCTGCTCCTCGTTTAGCGGTAGCGGCGGCACGCCTAGGGCCTCGCGCTCTTTTACGTGTTTTTCGTATTCGGTAAAAAAGTCCATCGTTTTTCCTTAATCCATTTTTTAAACGATACGATTTTAGCGAAAAACAGATAATAATATAAACTAAATTTCGCTAAATTTGCGTTACTTGATACCGAAGGAGTAAATTTTGCAAAAAGCATATTTTGACTCGCCTATCGGCGTTTTGGAGATTTGCGGTGACGAAAGCGGCGTTTGCGAGATAAATTTCGTGCGAAATTTTGTCCGCACGGACGTAACAGACGCAAATTTAAAGCTCTGCTTAAGCGAGCTTGAGAGTTATTTTAAAGGCGAGCTTAAAACCTTTAAAACGCGGTTAAATATCGGCGGCACGGCGTTTCAAAGGTGCGTTTACGAAAATCTGCAAAAGATCGCTTACGGGCAGCGCGTCACGTACGCCCAGCTAGCAGCGATGACGGGGCGACCGAAGGCGTTTCGCGCGGCAGGCTCGGCAAACGCAAAAAACAAAATCCCGATCATCGTACCCTGCCACAGAGTCGTCGCCTCAAACAGCCTTGGTGGATACAGCGGCGGCGAGGGGTTAGCGACTAAAATTTGGCTTTTGGAGCATGAAACGAAATTTAAAGACAAAATTTAACGCCTTTAAATTTTGATAGTGCAAAATTTCATCCAAACAGGCACAAATTTGATACGAAATGACAAATTTGATCGCCTGATTTTAGTCGTGTTTAAGCACATACTCGCGAAACGCGTGCTGTTTTCATAAGTAAAACGAGAAGCAAATTTATATTTTTAACCATACCGTTTTGATAAAATTTATGATAATTTAGCCTGCTCGGCAAAAATTGCGGTGAAATTTAAAAGGAAAAAAATGGATCTAAAAATATACTACGACGACTGGCAGATGGAATGCTGCGGCGACGCGTTTAAGCTCAGCGACGAGATTAGTTGGTACGTGGCAAAATTTAAGACAGACACGGATTTTATCTTCAGGGACGCCGACTACTCATATGAGGCGCACGGCGGAGAGGAGTACAATATAACAGGCGTCGTGACGGAAATTTGGGCGATATATTTTCGCTACGAATCATGCGACGAACTGCACGGACGCGTACTGCGACCGGTCAAATACAAAACCAAAGAGATCTCGTGTAGTCACGGTTTCGAGCCGGAATTTGAAGGTTTTACGTTCGGCGCATATCTGGTGCGGCTAAGCGACGCGATAGTTTGCGACTTGGCGGACGAGATTTACGATAAATTCGCGCGCAAGAGTAAATTTGAGAGTAAAATCGTATCGCCGAATCAAAAAGACGCAAGCGGTGAAACGATTTTAAACCTAGCGGTTGCGGACGCAGACAAATACGCCGTAGAAATGCTGTTAAACAAAGGAGCCGACGTAAATATAGCTGGCTATGAGGGCTTCACGCCGATACAGCGCGCATGCTTTTGTGATAGCGAGACGATTTTTGAGCTATTACTCTCGGAGGGCGCCGACTTGGACGCGCTAAACGACGCCGAGCTAAGCGCGCGGCAATACTGCGATGGTAATTTTGAGGGCGTAAAAAACGCAGCCAGACTAAGAAAAATAATCGCAAAATTCAAGTGGTATGCGACTTTGCAAAAAAAAATGAACTGATTTTGCTTTTTTTACGGCGCGAAATTTAAAGCCAAACTATGTAAATTTTCAACCAACGCCATTAGTAGATACATAAAAACTTGATGCAAATTTGCCGTATAGGCCTAGTAAATTTATCAAAAAGCAAACCTTGCAAGTAAAAAATAAGCTCATTTATGCACCAAAATTTACATGCCGAATATACTTTTGGCTTTTTGCGCCGTTTCGTCTAATAGTAAATTTCAAATACCGTCAAAAAAGCATAAATCAGACGAATAGGCTACCCTAAATTTTAAACCAGCGGATTAATTACGTGCGGTTATTTATTTGCAAAAACCAGCGTAAACACGCCGCTAGCGATCAGCGCGATGCCGATCCACTCTCTGACGCTCGGACGCTCACCCAAAAACACAACCGCAAAAACAACAACCAAAACGACGCTAAGTTTATCCACGGGTGCTACCTGCGACGCGGAGCCTATCTGAAGCGCCTTAAAATACGCCAGCCACGACGCGCCAGTTGCAAGTCCACTAAGCGTCAAAAATAGCCAGTTTCGCGCGCTTAGCTCGCCAAGGGGCTGCCACTTTTTAGCATACGTGAGAAACAAAATCAGCGCCGCAGCGATAACGAGCGTCCTGATAAAGGTCGCGTAATCCGAGTCTATACCCTCAAGACCGACCTTGGAGAAAATCGCCGTAAGCGCGGCAAAAACCGCCGAAGCTAGTGCCCATAAAGCCCACTCTCGCATGATTTATCCTTTGCAAAATTATAGTCAAATTTTACGGCAAATTTAGCTCAAAAGGGTGCAAATTTAAAATAAAAAATAAGAGAAAGCTGCAAAGCGATTAAATTTGGCAGCGTCGTAAATGGATTAAGTAGCGTTTAAATTTAAAAAAGCGAATGCCTGATTTTTGACATTCGCCTTTAAAGTTTGATTTAAAATTTATTTTTTCTAACATCCGCGACGATATTTTTAGCCATATCGTCTATCTCGGCCGTAACCTCGTTTGTGGTATTTACGATCGAGATATTTTGGTGAGTGATGGAGTCGATTTGCGTGACCGACTGATTTATCATATTTATGCCGTCGCTTTGCTCCTTGATGCTTTCACTCATCTCATTGATACTTTGAGCTAGCACGTTTGCGTTAGCTTCGATTTCGCTTAGGGATTTTTGCGTTCGCTCGGCTAGTTTTCTTACCTCATCGGCCACGACGGCAAAACCACGCCCGTGTTCGCCTGCTCGTGCTGCTTCGATGGCAGCGTTAAGCGCTAGCAAGTTTGTCTGATCGGCGATGTCGCGGATGATCACGATGATGTTTTTGATCTCCTCGCTTTGTCGAGTTACATCCTGCGCCTTTTGGCTGATGGCGTTCATCGAGCTACTCATCTGCTCGATTGCAGCAGCGCTTTCTTGGATGGAGTCGGCTTGTCTATGAGCGCCGTCGGTCAGATTTTTCATAGATTCGGCTAGGATTTTAGCTTTTGCTTCTAGGCTTTCGGCCTCGTTTAGATTTTCTTTTAGCATATTGCTAACAGCTACACCGGCGCTCTCTATGCCCATGATCATATCTTTTAGATCGCTTTCTAGCTCATCTTTGAGCTCGATTTTAGCGGTATAATCGTTTTTGTTATATGAGTTTAGCACTCGCGCGATATCTTTTAAATTTGAAGATATTGAGCTAAAGAATTTATTTAGCAAATCTTTTAGTTGCACGAGAGCCGGATTGTTCGGATCCGCCTTTATAGTCGCGCCCATATGGCCTTTTATCATGAGATTTGCGATGCCGTTCATCTCCTCGATCAGAGCGCTATCTTTTTTGATGCCGTAGACTACTTTATCTATATTTTCGTTGATAGCCCTACTCATAACGCCGAATTCATCCTGCGTATTTACGGCTAACTTTTCAGGAGCCTTGGATACCTCATGTGTGACGAATTTAAATGTATCCTCAAGCTTTTCTTGGATAGTTTTTATCGGACTGAGAGATTTTTTAAGTAGTACGTAGACAAAAATCGAAAGAGCAACTATAAATAACGCCGCTAGCGCAAGCTGAGCCTTAAGTAGAGGAAGGGTATTGCTAGAAAAAGTATCCGCTCCGATAGCTGCAACAGCTAGCCAGCCTTTATCGTTGATAGGCAAAAGTTTAGCCGTTACGTTCTCGCCCTTATAGTTAGTATAAGGAATAAGTCCGTTTTTATCAAATTTCTTTTCTGCATATTGCTTGGAGAGATATGTAGTAGAGTCGACTGATTTACCAACATTCTCAGGATTTGAGTGCATTAGCATGACGCCGTCTTGATTCATTAGATAAACGTAGCCGTATTCGGTCTTGCCCATATCGAGGATTTTTTTGCTTAGAGTTTTTATATCGATATCTATACCTACTATACCGACAAATTTACCGTTTTTTACTGCAGGCGCCACGAAAGTTACGACCAAATCGTTAGTCGAAGTTAAACGCGGCTGCATATAAATAGCTTTATTTTCATTTTTTGCCGCCCCGTACCAACCCCTAGTTCGCGGATCATAGTTATCGGCCAAAGTTGTTCTTTTACCGTCCGATTGGAAAAAATAGCCATCATCGCGTCCATAGTAAACATAAGTAACCAACGAATTTGCAAGCTCTTTTTCTAGCACCAAGTGACGCATTATATCATCGCCGTCGTCTGAAATTTTCTCGATGTTTGCAGCTATTTTTTTGACCATAGCCAAATAATCCTCAAAAAACGAATTAGCAACAGTATCAACGTCTTTTAAAATTTGAGCCTGATTTTGGCTGACGAGCTGAACGACCTTATTCTCGGCCGTATAATAACTAACCGCCGAAATAGCGGCAAACGAAACGATCAGCGCGACGATGAGCATTAGCGCGATCTTGTTCGTGATAGAACGCATTTTCTCTCCTTAGATTTTGATTAAAATTTCTATTTTACTACTTTAAAAATTAAAACTTTACATTAACTGTGTTTTAAAAGCAAAATCCAGTCCAAATTTATTAAAAATAAGAAGTAATTTTTATGAGAATAAAATATAAAGCGGTATGAAAGCAAAATCAGCGTAGCAAAAACGATAAATTTAATCCAAATTTATACCGCTCCGAGTTGAATTTAACGGTTAAATTTTAAACGCCTCGCCGAGTCAAATTTAACCCGGCGAGGTTTTATCAAATTTAAGACGCAGATTTTATCTTGCAGCCTCAAATTTAAGCGAATTTCGGATCGCTAAACGCCGTTAGCTCAGGCGCCTTACCCGTAAATTTCTCGATATTTACAAGCGCGGTGTGGCTGATGTTGCCGTTAGCTAGCTTGCTAGTCGGGATATCAATAGTTAGCACATTTGGCGAGCCGTTTTTGCAAAGACCCGCGTCAAATCCGTCGTACCATACGCCCTCAGCGAGCTTAACGACGCCCTCTTTGATATCTTGCGTCACCAAGGCACCCGCTAGCACTTCGCCGCGCGCGTTAAATACCCTAACCAAATCGCCCGTTTTGATACCTTTTTTCGCGGCGTCTTTAGGGTGTATCCAGATCGGCTCGCGGTTTGCGATCGCGTAGTTTTCGCGCAGAGAGGTTTGGTTTAGCTGCGAGTGGAGGCGATCGGTCGGATGCGGGCTTAGCATGTGTAGCTCGGCAGGTTTATCTTTCATACCTAGCCACTCGATCGGCTCAAACCACATCGGATGCGCGCCGCAGTCGTCATAGCCCATTTTCTCGATGGTTTCGGAGTAAATTTCGATTAGGCCGCTTGGCGTTCCTAGCGGATTTAGCACCGGATCCTCTCTAAACTCGCCAAATCTCACCCACGTATCGCTCTCAGGCGTCGAGGCAAAAGTTACCGGCTTATTTTCATTCCAAAACTCCTCAAACGGCTTCATATCGGTTTCAAAATCAGGTATAGCCTTGACCTGCTCGTACGCCGCGCCGTAGTACTCTTTTATCCAGTCAAATTCATCCTTGCCGTTGTCAGTGTAGGCTACGACTAAATTTTTAGCGTACGCCTTGCAAAGATCGGTAAAAATTTGATAATCATCGCGCGCTTCGGCGTATTTTTCCACAACTTGCTTCATCGGCACGATGTTCATATTTGAGTAGTCGCCCGTCATCGTGACGTCGTTGCGCTCGTATGCGGTTGTGGTTGGAAATACGATATCGGCCATCTTAGCAGTCGGCGTCCAGTATGCCTCGTTTACGACTACCGTGCGAGGTTTGCGCCACGCTTCTAGCAGGCGGTTCGTCTCTTGATGATGAGCCAAAGGATTGCCGCCGACCCAGTAGATAAAGTCGATATCAGGATACGTGATTTTCTTGCCGTTGTGATCGATCACTTTGCCAGGATTTAGCAGAGCGTCTGCTATACGAGCGACCGGGAATGCATAATGAGTCGCCTTTTGCAGCCAGCTTTGACCCGTACCCGCAACCGCTGCAGCCTTAGCAACGAAGCGGCCGTTTGCGTCAAATTCTCCGCTATCGGTACCGATAAACTCGCCCTCGTCGTTAAATTTACCCACGCTTGCGCTATTTACGCCGCCGATGACTGCGCCTTTGCAAGTCGGAGCGCCGCCGTTTGAGTAGTGGTAGCTAAGGCCAAAACCTCCGCCCGGAAGCCCGATCTGTCCTAGCATAGCCGCCAAAGTTACCATCGCCCAGTGCGGCTGCTCGCCGTGATGCGCGCGCTGCATACCCCAACCGCTCATTATCATCGTGCGGTTAGCGCAGAAAGTGTCCGCAAGCTCTTTTATGAGGCTTGCTTTTAGGCCGCAAATTTTGCTTGCCCACTCCAAATTTTTAGGCGTGCCGTCGGTTTTACCGAGCAGATACGGCAGGAATTTATCAAAGCCACTCGTATAGGTTTCGATGAAGTTTTTATCGTATTTGCCGCTCTCGTATAGGTAGTGCATCATGCCTAGCATCATCGCAGTGTCGGTGTTTGGCACCGGAGCGATCCACTCGGCCTTATCAAAGTACTGCGCCGT